>DASQZT010000029.1:0-54482 GCA_035638575.1 Bryobacteraceae bacterium
AAGAAGACAAGTGGACGGTGGCGCAGGCCAACGTGGAACTGGATGAGAAGGGCCGCATCGTGCCCGACCTTTCCAACGCGCGCCAGGCCGGCAACTTCGTGCTCAAGCCCAGGGACGAAATCGAATACATCGACGTTTCCCCGAAGCAGCTCGTCAGCGTGGCCGCCAGCCTGATTCCGTTCCTGGAAAACGACGATGCCAACCGCGCCCTGATGGGGTCCAACATGCAGCGCCAGGCCGTGCCGCTGCTGCGCGCCGACGCCCCCTACGTGGGCACCGGCATGGAACTGGTGACGGCTCGCGATTCGGGCGCCGTAGTGCTCTGCAAGCGTCCCGGCGTGGTGGATTCGGTGGATTCCGAGCGCATCATCGTGCGCGTGGAAGGCGCCAGCCACGAAGGCCAGCTTTCCCGTGAAGTGGGCGCGGACATCTACCAGCTCACCAAGTTCAAGCGAAGCAACCAGAATACCTGCATCAACCAGAAGCCCATCGTAGCGGTGGGACAGCGAGTTCCCAAGGGCGCCGTGCTGGCAGACGGTCCCTGCACCGATCTGGGCGAGTTGGCCCTGGGGCGCAACGTGCTCGTCGCTTTCATGCCGTGGCGCGGGTATAACTTCGAAGACGCTATCCTGGTCAACGAAAAGCTGGTCAAGGAAGATTACTACACCTCGATCCACATCGAGGAGTTCGAAATCGAAGCGCGCGACACCAAGCTGTGGCCGGAAGAAATCACCCGCGACATCCCCAACATCGCCGACTCGTTCCTGCGGAACCTGGATGAGAGCGGCATCATCCGGATCGGCGCCACGGTGAAGCCGGGCGACATTCTGGTGGGTAAGGTGACGCCCAAGGGCGAAACCCAGCTTACTCCCGAAGAGAAATTGCTGCGCGCCATCTTCGGCGAAAAGGCCGGAGACGTGAAAGACGCCTCGCTGTACTGCCCGCCCGGAATCGAGGGCACCATCGTCGATTGCAAGATCTTCTCGCGTAAAGGGCAGGAGAAGGACGAGCGCTCCAAGAGCATCGAAGAATCGCAGATCCAGCGTTTGCAGCGCAACCTGCAGGATGAAATCCGCATCCTGACCGACGAGCGCGCCAAGCGGCTGGGCAACCTGCTGGACGGCAAGAAGCTGCTGGCCGACCTGCACGACGAAAAGACCAACAAGCGCCTGCTCAGCAAAGACACCGAGCTGACGCGCGAGCTCATCGAGAAAATGAAATCGCGCGACCTCAAGCGCATGCGCCTTTCCAGCAAGGACCCGCGCCTGAACGAACAGATCGACGAAATCGAAGAGATGACGTCGCGCCAGATCGCGGTGCTGGAAAAGATCACCGACGAAAAGGTCGCCAAGCTGCGCAAGGGCGATGAGCTGCCGCCGGGCGTAATCAAGCTGGTCAAAGTCTACATCGCCATGAAGCGCAAGCTCTCGGTGGGCGACAAGATGGCCGGCCGCCACGGCAACAAGGGTGTGATCGCGCGCATTCTGCCGGAAGAGGACATGCCGTACCTGCCGGATGGAACGCCGGTGGAAATCGTTCTCAACCCCCTGGGTGTGCCTTCCCGTATGAACGTGGGTCAGATTCTGGAGACCCACCTGGGATGGGCCGCCAAGGCGCTGGGCGTGCAGTTCGCGACACCGGTATTCGACGGTGCTACGGAGCGCGAAATCAAGAAGGCGCTCACCGATGCGAAGCTGCCCACCTCCGGGAAGACCATCCTGTTCGACGGGATGACCGGAACTCAGTTCGAGCAACCGGTCACCGTAGGCTACATTTACATGCTGAAGTTGAGCCACCTGGTGGACGACAAGATTCACGCCCGCTCCATCGGCCCGTATTCGCTGATCACGCAGCAGCCTCTGGGAGGCAAGGCGCAGTTCGGCGGACAGCGCTTCGGCGAAATGGAAGTGTGGGCGCTGGAAGCGTACGGCGCCGCTTACATTCTGCAGGAACTGCTGACGGCGAAGTCGGACGACGTGTACGGCCGCGCCAAGATCTACGAAGCGATTGTCAAAGGCGAAGCAGCCATTGAGCCCGGTGTACCGGAATCGTTCAACGTGCTGATTCGCGAATTGCAGTCGCTGTGTCTCGATGTGGAATTGATGAAGAAGCCGCGGGAAGTGCCGGATACGGCATTGGCTGCGGACTAGCAAAGGCATTGGGCCACAGATAAACGCAGATATGAGTGTTGGTTTTATCCGTGTTTATCCGTGTTCATCTGTGGCTGGAATAAGGTTTTCGTGCTTAGAGACTGGAGGATACTTTGAGATCATCCCCATACGATCGAGCGAATTTGATTGCGGATTTCGATTCCATCCGCATTTCTCTGGCGTCTCCGGAAAAAATCCGGAGCTGGTCCCACGGTGAAGTCACCAAGCCGGAGACTATCAATTACCGGACTTTTAAACCAGAGCGCGACGGATTGTTCTGCGCGCGTATTTTCGGACCTACCCAGGATTGGGAGTGCTTGTGCGGCAAGTATAAGCGCATGAAGCACCGCGGCGTCATTTGCGACAAATGCGGCGTGGAAGTGACACTGGCGCGCGTGCGCCGCGAGCGTCTGGGGCACATTGAACTGGCCAGCCCCTGCTCGCACGTCTGGTTCTTCAAGGGTCTGCCCAGCCGCATCGGCCACCTGCTGGACATCACCCTCCGCGAACTGGAGCGGGTGCTCTACTTCGAAGCGTATGTGATTGTAGATCCGGGCGAAGTGGAGGCGTTGAGCCAGGGCGAAGTGATCACCGACGAAAAGAAGCGCGCTCTCGACCAGGAGTTCCCCGGCAAATTCATCGCCATGATGGGCGCCGAGGGCATCAAGGAACTGCTCAAGAAAGTCGACGTGGAAGCTCTCAGCGAAGAGATTCGCGAGCGCATGAAGACCGAGCAGAGCGTCCAGAAGAAACTGAAATTCGCCAAGCGCCTGCGCGTGGTGGAAAGCTTCCGCAAGAGCGGCAATAAGCCGGAGTGGATGATTCTGGATGTCATCCCGGTGATTCCGCCGGAACTGCGGCCGCTGGTGCCATTGGACGGCGGACGTTTCGCCACCAGCGATCTCAACGATCTGTATCGCCGCGTGATCAACCGCAACAACCGGTTGAAGAAGCTCATCGAGCTGCATGCGCCCGACGTGATTGTGCGCAACGAAAAGCGCATGCTGCAGGAAGCGGTGGACGCGCTGTTCGATAACGGCCGCCGCGGCCGCGTGCTGCGCGGCGCCAACAACCGCCCGCTCAAGTCGCTCTCCGATACCCTCAAGGGCAAGCAGGGCCGCTTCCGCCAGAACCTGCTGGGCAAACGCGTGGACTACTCCGGGCGTTCCGTAATTGTGGTGGGCCCGGATCTCAAGCTCAACCAGTGCGGCCTTCCCAAGAAGATGGCGCTGGAACTGTTCAAGCCCTTCATCTATCACCGCCTGGAACAGCGTGGCCACTGCACCACCATTAAGCAGGCCAAGGAACTGGTGGAACAGCAGGACCCGGTGGTGTGGGACATCCTGGAAGAGGTCATCAAGGACCACCCCATTCTGCTGAACCGCGCTCCCACGCTGCACCGCCTGGGCATCCAGGCGTTCGAGCCGGTGCTGGTGGAAGGCAAGGCCATCAAGATCCACCCGCTGGTGTGCACGGCTTTCAACGCCGATTTCGACGGCGACCAGATGGCCGTCCACATTCCGCTGTCGCCCGAAGCGCAGATCGAAGCATCCACCCTGATGCTCTCGTCGAACAACATCCTCTCGCCGGCGCACGGCGCGCCCATCGCCATTCCCACCCAGGACATGGTGCTGGGCTGCTATTACCTGACCAAGGCGCGCCCGGGCGCCAAGGGCGAGGGCCGCACTTTCGCCTCCACCGACGACGTGCTGATCGCTCTCGAGATGGGCGAAGTGGAAACCCTGACCCCCATCAAGCTGCGCTACACGGGGCGGGTGATCGACCTGGTGCACGCTTTCGACAACCAGAACATCCTGCACACCGAGCCGATCGAGTTCAACAAGCAGTACATGGAAACCACGGTCGGCCGCGTGATCCTCAACGACAACCTGCCGCGCGACATGCCGTTCATCAACGGCCTGTTGAAGAAGAAGGGGCTCGCGCAACTGGTGCAGTACTGCTACCTGAAGTTCGGGTTGCAGATCACCGTCGGGATGCTCGACGAGGTCAAGGCGCTGGGCTTCCTGTACGCCACGCGCGCGGGAATTTCGATCGGCATCGACGACATGGTGGTGCCGGGCGAGAAGGCCGGGCTGGTGCGCGAGGCCGAAAAAGAAGTGGTCAACGTCGAGAACCAGTATCAGGACGGCGCCATCACCCACGGCGAGCGCTACAACAAAATCATCGAAATCTGGTCCAAGGTGACCGAGAAGGTTTCCGATGAAATGTTCCAGGCCATGGAAGAGGACGACCGCACGGGCCGCTACCTCAACCCGATTTACATCATGGCCGATTCGGGCGCGCGCGGTTCCAAGCAGCAGATCCGGCAGCTCTCGGGCATGCGCGGCCTGATGGCCAAGCCTTCGGGCGAGATCATCGAGACCCCCATTACGGCCAACTTCCGCGAAGGCCTCAACGTGTTGCAGTACTTCATCTCCACGCACGGCGCCCGCAAGGGCCTGGCCGATACCGCGCTGAAGACCGCCGATTCGGGGTACCTGACGCGGCGCCTGGTGGACGTGGCGCAGGACGTGATCGTCACCGAGCCGGATTGCGGCACCGCCGAAGGCATTTACGTGGAGCCCATCATCGAATCCGGCGAAATCATCGAGCCTCTGCGCGACCGCATCGTGGGCCGCGTGGCGCTCGAAGACCAGAAGGACTACGAGGGCAACGTGATCGTCGCTGTGAACCAGGAGATTACTGAAGACCTGGCCGCGGCGATTCAATCGGCCGGTATCGAGAGGGTGAAGATCCGCTCGGTGCTGACCTGCGAATCCAAGCGCGGCGTGTGTGTCATGTGCTACGGCCGCAACCTGGCCACGGGACGGCTGGTGGAGCGGGGCGAGGCGGTGGGCGTGATCGCGGCCCAGTCCATCGGCGAGCCTGGCACGCAGTTGACCATGCGGACGTTCCACATCGGCGGAACGGCTACGCGCATCAGCGAGCAATCCACCCAGGACGCCAAGTCCGACGGCTTCGCCCGCTACATCGGCATCCAGACGGTCCGCAGCAAAGCCGGCGAGCTGATCGCCATGAACCGCAACGGCATCATGGCGGTGGTGGACGACAAGGGCCGCGAAAAGGAGCGCTACCCGGTGGTCTACGGGGCGCGCGTGCTGGTGGAGCCGGGGGCTCCGGTGAAGAGCAACCAGATCCTGCTCGAATGGGATCCGTACACCTTCTCCATCCTGACCGAAGTCTCGGGCGTGGTGCACTTCAAGGACCTCGTCGACGGGCTGACGTTGCAGGAGCAGGTGGACGAAGTTACCGGCATGTCGCAGCTCGTGGTGACCGATTCACCGGACGAGAAACGGCAGCCCACGATCATCGTAAGGCCTGAAGGCGCACAGGGTTCGCGATCAGAAGCGAAGAAATACTTGATGCCTACCCACGCCCACCTGATGGTCCACGACAACGAGGAGGTCCACGCCGGGGACGTGATGGCGAAGATCCCTCGCGAGACCACCAAGACCAAGGACATCACCGGCGGCCTGCCGCGCGTGGTGGAGCTGTTCGAAGCCCGGAAACCGCGGGAGACGGCCATCATCGCGGAGATCAACGGCGCGGTGAAATACGGCGAAGTGACCAAGGGCCAGCGCAAGATTTTCGTCATCGGCGACGATGGCGAGCAGCGCGAGTACTCGCTGCCCCGCGGCGTACACATCAACGTCCAGGAGGGCGAGCGGGTCAAGGCCGGCGAGCCGCTCATGGACGGACCGCGCGACCCGCACGACATTCTGGCGGTGCTCGGGGAGAAGGAACTGCAAAAGTACCTGGTGAACGAGATTCAGGAAGTCTACCGCTTGCAGGGCGTCAACATCAACGATAAGCACCTGGAGACCATCTCGCGGCAAATGATGCGCTGGGTGGAGGTGGAGGACATCGGGGACACGGAGTTTCTGCCGCAGGAGATCGTCGACAAGTTCAAGTTCCGCGCCGAGAACGCGCGGGTGGTGGAGGCGGGCGGGCGTCCGGCGCAGGGGAAGGCCAAGCTGATGGGCATCACCAAGGCTTCGCTATCGACCGATTCGTTCATCTCGGCGGCCTCCTTCCAGGAGACCACGCGGGTGCTCACCGAAGCCGCCATCAACGGCAAGGTGGACTACCTGAGAGGCCTGAAGGAGAACGTGATCATGGGCCGCCTGGTCCCGGCCGGCACCGGCATGGAGTATTACCGCCAGGTGAAGATCGCGGGCGAGGACGTGGTGGAGGAGCCGCCGGTGGATGCGGCGCTCGAAGCCATCCCCGGCTACGACGAAGAGACGCGCCTGCAATACGCCGGCGGCCTGCCGGAGGACACCGGCGAGGAGTCGCTGGCGGAGTAGTCTGGTATTCTGAAAGCCGGCCCCGCTTTATGCGGGCGCCGGCTTTTTGTTTTTATGCGCACCGATGAATTGATCAGCGTGAGGGAGTATCTGTCGACCAGCTACGACCCGGATTGCGACTACGTGGACGGGGTGGTCGTGGAGCGGAATGTGGGAGAGAAGGATCACGGAAAACTTCAGAAGGCGCTCATTATGTATTTCGAGATGCGGCGCCGGGAATGGGGCACTTTCGTTATCCAGGAACAGCGCGTACAGGTATCGCCGACTCGCTTCAGGATTCCCGACGTCTGCGTGGTTCTCGGCCCGGAACCTTCGGAACAGATCTTCACGACCCCGCCTTTCATTTGCATCGAAGTCCTTTCCCCCGAGGACCGGATGGCCGCCATGCAGGAGAGGGTCGACGACTATATGCGCATGGGCGTCTCCTATGTCTGGATCATCAATCCGCGCAATCGCAAGGCGTACCGCGGCACGTCCACCGGTTTCCACGAAGTGACCGAGCTTCGAACCGAAAACCCGGAAATGGCCGTCCCCCTCGAGGCGCTCTTTGAAGAATAACCCATGTACACCGATGAACTGATCAGCGTGAGGGAGTACCTGTCGACCAGCTACGCCCCCGATTGCGACTACGTGGACGGGGTGGTCGTGGAGAGGAATGTGGGAGAATTCGATCACGCCAGGCTGCAAATGGCGGTGAGCGCCTATTTTTACGCTCGTCGCAAACAATGGGGAATCGTTGTGGTCCCCGAACAGCGCGTACAGGTATCGCCGACTCGCTTTAGAGTTCCCGATGTCTGCGTGGTTCTCGGCACGGAGCCTTCGGAACAGATTTTCACGAAGCCGCCTTTCATCTGCATCGAAGTCCTTTCCCCGGACGACCGGATGGCCGCCATGCAGGAGAGAGTCGACGACTACCTGCGCATGGGTGTCTCCTACGTGTGGATCGTCAATCCGCGCAATCGCAAGGCGTATCGCGGCACGTCCACCGGTTTCCACGAAGTGGCCGAGCTGCGAACCGAAAACCCGGAAATGGTGGTCCCCCTCGAGGCGCTCTTCGAAGAATGACCCCCCACCGGCGCCCCGGCCGTAAGGCCTACCTGCTCATCACGGCTTGCGCACTGTTGATGGTCCTCCTGCCGTTCCTCTTCTGGTACTCCACCTGGTTCGGACGCAAGCTGACCGACGACGAGCTGGACCGCTACTTCACCGACAAATCCAAGCCGCGGCACGCCCAGCACGCGCTGGTTCAGCTCGGGGAGCGGATGTCGCAGCATCGCGACGTTTCCCGCTGGTATCCCGACGTCCTCCAACAGGCTTCGAGCCCAAGCCTGGAATTGCGCCAGACGGCCGCCTGGATCATGGGGCAGGATGCTAAAAATCCCGCCTTCCACGAAGCGCTCCAGCGGCTGATTCACGATCCGCAACCCATGGTCCGCCGCAATGCGGCCCTGGCCCTGGCCGCTTTCGCCGATCCCGCAGCACGACCGGAATTGATCGCCATGCTGCGGCCGTTCACGATCACGGCGCCAGTGGCGGGCGGGCTGAAATACCGGCTGAAGTCAGGTGATTACGTCAATCCCGGCACGCTGGTCGCGCATATCGGAGAAGCCGAGGTACGCTCCCCGGTTCCAGGCGAAGTGCGGGACCTCGATCAAAAGGACGGCGCGGGGCTTCGAGGGGGCGAGGATTTGGTTGAACTTTCCGCCGACAAGAATCACGTTTGGGAGGCTTTACGCGCGCTTTACCTGGTCGGCCAGCCAGGCGATCTCGACGACGTCCAGCGCTTCGCCCACGCGGTGCCCGGCCTGCCCGAAAACATCGAACGCCAGGCTTTGCTCACGGTGCAGGCCATTCAGGAGCGTAAAGCCGCGCCGTGAACGGCGAATATTAAGCACCTTTAACCGCCATTAACTGCCGCTGAATGTGGCGTTAAGCTGCGTCGCCGTGCGATATTAGAATAGAAGACGGTTCGCTGCCCGCGGAGAGGTTAATTGAAGACGTTCCTGCTCACTTGCGCCAGTCTTTTGTTTGTTATCCCCGCCCACCCGGCCGATTTGCCTTCCATCGTGCTGAACACGGCCGGCTGGAGTGTGGGACGCCAGCCGGGGGATTGGCAGATCAAGGTCATTCACGGCAGGCCCCAGATCTCCGTCTGCTCCGATACCGAAACTCCCTGCCTGCATCTCAAGAGCGTGGATGCTTCGTTCGCCCTGGAGCGTGGCGTGGATGTCGATCCGGCGCTGTTGCCTTACCTGACCTGGCACTGGAAGGTCACGCAGCTTCCCGGCGGCGGCGATTTTCGAAGCGCGGACACCGACGACCAGGCGGCTCAAGTGCTGGTGGCCTTCGACGACCGCCGGGTTGTCTCCTATATCTGGGATACCACGGCTCCCAAGGGCGCTGAACAGAAAACCGGCTTCATTCCGTTGATTCACGTTTACTCCGTAGTCTGCGAATCGGGCGCAGGCAGCGCCAACCGTTGGATTGCCGAGAACCGCAACGTGGCTGCCGACTACCAGCGCGCCTACGGCAAGCCGGCGCCGCACGTCAAGGGCTTGCGCATCCAGATCAACTCGCAGCACACCGGCAGCGTGGCGGAGAGCTACTTCGGCGAAGTCGCCTTCCGCGGCACGCCGCAATAATGTATCTCGTTACCGGCGGAACCGGCTTCATCGGCGGCCATCTGCTGGAACGGCTTTGCGCCTCGGGCGTAGCGGTGAAGTGCCTGGTGCGGCCCAGGGTCCGGGTGCGGCGACTGCCCGATGGCGTCGAGGCGGTCCCCGGCGACCTCATCAGCGGCCAGGGGCTGGCGGAAGCCGTGGAGGGCGTCGATACCGTCATCCACCTTGCCGGGGTCACCAAGGCGCTCAGGGCCGGTGACTACTTCGCCGGCAACGCCGAAGCCACGCGGAGTCTGGTTAGTGCTCTGGCGGGCCGCTCCGTTCGGCTGGTGCACGTGAGTTCCCTGGCAGCCGCCGGCCCGAGCGCCAACGGCACGCCGGTCACGGAGGATGCCGAGCCGCACCCCGTGACCAACTACGGGCGATCCAAGCTGGAGGCCGAGCGAATCGTCCGCGAGCGCGTGCCCGGCGCGGTGATCGTCCGCCCGCCGGTGGTCTACGGTCCGCGCGATACCGACGTTTTCCAGATCCTCAAGTCCATCTCCAAGGGGCTGGTGGTGCAGATCTCGGGCGGGGAGCGGTGGTTCAGCGCCATCTACGTCGAGGACCTGGTGGACGGCCTGCTCGCCGCCGCCCGCTGTCCGAGCGCTGGCGGCCGGGTGTACTTCCTGGCGAATCCGAAACCGGTTTCGTGGAGCGAGCTGGGGCTGGCCGCCGCGCGGATCATGGGCCGAAGCCCGCGCATCGTGCGGGTGCCGCCGGCAGTGGCCTTTGCCGCCGGCTGCCTGGGCGAAATGTGGTCGCAGATCCGCCGCAGGCCGGGCATCATTTCGCGGGAGAAGGTGCTGGAGGCGCGCTGCCCGAACTGGACGTGCGATACGCGGCGCGCTGGCGCGGAGCTGGGCTTTTCGGCGAAAACGACCCTCCAGGAGGGACTGGCCGGCACGCTGGCATGGTACAAGGAGGCCGGTTGGCTGAAATATTGAAGCAGCCTCGGGAAGACACTGGCTTCTGGGCCGTGGACAAGATCATCCTGGCGTATTTCGCCATTACGACCATCGTGATCGTGGGATGGTGGAGCCGGATTCCCGATGCCGCCGGGCTGTTCGTCTGGCACCTCGCGGCGGTGGCGCTCCTGGTCTTCGAGGTGAAGCGGGAGAACCGGACCACGTGGATTTTCCGGAACTGGTACCCATTGCCTTACGTAGCATCGTGTTACAAGGAAATGGCGCTGCTCATCCCGGCCGTCAGGCACACCGACGCCGACCAGTGGCTGGCCGGCCTGGATTATCGCATCTGGCAGGCCAATCCCACGGTGTGGCTGGAGCGCGTGCAGCATCCCGTGGTGACCGAGTTGCTGCAGGACGCCTACACGCTGTTCGTACCGGCCGTACTGCTGGTGGCGTTCTTGATCTGGATGAAAGGCGGGTACGGCGATTTTCAATACTACGCTTTCCTGATCGCCCTGGGCTTTCTGGCTTCGTACCTGGGCTACGTGGCGGTTCCGGCGCGCGGACCGCGTTTTCTGTTGAGCCACTTGCAGCATGTGCCGCTCCAGGGGGTGTGGCTGTTCGGATCCATGCAATCGACCCTCGACCGGCTGGAATCGGCGCATTACGACTGCTTCCCCAGCGGGCATACGGAACTCACCATCCTGGCGTGGTGGGGCAGCCGGATGGTATCCAACAGGTTATTCCGGATCTATTTCGCTTACACTCCGATCCTCATTTTTGCTACAGTTTATCTTCGATACCACTACACCGTCGATGTGCTAGCGGGGGCCGTTCTGGCGGTCGCGTTGATCTGGTTGGCGCCCGTGCTGTACCGAAGACTGTCGAAAGGGAGCTTGGCCATTGTCAGGCATTGAGGTGGTCGCGGCGGACAACAAAAAGGCGCTCCGGGAATTCATCGAGTTCCCGTACGCGCTCTACCGCGAGGACCCATATTGGGTGCCTCCCCTGCGGATTGCGGTAAAAGAATTACTCGACCGGGCGAAGCATCCGTATTATGCTAACGCTGATGTCGAGTTCTTTCTGGCCTTGGACAATGGCCGGACGGTGGGGCGTATAGCCGCCATCCTCGACAAGGCGCACAACCGCGCCCACGAAGAGAACGCCGGTTTTTTCGGATTTTACGAGAGTATCAACGATGGCGCCGTGGCCCAAGCTTTGCTATCGCGGGCCCGCGAATGGGTATTCCAGCGCGGCGCGCGGTTCCTGCGCGGCCCGGTCAATCCATCCACCAACTATGAGTGCGGAATGCTGATCGACGGATTCGATTCGAGCCCCGTGATCATGATGACCTACAACCCGCGGTATTATCCCGAATTGATGGAGAGCGCGGGGCTGCGGAAAGCCAAGGATTTGCTGGCCTATCAGAGCATCCCGGCGGCCCTCGACTCGGGGAAAATCGAGCGGATCGCAGGCCGGGCGCTGGCGGCCGGCGGCATCAGCGTTCGTCCCATCAACATGAAGAACTTCGACGCCGAGGTGATGCAGGTCTGGGAGGTGTACAACCGGGCGTGGATACGGAATTGGGGCTACATACCCATGTCGCGGGAAGAGTTCTTCGCGATGGGCAAGGAAATGAAGCAGATTTTGAAGCCGGACCTGGTATTGATCGGAGAGGCGGGTGGCCGCGTGGTGGGCTTCGCGCTGGCCCTTCCGGACATCAATCAGGCGCTCAAACACGCGGGCGGGAGACTGCTGCCCACGGGGCTCATCAAAATCCTGTATTATCAACGTTTGATCAATCGTGTACGGGTCCTAGCACTGGGGGTGGTGGAGGAGTACCGCACCTCTGGCGTGGCGGCGGCGTTTTACGCGACTCTGCTCCGCAATGCCAGGAGGATGGGATATGTCGACAGCGAAATGTCCTGGATATTGGAAGACAACGTTCTGATGAACCGCTCCCTCCAAGCCATGGGAGCAAAGCGGTACAAGACCTACCGAATCTACGAATGGAACTGAGGACCATGAGCGTATCGTCTAGCGACATCACCGGCAAAAAGAAGAGCAGCGGATCGAACGACATTTTTGAAAAATGCCGAAACTTCACTCGTCCGGGTGACCTGCAATCCGCCGGGCTCTATATGTACTTCGAGGTCTTCGGCGAGCGCGAAGGATGCGGGCCGGGCGAAGTCCGTATGGGGCGCCGCAAAGTGCTGATGTTCGGGTCGAACGACTACCTGGATCTCATCAACCACCCCAAGGTGAAGGAAGCGGCCGCGCAGGCCATCCGGAAGTACGGCAGCGGTTGCAGCGGCTCGCGCCTGCTGAACGGCACGCTGGATCTGCATGTCAAGCTGGAAGCCGAGCTGGCCGCCTTTGTGCGCAAGGAATCCGCCATCATATTCGGCACGGGTTTTCAGGCCAACTACGCCACCCTTTCGGCCCTCACCGAGAAGGGCGACGTGATGATTTGCGACCACAACCTGCACGCCAGCCTGGTGGAAGGCGCGCTGCGGTCGCCCGCCCGCACCATGCGTTTCCGCCACAACGACATGGAGCATTTCGAGCGCTGCCTGGAGAACTGCCCCCCGGAAGACAAGATCCTGATCGTGTCGGAAGGCGTGTTCAGCATGGAAGGCGACGTCGCCGACCTGCCCGGCCTGCTCAAGCTGGCCAAGCCCTACGGCGCGCGGGTGTACGTGGACGAAGCCCACGGCATCGGCGTTCTGGGGCCGACCGGGGCCGGTGCGGCCGAGCACCTGGGCGTGCTGGACGAAATCGATATCGTGATGGGCACTTTCAGCAAGTCGCTGGCCTCGGTCGGCGGTTTCGTAGCGGGCGAGCGCTCGGTGGTGGACTACCTGAAGCACACGGCGCGGCCGTTCGTCTTCTCCGCCAGCCTGCCCCCCGCCTCGGTCGCGGCGGTGGGCGCGGCTCTGCAGATCATGAAGAACGAGCCGGAACGCCGGCAGCGCCTCCTGCATATCTCGCGGCTGCTGCGCGACGAGCTGCGCGAGCGCGGCTTCAATGTGCTCCCCGGCGAGACGGCCATCGTTCCGGTGGTCATTCAGGAAGAGCTGGACCTTTGCCGGCTGTGCAAGGCGCTGCTCAAAGAGGGCATCTACATCAATCCGGTGCTGCGTCCGGCGGCCGCGCAGAACCTGCTGCGCATCTCCTGTACCGCGGCGCACACCGAGGCCCAGGTGGACCGCCTGCTGTCCACCCTGGAGCGCGTGGCCGACGAGATCGGGATTCCGCGGTAGGGGGGCGTCGAGACGAGAAAAGACGGTCCCTTTAAGAACGTCGCTGGCGAGAAACGTTGGGCTACGGCGCGAAGAGGCGAGCTTCGCTCGCCGGGCGGGTTGACAACCCGCCGCAGGTTACCAACCTGCCCCACAAGGGTTTCTGGTCACTGAAAGCTCGTCGTTTCGGATGTTGGTGAAGCGCAGGGTGACTCGACCAGCTCGCCGTTTTCCACGGTGTAGCCCACCGGGTCGGTATAGGTCTCCTCCACGCGGATGCGCACCGTCACTTCCTTGCCGCTCACCGTGTGGGTGTGGAGCGGCAGGCCGCTGTCGAGGTCGAACATGCACGGCCGGTTCCTCCCCACGATCTTTACCGGAAGCTGGTCGTCGCGATCGTTGACAAAGCTCACGCGGACGCGCCCGCCGACCACCTCCCATTCGAGCGGCTTGCCGGTGGCGCGGTCGATCACGCGTTCCCTGGAAGCCACGGAGCCCTGCCGGATGGGGTTGAAGAAGTAAGGCGAGCACGAGGTTGCGGCGGCGAGAAGGAGGAGCAGGATTTTCATAGGCGGTTTCCGCCAAGTCTATCGCATCCGCAAGCGGCGGATGCGCAGGGACCCGGCGAGAGGGATAAACTTGGACGAGAGCCGGCGCGAGCGGGGCGTTTCCGCCGTGCCGGCGAAGCATTCGGAAAGGGACATCATGAAAATCCGGAGTTACCTGTGGATCCTCTGCTTCGGCGCCGCTGCCCTTCAGGGGGCGGACACGCCCGCCAGCGCTTTGCTGGTCCTCGAGAAAGCGCAAAACACCTTGGTCATCGTCGATCCGGCGAGCCTGACGATCGTGGCGCGCGTGCCCGTGGGAAACGATCCGCACGAAGTCGCCGTATCGGACGATGGGAAGACCGCATACATTTCGAACTATGGCGGCGGAGGCCGGGGAGGCGGCGGCGCGACCATCGCGGTGGTCGACCTGGCCGCCCAAAAGCCGCTGGCACCCATCGATCTGGGCGCGTTGCGCGCGCCTCACGGACTGGTCTTTGCCGGGGGCAAGTTGTACTTCACGGCCGAAGGAGCCAAGGTCGTCGGCCGCTACGATCCCTCCACGCAAAAGATCGACTGGGTCGTGGGCACGGGCCAGAACCGCACGCATATGGTGACGGTTTCGAAAGACCTCAAAACAGTCTTCACGTCCAATGTCAGCTCCTCGACCGTCAGCATCATCGAGCAGAGCGCCGCACAGGGGCCTGGACCCGGACGCGGCCCGGGTGGCCCCCCTGGGGCGCCTGACGGACGTGGCAGGGGCGGCCCTGGGGCTCCCGACGGACGCGGCAGGGGCGGGCCTCCGCCGGGCGGCGGTGCGCCGGACTGGAATGTCACCAACATCCCGGTCGGCCACGGATCCGAGGGCTTCGACCTGACTCCCGACGGCAAGGAACTGTGGGTTGCCAACGCGCAGGACAGTACGATCTCCATCATCGACGTCGCCGCCAAGAAGGTCGTGGAGACGCTCCCGTCCACGCGAGCGGCCAACCGGCTGAAGATCACGCCGGACGGCAAGTACGTTTTCGTGTCGGACATGAGCGGCGACGATTTGCTGGTGGTCGACGCGGCCACCCGCAAGGAGCACAAGAGTATCAAGCTGCCGGCCAGCTCGGAGGGCCTTCTGATGACGCCCGACGGCTCGCGGGCCTATACGACGCTGAACTCGCGCGATGCCGTTGCCGTGATCGATCTGAAGACCATGACGGTAACCGGCGAGGTCAAGACCGGCAGGGGGCCGGACGGACTGGCGTGGGCCGCGCGGAAGTGAACGCGATACCGGAGATCGAAGCGCCCGTGTCATCATGAGATCCATTTTGTTCTTTGCGGCCGTGGCATCCCTTTCCGCACAGACATCCGAATTCGTGGCCGAGAAGATGCCCACGCCTTCCTGCCACGCATCCACCGTGGTGGAGGTTTCCCCCGGCGAACTGATGGCCGCGTGGTTCGGCGGAACCGCCGAGGGCCGGCCCGACGTGGCCATCTGGGGCGCGCGCAAGCAGGGCGGCCGCTGGCAGGCGCCCGTGGAGATGGTGCGCGAGCCGGGCATCGCCATGTACAACCCCGTGCTGTTCCGGTCCGCCGATCGGGTCTTGTGGCTGTACTACAAATTCGGCCCGACTCCTTCGCAATGGAGTGCGGGGCGGATGCTGAGCCGCGACGACGGACTGACGTGGTCGCCGCCGGAACATCTGCCGGCGGGGCTCTACGGGCCCATCCGCGCGAAGCCCCTGGTGCTGGCCAACGGCGTGATCGTCAGCGGCACTTCGGTGGAAAGCTACGGCTCGTGGGCCGCGTGGATCGAGCGCAGCACCGACGACGGCAAGACCTGGACGCGCCATGGTCCCATCACGGTGCCCGGCACCGGCGCCACCGCGCCGGGCCAGCCGCACGGAATCATCCAGCCGGTGGTGGTGTGGATGGGAGGAAAGCGCCTGCGATTCTTCGCGCGCTCCACCGGCAGCATCGGGCGCGTCTGCGTAGCCGACTCGCGCGACGCCGGCGTCACGTGGACCCAGGCACGGCCGATCGATGTGCCCAATCCCAATGCCGGAATCGACGTGGTGCGCCTGAAAGACGGCCGCTTCGTGATGGTCTACAACCACACCACCAGCGGGCGCACGCCGCTCAATCTGGCGGTCAGCCGCGATGGCGAGCACTGGTCGAAGTTCCACGACCTGGAGACGGAGCCCGGCGAATATTCCTACCCGGCGATGATCCAGGGCAGCGACGGCAGCCTGCACATCACTTACACATGGAAGCGGCAGCGGATCAAGTACGTGAACTTCCCGTCAGGCAAGGTGCCGTAGGGCAATCCGGTACACTGGGGCATGGCGAGAATCGTCGATCCCCAAAAGCTACCCGATCCGAAGATCTGCATTCCAGGACTGATGCCGCCGGTCCGCGAGTTTACTCCGTCTGATGACAGCGATCCTTCCGAAGCCGATGCTTTCAATCGCATGATCCGGGAACTTCGCCATCAGAGTCCGGCCTCCACCCGAAGTTGCGGCAGGCGTGCGTCGGGACCTGTCAGGGAATAACTGTTGCGGATCTCCGGCGCTGGCACAGCTATTTCGTAACACGTTGGTGAAACCGGATTTTCGGGACTATGCCTCGCCTGTGTCGTCTACTTGACGCGTTTGGCGGTCAGCTCCCCTTCGCCCATGTCGCCGATCGTAACCTTGAACTTCAGATCTTCACCCACCACCTGGCCTTTGTAGATGATCTTGAATTGGCCGCCGCCGGCCAGGATGATGAACGAGATGACGTCGCCTTTCACCGTTCCGTCGGTGATCTGCTCCTCGCCGTAGGTATTCGCGACCGTTCCGGTCAGCTTTTCACCACTCACCTGGAAGTTGAAGTTGATCTCCAAACTCTGGCCGTCGGGGGTCTTCATCTCCCCTTTCCACTTGCCGTTCAGGTCGGCGGCGCCGGCCGCGGCCAGAAACGCAAACATCAGGATTGCGGTCGATGCCAATACGCGGTTTCTCATTGCGGTAATCCCCTTTCAGCAGGGCGGTCCACTAGCGATCGCCCGGCTGTGATCGAGTATACCGTCTCCGGCAGGATGCTGAAAAAGGCCGGAAACCGCTGGCTTACGCGGGCGGCCCGGTTGCGATTGACCGTTGCGCCATAATCGAGAGGATGCTGATCGGATTTCTCGCGTGGCTGAGCCTCGCGTCGTCCGTGCCGCCGGGCGTCGTCATCGATCACGAACCGCCGCCGGGCGGACGGTATATCGGCTCGCCTTCCATTGTGATTCTGCCCAAGGGCGATTACCTTGCTTCCCATGACTTCTTTGGACCAGGTTCCACCCAGTCGACGTCGGGGCTGACCCGCATTTTCCGGTCCACCGATCGCGGCCGCACGTGGCGGCAACTGGGCGAAGTCTCCGGCCAGTTCTGGTCGAACCTGTTCGCGCACGGCGGCGCGGTCTATCTGATGGGGACCACCTGCGAATACGGGCGCGTCGCGATCCGGCGCTCGACGGATGGCGGCAATACGTGGAGTCCGCCGGCCTTTCTCACCGCGGAGCCGAACTATCACACGGCGCCTACACCCGTGGTGGAGAAAGACGGGCGGTTGTGGCGGGCGATGGAATACCACCCGCCGGGACCGTGGGGCTTTTTCGAGGCGCTGGTCCTATCCGCACCGGTGAAGTCGGACTTGCTGGACCCGAAGCATTGGACCATATCCGCCCGGCTTCCCTATCCGGCCAACGCGGGCCAGGGGAGACACTGGCTGGAAGGCAACGCGGTGATCGGCCCCGACGGATCGCTCCTGGACATTTTGCGCGTGGATAACATCGAGAAGGCCGCCCTGGTTCGAGTTCGAAACGGCACGCCCGAGTTTCAAGGACTGACCGAGTTTCCGGGCGGCAGCAAGAAGTTCACAATCCGCTACGATGGCGAGAGCCGAAGGTACTGGACGCTGTCGAATCCGGCGCTCAAAGAATACAGCCTGACGGCCAGCGATCCGGCATCCGTCCGAAACACCCTGGCCCTCATGTCGTCGGAAGATCTGCGATCGTGGCGGCTGGAGCGCATCATCCTGTCGGATCCCGATCCGGTCCATCACGGATTTCACTACGTCGATTGGCAGTTCGACGGCGCGGACATCGTGGCGGTTTCGCGGACCGCATTCGACGACGATTGGGGCGGCCCGCCGCGCGCCCACGACGCGAACTATTTCACATTTCACCGGATCGCGGGCTTCCGCCCGCAGTGACGGCCGCTCAAGATTGCGCCCTCATTTCCCACGGCCGAACGTCACCGTGGAATAGAATGAGGACGTGACGAAACTCACGCTAATCCTTCTTGCGGCAGGATGCATTTCCGCACAACAAAAATCGAACGGACTGTATGCCACCTTCACCACATCGATGGGCAATTTCACCGCCCGGCTTTACGAGAAAGATACGCCTCTAGCGGTCGAGACCTTTGTAGCGCTGGCACAAGGCGACCGGGCGACGCGCGACCCCAAGACCGGGGCGATGGTGAAGGTGCCGCTGTACGACAACATCACGTTCCACCGCGTGCTGCCAGGCGTGATGATCCAGTCGGGCGACCCCACCGGAACCGGCTCGCACAACTGCGGCTTCACAATTCGCGACGAGTTTCTGCCCGGCCTGCGGTTCGATAGCGCAGGCAGGCTCGCCATGGCCAACACCGGCGCGCCGGATTCGGGGGGCTGCCAGTTTTTCATCACCACCAGCCCCATGCGCGAATGGGACGGCAAGTACACGATCTTCGGCGCAGTGGTGGAGGGGATGGATGTAGTTTCGAAGATCAATGGCGCTCCGGTGCGCGGCGATAAGCCGGTGGCGCCGGTGAAGCTGGTCAGCGTGACAATCGAACGGGTGGGGCCGGAGCCGGTGAAGAAGAAGAAGAAGTAACACACCGGTGGATCCCGGAGGCCGGTACTGGTGGGTTGGCTGGCGGCTTGCTTTGGATTAAAATACAGGTGAGCGTGATGTACAACGTCAGCCCATATCTCAGCGACGCCATTAACCATAACCTGGTCCAGTCGGAGATCGAGGGAGGCGTGTGCCTGCACGAGGTGCCGTCGGAGACGGTCCTCGAAGTGCGGACGCAGAACCACTTGTACACCATCGTCCACAAGGGCGCGGGCCAGGCGCTGATCTCCGGACACCCGGAGTTCTGCCCCGAGCCGCTGCTGGTGCAGATTCACGGATCGACGTGGGGCGGCTCGATGCTGAAGACGTTTTACATAGGCCGCGGCATGCGCCTGGAGTTTCAACCCCCGGAATGCCTCACCATCACGACGTCGCCGGTGCTGGAGATCCGGGAGCAGGCCGCCGGCAGCGCCGCCCGAGTGCCCTGCACCGCGGGCGTGGATTAGCGCGCGCTTTTCCAGTTGTAGGCCGCCAGCAGGCCGCCGTCTTCTCCGACGAGCAGCATCGCCGCGCGTCCCGGGTCCAGGGCGCCCGAGAACTGCTTGCCGCTCGGCTCGTCGCGGAACGCCACGTCCTGGCGGGCCGACTCCGAGGCCAGCACATATAGCGTGGCGTGAGGAAAGCGCGACGGGCAGATCAGGATGCCGGGATCCTGCAGACCGGTGGTGTACGTCGCGGCCACGCCCGCGGTCTTCAACGCATATCGATAGACGTCGCCCACCGCTTGCAGATTGTCGTTCAACTCCAGCGGCAGCGCCGCGAACAGCAGCTTGCCCTTGCCCAGCGGCGCTTCGGCCCATTGGGATCCGTCAGGCAGCGCGGCCCGATCGAGATAGGTCGTCCGCTCGCCGCCGAACGTCAGCAGCGCCTCGCCGCCCGGCCAACGGAAGGAGTTCTCGCGGATGGTCAGCGGGCTCAGCTCATAATCCAGGCCGGCGTCCTTCTGCCTGCCGGTGGGATGCAGATGGGCATCCCCGGCGAACGGTCCGGAAAGCAGCAGCGTCGCGCCGTTCCGTACTTTGCCGCGAAGCGCCTCCCATGCGCCGGCGGTCAGGCCGAACGCCGAAGGCACGATGATGAGTTTCGGGTTTCCCAGCAGCTCGATCTGATACTCACCCACGGCGTAGGCTTCGGCGCGGGCGTACTGATAGAGCGCGCGCACGCACTTCTGCTGCGCCTCGAGCGCGGTCGTGTTCAACACCGAAAGCTGAAGCGATTGGGGCAGAACGATGGCCACCTGCGGCGGAACCAGTTCGGTGGCCCAGGGGGATAGCTTTTCGGCGAACTGTCCCATGTCGCGCATCATAGACTGCCAGATCTTGGCCGATCCGTCGCTGCGCTTGATGCCGAAATCGACTTCGCGCGCCCAGTCCCACTGCAGGGCGCCGCTCGACGCCGCGGCGAAGCCGAGCGCCCATTTCCGCTCGGTCAGCCCCAGGCCGGTCGACTCGTCGTAGCGCCACGCGCCATCGGTGGACCACACGGGCTGGTAGCCGGTTTCGCCGGTGATGTTGGGCATGCCGGGGCGCTTGGCCGCCACCGAATCCCACAACAGCGCGTCGTCCCGCCAGTAGGTGTGGTTGGTGGTGAAGGCGACGCCTCCCGCCCCGTAAAACTGGTTCAGCACGCGATTGGTCACGCCGCCTTCATCCTGGCCGACGTTGACAAGTTGGCGGCTGCCGGCGCCGCGAATTCCATTCACCATGGCGCGGACCCATTGGGTGAACATCTCCTGGGCGAACAGGTTATAGTCGATGGCCCGCACCTCGCGGGCATTGCGGTAACGGGTGAAGGCGAGATCGGCGATAGCGGGCAGCGTCAGCTTGTCGAAGGGGCCGAGTTGTTCGGGCGTGACGCTCCAGGCGGAAGCCAGCTCCGCGACGCTGCCGTAGCGCTCGCGAAGCCACTTCTGCCAGGCGGCGATTTCGGCCGGGTCGCCATTGGGGGTGTTGCCAGTCCACAGGCGCCCGGGGTTGGAGAAGCTGGGCTCGTTGATCAGGTCGTAGCACAGGAAGGGGACGTCCTTGAAGCGGTTCACCACGGAGAGCACGTAGTTCAGCTCGGCGCGGATGGCCTCGGGGTCGATGTAGGGATTTCTTCCGGTGGGCGGCTGCGGCGCTCCGCCCCTTCCGCCCCGGCCTGGCCCGCCTTGCGCCGCCGCCGGCGGTGGCGCGGCCGCGGGCTGTTGCGCGGGCAGAGGCATCTCGCCGTTGGGCCCGGGTCCGGGCCGCGGGGTAAACGCGTAGAAGGTGAAGTTGACGATGATGCCGTGGTTCCGCGCGGAGAGCAGGTAGGCCTCGAGGTTGCGCAGGAATCGCTCCGGCGCCGCGCCGGTGTCGGGGTCGAGGAATCGCAGGGAGTTCATCCACACACCGGTGCGCACGAAGCTGACGCCGTGGCGCGCCATCTCGTCGAAGTCCCTGTCCCAGATCCAGGCATTCCGCGGTCCGGCGAAATCCCATCCGTTCTCGTCGGTGGTGAAGTAGTTGGTGCCCACGGGGAAGAACGGTTTGCCGTCGCGCGTGAGGAAGTCGCCCTTCACGCCCAGCACGGGGCCGGACGCCAGCAGTTCAGGGTCCTCGACCCAGAAGCCGTTCTGGGAGAACTCGCGGGGCTGGCCGCCGTCCTGGTACAGGGCGCGAACGGTGTAGAAGCCGGCAGGCAGCGCCCTGTTAAACGCGACCTCCGTTTCCACGCGGTCGCCCGAACAGACCACCTGGGCCGTGTCGATCACGGCGCCGCGGGAGAGCAGCTCGACTTTGACGTCTCCGGTCAAGGGCGCCGACTGCCGCTCGCGGCCGGGACTCCGAAGGCGGAGCGTAATCTGCGGCGACTCGCCCGGCTGGATGGCGGAATACTTCAGCTCGAGGGACAACGACGTGGTCCCGCGGCGGGCATAATTGGACGCCGCGCGGACCAGGGCGATGCCGTCGGGCGACTCCCAGTAGCCCGGCTCGGGCTCGAAATCGAGCAGCACGAAGCGGGCGCCGGGCATGGAACCGGCCATCGGGCCGCCGCCTCCGTGATCGGCCACGACCACCGGCGCGGCCGCGGCGACGCCATCGGAGGTCATCATGAATCCGAGGCCATCCCAGCGGCCCTCGAGGGCGAAGAAGCGGCGCGCGCGAATCTGCGGCGTGCCCAGGAACGAATAGCCCTGCTTCCACGCGAAGCGGGCGCCGCCGGGCAGCGGCACTTCGTAGGAATGGCGGATGTCCAGCTCGCGCGAATAGGTGTCCTGGGGCGGGGCGGCGCGGAAGCCGCCGTTCACGCCAGTGACGGGCACGCGGAGCGCCTGGCCGCCCAGTACCAGCAGGTTGCCTCCGGCTCGAAGGTAGGCCTGAATCCCGCTCCAGGCATCGGCCGGCACGGCGGACCCGTAGGGCAGCACGAGCAGTTCCACCCCCGCGAGTGTGGCGGAATTCGTCAGGTCCTGTACGCCGTGGAAGGCAGGCTCGGCACCTTGGAGCGCCTGCGCCAGCGTCTCCCGCGCGATGGGCTGGCTGGCAACGGTGGGGAAGCCATTCTGCCAGAAAACGACCACCCGGGCGAGTAAAGCCGGGGTGCTGGTGAGAATGAGGAGAAATGCGGTGAGCAGTGTGCGCATGGGCGCCTCGAATGTGAAGTTGGTCCGGCGGCCAACCTGAGTGTAACGCATCGCGCCGGCCAGCCCCGGCGTACTACCTCCCAAGGAGTAGAACCGATGGTATCGTACCCGAACTTCCGGTACTTTGCAGGCAATTTTGGAACTGCTAGTCCTAAAGTATATGCGAGCGATTGAGTGGTTTCTGAGTTCCCTTCGGCCGTTGGGCCTTCTGCTGTTGGCGTGCGGGCTGGCGTCCGGCAGTACCATCGTGGTGACCGGCGTGGACTGGACGAGGGGCGAGAGTATCTGGATAAATGAGGATGGCACTGATGTCTCGGCCTATTTTGCCGGCGTCATCGATATAACGGTCAACGACACCGATGGTTCTTATACCCGGGACAGCCTCTGCGTGGACCTGTTCACGGACATCTATCTTTACCAGCAGTACGATACCAACGTGTTGGGTCCCGGCGACGTTGCCGGCAAGAACCTGCCACGGGTTTCCTGGCTGATCGACAACGCTCTGCTGCCCAGCCAGAATTCCAGCTACACCTCGGCCCTTCCCACGACGGACTGGGTAAGCACGCCGGACCAGGGCGCCGGCATCCAGCTCGCGATCTGGGATATTGTCCACGATGGGGGCGACGGATTCTCCGGCGGCAGGGTGCAGGCCGGCTCCGCAGCCAACCCAACGGACCCCAACGTGCTGGCGTGGGCGGAGGCGTATGAAGGGATGAGCGCGGGCCAGTCTTCCAACCTCGCCTACGTTTACCAGAACTTCGACACGGGAACCACCGTGCCCGCCCAGATGCTTGCCGGCCCGTTATTCCAAGACGGCGGACCGACCCCCCAAGACGATGCTCCGGAACCCACGACTCTGTTGCTCAGCGGAAGCGCGCTGATCGGAGCAGCTTGCCTGGCTCGCCGAAGGCGCGCACGCTAAGGCGCCCGGCCATTGCGGCATCTCAAAGAGAGTCAGCCGCATGGTTGGCGAGCCGGCGCAGGCGGCCCGGCAGACGCGCCGCGCGCCCGGCGTCCCACGCCACAATTGCAGGTCGGCCGGCAAGGAATTGACGCCGGCGGCGGGGGTGGAGAGCTTCCACCCGGCAGCGGCGGACGGCGGATTTACATGGGACCCCGCGATCAGCCAGAGGTCCGAGCCGGCCGCGATGGCCGCCCCCACAATGCTTACGCCCAGGATGCGTTTTCCCCAGGTTTTCACACTGCCAGTCTATCGCTATGGGCTGCCCGCCAGGCATTCGGGCCACGCCAGCGATCGTCGCGGCCACACGCCACCGGGCGCATTTGGGCGCCGGCGTTATGGGCGCCGGCGTTATTGCCGTGAAGGCGACTCTAATGTAAAATGTCTGGACTCATGAATTTTGCCAAGTCCGTTCTTGCCGCAATCCCGCTCGCAATGATGGTTTCGCCCATTCACGCGGGTCCTACTCAATTCGTGGTCGTTCCCAACAACCGGGCATCCACCCTGGCCAACGACAGCAGCGGCAGTCTAGCCGGATCGATTGGGAGCTTTGAATTCGAAGACGTCTTCGACAGGTTCCAATTCCCAACTGCGGGGGGACCGCTGTTGATCACGCAGATCGCGTTTCGCCTGAAGCCGGGCACGGGCGGGATCAACGCGACGGTCACCTCGGCTGCCATATACATGTCCACGACCTCGTATGCCCCCTACACCAACGGCGGCAACACTCTGCTTACCACGAACTTCGCGACGAATCGAGGCCCGGACAATACGCTGGTCGCATCCCTGGGTCCGGGGACGCTGTGGAGCAGCCCGGGCTGCACGGGATCAACCACGTGCCCCTTCGACATCGTTTTCCGGTTCAGCACGCCGTTCTTATACGACCCCTCGAAGGGCTTTCTCCTGACCGATATGCAGTTCACCGGATACCAGGGAGTCGGAACCGGCCAGTTTGATGTGGAACACTACGCGGTCAACCCTGTGGTGGCCGAAATCAACGCCGCCGGCGGATCCCCGACGGGCGCCCTGGAATTCTCCGACAACGTCGTCCAGTTCGGCTACACATCGGTGCCGGCCGGCACTTGCCTGGTCGGATTGACGCTGCGGGCGCGGCGCTGGGCGTAGCTGGAGGCACGGGCAGCGTGAACGTGGCGGTGAGCGGCTCGGGTTGCGCCTGGACCGCAACCAGTAATACGCCATCGATGGTGACGATTACGGGCGGAGGCGCGGGGACAGGGAACGGCGCGGTGAACTACTCGGTGACCGGTAACCAGTCGTCGGCCGTGTCGCGCAGCGGCACCATCACGGTGAGCACGTCGAGCGGGCAGGCCACTTTCACGGTCACGCAGGCAGGGACGAATTGCAGCTACTCGCTGTCGCAGGCCAGCCAGACATTTGCCTCCACCGGGGGAAGCGGTACCGCGACCGTGGCGGCGCCCGGCGGGTGCAATTGGACGGCGAACAACGCCGGGGCGCCTTGGGTGGCGATTTCGAGCGGCGCCAGCGGGTCGGGCAATGGCACCGTGAGCTACACCGTGCCGGCGAATAATTCGAGCACACCGCTGAGGGGGACGCTGACCATCGCCGGCCAGCCGTACACGGTGAGCCAGGCGGGCACAGGGGTGAGCGCGAGCTGCACGGCCAACGTGGCAACGCCGTCCCAAGCGGCGCTGGAGGGACGGACCGAAGTGCTGGGCGACCTGGTCCTGGATTGCACCGGATTGAGCAGCGCCGTGAGCGCCAACATCGCGCTGACCCTAAACACCAACGTGACCAACACGCTGAGCGGCACGGACACGCTGGACGCGCAACTGGTGAACGGGAGCGTTACGCAGAACGGGCACATCACGGGCTACAACGTGATTCGCTGGACGGGAGTGACCCTGGGACCGGGCGAGACCATGGTGCGGATCACGAATGTGCGGGCGGATGCGAGCCTGTTGGGCTCGGCGGGGAATTTGCGGACGGCGGCCGTGACCGGGCAGGTGAGCGTGTACTCCGGGCCGGCGGTGCCGGTAAGCCACGTGGCGCAGGCCGCGGGATGCGGAGCGCCGGTGGCCGCCGCCGAAATCATGGCGTGCGCGGGGCCGACGCTGCTGTTCCAAAAGGGACAGGCGACGCCGCCCACCGGGGGACCGCAGACCGTCATTCCGCTGGTGTACCAGGACGCGGCGCCGGGAGAGTTCACCGCGGCGACACGGCTGCGCCTGGTGTTGAGCAAAGTGCCGGGGACGGTGCAGGTGTACGCGCCGGTGTACCCCAACGAAGGGACGGCGCTTGCGCAGTTGTATTCGGCCGACGCCAACGGGTCGGGCGGAGCGCCGGTGACGGGGAGTCCACTGGCGGGCGGCACTTACCAGCAGTTGACGGTGAGCGGAGGGAGCGCGACCGCGACCTGGGTGGTGCTGTCGGCGAACGCAAGCGCGATCGAGAAATTTACCTTTCCGCTGCTGGTGACGAACGCCACCAATAGCGACCTGAACACCATCCAGATCGGCGCAACGTTGGGGCCCGTGAGCGATGTGGGGGTGGCGAGCGCCTCTGCGCCGGCGCCGCGCTACCGCGACTTTTCGGTGCCGCAGAAGCTGGTGAATTTGCGGATCAGCATCGTGACTGCGGCGGGCCCCGCATCGGCAGCCGCCGTGTCAATGGACAGAAGCCCGGCGCCGATGCCGCGGGCGGCGGTGAAGCCCACCGTCGTCTCCACGATTCAGATCGTGAATGACACATCCGACCCGACGCAGGGTGCGAGCAACGTCACGGTGAAGGGCGACGTCGCGGGAGCGGTGATCGTGGGCTGCACGGCCACCGGGTCGGGGACGTGCGCGGGATCCGGCGGCGAGGCGCTGGCGAACTACGGGAATCTGGCCGCCGGGGAAAGCCAGACCGTGACGTTGACCGAGCAGTACGATCCGACTACCAGCGGGACGGTGGATACCAGCGTGAATGCCGGCGCCGACCAGGTGGATGCGGATTTGAGCGCGGCCGCCGCGGCCAGCAGCTTCATCTTCCTGAACGGGGTGCCGGTAGTAGTGGGGAGCCAGCCGCCGTCCGGGAATGGAAACACTCAGAGCTTCACATTCCAGTTTTCGCATCCCAGCGGTTACCAGAATCTCGGCGTGGTGAACGTGCTCATCAACAGCTCTCTGGACGGCAGGCACGCCTGTTACCTGGCGTATTCGATCCCCTACAGCACGCTCTACCTGGTGGATGACGCAGGGGACGCGGGTGGACCGTATGCGGGTTCGGTGGCGCTGGGCAGCACGAGCGTAATTCAGAACAGCCAGTGCGCGGTGGCCCTGACGTCGGCGGCGGGGAGCGGGACAACCCTGACGTTGACGCTGAACATCACGTTCAGCGCATCGTTCGGGGGGAACAAGATCGCCTACGTGGCGGCGCGGGACCAGGTGGGGAGCAACTCGAACTGGCAGGCGTTGGGAGTGTGGCAGGTGCCCTGGACGCCCACCGGGACCATCACGGTGGGGAGCGCGAACCCGGCGCACGGGTCGGGCGCGACGATAAGCCCGCAAGCCATCAGCTTCACCGTGACGGACAGCAAGGGCTTCGCCGATATCGGGATCGTGAACGTGCTGATCAACGATTTCATCGATGGCCGAAGGGCGTGCTACCTGGCGTACGTGACGGCGACCAACACCCTGTACCTGGTGGATGACGCGGGAGACGCCGGAGGACCGTTTGCCGGAGCGCTGGTGTTAAACGGGGCCGGCCAGATCGCCAACGGCCAGTGCCAGGTGAACGGATCGGGGACGCTGGCGCAGTCTGGCGGGAACAGTCTGACGCTGACGTTGAACGTGAACTTCTTCGGCTCGTTTGGCGGGAACCGCGTGATGTACGTGGCGGGACGCGACGCGGCCGGCGGCAACAACACCGACTGGCAGGCGGCGGGGACCTGGACTGTTCCGTGATCCCGGCCCGCCGGCGCGCTACAATCGCGGATGATGGTGCAAGGAATTGAACATGCCGCGATCGCGTCGCCCGACCCGGAGCGGCTGGCCCGGTGGTACGTGGAACAGCTCGGGTTCCGGATCAACTACCAATCGAAGAACAGCCGCACGGTGTTCGTGAAAGCGCCGGACGGCTCGATGATCGAGATCATCGAGGCCAGCGGTCCGGCGTCCGCCCCGGCAGAGGTGAGCGACCCCGGTCTGCGGCACCTGGCGCTCACCGTGGTGGATTTCGATGCGGCCTGCGGTCGCCTGCGCGAAGCGGGCGTCACGTTCCTGACCGAACCCACGACCAAGGGCGGCAATTCGCTGGTGTTTTTCCGCGATCCCGACGGGAATATTTTGCACCTGCTGCGCCGTGAGACGCCGCTCCCGTAGCGCCCTGTCCGGCTTAATAATTGACGATAGACGTGGGGCGGGCAATCCAGCCCGCAGCCGGCTGGACCCGCTGGAAAGCGGGTCCGCAGCCAGAATGGCTGCCCCACATCGAGTTGCGCAGCATTGTCAATTCTCAAGCGAGACACCACACCAGTGCCCGCTACACCAGCACGGTGAACGTGGATTCGGTGCGCTCCACCGGGCGGTAGAGCGTGTCGCGCTCCACCGGGGTGCGGCCGGCCTTGCGGATCAGTTGCAGCAACTCGGCGCGGCGCAGGCCCTGCATGGTAGTGGCGCCGGCATCGTGATAAATGCGCTCCTCGACGATGGTGCCGTCGAGATCGTCGGCGCCGAAACGCAGCGCCACTTGCGCGATCCGCGGCGTCATCATGACCCAGTAGGCCTTGATGTGCGGGATGTTGTCCAGCATCAGGCGCGCCACGGCGATGTTCTTGATGTCGGCGAAGCCGGTGGTCTTGGGGATGTGCTCGAGCGGCGTGTTGTCGGGGTGGAACGCCAGCGGGATGTAGGTGACGAAGCCGTGGGTCTCGTCCTGGAGGGCGCGCAGGCGGACCAGGTGGTCCACGCGGTCGGCTTCGTTCTCGATGTGGCCGTAGAGCATCGTGCAGTTGGAGTGCAGGCCCAACTGGTGCGCGATGCGGGCCGTCTCGATCCACTCGCTGCCGTCGATCTTGTGGTCGCAGATGATGCGGCGAACGCGCTCGTTGAAGATCTCGGCGCCGCCGCCGGGGAGCGAATCCATGCCGGCGCCGCGC
The DNA here is from genome assembly GCA_035638575.1 of Bryobacteraceae bacterium. GTDB lineage: Bacteria > Acidobacteriota > Terriglobia > Bryobacterales > Bryobacteraceae > DASQZT01. The sequence continues at coordinate 28,439 of DASQZT010000029.1, forward strand.
AGGCGCTCCAGCGTTTCGCGGACCGAAATTTTCGTGCGGCGCGCCAGGTAGGCGATCTCCACCATGGTGAAGGCCTTCAGGTGGACCCGCGGAAAACGCTGCTTCAGGCCGCGCAGCATCTCGCAATACCAGTCCAGCGTCAATTCGGGGTGCAGGCCGCCGACGATGTGGAACTCGGTGACCGCTTCGCTCCAGCCTTCGCCCGCGCGGTGCCACACTTCCTCGAGCGACATGGTGTAGGCTTTGGGATCGCGCACGCGCTTGCCGAAAGCGCACAGGCGGCAACTGGCCACGCACACGTCGGTGGGGTTGATGTGGCGGTTCACGTTGAAATACGTGGTATCGCCGTGAAGGCGCTCGCGGACCAAGTTGGCCAGGTAGCCCAGCGCCAGGATGTCGCTGGTGCGGTACAGCGCCAGGCCGTCCTCGAACGAGAGGCGTTCGCCCGACTCGACCTTTTGCCGGATGGGAACGAGGCGCGGATCGTCAATCACTACTTGCATGGCTCAGCTACCCGGTTTGAGAAGGAGAATATCAGCGGCCCAGAATAAAAAGAATAGCACGCTGACATAGCCGTTCATGGTGAAGAAGGCCGCGTTGACGCGCGACAGGTCGTCCGCTTTGACCAGGCTGTGCTCGTAAATGAGCAGCGCCACGATGGCCGCCACGCCGGCCAGGGCCAGCGCGCCGAGATGCAGGGTGTAGACCAGGGCAAGCAGGCAGGCGACCATCAGAACATGCAGGGCCTGGGCGACGCGCAGGGCGCGCGCGATGCCCAGATAGCGCGGCACGCTGGCGAGGCCCTCGGCGCAATCGAATTCGTAATCCTGGCAGGAGTAGATGACGTCGAAACCGCCGGTCCAGCAGGTCACCGCGGCAGTGAGCCAGAGGATGCGGGGGTCGAGCGAGCCGCGTACGGCGATCCAGGCGGCGGCGGGCGCGATGCCCAGGCAGAAGCCCAGCACCAGGTGGGAGAAAGATGTGAACCGCTTGGTGAAGGAGTAGAAGAAGACGATGGCGAGCGCCACGGGGGCGAGCCGGAGACACAACGTGTTGAGCGCCGCGGCGGCTGCAAGGAAGACCGCCGAGGAGACCGCGACGAAGGCCCAGCCGAAACCGCGGCCGAGGAGACCGGCGGGGAGGTGGCGCATGCGGGTGCGGGGATTGCGCGCGTCGATTTCGGCATCCACCAGCCGGTTGAAGGCCATGGCGGCGGACCGCGCTCCCACCATCGCGACGACGATCCACAGGAGGGTGCGCCACGGCTCCCAGGAGGCCGCGTGGGAGCCCGCTTCGCGAAAGGCCAGGAGCGCTCCGGTCAGGGCGAAGGGCAAAGCGAAAACCGAATGCTCGAACTTGATCATTTCGAGCGTCAGGCGAAGGCGGTTCCAGAGCATCACGCGATACGCTATTTTACCAAGGTCCCCCGAGAGCCCCTACATCCTTGACGCGGCGCACCGGAGAGAAGATCAGGAACAGGGTGGACAGCAGGAAACCGGCGGCTCCCACGAACATGGTGTGGCGCAGGCCGATGTGGCCGGCGAGCGCGCCTGCCGCCAGGGCTCCGGCGGGCACCGCGGCGCGCATCGCCAGAAGTACCGCCGAGTTTACCCGCGCCAGCAGGTGGGCTGGACTGGCCGACTGGCGCAGGCTGATCTCGGCGACGTTGGTGACAGGCCAGGCGAAGTCGCCCAGTTGCGCGGCCATGAGGAAGGCGGCGCTCGCCAGGACCGAGCCGTGCGCCAGCGGGACCAGAAGGCTGGTAAGTCCGAGCACGATCCCGGCGGCGATCAGGGCGCGGCCGATGCCCAGGCGCCGCACCAGTTTTTCGGAAACCAGAGCGCCCGCCAGGCTGGCGGCTCCGCCCACCGAGACGATGGCGCCGAGAGCGGCGGCGTTCAGCCCGAGTGTTCGCACGGCGAACAGGGTGTAGAGGCTGGAGTAAAATCCAGCGAAGAATAAGCCCGTAGACGAGCGCAGCAGCATGGCTCGCAGGATGGGGTTGCGCCAACAGACGCGCAGCCCTTCGGCGATCTCGCGCAGCATGTGCGGATGCTCCGCCGGCGGCGGAGGCGGTTCCGGCCGCCGCACCCAACACACGGATATCGCCGAGACGACGAACGACAGCGCATCGAAGGCGATGGCCCTGGGCGCGGTAATTAGTTGCACCAGGACGCCGGTGAGGCCCGGGCCGGCCACCTCCGCGATCGATTCCGAGAGCGCCAGCTTGCTGTTGGCTTCCACCAGCTTGTCGCGGCCCACCAGCGACGGGACGTACGCCTGGTACGAGACGTCGAACAGGAGGGTGAGGACCGCCGCCAGGGCTGCGACCAGGTAGAGTTGCCCGATGGCAAGACGTCCGAGAACGGCGGAGATGGGCACCGAGGCGAGCAGCGCGGCGCGGCCCAGGTCGGCGGCGATCATGAGAGGCCGGCGGCGCAGGCGGTCGGCCCAGGCGCCCGCGAAGAGCCCGCAGACCAGCACCGCGGCCGCGGCGGCTCCGTTAAGGATGCCCATCTGGAGCGGCGAGGCGCCCAGCACCAGCACGGCGGCGGATGGCAATCCTTCGCGGGTGATGCGCGATCCGATCTGGGAGATGGCCTGGCCGGTCCACAGCTTGACGAAATCGGGCGATCGCCAGAGCGTGGCGCGTCGCGGCGTCATTGCGGCGCTTGCGCGTAGTATCCGGTTTTCGCGCGCGCCGTGAGTCCGGGGCGCTTCACTTGAATGCGGATCTTGCGGAAGGTGCCGTCGCGGTCCGGATTGGTGGAGTGATAGGCCAGCTCGTAGACCGAGCGCAACTGCTCTCCGATCTGCGAGAAATCCTCGGCCAGGCCCTTCTCCCGCGCGTCGAACGCCGCGCCGCCGGTCTCCCGCGCGATGCGCTCCATCACGCTGGTGCCGTACTTGTTGCGCGCGTTCAGGCGCCCGTTGCGGATGTCCGTGTAGCGCACCGAAAACAGCAGAACGTTGTTGGCCTGCGCGGCTTCGATGGCCTCCAGCATGGTGTGCGCGCTGGAATTGTCCTCGCCATCGCTGAAGATGATGAGCGCTTTGCGGCCGCGCTCCGCATTGGCCAGCATCTGCACGGAGGAATGGTAGATGGCATCGTAGAACGACGTGCCGCCGGTTCGCAACTCCGGCGGCCCCAGCATGGGGTAAACGGTCTTGTCCCGGACCGAGTCAAAGCCCTCCAGCGCGTCGGCCAGGAACTTTGGCGACGAGGAGTAGTCGGCCACCAGCCGCGGATTGCTGGCGAAGCACAGCAGAAATGCGCGGTCCTGCTTGCCCAGCACCTCGCCGAGGAAGGTCCGCACATCCTTGTGATGCTGGTGGATGAACGCGGCCTGGCTGCCGCTGATATCCACCACGAGCCCGAGATTGAGCGGAGCGTCCGCGCTGCGCGCGAAGAACGCGATCTTCTGCGGAGTGCCGTCCTCCCACACCTCGAAATCGTCCTGGCCGAGATCGGAGACCAGCTTGCCTTGGGTGTCGCGCACGGAAAAGCCGACGTTGACCAACTGCACGTCCACGCGGATTTCGGTTTGGGCGAAGCACAGCTCGGGTACCGCCAGCCACGTTGCGACCCGTGCCCTCATGTCGCGCCGCCCTACCTTCCGAGCTGGAAGGCCAACGCCAGGAAGAACAGCGTGCCCACGGCGATCACCGCTCCGTGAGGCAGGCCGACCGCCCTGGGATTCTTCACGTCGAGCTCCTCTTTGCCGAGGTACGCCGGCCGGCCGCTCTTCATCTCACTCAGGATATATCCGACGTTCCAGAGAGTTTTCGCCAGCCGTTTCTTCACCACCACCAGGATCAGCGCCATGATCCCGCCCAGGATGGCGGTGACAATGAAGATTCCGAACCAGTCCTGCCAGCCCACCATGCTCCCCACCGCGGCCATCAGCTTCACGTCGCCCGCGCCCATCGCGCGCAGGGCATACAGAGCGAGGTAGACACCGAACGCGACGCCCAGGCCCAACAGCGCAAATCGCAGCCCGGGCCAGCCCTGATACAGGAACGTATTCATGGCGATGCCGATGGCGGCGCCGCCGACCGTCAGCCAATTGGGGATACGGCGATACCGCACATCGTATACTGCCGCGCCTAAAACCAAAGTGAGCAGTATCGCTTCCACACCTGGTGGAGGAAGGGTGAACCTCATGGACCCACAAGTATATCGCGTGGGAGGACGGGACTCGCGGCGGGCCGGGAAGACCGCTTGCCGACGCGCGCGGCTCGTGCTATTGGGTTTGCACGTGAGCGGCGCGGGTGGCTTGCAACTGAATTCCCTCTCCGTACCGCGCCAGCTCCGGAATCGAGACGGGCAGATGGCCCCGGATGTTGATTTCGCCGAACAGCGCCTTCACCGCCGCGATCTCCGACGGCGGCACGGTGCTGAAGGTGGCCAGGTACGCGGCGACATTTGGAAAATTCCGCAGCAGGTACGGATTGCCCAGGGCGATCAAGGCCACGGGCTTGCCGGCCGCCATGAGGGCTTCGACGACGTGGGGCAGATCGCCCGCCAGGCCCACCGATCCGCGGTTGGCGGCCACCGACGCAAACGCGGCTATCGCATAGGCGTTGCACCCGGAGAGCCCGGCGACCGCCTCGTCCAGTTGCTGCCGCAACAGCGATGGCTCGAGCGTGACCACCGCCGCGCGCGCCACGCGCTTCCGCACCTCCAGGCTGAACGTCTGTCCTTGCGCGGTGAAGCGATTCTCGGCCATCACCACGTAGCAGGCGTGCTCGGGCGCGGCCAGGGGCAGCATGCCGGAATTGTTGCGCACGAGGGTCACGGCGCGGTCGGCGATCTCCTGCGCCTTCTCGTTGGCCTCCGGCGAATCGATCACGTCGGCGATGGCCTCCAGGTCCACGAACCGCTTGCGATCAAGCCCCACTTTTTCTTTCGCCGAGAGAATTTTGACGACGCTGGCCTGAATCCTCGCCCGCGTGAGCCTGCCGCTTTCGACGGCGGAGATGACGGCCTTGATCGCCGCATCCGGATCGCTGGGCATGAGGAGCGTGTCGGCGCCCGCCTCGAGCGCGCGCACCGACGCCTCGCCGGGGCCGAAGCCGTTGGCGATGCCGCGCATTTCCAAAGCGTCGGTCACCACCAGCCCGTTGAAGCCGAGCTGTTTGCGAAGCAGGTCCGTCAGGATGGCCGGCGAAAGAGTCGCGGGAAGATCCGGGGGCGCCAGCGCCGGCACGGCGATGTGGGCCGTCATGATGGAGTCCACGCCCGCGGCAATCGCGGCCTTGAACGGCACCAACTCCAGGCGCTCCAGGCGCTCGCGGTCGGCGGGGATGGAGGGAAGGTTCATGTGGCTGTCCACCGCGGTATCGCCATGGCCCGGAAAATGTTTGGCGGTGGCCAGCACCATGTTCTTCTTGTCGGCATGCGCGCCTTCGATGAACGCCCGGACCTGGGCCGCCACGTCCTGCGGATTCTCGCCGAACGAACGGATGTTGATGATGGGATTGTCGGGGTTGTTGTTGACGTCCGCCACCGGGTAGTAGATCCAGTGGACACCGAGAGCCCGTGCCTCGCGCGCCGTCACCTCGCCTTCGTACCGCGAGAACGCCGGGTCGCCCGCCGCGCCGAATGCCATGGCATGCGGAAACACGGTGGTGCCGTCCACCCGCATGGAGGCGCCGCGCTCGAAATCGCCGCCGACCATGAGGGGAACCGCCGCCATGCGCTGCAGCCGGTTCAGAAATGCCGCTACGGCGTACGGCTCGGCCTTCTGCACCACCCGGCCGTTGGAAACATTGTTCAGGATGAGCCCGCCGACCTTGGTCTCGCGGATGAGCCGCACGAACTTGCGATAGTCGCGAGAACGCGAGTTCGGCGATTCTCCGTGAAACGCGATGAAGACCAGCTGCGCCACTTCGTCGCGCAGCTTCATAGGCCTCATCCACCGGCGGACCACGGGCGAGGCTTTCGAAACGGCGGTGGATGGCGGGGTACTGACGCGCCTGGCGGCCGGCGCGGCCACCGCCGTCAGCGATACTACAAAAAAAAGAACGGGAACGCGCCCCACAGTTTCAGTGTGACAGATTCAGCGCGCCGCACGCGCCGCCAGAACGCGCTTCTGCCTGGCGGGCGGCTTGCGGGCAGGGCCCCGGTTCGCCAGCCGCCTTACGGAACGGACCAGGTGCGCCGGCTCGTTCGAACTCTTGGCGATCACCACGTCGGCGCCGGTGGTCTCTTCGGTCAACCCCAGCGGCTCGGCCAATTTGGAGAGCAGAATGATCCGGGCGTCAGGGTTTAGGACGCGAATGTGCCGGATGAGCTCTTTGCCGTCCATGCGCGGCATGCGGTAGTCGGTCACCACCACGTCGAAGGTGCCGCCCTCATACAGCCGCAATCCTTCTTCACCGTTTCCGGCGATGAACACGTGGCATCCGACCTCTTCGAGGAGGGTCTTGCGAACGAGCAGGCCGTCCCGGCTGTCGTCGACCAAGAGAATCTTGGGATGAGTTGAATCAGCAAGTGGCATTTGGGGAACGTGTGTGAGGTTAACAGGATCGTAACGGCTCTGTCAACGAATTTAGATCACCTCCGCATGGCGTTGCAAAATCGCAAGATTTAGTGCTTGACAAACTTGGGACTCGTTTGGATCGGGAGAACGCTGGAACCCGGCGCGCGGCAGGGCTGAAACGCACCGATTTCACAAATCCTTTACAGCATGCCGACGGTGGTCCCCGCTACCATCGAATCGTAGGCATCCGCATGGCTTCGATTCCCATCGCACGAGAATGTGCCCCGTCCCGCGGTCTGGCCTGGCAGGCAGTCGGTGTCTTCGAGCGGGTCGGCTCGGCGGCGTTGATGGTGGCGCTGGGCCCGGTCCTGGCAGGCGGCGCGGCGATGCTCTCGCTGCTTTCGGGACGCACGCCCCTGATTGCGCACAAGCGCGTGGGATGGCGCGGAACGACGCTGTGGATGCTGAAGCTGCGCACCATGTGGCACGATGAGGCGCGTCCCCCGCGCCGCGGCTCCCGGTGGGTGGAATACATCGAGGACGAAGCCGGCCCGCGGCGCAAACATGCCGATGATCCGCGCGTGACGAACTCCTTCGCCCGCTTCTGCCGCCGCCATTCGATCGACGAACTCCCGCAGCTCTGGCACGTGATTCGAGGCGAAATGGCGTTGGTGGGACCACGGCCCGCCACCGCCGGCGAGGTGCGCGAATTTTATGGAGCCGACGCCGGCGAGATCCTGCAGCTCAAGCCGGGAATCGCGGGCCTGTGGCAGATCTCGGGCCGCAACCGGTTGAGTTACGAGGATCGGCGCAGGTTGGACTTGGAGTACGTGCGCGGCCGATCGCTGCGGATGTACGCGAGAATACTCGTGCGCGCGATTGTCGAAGTGTGGAGTGGAGCGAATTCCTGGTAGCGGCCCTTACTGCTGCTGCGACACCGCGATGGTCACGTCGTTCCGGCTGGTCACCCCGTTCATCTGGATCTGCAGCGAAACGGCATCGCCCGTGGGCGTGCCCGCGGCAATGACGATGTTGAGCTGATAGACGCCCACGTAGGGCGACAATCCGGAGAACACCACCTGCGCGGGAACGCCGCCGACCAGGACGGTGGGGGTGATCAACGTGGTGCTCAGCACACCCGCCGGCGGAACTCCACCGGTGGGGACGGGGTTGTTGACGGCCCCCAGGCCGGTCGCGAGAATCACCAGGGTGGCGGGGTCGCCGATCTTTGCGGGGTGCGAGGGGAAGGGCAGGCCGGCGCCTGACGGGGCGGCGATGGCGCCATCGACATTGCCGTATGCCACTGCCTGGCCGATGCCGCCGGGAAACGTGAAGATGCCGGGTGCCGCGTTTCCTATCGATGCCGTCGCCGGCGCGGATGTCATGCCGTTGAGCGTGACCACCACTTGCGCGTTAACCGTGGCGCCCGCGCCCGATGGAATCGCAGACAGCAATTCCCAAGGCACCTGCGCGTTGATCTGGTCGAAGCTCCCCGGCTGATGGACAACATCCTCGAGCGGCGCGGAGATGCCGTTGAAGGTGACCGTGACGCCCGAAAGCGAAGTGGAAAGTGGAATCGAATCGGCCGACAAAGTGGCGGCGCTCAGGTTCGTCCCGAAGATCGAGACGAGCGAGCCGGGCGCTATGGGCTGGCCGGTCTTGTCAAAGCTGGCGCCGTTCAACACGCCGCCTGCGGCGATGGCCGGCGACTGAGTCTGCGAGTATGCGGCGGCCGCGCCGCAGATCAAAACAAGAAGGAATCGAAGACCACGCATTGCACCGTTCCCCTGGCTTCAATGGTAGGGGAGCCGGTTCGCGATGCAGCAGCCGCGGCCCTGATTTTACTTATGAAAAAGTGCGTTTTGCTCCTGAACTTCGCGAAGTGTCTGCGCCACTTCGGGATTCTTGCCGCCGTCTAGCTCCGCGGCCAGCGCGGCTTCGCGCGCGGCATCCTCGATGCGGCCCTCCAGGCGAAGCAGTTGCGCCAACGTCCAGTGCGGTTTGAACCAATTCGGACTGGCGCTAATGGCCGCGCGAAGACTGTTCTCCGCGGCCGCTGCGTTGCCCTCGACGGCGTACAGGCCGGCGAGGTGGTACCAGGCATCGAAGGGATCCTCGGCCGCGCGGGTGGCTCTCAGGGCCGCGGCGATGGACTCGGGGAAAACTGCCAGGCGTGTGTGCGGATCCGTCGATTTCCGCACAAATTCGAGCAGTGTGCGCGAGTACCACAAATCGGCCGAAGTCCCCGGCAGGCGCCACCGCTCGTATTGCGCGAAGCTTGCGGCAGCAGTCTTGACGCCGGCGGATTGGAGGCCGCGCTGCGCCAGGGCGAGCGCATGATCGGCGAGAGTGAAGCGCGCCGCCAGATAGAGGAGCGCCATCGCGACGGGCGCGGCCACCACGGTGAAGCGCGCTTGGCGAGGCTCTTCGGCGGCGCCGCCGGGGAGAGCGACGGCCAAAGCCATGGCGGTATAGAAAATCACAGCCGTGGGAATGATGAAGACCGCGAATTGCTGGCTGACGATCGCGGCGGCGATCGCGGCGCCGATCGCCGGAGCGGCGCGCGGCAACCCCGAAACGTTTCGCCGGTCCAGCGTTTTTTTCAGCGACAGGGCGCAGAGGGCGCACAGGATCGCGAGGCCAGGGAGTCCCTGCGAGATCAGCGCGTCGAGAAACATGTTGTGCGGGGACTCGTGGGCGAATTCGGGATAGGCCTCCGCTAGGGCTTTCGATTCGAATTGCGGGAAGGCCGCGGTGAATACTTCCGGGCCATGTCCGAATGGAAGGCGCGCGGCGGCCATTTGCAGGCTGTCGCGCCAAAGATGCGGACGGGCGCCGCCCCACGGGTCTTCCACGAACCAGTGCGCGCGGCTGCGAAGCTGCCAGCCGGCGGGAGAGAAGTAGAAGCCGGCGGCGGCGGCCAGGCACAAGGCGGCAACCGCCGTCATGCGGCGCGTGATCCGAAAGCCGCTGCCATAGAGCCACACCACGGCGCCCGCCGCCAGGCCGAGGATGGCGGCGCGAGTGCCGGTGAGCAGCATCGCGGCGACCGAGAGGACGGCCGCGGCCACGGCCACTCGCCGCCATGCCGCGCTGGTTTCGATAGCGGCGAGGGCGAGGCTGAGGTAAGTGGCGCACACCAGCCAGTTGGCAAAGTAAGTGACGTATCCCAGGGTCGAGGGCGGGCGCACGATGGTCCAGATTCCCTCGCCTATGTGATAGGCAGCGGACGGCAGCAGCGGATCCCATCCGCAATACTGCGCGATGCCATAGAGCGAGGCCACAACGGCGGCCGCGGCCACTCCCCTGAGAATCAGTCTGGCGCGGCCCGCCGCGTGGACGGCGACCAGCCAGGCGAACAGAAGAATTGTGCCTTGCGTCACCAATCCGAAACGCCGCCAGTTGGTTCCGAACGCCGACAGGGCGGCGTTTCCAGAGAGCGCCGTGGAGATCGACAGGGAGACGAAATTCAACAGCAGAAGGCCGGGGAACCAGCGGGGAACGCGCCGCGACGGCCGCCACAGAACCGCCAAGGCCGCACCCGCGAGTAACACCGCCAGCTTGGGCGTAACATCGAAGTAGAAAAGCCACCCGGGAGTGACAATTAACGCGGTCAGTACGATGACAGCGGCCAGAATCAAGGCCATATCGGTTACACTATCTCAGGAAACCGCATGCCGGAGCCATTGGACGCATATCGTTACATCAGTTACCTGCGATCCCGCTGGGTCTGGATACTGGCAAGCTGCGCTATCGCGGCGACGATTGCCGTGGCGGTCACGCTGCTTGTGCCGCGCGAGTACACGGCGACCGCGCGCATCGTCATCGAGCCTCCCGCCGGCACGGACCTTCGAGCCGCCATGACGGTGAGTCCCATCTACCTGGAGTCGCTCAAGACCTATGAACAGCTCGCCTTGAGCGACAGCCTGTTTCAGAAAGCCATCGAGCGCTTCGGATTGCGCTCGCTGCTCGGGCCGCGGCCCATCGAATCGATGAAGAAGCGCGTGCTGAATGTGGGGCTCGTGCGCAACACGCGAATCCTGGAGATTGCGGCGTCGTTGCCGGACGCGCGCAAGGCGCAGGAGCTGGCGCTTTTTCTGGCGGAATCCACCGTGGAGCTGAACCGCTCGCTGGGTACGGAAGGCGACCGGGACCTGTTGGCGGGGGTCGAGCAGCAGGAACGCGAGCTGAACAACCGGATGCAGCAGATCGATACCGCGTGGGCGCGGTTGCTGGCAAGCGAGCCGGTTGACGATCTCCAGTCGGCCATGGACGGCGCGGGGGAGATGCGCACCTCCATACAGGAGCAGGCGCAGAACGTGGAGCTGGAGATCGCCGATTGGGCGGCGCGGGAAAAGCAAGGGCCGCCGGCCGCGGAGCTGGGCGAGATCCGCAAGGAGGCGGCCAATGCGCAGGCGCGCCTGGCCGAGCTGCGCAGACAATCGCAGGCCCTGGATCGCCGATTCGCCGAGCAGGAGAAGCTGCTGGCGGAGCGCCTGGCGCACCGGGACAAAATGGAGGCCGAGCGCAAGGCCGCCCAGACCGCGCTCGAGGCGATCGAGACGCGGCTGCGGGAGGCGCGCGGCGATGCCGGGTATCGCGGCGAGCGGTTGCGGATCATCGACCCCGGGATCGTTCCCGAGCGGCCTTCCTCGCCGAATCTTCCGCTCAACGTAATGGCGGCGCTGCTGCTGGGGCTGGTGCTTCCGGTGCTGTACTTCACGCTGGAGATGAGCTATCGCGAGCAGCGGTACCGCGAGCCGCGAAGCGTGTACCACGCCGTGTCCAAGGCGCGGGATGAATAGCGCGGATGCCCGTTAGCGCAGCATTCCGCGAACGCCGCGCGCCGGCCGTGGCGGCGCTCATCATGGGCACATGGGCGGCGGCCATCGCGGTGGCGCCGGGTGTTCCCCTAAAGCTGCTGATGGCCGCGCCGGCCCTGCTGATTCCCTTGACCTGGTGGACGCTGCACCGGCCCGCGCGATGGCTGGCGGCGTTCTTCGCGGCGGCGCTCCTGCTGCCGCCGCTGCCGATCCCGATCGGCAACTCGGGACCGCATCCGTGCCTGTTCTTTGCCGCGCTGGGTCCGCTGGCGGGAGTGATGTGGATGGGCGAGTGGCGCTTCCGGCCGTCGGGCGTGGGCGCGGCCATGATCGCCCTGTTCGGAGTGCTGCTGGCGAGCGTCGGGCTGGCGGCGGTGGATTCGGGCGCGCAGGTGGCGGCGGGCAGCCTGGCGCGCGTTGGACTGTTCGGGATCGCCGTGTACGTGTTCTTCTACACGGCCTCCGGTCCGGGACGGGGAAGCCTCCGCGACTGGCCCGTGTATTGGATGGCCGTGGCGTCGGCGCTGTTTGCCTGCGTCGATTTCTACTTTCAGTTTCCGGCTCCGGCGGGCTACGGGCCGCAGTTCGTGTGGCTCGACTCCGGCGTGTACCGGCGCGCGCAGGGCATTTTCTACGAGGCCAGCACGCTGGGCAACTTCTGCGCCTTTTTCCTGGTGATGATCGCGGTGGCCTTCACGCGGCCGCGCGAAGAGGCGCCCGTGGCGCGCAAATGGCTGGTGGCCGGCGGAGCGGTATTCTTCGCCGCGCTGGTGCTTTCGTATTCCCGGGCGTCGCTGGTGAACGTCGCGGTGGCGCTGGCCGTGCTGGTGTGGCGCAATCGCGCGTGCGTGCGGCTGGCGCGGATCGCTCCCCTCCTGGCGGCCGGCGCATTCGTCACCTGGAAAGTCTTCCCCGATTTCGCGCAGATGTATTGGATGCGGCTGTCCGCGTCCGCCGAGTACTTCTTTTCCGCCACGGAAGGCGTGCTCTCGGGACGCGTCGAGAGCTGGCGCACGCTCGCAGCGTGGATCTCGGCGAACCCCTTGCAGGCGTTGGTGGGGATCGGTTACAAGACGCTGCCTTACAGCGGCTACCTGGGCGCGCCGGTGGTGGCCGACAACATGTATCTGAGCCTGCTGGTGGAAACCGGCGTGGCCGGCCTGGCGGCGCTGGTGTGGCTCAACATCGCGATTCTCCGCGCGGCGGCGCGCGCGTCCCGCTCCGAAGATCGCCAGCGGTCGTTCCTCGGCACGTGGATGCTGTGCTTCTGGGCGGGGCAGGTGGTCCAGATGCTCTCCGGCGATCTGCTCACTTACTGGCGCGTGTTGCCTTTGTACTTCTGGGTCCTGGCGCTCGCGGTCCGCGTATGAGGGTCCTGCTGCTCGACCAGTTCAGCGAGCCCGGCGGCGCGCAACGGTGCCTGCTGGATCTTCTGCCCGCCATCCGCGAGTGCGGTTGGGACGCGCTGGTGGGACTGCCGGGAGGCGGCAGCCTCTTCCAGCGGGTGCACCAGGCGGGATTCGAGACCGCGCGGATCGAATGCGGGCCGTACCAATCCGGCGGAAAGTCCGCGGCGGATTTGGGGCGGTTCCTGTCGGGGACGCCGAGGCTCGCGCGGCAAGTGCGAAGACTGGCGGAGCGCGTGGATGTCGTGTACGTGAACGGGCCGCGGTTGCTGCCGGCAGTGGCGCTGGCCGGCCTGCGCGTGCCGGTGGTGTTTCATTCGCACAGCTATCTGCCCAGCGGGATTGTGCGGAAGCTGGCGGCGATTTCGCTGCGCCGGATGAACGCGCGAGTGGTGGCATCGTGCCGGTTCGTGGCGCAGCCGTGGAGAGCGTGCGGGCCGGTCGCGGTGGTATGGAACGGCGTGGGAGCGTGCGAGCGAAAGGCGGCCGTGAGACTGACCGAGCGCGTCGGATGCATCGGGAGGATCGCTCCGGAGAAGGGGCAGCGCGAGTTTGTGGCGGCGGCGGCGATCATCCACAGAGCGTTGCCGGAGTGCCGGTTCGCGATCCACGGCTCGGCGATGTTTTCGGCCGCCGGTTACGAAGCGGAGGTGCGCGCGGCCGCGGCGGGGTTGCCGGTGCAGTTCCCGGGCTGGACGGAGAACGTCTGCGCGGCGCTGGGCAATCTCGATCTTCTGCTGGTTCCCTCGGCGCCCGATGAGGCAACCCCGCGAGTGATCCTGGAGGCTTTTGCCGCGGGCGTGCCGGTGGTCGCGTTTGCGTCCGGCGGCATCCCGGAGATGATCGAACACGGCGTGGATGGCTTTCTCGCGGCCTCGACGGAAGAGATGGCCGAGATCGCGATCGGGCTTCTGGCGGGCGATCGAGCCGAGGTGGCGCAGGCGGCGCGCGAGTCCTGGCGCCGGAAATTCACGTTGGAGCGGTACCGTCAGGAGATGATCAGCATCTTGAAGAGGGCCGCCGCCACACCCGCCAGCGCGGCCGCGCCCGCGAGCACGGGACCATAGCCGAACCGCGCCAGCAGCGCACCCGCGCCGAACGCCGCCACGGCCTGCGCGGAAAAGGCTACCAGGTAGTTCAGCGCCGAGGCTCCGCCGCGCTCGCGCTCCTCCACGTGATTCATGAGCAGGGTATTCAGCCCGGGCTCGCTCATCCATTGAAAGGCCATGTACGCGGTGTAGGCCAGCGCGGCGGCGGCTCCCGGAGGCTGTGCCGCGAGGCCGCCCAGGCCCAGCGCGGCCGCGGCCATCATCGAGACCATTCCCGTTACCAGGCCGAGCCGGCGGAAGACCAGCGGCGCCAGCAGCACGGTCAGCACCTGCACTGCCTGCGAGGCGGAGAAGATCGAGCCGATTCGCTCCACGGGGAATCGCAATCGCGCGAAGTAGACGTTGGAAAACTGGTTGAACGATGCCGTGCCCAGGTTCCAGAGCGCGAACGGGCCGAGATAGCGCGCCAGGAAAGGGCTTCGCGGATAGATCCTGGTTTGCCCGGGTTCCACCGCGGCGGGCGCCAGCCGCCACGCCGGCCAGATGGCCAAGGCCGCCAGGCAAGCGGCGAGCAGCAACGCCGGCTGTTTGCCGTGCACCCAATTCGGAATCCTCCCGCCCAGCCAGTTGCCGCCGATACCCACCGCGAACATCGTGGCGAAAAACACGCTGAAGGCGGTTGGCCTGCGCTTCGCCTCCACCGCGCCGGCGATCACGGGCGCCATGACCACCGCCCAGGTTCCGAACACCAGGCCCCAAATGACTGCCAGCGCCACCAGCGGCACACGCGCGGTCACCAGCGCGCGCAGCGGGATGAGGACGGCGCTCGCGGCAAACACCCCGATCAAGGCGCCGCGCAAGCCAATCCGGCGCACCAGCACGGCTGCCGGAAGCGTGCCGGCAAGGGTTCCGACCGTCGCCGCGCCGCCAATCACGCCCAGGAAGTCTTCGCGGAAGCCCAGGTCGAGCAGGTGCAGGTTGTACAGCAGCGCGAAGACGAACCGCGCGAGATTGAACAGCACGGCGGCGGCTACAAACGTCCAGAATTGCCGGCCCAGCCACCATCGCGCGCCGCTCGAGAGCGCTCGCGGCAAGGCCACAGCATGATGGCCGGCGCGCCCCGCGCAGTACAGCAGCCATCGCGCCCGACGGAGCGCGCGGCGGCGCCACGTCATGAGGCTCGCCGGCACGTGAACCGAGTCGACGGCGCTGGGCAGGCTGACCGGCAGAAGTTTCCGACGCGCCACGCTCCAGGCATCGCGGCGCGAATCGATCAGGCTCAACTGGAGCCAGAGCTCGTCCTTGTTCGAATGGAAGAATTGCTCGGCCGGCGAGAATGCGAATTCCCGGAACCAGGTTTGCGTGGGAGCGGGCAGGCCCTCGGCCTCTTCGCGGGCGGCCGGCGCCAGCTCGCAGCCGAACCATTCCCGCGCCAGCCGCAGGGTCACAGCTTCCAGGCGGCGCAGCTCCGGCGCGTGCAGCCTTTGCCACTCGCTCCAGAAGGCGCCGTCGGTGGAGCGCAGCTGCAGGAAGCAGGCCAGCTCGTAAATGTGCGACGCGCCCAGGCTGCCCAGCCACACGTGCTTCAACGCGTGCAGCGCCGCATAACCGAGGGCGTCCGCCGCGGCGAGGACCGGAAGATCGAGATCCGCGATGCGCCGCTCGACGCGCCTCTCCCAGAACCGCCCGACGCCGGGCGCCGGCAGCCGCTCCAGGCGCTCGTTCCAGAACTGGTGGTGCAGCTCGACGGCGAAAGGGATCTCGGGATCGAAATAATCGCCGCGAAACTCCCAGCCGGTTTTTCGGATGAGTGCGGGCAGATGATCGGTGGGGAACTTTTCCATTCCTTCCAGCGGTTCGTAGCCCCAGTCGATCAGATTCCGCCACGCGGCTTTCAGGCGCTCACGCGGCACGAAGAGGTCCACGTCGTATTGCACGCGCTCCTCCGGCTGGGCGCCGAACAGCGGGCACTGCGCGATACCCTTCAGCGCCAGGTAGGGAATGCCGGCGGATGCGAAGCGCTGCCGGATGCCGCGGTACAACTCGCGAAGCCGCGCGAGGCGCTCCACGTTGCGGCGCGCGTCCGCCTCGGTCTGGCGCCGCACCCATTCGGGCATGTGGCTTTGCGCGGCGGCGCCGAGCGGCAGCACCAGGCGCGAGCGGTAGCAGAAATTGAGCGCCTGGCGCCACTCGGCTTCGCTGAGCCGGCTAAGCTCCTCCGGGCGCGGCTCGGCAAGGTGCAGCGCGGCCAGCGCCGCTCGCGGACCTCTCGGAAGTTTGGCGCGGTCGAGCCAGGGATTACCCAACTCAGAAATCGTACCGCAGCGCGAACTGCATGCGGCGCGGGTCGCCCGAGGTGAAGATCTTTCCGAAGAAGGGCCCGAAGTCCGGGTTGTTGCCCACGATTCCCCAATTCGGATGGTTGAACGCGTTGAAGGCTTCGGCGCGGAACTCGATGGCGCGGCTCTCGCCGATGCGGAACTGGCGGTGCAAGGCGAAATCGAAGATGTTGGCGCCGGGGCCCGGAATGGTGTCGCGCCCCGCGTTTCCGAATGTGAATGGCGCGGGTGCGGTGAAGGCCGCGGTATTGAAGAAATGGTCCGCCGTCCGCTGGGAGCGCGGCAACAGCGGGCTCACGCCGGGCACCACGTCAGGCCGGTTGGGAGTGCCCGAGTTCGCAAAATCCAGGCCGAAGTAAAACGGATCTTCGGGTGTGCCGTCCTGCAGGATCACCGTGCCGCTCAGGGACCAATGGCGCAGCAGCGGGCCGGCCATCCGGCTTTCGGGGAGCCGGTACACGTAACCGGCGGTGACGCGGCGTCCCACGTTGGAGAACGACAGCGCGCGCTCCAGCCGCAGGTTGCGCTCGTCCTGCGCGCCCACGCTGTCGTAGAGGCCTGGAATCGCGCTTTCGGCATCGTCGATGGATTTCGACCACACAAAGCTGGCCAGCAGCGAAAGGCGGCTCGACATGTTCTTTTCCGTCTTGACCTGCAGCGATTGGTACGAGGAGTTGGCGATGTGCTGGCGCTGGATGATTTCCCCGAGCGACGGAAAAGTTCGCAGCGACTGAAGATCGCCCGGCCGCGGCGGCAGGTTCTCCCCGGTTTCCACGTGCGCCGGCGTGTTGAACTGCCGGTACCGGCCGAGGTGAGTGCCCTTCGAACCCACGTAAGCCAACTCCAGCAGCATTCTTCCGGGCAGCTCGTGCTGGATGCTGGAGGTCCACTGCTGCACGTAGGGCGTGGGCGCATGGGGATCGACGCCGAAATAGCTGGGGAACCCGGAGACGGAAGTCTTGGCGAAACCATCGCGCGTGGTCAGGACCGGCGGCCGGTCGCCCTGGGTTTGATTCATCTCGTTGAGCAGCCCGTTCAATACCAGGTCGTAGCTTTCGACCGCGATCTCAGGACTGAAATAAATTCCGTAGCCGGCGCGGAACACGGTTCCGGGCGCCAACTGCCACGCCAGTCCCGCGCGCGGCGCGAAGTTGTCGTACACCGGCTCCGCCCCCGATGCCACGCGCACCAGGCGCGGCGGATTGGGCAGCGTCGAATAATCCAGGTTCAGCAGGTTGTCGCGCTTCTCCGTGTAGGGCGCGGCGTACTCGTACCGCAGGCCGAGGTCGACCGTCAGGCCGGGCCTCGCGCGCCAGGTGTCCTGCGCATATCCGGCGTAAACGCTCTGGCGCAAGTACGCCTGGCCCGATCCGCTGGTGCGCGTGGTTTGCTGCGGATAGCCCAGCAGGAAGTCCGCGAAAGGATCGCCAGAGCCCGTGCCCGACCCGTCCACGCTGGTGAACGCGCCGGTGTACGTATATTCCCCGCGGCTCAGGTTGCTCTGAAGGTAGTTCATCTGGAAGTCGAGCCACTGGCCGCCGAACTTCAGCGTGTGCCCGCGGCGCGCCAGCGCAAGCCCGTCGGATACCTGCCACAGGTTGTCGCGTTGCACCTGAGGCAGCGAAGGCGAATCGGTGACCATCGAATAGTTCAGGGCGTTGAAATACGGCAGCCCGAAATTGAAGGGGTCGGTGGGCGGATCGGCCAGGCCCAGATCTTTCGCCACGTTGTCGTGAAAGGCGGTCTCCGGCACGTCGAACAGGCGCAGGCGCGTGAACGCGAAGCGCGCCTCGTTGATCCACCGCCCGCGGCTCATGGTGTGACCGATGGCCGCTTGTTGCGCGCGGACCTGCTCGGAGTAGGGCAGCAGCGGGAACGACCCGGCCACGAGGTTGCTCTCGCCGTTGAACGTATAGCGGCCCGTCAACACGCCCGCCCTGGCGAACTGGTGGTCGATGCGCCCCGACGCGGAATCGCCAGGATTGAGGTTGGGCGTGGCATCCAGATAGTTGGATGAGCCGGTGCTGTTCGGGAGCGGCTCGAATCGCGACAGGAAAGCGGTGGCGATGGGATCGACGCGGGTTTGCGGAATGCGATTTTCCGGGAAAGGCGTGCGGGCCGCCTGGCTCGGCGCCAGCGGATCGTAGATGGTGTTTTGGCCGGTGAAATCGCCGCTGCGCAGTGCCTGGCCGGGAACCACGCTGAGCTTGGACCCGCCGGATTTCTTGCGCAGTCCTTCATAGACCCCATAGAAGAACGTGTTCCCGAGCTTGGGAACCGGCCCACCCAACGAACCGCCGAACTCATTCTGCCGGAAAATCGGCCGCGGCAGCGACGGATTGTCGAAGAAGTTGTGCGCGTCGGTGACCTCGTTGTGCAGGTATTCGAAGCCGCTTCCGTGCAGCGTCCTGGTGCCCGATTTGGTCACCACGTCGATGGCCCCGCCGCCCGCCTGCGGAGACTCCGCGGGTGCCAGCGAAGACTGAATGTGGAATTCCAGCACCGACTCCATGGGCGGGTAGACCGCAATGGCGAAGGTGTTGCGGTCGGTGTCGTAGGCGCCGTCCAGCAGAAACGCGTTCATGGTGGAGCGGCTGCCGTTGATCGGCGGGTTCAGCTCGACCGATCCGCGCGAGCCTTCCTGAACATCGTTGTTCACATCGTGCACGAAGCCGCCCAGTTGCCTGGGAATGGCGCCCGGCCCCAGCGTGACCAGCGACACCACGTTGCGCGACGAAAGCGGGAGCGCGGTGATTCGCGCATTGTCCATGCGGTAGCCCACCGATGCATCTTCGGTCTGGACCGGCGACACATCGGCCGTCACCGTGATGCGCTCCCCGCTGGAGCCCGCCTGCAGGCGAACGTCGTGCCGGGCGTTGTGGCTCACTTCGAGCGTCACTCCGGTTGCCTCATAAACCCGGAAGCCGGTTTTGTCCACCGTGATGGTATAGGCGCCGGGGGCCAGCGCATCGAAGATGTAGTTGCCGCGTGTGTCCGTGGCCGTGCTGCGCGTGAACCCGGTGGCCGGTTGCGCGGCCGTGACCACGGCCCCCGCGACCACTGCCGAGGATTCGTCCGTCACGGTCCCGGCCAGCGTGGCCGTGCCGACCTGGGCGGACGCGGCGATGGCGATCGAAATCAACAGGAAAAAGATTTTCATGAGATTGCCAGTTCCGCCAGAAGACTCATCGCGTCATCCAGCGTCTGGTAGCGCATGGAAAAAGCCGGAACTGTCAGAAGCCTGCCAAGGGTCCTCGCATACATGGAGTTCACTTCTTCCCCGTAGGAGGGCATGTCGCCGAGCAGGCGCTCGACCATCGCCTCGGAGCACACCTTCTCGATTCGCGGCGCGCCGCCGCCCTGGCGGTCGAGCAACACGACCCGATCCACCGGGCAGCGCCACGCCGTGCGAATCCGCGGGAAATCGGCCAGGGGCACTTCGATGGTGAGCTTGCCGTTGGGGTACTGATGCGTGACATAGCCCTCCAGTTCGGGAAACAGCCGCGGCGCATCGTCGCGAAAGCGCACGATGTGCGACCGGCCCACGGCCACGCGATCCTCGGAATCGGGCAGCAGCCACGTGCAGTCGTCGGCGACGTACGTCCAACCAGCGCGCGCGCAACCATACGCCAGGGTGCTCTTGCCCGCCGAGGAGCGCCCGCACAGCAGCACGCCCGACCCGTTTCGCGCCAGGCACGCCGCGTGCATGGGAACCACGTAGCGCTGCGCCAGCAGCATGTATACCATGCCCTCCAGGAAATGCATGCGGAGCGCCAGGTGGTGCGCCGCGGTCCGCTGGGAAACGACGCTGAATCCCGACATGGATTTCGAGTCGAAGGCCGCAAAGTTGTGGCGGTCGGAAATCGCCGAGAATAGCTGGCCCTGCGTGCGATACTGCGGCGTTTCGGCCAGGCCTCCTTCCGGCTGAACGATGACCCGGATCTCCAGAGGCGCCGTGGCGAACTCCGGTGCGGCGTACATGCCCCACGACTCCGCCGCCGCTTCGAGCACATCGCGGCTGTTGGTCGCGATGTTCACGGGAAACCCGGCTGGATAGAAAACGGCCTTCGAGCGAAGGTCGATATCGTGCAGCATGGGATCGTAAGGTTTGATGGCGAGGGCCTCTTGAGTGCTCACAACACCGTGATAACACGGCTTTTACCGTAACAGTGGTAAAAACAATGGTACGACCCTCGGAAGCACGCCGCAAGGGCAGTAAGCTGGTGAGAATGCGTACCGCCATCGTGCATTACTGGCTGCTGAACCGCCGCGGCGGGGAAAAAGTGCTCGAAGCGCTGTGCCGGCTGCTGCCCGATGCGGACATCTTCACGCTGTTCTGCGACCCCGCGACGCTCAGCCCCGAGTTGCGGCGGCACCCGATCACCACGTCCTTCCTCAACCCGCTGCGGCGCTGGTACCGTTCGTTGCTGCCCCTGATGCCCATGGCCCTCGAGAGCTTCGACCTGCGCGGATACGACCTGGTATTGAGCAGCGAATCCGGGCCCGCCAAGGGAGTGATCACCGATTCCACGGCCTGCCACATCTGCTACTGCCACACGCCCATGCGCTACTTGTGGCACCTCTATCCGGCCTATCGCAGCGAGTGGACCACGCCCCGCTGGAAGCGCGCCTTCATGACGCCGATGGCGAATTATCTGCGGCTATGGGATTTCGCGTCCGCCGCGCGCGTGGATCATTTCCTGGCCAACAGCGAAAACGTCCGCCGGCGGATCTGGAAAACCTACCGGCGCGAAGCCGAGGTGGTCTACCCGCCCGTGGATGTGGATTCCTTCCGCTCGGAGCCGCCCGAAGATTATTTCCTGATGGTGTCGGAGCTGGTGGCGTACAAGCGGATCGACCTGGCGGTGCGCGTGTTCTCGCGCAATGGCATGCGGCTGCGGATTGCCGGCGCAGGCCCGGAATACCGGCGCCTGCGGGCCATGGCGGCGCCGAACGTCGAGTTCCTGGACCGCGTGCCGGACGATCAGTTGCGCGAGTTGTATGCCCGCTGCCGCGCGTTCCTGCTGCCCGGCGAAGAGGATTTCGGGATGACGCCGGTGGAAGCGCTGGCTAGCGGGAAGCCGGTGATCGCACTCGGCCGCGGCGGCGCACTGGAGACCGTGCCGCTGTTTGGCGGCGTGTTCTTCGGCGAGCCAACGGAAGCCGCGCTGGCCGGCGCGCTGGAAAAGTTCGAGGCGATGGAACGCGAGATCCGTCCGGCGGAACTGCAGGGCTACGCCCGCCGCTTCTCGGAAGCAGAATTCCGCCGCAAGATGACGGCGGTGCTCGAGCGCGTGATGCCGCGGGAGCCCCGGACCCCGCGGGTCAGCGCGTGAGGGGCCGGCGAGAGCTGCGAACCTCCTGGTGGAGCACCACCGACGGCTGGTCCTGATATAACGGTCATGCGCGGGAGATCTTCTACCAGGCCTACCTGGTTGACCAGAAGAACGATGATCCGGGACAGTTCCGTGCAATCAGCTGGTGCCGCGGGCGCCTCTGTTCGGTGATCTTCGAGATCAGGCATGACGCGGAGGGCGAATACTGCCACCTGGTCACGGCCTGGAAAGCGACCAATGAAGAGGAGCAAAGCTATGCCGAAAACGTCTAGGACGACACCGTCCGCCGATGAGATCGCCGAAAAGGCGTCGCGCGGCGAAGATATCTCCGCTTACT
Source organism: Bryobacteraceae bacterium (assembly GCA_035638575.1). Lineage (GTDB taxonomy): Bacteria > Acidobacteriota > Terriglobia > Bryobacterales > Bryobacteraceae > DASQZT01. The sequence goes on from DASQZT010000029.1 coordinate 50,214, forward strand.
TCACCAACAAGTTCACCGTGGTCAGGCCCGTCCGTCGTGTGAATGTCGATCTGACCCAAGGCATGTTACGGGAGCTCGACGAGCGGGCGGCGCGGCTCAACGTCAGCCGGCAAGCCGTGATCAAGACCTTGCTCGGGCGGGCACTGAAAGAGGAGCAGGCGAGCAAATCGCGTTCGAAGAAGCGGGCCAGTTAGTCCGCTCCGGACGGCCGGAGGGCCGGCGTGCGGATCCTACGCCATGCTGAAGTGCTTCTGCAGCACCAGCGCCACGGTGCCCCGCAGGCGCGCGATTCCGTCCTCGTATGCCGGAACCAGGCGCGGGGCGCAACCGCCGGGGAGCACCTGCGCCTGAACCTCCGACTCGATGAGGCCGCCGAATCGCTGCCAGGAGCGCGTCAGATCGCCCACCACCACGATGCGTTCCGGCGCCAGGCCGGCCACGATCATACGCATGCCGCGCCCGAGGTAGTGCGCCATCTTCTCCAGGGCCGCGGCCGCACGGGCGTCGCCCTGATCGGCGCGGCCGAGCAGATCCGGAAAACTCAGCCCGCCGGACTCCGCGCCGGACTCCAGATAGTAACGCAAAGCCGCGCGGTTGGAAGCAAACACCTCCCAGCATCCGCGGCCGCCGCAGCCGCACACGGGGCCCTCCGGATCGAGCGGCACGTGTCCAAACTCGCCGGCCATGCCGTTCAGGCCGCGCACCAGTTGCCCGTTCACCATCACGCCGGTGCCGATCCCCTCGGAAACCGTGACCACCACCAGGGTGCGGCAGTCCTCCATGCGATCGAACCAGACCGCCGCGAGCACGCACGCGTTGGCGGCGTTTTCCAGCTCCACCTCGAGCCCCGTGGCCTTCAGGATCGGAGTGCGCAGATCGACATCGCGCCACTGGAGGTTGGGGGCGAACACCAGCCGGTCGATGCTGTGGTTGTACCGGCCGGGCAGGCTGATGCCGACGCCTTCGATCTTCTTCCCGCCGCAGCGAGCGACGATGCGCTGGATGGATTGAATCAGCGCGTCGAGCGCCACCTTCGGGTCCGCCGGCGTGGCCATCATCTCCTGGGAAATAAACCTGCCGTTGGCGTCCGCCAAGGCCACCGTGGTCTGCGTGGGGCGGATGTCCACGCCGATGATCACGCGCTCGTCGTTGAGGCGGAGGAACGTGGGGCGGCGACCCCGCGGCAAGCGGCCCCGGGCCCCTTCGAGCACCCAGCGTTCCTCCATGAGCTGCTCGACGATGAGCGAAACCGTGCTGCGCTGCAACCCCGACACGCGGGCCAGGTCGGCGCGCGAGATGGGCTGCCGCGTGCGGATCAGGTTCAGGATGATCCTGCGGTTGATGTCGCGCACCACTTCGCTCGACGCGCCCAGCATCCGCTTTCCGTCGATTACCCGCATCGTCTCGCCCGTGCGGCGGTCAGTCCACTGGCCGGGCCGGCCCGCCGATCTGAATCCTTCCACTCACCACGCCGGTGGTTGCCGCATCCAGCGGTCCGTGAAAACCGGGCTGCTTTCCGCCGGCCGATATGAGGAACGCGCCCGGTTCGACCACCCGGCGGCCATCCGGCCCGACTCTCGAAAACTGCCGCGCCGAAAGCGTAAACCGCACCGTCTTCCGTTCCCCTTTGGCCAGTGCTACGCGCTGGAATCCCTCGAGGGAACGAATGGGCGCCGGTCCGGTGGCGCCCGCTGCTGTCAGGTAGAGCTCGACCACTTCCTCGCCTGCCATTGTACCGGTATTCCGGACCTCGACCGCAACCTTCACGGAGTTCCCGGCCTCCGCGGTTTTGGGCAGACTCAGGTTGCGGTACGAAAAACGGGTGTAGCTGAGACCATAGCCGAACGGATACAAGGGCTCGCCGCCGAAGTACCGGTAGGTCCTGCCTTTCATCGCGTAATCGGTGAAAGGCGGCAGTTGGGCGGCGGACTGGTAGAACGTGACGGGCAGCCGCCCGGCCGGATTGTAGTCTCCGAACAGAACGTCCGCCAGCGCTTCGCCTCCCGCCTGTCCCGGGTACCACGCTTCGACGATGGCCGGAACGTGCTCGCGGGCCCAATTGACGGCCACGGCGCTGCCATTCATGAGCACCAGCACCACCGGCTTGCCCACGGCCATCACGCTCTCCAGCAGTTCCTCCTGCACGCGCGGGATTCCCAGTTCCACCCGGTCGCCACCCTGGAAGCCCTCCACCGGGACGCTCATCTCCTCGCCTTCGAGCCTCGGCGACAAGCCCAGGACCAGCACGACGGCGTCCGCCTGCCCGGCCGCGGCGAGCGCTTCCCCAAGGCCGCCGCCGGCCGGGCGCGACCACACCAGCCGGATATCGGCCTCGCCCACGAACTCGTGGAAGTCCAGCCGGACAGGATACAGCTTGCCCGCCTGCAAGTCCACAGGCGAGTATCGATAGCTCCGCTCGTGGATGTCGCTTCGCTGGGCCACAAGCTTGCCGTCCAGGTAGAGTTCAAAGGCATTCATCCCGATGGCGCCGAGCTGATACCTGCCGTCCGCCGGCGCCGAGAGGTACCCGTTCCAGCGCACGCCGAAATCGTCGTCGTTCATGTCTTCGCGCGGGGCGCCGTCCCACCAGCGAAAATCCACCTGCGGATCGACCCGCGTGAAGAGCGGCTTCGGGTCGCGCGGAACTTGTCCCACCAGTTGCCCCGAACTCGGATAGGTCAGCTCGCGCGGCCGGTGCTGCTTGCCGTCGAAGTTGGCGGTCGCGTAATAATCGGCGTTGAGCCCGTTGCGGCGCTCGCTCCCGTTCGAGGTGAACAGCGCCGAAGAAGGGACCGTCTCCAAGCCCGGCATGTTGACGGCCAGGTCGCTGCCGCGGGCGTAGACGACGCGGGTGCGCGAGCCCACCTTGCGGCGGATGCCTTCGAGCGGCGTCACCGGCGCCGAAGGCTCTCCGTTGTAGTTGCCCACGAGCACTTCCGGATCGCCGGCATTCGGCCCGATCACCGCGATGGTCTTCAGGGATTTGGCGAGCGGCAGGGCGCCGCCCTCGTTCTTCAGCAGCACGATCGACTCTCGCGCGGTCTCGAGCGCCAGTTGGCGGTGCTGCGGGCTATCGTTGACGCTGTACGGGATCTGCGCGTATTTGACCATGGCCGGCGGGTCGAACAGGCCGAGCTTGAAGCGTGCCATGAGCAGGCGCCCGGCGGCGGTATCGATTTCCGATTCCTGCAACAGCCCGGCGCGGACCGCGGGCAGCAGGTTGCCGTACTCCACGCCGCAATTCAGGTCGGTCCCGGCCTTCACCGCGCGCGCCACGCCCTCTTCGGCCGTGGGCGCCGTTTTGTGATTGAGGTAGATGTCGCCGATGGCGCCGCAATCGGAGACCACGTAGCCGCCGAACCCCCACTGCTTGCGCAGGATGTCGCCGAGGAGGCGCGGGCTGGCGCAGGCCGGCAGGCCGTCGACGCGATTGTAGGCGCACATTACCGACCAGACGCCGCCTTCCCGCACCGCGGCTTCAAATTGCGGCAGGTAGGTCTCCAGCAGGTCGCGGTCCTCGATGGCGGCATCGAAGGTGTGGCGCAGCGATTCGGGACCGCTGTGCACGGCGTAGTGCTTGGCCGTGGCGACGGTTTTGAGATACTTCGGATCGTCGCCCTGGAGGCCGCGGATGAACTCGACGGCCATGCGGCCGGTGAGGTACGGGTCCTCGCCGTAAGTCTCCATGCCGCGTCCCCAACGCGGGTCGCGGAACAGGTTGATGTTGGGCGTCCAGAAGGTCAGGCCCTGGTAAATGTTCCGCTTGCCGCGCCGCACGAACTCGTGGAACTTGGCGCGCCCCTCGTCGGAAATCGCCGTCGCCACGCGGAGGACCAGGCCGGTGTCCCAGGTGGCGGCCAGCCCGATGGTCTCGGGGAACACGGTGGCGCGGCCGGCGCGCGCCACGCCGTGCAGGCACTCGTTCCACCAGTTGTAAGACGGGACGCCGAGCCGTTCGATGGCCGGCGAATCGTTCATGAGCTGAGAGATCTTCTCCTCGAGCGTCATGCGCGACAACAGGTCGTTGACGCGCCGCTCCAGCGGAGCCGCCGGATCCTGAAAGACCGCGCTCTGCTGCGCCGGGCAGAGCGGCACCAGGAGGGCGAAGATGAGGCGAGCTGCGCTCGCCTGGCGGGTTGACAACCACTCCTGTCCAAAATACTAGCTGGATCAAGGGAGCCGGGCTGCAAACAAAAGGGATAGTTGTGCTGTGAATGGCGGCAGCCGGATCAGGCTGGCGCCCGAATTTCGCAAGTGTTATTGCGGTCT
>DASQZT010000030.1:0-45451 GCA_035638575.1 Bryobacteraceae bacterium
TTGATGTAGCGCGGCGTGCCCGGCTTGCTCTCCAGCGTGGCCCACTCCTCCGCCGTGACCTCCTGCACCGCCGGCAGGTACTTCTGAAAATGATTCTTCAGCCGCTCCTGTACCGGCTTCAGCGCCGAATGATACAGCAGAAACAGCAGCTCGTCCGGCGCCGCCGCGGCCACGATGTGATACACCTGCGAAGCCTTGCGGATGCGCGCCGAACGCAGCACCGTTTCCAGCTTCTTCGAACGCGCCTCCAGCTTCTGCCACTGGTCCACGTCCGCTTTGCCCAGCTCCGTGGCCTTCACCAGGGCCTGCTTTTCCTTGGGCGTCATCTTCTCGGTGAGCGCGTACAGCAAGGGACCGAAGCGCGCCGCGCGCGAGCGATAGTCGTCCGGCAGCAGCCGCGCCAACTTTTCCATCCTGACCACCCCTGCCATGTTGAACTTTCCCCCGCCCGAGGGCAGGAACAGCGATGCCAGCCCGGCATCTTCCAAAGCCTTCAGGATCTCCGCTGGATTGTCCTCGGCGCAGATGCGCTTCAGCTCCTCGCCCAGGGCCTTGGCAGGAATCGATTTCTCCACTTCGGCCTCGCGCGCATTGGCCACCTGCATCTGCGTCCGCTCCTCCACCGTGAACCCCAGCCGCACCCGGAACCGGATCAGCCGCAGCAGCCGCGAGGGATCGTCGTAAAACCCGTACGGGCTCACCGAGCGCAGCTCGTGCCGCTGGATATCGGCCAGCCCGTTCATGGGGTCGAGCAGCAGGCCGCGTGAGGCTTGATTCAGCGACAAAGCAATCGCGTTGCAGGTGAAATCGCGCCTCCGCAGGTCGTCCTGAATCGTCGCCGGGGCCACCTGCGGCTTGCCGCCGGTGCGCCCGTACTTCTCCTGCCGGGACATCCCGATCTGCGCCGTGACGCCGCTGGGAAATACCAGCTCCGCCGCCTTGCGGTTGTCGTCGACCGAAGTCGTCTTCGCCCCCGCCCGTTCGGACACGGCTTGGGCCACCTTCAGCGCTTTCCCTTCGATCGCAAAATCCAGGTCGCGGATTCGCAAACCCGCCAGCATGTCGCGCATGGCCCCGCCCGTCAGAAACACGTTGACGTTAGCCTGCACGGCGGCCGCCTGAACGTCCTCCACCACCCGGTTCTGGTCCGGACTCAGGTGGCTCTCCAGCATGTAGATGTAGTCGCTCATTCGCCTGCGCTCCAGCCTTCCGGCCTGTCCTACTTCGCCCGGGGGTGGTGCTTCTCGATCGTGTCCCGAAGCCTCGACCGCATGACGTGGGTATAAATTTGGGTGGTCGAGATATCGGCATGTCCCAGCATCACCTGGACGCTGCGGAGGTCGGCGCCACCCTCCAGCAGGTGGGTCGCAAAACTGTGACGCAGGACATGGGGCGTAAGTCCGTGGAAAATGCCGGCTTTCCTTCCGTAGCCGCCCAGCAGTTTCCAGAAACCCTGGCGCGTGAGGCACCCCCCACGCGCCGTTACAAAAAGATACCGGCTGGCGCGGCCCTTCAACAACCTGCCGCGCCCGTTCTGCAAATACTGCTCCACTGCCTCGATGGCCGCCGCCCCCACGGGCACCAACCGCTGCTTGTTCCCCTTACCCATGGTCCGCAGAACGCCCAGGTCCACGTTCAGGTCCCCCAGCCCCAGCCGGCACAGCTCGGACACCCGCAAGCCCGTGGCGTACAGCAGTTCCATCATGGCGCGGTCCCGCAAACCCGTGGGCAGTGAGACGTCCGCCGCCTGTATGATTTTCTCTATGTCTTCCAGATTCAGGAACTTGGGGATCGTCTGCCACTGCCGGGGCGTGCCCAGGTGCTCGGTCGGATCTCCCTCGATCAGTCCCTCCCTCAGGAGAAACCGGTAGAAGTTCCGGAGGGTCGTCACGTGCCGCGCGATGGTCCGGTTGCTCAGCCCCGATTGGTAGAGATGGTCGACATAGCGGCGAAGCTCTTCCGTACACGGGGGCGCCGAGCCGTCGCCTGAGAATGAACTAAACCTCAATAAATCAGCAGTATAAGCTTCGATGGTCTGGCTGGAAAGCCCCTTTTCCACCCGGCAGAAGTTCAGAAATGCGGCCACCTGGGGGGGCGCCGGACGGACGTCTGCTCCATCTTTAAGTCGTGCCGAATCTGCCGAGAACACGCCGGACATCGTGCCAATGATACAATAAGCGCCGAAATGTTTGAAACATAGTTGCGAAAAAGAGGTAAGTTTTGGCCGCCTCCACCACCAAAAAGGCAGTTATCCGCCGTTTTGAGAAGGAATCTCTCGCCGGATACGTCAATCCCGTTTCCTATCTGCAACCTGCCGGTGTCGAGCTGCTTTCCGCCCAAGGCAATGTCTCTACCGTCCCCTACGACGAAATCAAGACCATCGCCTTCGTCCGCGATTTCGAGGCCGGAGAGCCCGAGCGGCACGTTTTTCAGACCCGCCCCAAGATGGAAGGCCTGTGGGTAAGCCTCCGTTTCCGGGACGGCGACGTGATGGAGGGGGTCATGCCCAACAATTTGTTGCAGTTGGAGCATTACGGCTTCACCGTAATCCCCCCCGACCCCTACAGCAACAACCAGCGCGTCTTCATCCCTCGCGTTTCCCTGCGCTCGGTCGAAGTGCTCGGAGTGGTCGGCAGTCCGCTGAGAAGGCGTAAGCCCAAACCCCCCGCGAAAGAGCAAATCGGCCTGTTCGACGAGTAGTCACCGCTGCGCCATCCCGGCCGCATTCGCCACGCCCAGCGTGGTGGTGTACGGCGCTAGGTGGACTTCCGGGCTGTCGGCGTTGAACAGCCATACCGTGCGGTCCGGATAGTATCGGATCAGCTCGGCGTTCTTCCCGGGTCCCAGATCCCTCGCCCAGACCACGGGCGAATCATCGATGTTGGCATCGTTGTAAATCCAGCCGATGTGGAACAGGTGGTTGGGACCGTAATGCACGATAATCAAATGCCGGCCTCCGCGTTCTTCCAGCCTGTGGAGAATCCGGGAGCGGGGCGTGCGCGCATAGACCAGGTTGCCGGAGAGCAGGTCGGCGCCCGCCGGCGCGGTGATCAGGCCCGTCGCGCTGAGGATCACGACGGCGCGGGCGAGCGACGCTCCGATGGGTCTCCCGCGCCACTTCCACTGCCGCATGTGCCGGATGCACTGCACCACGACAGCCACTATGATGCAGCACACCGGCGCCAGATAATGCGGGAGCAGCAGGGCATAAAGAGCGGCTCCGGCGAGCACGAACGCCAGCGTGAACAGCAGAAACCGCACCCGGCGGTCGCGCCACACGAGTGGCAGGGCGATCAGCGGCAGCGTCCATGCCGGCTGCAGGTAAAACATCCAGAACGATTGCAGCTTCATGGCCGCCATTTCGCCCAGCCTGCGCCAGGACTCTCTCGCGTTGTACAAATCCAGTTGCCAGCGGTAATTCGCTTCCAGCTCGGGGAGCCGCGTGCTGTTGCCCGGCGGCACGGGCGGCTGCCAGTAAAAGGATTGCGGAACGCCGTAAAGCTTTTGATAGAGCAGGTAGGGCAACTGTAAGGGCTTGCCGGTGACGCGAAAGTCGTAGTAGGCGGTGAAGAGGGCGCCCCACCCCAGCACGGCCGCCAGCGGTATCACCATGAAGACGAGTCGCGTTTTCCACGCGCCGGTCCTGGTGCGGACCAGCCAGATCGACAACGCGATCGCCACCGGAACGGCCGCCAGGAATCCCTCGTACGGGCGGGTTTGCGCGAGGATGATCAGGCCCAGTCCGAGCAGCATGGCATGACGCGCGCCTCCTCCCCGAAACAGCCGCGGCACCGCCCCGAAGACCAGCGCGCCTCCGATGGCCGCCACCGCGCCGCCCCAATACGTGTTCATCCAGTGACTCAGGACCGAGAAGCGCAAGGCCGCCAGAAGCGCGCCCAGCAGCGCCCAGCGCGGCGGTATCCAGCCCGCCAGCATCCAATAGATGGAAGCGCACATCAAGCCCACGCTGACCCACACCGCGAACCACGGGTTGACGCCCAGGACCTTTGCCGCCGCCAGGAAAACGCCCTGGGCTATCGGGTAGATAGAAGTGTAGCTCGGCTCCTGGAGAACGTAGATCGATTCGAAATGATCGCGCATCGGGTGCGCGGGGTTGGCCAGCCGGCCGGAGGCGAACGTGTCGGCCAGCAGCAGGTGGCCGAACTCATCGGCGATGAGCGGCTCGGGAATCGGATAGATCGGCAGCAGCAGCAGCCTCGCCGCCATGGGCAGCAGGGCCACGGCGGCCATGGCCCGGACCGGATTCCGGGCGAGCCGGGCCATTCGGTCCTCGAACCGGCGGAAAGTGTGCCGGCCCCAGGCGGGCCACACCAGCGCGATCGCCACAAACGCCAGCACGGCTCCCAGCTCGAGCGCCTGTTCCGTATCCAAAGAGCGCCACTCGATCACCTGGCGCGGCGTTTCGACCGCCTCCACCGGACCGGCATCCACCGCGGCCTGGTCCGACGCGTTCACCGGGTGCAGCGCGCCGGCCAGCCCCAGCAGCCTCGGGATGTCGGGATCGTCCGGCGCGGCCCGCGCGGCCGCCTGCAGGTGGATCTCGGCTTCCTGCGGCCTGCCCGCCAGGATCAGGCCCAATCCGAGGTTCTTGCGCGCCGCGACGCTCTCGGGCGCCAGCCGCACGGCCTCCCGGTATTGATCGATGGCTTCTTCCTGGCGCCCCTGCTTGAGCAGTACCTGGCCCAGCGCCTCGCGCATCTCGCCGTTTCCGGGTTCCAGCCGGATGGCTTCCCGATAGACGCGCTCCGCTTCCTCGAAGGCCCCGTCGCGGGCCAGCGCGTTGGCGTAGCCGAACCACACGCGGTCATTCTGCCCGGTCACCCTGATGGCGTGCCGGTAGACCGCGAACTTGTCTTCCCAATACCCGGCCTGGCGCCAGCTCAACCCTCCCAGTATTGCCAGTGCAGCCGCGCCGGCCGCCACGCCGGACCGCCGCATCGCGGGCCTGCTCTCCAGCCAGTCGCCCGCCAGCCAGACCAGGGCGATCGACGGGCCGATGAGCGCCAGATAAGTGAAGCGGTCCGCCAGGAACGGCTCGCCGGCCCGCGCCAGTCCCGCCACCGGCAACAGCAGAAGCAGGAGAAACCACAGCCAGCCAATAAAGACATAAGGCCGGGCGCCCCGGGCCCGGGCGGCTGCGGCCGACAACAGGACCAGCACGAAAGCGGCAATCACCAGCGTCTTCGTTTCGGGCAGGACCGCCGGATAGAAAACGGCCAGCGAACGCGGCCACACGAGTTTTCCCAGGTAGCCGGAGTAGGCCGCCATCGCGCTCGCGATGCGCAAACGAAACGGGAGGACACCGAGCAGGCCGGCGCCTCCGTGGAAGCTGCCGATCATGTTGATCGCCAGGCAGACCGCCGCCGAGGCCAGCAGCGGAATCTTCTCCACGATCAGCTTCGGCGCGCCCCTGCCCTCGAACCGCCTGAGCGGCCAGTAATCCAGCAGCAGCATGGCCAGGGGAAGCGCCGCCGCCACGGGGTCCGACATCAGCGCCAGCCACAACGCCACGAACACCGCGGCATAGCGCTTCCAGGAATTCGGCCGCTCGGCGTAGCGAACGTACGCCCACAGCGCCAGAAGGCTGAAGAGGCCGCTCAGCACGTCGCGCCGTTCCGCGATCCACGCCACCGACTCCACGCGCAGCGGATGCAGGGCAAACAGCCCCGCCGCGAAAGCGCTGCGCCAGCCGCATCCGGTCACGTACGCCAAAAGGAGAAACAGCAGCACCGCGTTGAGCGCGTGCAACCCCACGCTCACCAGATGATGGCGGCCGGCATCCAGGCCGAAGACCTGGCAATCCAGCATGTGCGAGAGATACGTCAGCGGCTGCCAGGCAAAAGGCCTGGTGCTGGTGAAGGCCCACTGGATCGAGCTTCCGCTGATTCCGTCCTTGACCGCCGGATTGTCGTACACCACCGCCGGATCGGCCAGGTCGGTAAAGCTGTAGCGCCCCGTGCGCGCGTAAATGGCGATCACCGCCGCGACCAGGGCCAAACACACCAGTGCCGGGCGCAGCCGCCGCGGCCGCGCCAGAGGAGGCTCGAAGACCGTGGTTCGAATCGCTGGCGGGGGAACTTCGGGGACACTGCGATCGTGTTTCTTGGGCCGGTGCGACATTCCGACAATTGGTAACGGACATTATATCGAGCTATGATGCGGTGGTGCTGAGATCCCGTTCGCTTGCCGGCCTGCTGCTTGTCGTCGCGGCGCTGGCCACCCCGGCCGCCGCTGCCGTGCACGTTTGGGAAAAGCAGGAGCTGACCTTCACCGCCGCCCGTTCCTTCGCCAACCCGTATACCGACGTGATCGTCTGGGTGGACCTCACCGGCCCCGGCTTCAGCAAGCGCGTCTACGGGTTTTGGGACGGCGGCCCGACCTTCCGCGTCCGCCTGCTCGCCACCGCGCCGGGCGCCTGGCGGTGGCGCAGCGGATCGAGCCCCGCCGACCCCGGCCTCGCCGGCAAGACCGGCTCGTTCCAAGCCATCGCGTGGACCGACGAGGAGAAGCGGCAGAACCCCCTGCGCCGCGGCTTGCTCCGCTCGACCGCCAACCACCACGCCCTGGAGCAGGCCGATGGCACGCCGTTCTTCGTCATCGGCGATACGTGGTGGCCGCTCGGCGCCAATCGCTTCAAGTGGTACGACGACGACCGCCTGCGGCCGCTCGGGCCCGGCGCCGGCTTCAAGGACTACGTGCGCTACCGCAAGCGCCAGGGCTACAACTGGGTCAACATGATCGCCGCCTTTCCCAACTGGATCACCGACGCATCTCCCTGGCACGTGGTGATGAACGATCCGGAGAAGACCACGCTCCGTTCGGCGTGGCTCGAATTCGGCGCCAATAGCGCCAAGAACATGGATAACGAAGGCGGCCGGCCTTTCATCTTCCCCGGCAAGGTGCCCGGATACGAAAACATGTATCCCGACGTGAACCGCGTCAACCCCGAATATTTCCGCTACGTGGACCGCAAGATCGATTACCTGAACGACAACGGCTTCGTGCCTTTCATCGAGGTGTCCCGCCGCGATGCCAGCCTGGTCTGGATGAAATACTACGGCTGGCCCGAGTCCTACGCGCGGTTCATCCAGTACATCTGGTCGCGCTATCAGGCTGACAACACGGTGCTCAGCCCCATCCACCTGGACGTGATCAGCGAGAGTGTCAGCCCCCAGGATTACCTGAAGGCCATCCGCTACGTGATGGAAAAATTCGGGGCGCCGCCATTCGGCACGCTGCTCTCGGCCAACGCCAACCCCTCGACGCTGGAGAACTGGGGCCCGGATTCCTGGGTGACGCTCCACCAAATCGGCAACATGCGGGAGCACAACAACTACTGGTATCTGACCGAGATCTTTCGCGCGCCGCACCCCCACCCCGCACTGAACGGAGAGCCCTACTATTCGGGCTACACCGACGCCCGCTCGCAGGGCGGCGGCTCCGGATACCAGTACGGCGCGCCGGGCGGGACCGACCGCGACGACCAGTTCGTGCGCTCGAGCATGTACGGGAGTTTTCTCTCCGGCGGTTTCGCCGGGCACGTGTATGGGGCCGAGGCCATCTGGGGCGGCGATATCGAACCCACCGCGCCCATCAAGATGTGGGACGCATTTCAATGGCGCTCGGCCAGCCAGATGCAGAACCTGGGCGCCTTCGCGCTTTCCATCGGCAAGCGCTACCAGGAGCTGGTTCCGGACGCCGACCTGGTTTCGCCGAACAAGGACCACAACCTGCGGGCGTACGAAGGTTGGGCCTACTGCGCGCGCACGCCCGACCAGAACATCTTCCTCGCGTATTTCGAGAAAGGCTGTCCGCGCAGCCAGGTGCGCGGCGCCCGCCTCGATAGCGTGTACCGGGCTCAGTGGTTCGACCCGCGCAGCGGATCGTGGCGCGACGTGGGCGCGGGCACCCTTCGCTCCAGCCGTATCGGAATTATCATGCTGCCGGACTTTCCGGAGGACATCGACTGGGGCCTGCGGCTGACCTACGAGGGGCCGGCGCCCCCGGGCGGGCGTGGCAACTGATCCGCCGGCGGGCCTTCACAATCTCAGCCGCAGGTGGATGGCGCCGGGCGCCGGGTGCCCGGTATACGGCGCGATGCGCTCGAAGCCGATTCGCTCGTACATGGCCAGCGCCTGCGCCATCACCGGCATGGTGTCGCCCAGCATTTCGGAATAGCCGGCGGCGCGGGCTTCCGCAATCAGCCACCGGAGCAGTTCGCGCCCGATGCCCCGGCCCCGGAAGCGCTCCCGCACGTACAGGCGTTTGGCTTCGCAGCGCCCCGTGTCGAACCGCCGCAGCGCCACGCATCCCGCGGGCGCGCCATTTGCCAGTGCGATCGCCAATCGCCCTTCGGGCGGCGCGTAAAGGCCGGGAAGGCCCGCAACTTCGGACGCGAAGTTCTGAAAGCACGGAGTAAACCCGAACGAATCCCAGTACTCCTGGAAGAGCATCCGGACGACGCGCGGGTCGTCGTTGGCGCCGAGCGGGACGATCTCCATGCCGGCACTCCTCAGGAGCGGGCGATCGTCGCTCCCCATTCGTCGGGGCTCACGTCCCGGGCGTGCTGGGAGAACAGCCAGTGGTGGCCTTCGAGGTCCTCGACTCCGTACTGCCGTTCGCCATAGCACGTCTCGTGGAGTTCCTCCACGATGTTGGCGCCCGCGGCCTTGGTCCTCTCGTAATGCGCATCGACATCGCCGACAAACACGGTTAGCGACTGAGTCAGATGGCCGAGTTGCGCCGGGCTCGCGCACCCTGGCCGCGCGCTGTTCAGCATGATGTACGCGCTGCCCAGAAACATTTGCGCGCCGCTGGCCGGTCCGCCGGGCTCGCCATAGCGGTAGTGCTCGGTGAAGCCGAAAGTCCTGGTCAGCCAGGCCAGCGCATCCTCCACGTTCCGATAGGTGATGTGCGGCAGCACGATATCGGCAGGCACGGATCGATTCCGGATCATCCATTCAGCATAACGGCTACTCGCCTCAGGCCGCCACCCGCGGTCGCCCAACAAGTTTCCGGCAAGCCGCAAATGATTGCATAGTGGCTAAAGGAGAGTCCGTGTCGGTGTCCATCGAAGTGCCGGATGACGTGCAGGCCGCCCTGGAAGGTCGATGGGGCAACCTGGCGCTTCATCTGCGCCAGAGCATTGCTCTGGAAGGTTACGGGCAAGGACTGCTGACTCTCGCTCAAGTGCGCAGGTTGCTCGGATTGGCGACACGATGGGAGGCGCAGGAGTTACTTGGCCGGCGGGGCGTTCCGGTGTTCGATCTGGATCCATCCGAATTAGATCGCGAGGCCGCGCTCCAGGAAGCCGTTGCTTCCCGGCGGCATGAGCCGGGATGATCGTTGTATCGGATACCACGCCGCTACGGCATCTCATCACCACGATCGTAGTTCGGTTGATGGTGATCATCCTGTCGGAAGCCCTGCGCCGCTCCCGCCTATTGTTTGACCGGCTGGGGATACGACCCGGCCGGCATGGACGGGTTCACCGCGCGCGCTTTCGCCTCCGCGTACGCCTGGCGCACCGGTTCCGGGAAGTCCTGGATCATGGCGCCGATCTTCGCCTGGATCTGTGCGACTACCTCCGGATTCCCCGGTGCGACGTCGTAGCTTTCGTCCGGGTCGCTCGCCAGGTTGTAAAGCTCCGGCTTCGGCAGCAGGTAGCTGTGGCGGCCACCTGGCGGCGCCGGTGTGTAAGCGGCGGTGTTGTGCCGCGCGACGTGCAGCTTCCAGTCCATCCAGCGCGCGCACTGAAGGTCCCAGTTGTCGAAATAGAGAAGCGGTGGCCGTTCGATGGATGCCCGGTCGCCGTGGAGCAGGGGCCAGATGTCGATGCCATCCAGAGGCTTCGATGGCAGCGCGCCGCCGCACAGTTTCGTGACGGTTGGGAATATATCCATCATCGACGCCAGCGCGTTCGATACGCGGCCCGCGGGAATCCTGCCGGTCCATCGTGCCAGGAAAGGCTCGCGCACGCCTCCCTCGTAGGTCGTGTTCTTCCGCCCGCGGAGCTTGCCTGGACTTCCCTGGTACCACGGGCCGTTGTCGCTGGAGAACATCACCAGCGTATTCCGGTCCAGCCCATTCGGCTTCAGCGACTGCAAGACCTCGCCCACGCTCCAGTCGATCTCCTCGACCACGTCGCCGTACAGGCCTTCCTTCGATTTGCCGCGGAAGCGTTGTGACGCCGCCAGCGGAATATGGGGGAACGTGTGGGGCATGTAGAGAAAGAACGGCGATCCCTTCGATCCCGTGATGAATTTCCTCGCCTGCTCGGTGTAGCGCCCGGTGAGCGTCTCCAGATTGGCGGTCTCCTCGACGATTTCGGTGTTGTGCAGCAAGACCCTGGGACTCATGTCGTTGCTGTAGGGAATACCGAAATACTCGTCGAAGCCCCGGCTTGTCGGCAGGTATGCCACGGGTCGCCCCAGGTGCCACTTGCCGACGCACATCGTTTTGTAGCCGCGAGCCTTCAGCACGTTCGCGATCGTGGTTTCGTCCCGATCGAGTCCGTCCTGGTCCTGGGGAGACAGCACGCGGGGCACCCCGACGCGGGTCGGATACCGCCCCGTCATGAGCGCGGCGCGCGACGGCGAACACACCGGGTCCGCGGAATTGAAGTTTGTGAAGCGCACCCCGTCGCCGGCCAGCCGGTCGAGGTTCGGTGTCTCGATTCTGGAGCCGTAGCAACCCAGGTCGCCGTAGCCGAGGTCGTCACAGAGGATCATGACGATATTCGGCGTCCTCGTTTCAGCGCCCCACAACTGCGCCCCCGCGGCCGCCGCCACCGAACCGAGAAATCCTCGCCGTGTCATTTCATTGCCTCGGAGAAGGCGCCTGCCCGGCGCGTCCGCATATCGAGGCGACCCGGCCATCGCGTCGGAAATACGCGTGGGCAGCGGCTCGGGCCGTTGTCGAGATTACCATGCAGACGCCGGCGGGTCAAACCGATGGAACCTCGAGATTCGAGCGAGTGGCCGGCGGAGCGGAGCGCCGGCACGCGCCGCCGCTTCCCGAACCGGGTTCCGGGCGGCATCGGGGTTGGAAGCGCTTCCCGAGTTAGTACTATAACTTTTATAGTACTAAAGTTTGCTTTCCCCCGGCAAATTTGCCTTCCGTACTGGGACTATAGTACCATAATCGGTACCATGAATAAAACGTTCAGGCAACTGCTTCCACTCATCCTCCTTGGGGCGGCAATTCCCCACCTCCAGGGCAGCACGGTATTGTTTACGTATACTAGCGCGACGGACGCGTTCGGGACGACGCCGGCGGGCGACGGGAGCTTTTCTTACAACGGCCCCCTCGCTACCATCGGTCTCGGGGACATCACCGCGTTCAATTTCGAGTTGACCCTCAGCAATCCCAGCCAAATCGTAAACCCCTGGATTTTCGATTGCACTTTGACGGACCTGGAGAGCTTCTCGGCCACGGTCAGCGGTGATGTGGTCACTTCACTCAGTCTTCAAACCGGTTTTGAATTCGCCACCAACACCGATGCGGCCGAGGGAGAACGGTTGACCGTCAACAGCCTCGATATCAACGGCGCTGACAACGATGTCCAAAACTCCCTCGACGAATCCATCACCGTCGCCGATTACGGAACGATCACCACGCAGTCGGCGCCCGAGCCCTCCACCACAGTTCTGGTAGCTGGAGCCGGTCTCCTGCTCATGCTCAAGTCCCGGGTATTCGGTCGGGCAAAGCGCTGATCTCCACGCGGGGTTAGTGGTGAGATTTCGGGTCCGATGGCCGCGTGCCGGGCCCGCCTCGTGGATCGCATGTTCGAACAGGACGGCGGCAACTTCATCGCGCTCCGCTATCTGAACGAAATCGACTTGCAGCGCCATAACTTCAAAGCCGTCGCGGAACGCGCGAGAGGCATGGCGCGGGACGCCCCCTCCGATCCCGGAAACTGGGGTAACCTCGGCGACGCTCTGATGGAGTTGGGTGAATACGATGCCGCCGGCCAGGCCTACACCCGGATGTTCGCGCTGCGGCCTAATTCGGCCAGCTACAATCGCCTCGGCTACTTCCGCTTCGTAACCGGCAACGCCCCCGGAGCCATCGCGCTGCTCCGCCAGGCGATCGACGCCGGAGGCGGCGTTCCCGAAAACACCGCGTGGTGCTGGGCCGAACTCGGCGACATATATTTCAAGACCGGCAAGCTGGCGGAAGCGGACCGCGCGTATCGATCCGCCCTGGAGCTGTTTCCCGCTCTCCATCGCGCCTACGGTGGTCTCGGCAAAGTCGAGGCCGCTCAAGGGCACGTGGATGCCGCAATCCGCAACTATGAGCGCGCCCAATCGATTGTCCCAATGGTCGAATACGCGGGAGCCCTGGAAGATCTCTATCGCCGGCAGGGCCGCCCCGTCAAAGCCAAAGAGCAGGAGAGCCTGATCGATGCCATCGACAAGCTGACCCTGGCGGCCAGGGAATCGACGAACCGCACCCTCGCTCTGATTTTGGCCGACCACAATCGGCATCTGGATCGCGCTCTCGAGTTGATCGAGTCGGAACTCGCCGTCCGCGGAGACGTCTACACCTGGGACGTGTACTCCTGGGTACTTTTCAAGATCGGCCGGATCGAGGAGGCGGGCGCCGCGAGCGCCAAAGCGACGCGCCTCGCGACGCCCGAACCTTCGTTCTATTCCCACGCCGCCAGGATCGCGGAAGCCGCAGCGGTCAAATGAGTACGCAGATCGCCTGGTAGGCCCGGCTGGACTCGAACCAGCGACCCTCAGCTTAGAAGGCTGATGCTCTATCCACCTGAGCTACGGGCCCGCTTCCATTCAGAGTGTACCCCAGCCGGCAGCGCTAATTGGAGCGCGGTCCCGCGATTGTGGGGGGAACCTGTATTTGAGAACGGGAACTGGTGTCGTCGCAGGACCGCAGCTATATTCTAGCCCGAGTCGTGCGCCAACGCACATATCTTTTGGCCTATCCAGTACTAAAACCAGCGGCTCATGATGACCTTCTGCTCCGTGTAAAACGAGATGGCATCCTTGCCATGCGCGTGCAGGTCGCCGAAGAAGGAGTTTTTCCACCCGGCGAACGGGAAAAACGCCATCGGCGCCGCCACCCCGACGTTCACCCCCACCATCCCCACCTCGCACTTCGACGAGTACTCGCGCGCCGATTTGCCACTGCTGGTGAAGATCGCGGTCGCGTTGCCGAATGGCGAACGGTTCACCAACTGGATGGCTTCCTCCAGCGTGCCCACCCGCATCACCGAGAGCACCGGCCCGAAGATCTCCTCGCGCCCGATGGTCATCTCCGGTGTGACGTTGTCGAAGATGGTGGGGCCCAGGAAGAAGCCGCCCTCGGCCTTCCGCTCGCGGCCGTCCACCAGCGGCGTGGCGCCTTCCGCCACGCCCTTCTCGATGTAGCCCTCCACCTTCCGGCAATGGTCGGAAGTCACCAGCGGGCCCATCTCCACGCCCTGTTGCGAGCCGTCTCCGACCGCCAGTGCCTTGGTCCGCTTCACCAGCAGGTCGAGCAAGGGTCCGGCGGCATCGCCCACCGGGACCAGCACGCTGCCCGCCAGGCAGCGCTCGCCCGCCGCCCCGAACGCCGAGCCGATGATGGCCTCCACGGTCTTCGGCATGTCGGCGTCGGCCATCACCACTAAATGATTCTTCGCGCCGCCCAGCGCCTGCACGCGCTTGCCCTCGGCGGCCGCGGTCATATAGATGTACCGCGCGACCGGCGTCGATCCCACAAACGAAACCGCCTTCACCAGCGGATGGTGCAGCAGCGCGTCCACCGCCTCCTTGCCGCCGTGCAGCAGGTTCAGGACTCCCGGCGGCAGGCCCGCATCGTGCAGCAGTTCGATCGCCCGCGTGGGTGTCAGCGGCACTTTCTCCGATGGCTTCAGCACGAACGTGTTGCCGCACGCGATGGCGAACGGGTGCATCCACATCGGCACCATCGCGGGAAAGTTGAAGGGCGTGATTCCGGCACACACGCCGATGGGCTGCCGGATGGTCTTGCAGTCGATCCCGTGCGCCACGTCGTTGAGCGAGTCGCCCATCATCAGGCTGGGCATCCCGCACGCCACTTCCACCATCTGGATCATGCGGCGCACCTCAGCCTTCGAGTCGTCCAGCGTCTTGCCGTTCTCGCGCGTCAGGATGCCGGCCACCTCGCCGGCGTGCTTTTCGAGCAGCGCCTTGTAGCGATACAGCACCTGGCAACGGTCCACCACCGGCACGTCGCGCCACTTCAGAAAGGCCTCGTGTGCGGTCCGCACCGCGCGGTCCACATCGCTCGCGGTGGCAAACGGCACTTGGGCCATCACCGCGCCGGTCGCCGGGTTCGTTACGGGATGCAGCGTGCGCCCGTCGGGCGTCTCCCACGCGCCATTAATCAAATAGGATACGGTCTCGATTTTGGTTTCTGTGGCAATCATGATTCCCCTTCCGCTTCGGCGGCCGGCCTGGAGGCTACTCCGGCCGGCGCCGTTTGCATCAATACAACATATACCGCGCCCGCGACGCCGAATCCGACGAACCAGGCGTAATCGTACAACAGCCGCAGCGCCGGAACCACCAGTCCCACCAGCGCCACCACGACACCCGTCACCAGCGCCAGCACCGCGCGCAGGTTGATGCCGTTATCGTATTCGTACGCCCCGTTGCGGCAGTACAGGTCGTCCACCTTCAGCCGCGAGCGCCGAATCAGGAAATAGTCCGCGATCATCACCCCGGCGATCGGCCCCAGCAGCGCCGAGTAGCCCACCAGCCATCCGAAGATGTACGAGCTGAAATCGCTCAGCAGCTTCCAGGGCATCATGAGGATTCCCACCACGCCGGTGATCAGCCCGCCCGTGCGGAACGAGATGCGCCGCGGATTGAGATTCGAAAAATCGTTCGAGGGCGAAACCACGTTGGCCGCCACGTTGGTGTTCAGCGTGGCCACCAGAAGGGCGATCAGCGCGATCGACGCCACCACCGGCTGGTTGAATTTGCCCAGCAGCGCCACCGGGTCCCAGATGGGTTCGCCGAACAGCACCGCGGAGGCCGAGGTCACCGCAACGCCGATAAAGGAATACAGCGTCATGGCCGTGGGCAGCCCCAGCGCCTGCCCCATGGCCTGCGCTTTCTGCGATTTCGCATAGCGCGTGAAGTCGGGAATGTTTAGCGCCACCGTCGCCCAGAATCCCACCATTCCGGTCAGCGACGGTATGAAGAAGCGCACGAATTCCGCGCTGGTCTGAAACTTGCTCGGCGCGTGCAGCACGGGGCCCAGGCCGCCCGCTTTCCCGGTGATCCACCACAGCAGCAGCAGCCCGATCCCCAGCATGAACGGCGCCCCGATGCCTTCCAGGAACTTGATCGTCTCGATGCCGCGCCAGATCACCACCATGTTCAGCGCCCAGAAGGCGAAGAAGCAGAGCCAGATTCCGCCGGGCAACCGCGCCGCCTCGGGCCACACGATTCCGAGCATCGAGTAGATCGCCCGCCCCCCGATCCACGTCTGGATGCCGAACCAGCCGCAGGCCACCAGCGCCCGCAGCACCGCCGGGATGTTGGCGCCGCGCACTCCGAACGACGCGCGCACCAGCACCGGGAACGGTATCCCGTACTTCGTGCCCGCGTGCGCGTTCAGCAGCATGGGGATGAGCACGATCAGGTTGCCCAGTAGGATGGTGGCGATCGCTTCCACCCAGCTCATGCCGCCCGCGATCAGCCCCGAAGCCAGCATGTAGGTCGGGATGCACACGCTCATCGCCACCCACAGCGATGCGTAGTTGTAGAGCCCCCACGTGCGCCGCTCGCGGGGAATCGGCGCCAGGTCCGGGTTGTACAGTCCGGGGTCGCGCACCACTTACTTCCAGGCCCCTCCCCTCGCCGCGCGCTTGAGATAATTGCCGCGCCCCGGCTTCCCCAGGAACTGCCCGCCGTCCACGATCACCTCGCCGCGCGACAGCACCGTGCGCGCGTTGCCCTTCACCTCGAAGCCCTCGAACATCGAGTAATCCACGCGCATGTGATGCGTCTCGGCGCTGATGGTGTAGCTCGCGTTCGGATCCCAGATCACCAGGTCGGCGTCGCTGCCCGGTGCGATCTCGCCCTTCTGCGGATACATGCCGAAGATGCGCGCCGGCGTGGTCGAGGTCAGTTCCACGAAGCGGTTGATCGAAATCTTGCCGGCGTTCACCCCGTGATGGTAGATCAACTGGAGCCGGTTCTCGATCCCCGGTCCCCCGTTGGGAATCTTGGTGAAGTCGTCCTTGCCGAGTATCTTCTGGTCTTTGAAGCAGAACGGGCAGTGGTCCGTGGAGACCACCTGCAAATGATCGTGCTTCAGCCCGTCCCACAGCTTGGGCTGGTGCTCCTTGGGGCGCAGCGGCGGCGTGAACACGTACTTGGCGCCTTCGAAGCCCGGGCGCGCCAGCTCGTCCACCGAGAGCAGCAGGTATTGCGGGCACGTCTCCGCGAAGGCCGGGACGCCGCGGTCGCGCGCCTCGCGCACTTCGTTGAGCGCGTCCTCCGACGACAGGTGCACGATGTACACCGGCACGCCCGCGATCTCCGACAACGCAATCGCGCGGTGCACCGCTTCCGCCTCGGCGCGCGGCGGGCGAGTCAGCGCGTGGTACACCGGAGCGGTCTTCCCCTCGGCCAGCGCCCGCGCGATGATCACGTCGATCACGCTGCCGTTCTCCGCGTGCATGCAGATGAGCGCGCCGTTCTTCGCCGTCTGCGAGAGCGCTTTGAAAATCGTGCCGTCGTCCACCATCAGGACGTTCGGGTAGGCCATGAACAGCTTGAAGCTGGCGACGCCTTCGCGCACCATGTCGTCCATGTCCTCCAGGCCCGCGCCGCCGAGGTCGGTCACGATCATGTGCAGGCCGAAATCGATGCACGCCCGCCGCTCGGCTTTCTTCCACCACGTGTCCAGCGCGTCGCGCATACGCGTCCCGCGGCCCTGTATGGCGAAATCCACGATGCTGGTGGTCCCGCCAAACGCCGCCGCGCGCGTGCCCGTCTCGAAATCGTCCGCCGACGTGGTGCCGCCGAACGGCATGTCCAGGTGCGTGTGGGCGTCGATGCCGCCCGGAATGACGTACATCCCCGTGGCATCGATCACCCGCCCCGCCGCCCCTTCCGGAATCCCCGCGCGGACTTCCCGAATCTGTTCGCCCTCGATCAGGACGTCGGCCCGCGTAGTATCGCGAGCCGTTACCACCGTGCCGTTGCGGATCAGTGTATTCATTATGCGTTCCCTATGCATGTGGGGCAGGATGGCATCCTGCGGCGGATTGGTAATCCGCCTGGTACGACGCTAGCGGCAGGCGGATTTCCAATCCGCCGCAGGTTAACAACCTGCCCCACAACGCATCTCCCAACTCTCGCGCGGCCGGCCGGTGTCCACCTGCTCCATCGTGATGCACCCCTCCACCGGACAGACCAGCCAGCAGAGATTGCAGCCTACGCATTCCGCTTCGTCGATGCGCGGGACGCGCACCGCGGGCGTTCCGCCGTTCGCCTTCACCGAATCCAGCTTGGCGATGGGAGTCGTCGTGATGCGCGCCCGGCTCCGCGCTTCCACCGCCGCGGGCGCGACGTTGCCGTCCAGGTGAATGCACTGGTGCGCGCCGTCCCAGCAGGCCACGTAGCACAGGTCGCAGCCGATGCACTTCCCGGCGTCGATGCGCGCCACGATCTTGTAATTCAGGTCCAGATGTTTCCACTCCGTGACCTTCGCGAGCGAAAGCCCGCGGAAATCGTCGATCGTGCGGAAGCCTTTCTCGTCCATCCAGTTGCCGAGCCCGTCGATCATGTCCTCCACGATGCGGTACCCGTAGTGCATCGCCGCCGTGCACACCTGCACCGTGCCGCAGCCCAGCAGGATGAACTCGGCCGCCTCGCGCCAGCCGCCGATTCCGCCGATCCCCGAGATCGGCAGCCCCACCTCCGGGTCGCACGCGATCTGCTGCACCAGGTGCAACGCGATGGGCTTCACCGCCGGCCCGCAGTAGCCGCCGTGTGCCGAGTGGCCGCCCACGTTCGGCCGCGGCGTGAAGGTATCCAGATCGATCCCCGTGATGGAGTTGATCGTGTTGATTGCCGAGAGCCCGTCCGCGCCGCCGCGCCGCGCCGCCCGCGCCACCATCCGGATGTCCGTGATGTTGGGAGTCAGCTTGATCAGCACCGGCGTCCGAGCCGCCTCCTTCACCCACTCCGTGATCATCGCCGTGTACTCCGGCACTTGCCCCACCGCGCTGCCCATGCCGCGCTCGCTCATCCCGTGCGGGCATCCGAAGTTCAGCTCCAGGCCGTCGGCGCCCGCGTCTTCCGAGCGCTTCACGATCTCGTGCCACGCCTCGCGCGTCGACTCCACCATCAGCGACGCGATCACCGCGTGCTTCGGGTAGCGCTTCTTCACCTCCGCGATCTCCCGCAGGTTGACCTCGATGGGCCGGTCCGTGATCAGCTCGATGTTGTTCAGCCCCATCATGCGCTGGCCGTTCCAATCCACCGACGAGTAGCGCGAGGAGACGTTGACGATGGGCTCCCCGATGGTCTTCCACACCGCGCCGCCCCAGCCCGCGTCGAACGCGCGCATCACCTGCTCGCCGCAGTTGGTGGGCGGCCCGGATGCCAGCCAGAATGGATTGGGGCAGCGTATGCCGCCCGCGAAGACGGTGGTGAGATCAGCCATTGGCAGCCTCCGATGTGGGGCAGGATGGCATCCTGCGGCGGATTGGCAATCCGCCGGGCGGGGCTTCGGCGACGTCCGAGACAGGCGGATTGGTCCGCCGGCCTTCAACCTCTGCCGCAATCGCCAGCCCGGCGCGTTTTCCATCCGCCACCGCGTCCACCACTTCGCGCCCGCCGTTGACGCAGTCGCCGCCCGCGTAGTATTTCGGATTGCTCGTGCGGCCCGTGGGGCGGTCGATCTCGACCAGCCCGCCGTGCAGCTCGATCCCCCGCGCGGCGCTCAGCAGCCCGGTCAGCCGCGTCTGGCCGAGCGCCGGGATCACCGTGTCGCATTCGATCGCGAACTCCGTGCCCGGGATGGGTTCCGGCCTGCGCCGCCCCGTGGCATCCGGCTCCCCCAGCCGCGTCTCCACGAACTCCACCGCCACCGCGCGCCCGTCGCGCTCCACGATCTGGACCGGCTGCGTCAGCCAGTGGAACTGCACGCCTTCCACCTTCGAGTGGTCGTACTCGAAGTAGAACGCGGGCATCTCCCTCTCCGTGCGGCGGTAGATCAGCCGGACCTCGTCCGCGCCCAGGCGCTTCGCCGCGTTGGCCGCGTCGATCGCCGTGTTGCCGCCGCCGATCACGATCACCGACCGCCCCACCCGGAAATCCGGCAGCGTCTTGTAGCGCTCGATGAAGCGCAGCGCGTCGATCACCCCGTGCGCCTGCTCCCCGGGGATCCCCAGCCGCTCCATGGTCCCCAGCCCCACCCCGATGAATATGTAGTCGAAGTCCCGTTCCAGGTCTTCGAGCGGAACCGCGGTGCCCACCTCGGCCTGCCGGAATTCCACCCCCAGCGAGCGCACCAGTTCCACCTCGCGCAAGCTGTCGCTGGGCCGTAATTTGTATTCCGCGACCCCGTATGTATTGAGCCCGCCCGGCAGCGGCCGGTTGTCGAAAATCGTAGCCGCCAGCCCCTGCCGCCGCGCTTCCGCCGCGCAAGCCAGCGACGCCGGCCCGCCGCCGATACACGCCACCCGCCCGCCCGCCGGCCGCGCCGCCGGGACGGTCATGCGCGGTCTTTCATAAAACCGGTCCATCGCGTACCGTTGCAGCCGCCCGATTTCGATCGGCTTCTTGTGGTACCGGTGCATCACGCAGGAGCCTTCGCACAGCACGTCCACCGGGCACACCCGCGAACAGCTCAGCCCCAGAATGTTCGCGTCCAGTATCGTCGTCGCCGACCCGCGCAGGTTCCCGCTCGAGATCTTCTTGATGAACCGCGGCACGTCGATATGCGTCGGACACGCCGCCGTGCACGGCGCATCGAAGCAGAACAGGCAGCGGTTGGCTTCCGCCACGGCCGCCAGCGGATCGAGCGCCGGATGCAGCTCCGGAAAACGCTCCAGGTTCCGCGGGACGGGCAGGTCCCCAGCGCTCATCTGGCGCTCCCCGCGGCCACCGCTCCGCACACCGCCAGGCTGCGGTCCAGCAGCTCGATGAACTGGTCCACGTCCGCGCGGCCGATGTTCATCGGCGGAGAAAAGCGCAGCACGTTGCCGTACATGCCGCCCTTGCCCAGCAGGATCCGGTTCTCGCGCGCGGCTTCCATCGCCATCGCCGTTTGCCTGGTGGCCGGCGCCTTGGACTCGCGGTCCTCCACCAGCTCGATGGCCTGCAACAGCCCCATCCCGCGCACTTCGCCGATGATTTCGTGCTTGTCCTTCAGCTCCTCCAGACGCCCGCGCAGATACGCGCCGGTCTCCGCGCAGTTGGCCAGCAGGTCGTGTCCCTCGATGAAGTCCACCACGGCTTTGGCCTGCGTGGTGGTCACCGGGTTGCCGCCGAACGTGGAAATCGTCAGCCCCTTCACCGCATCCGCCACCTCCGGCCGCGCCACCGTGAGCCCGATCGGGCTGCCGTTCCCCAGCCCCTTGGCGCCGGTCAGGATGTCCGGCGTCACGCCCCACTGCTCGATCCCGAACCACTTTCCGCCCGTGCGGCCCCACCCCGTCTGCACTTCGTCGCTGATGAAGATGCCGCCGTGATTGCGCACGATCTTCTCCACGATCTGGAAGTACTCCTTGGGCGGCGTCACGAATCCCGCCACGCCCTGTATGGGCTCGGCGATGAATCCGGCGATGCGCCCCGAGGTCGAGCTGCGGATCATGTCCTCCATGTCCTGGGCGCACCGCACCTCGCAGTCCGGATACTTCAGCCCGAACGGGCACCGGTAGCAGTACGCATTGTGCGCGTGCACGATGCCCGCCTGCGACGGCCCCAGCCGCCACGCCCCCTGGCCCGTCAGCGTCATGGCCATCGCCGAGCGCCCGTGGTACGAATGCCGCAGCGCCACGATCTCGGTGTTGCCCGTGTAACACCGCGCCGTGATAATGGCCGTCTCGTTGGCCTCCGTGCCGCTGTTGGTGAAGAACGATTTGGTGAGCTTCGCCTGGGGCGTGATCGATGCGATCTTCTTCGCCAGCGCCGCCTGCGGCTCGTTGGCGAACACCGTGGAGACGTGTTGCAGCGTGTCGAGCTGCCGGTGCACCTTCGCGTTGACCTCGTCGTTGGCGTGCCCCACGCTCACCGTCACGATGCCGCCGAAGAAGTCCAGGTACTGGTTGCCGTCGGCGTCCCACACGTATTGATTCTTGCCGCGCGCGATCACCAGCGGCTCTTTGTAGTAATGAAACACCGCCGGAAAAAGAAATTCCTGATTAGCCAGTATGATTTCGTCTTTCGTCATTGGGCCAATTCTCCTTTTGTGGGGCAGGTTGGCAACCTGCGGCGGGTTGTCAACCCGCCCGGCGAGCGAAGCTCGCCCCCCTTCTATGCCTTGGTCAGCGCTTCGTACATCTCCGGACGCCTGTCCCGGAAGAACTGCCAAGTCTTGCGCACTTCCGATATCTGGTCGAGATCCAGGTCCGCCGTCAGCACTTCGTCCTTATCGCGCGAGGCCTGTGCCACGATCCGGCCGCGCGGATCGCAGAAGTAGCTCGACCCGTAGAACTCCCCGATGTTCCACGGCGCCTCGACCCCCACGCGATTGATGGCCCCCACGAAATATCCGTTGGCCACCGCGTGCGCCGGCTGTTCCAGCTTCCACAGGTACTCGCTGAGCCCCGCCACCGTGGCCGACGGATTGAAAACGATCTCGGCGCCGTTCAACCCCAGCGCGCGCGCCCCTTCCGGAAAGTGGCGGTCGTAGCAGATGTATACCCCGATCCTGGCGAACCCCAGGTCGAACACCGGAAAGCCCAGGTTGCCCGGCCGGAAATAGAACTTCTCCCAGAAGCCCGGCGCCACGTGCGGGATGTGCGTCTTGCGATACTTCCCCAGGTAGGAGCCGTCGTTGTGGATCACCGCGGCGGTGTTGTAGTAGAGGCCCTCCTGCTCCACTTCGTAGATCGGCACCACCAGCGCCACGTGAAGCTGCCGCGCCAGATCGCGCATGAAGCGGATGGTGGGTCCGTCGGGAATCGGCTCGGTAAAGTCGTACCAGCGGGTGGTCTGCTCGGCGCAGAAGTAAGGGCCGTAGAAGATCTCCTGCAGGCACACGATCTGCGCGCCGGCTTCGGCGGCCTGGCGAATGTAGGCCGCGTGTTTGTCCAGCATGGCCTTCTTGGTCACTTCGAGCGAAGACTCCGGAGGCGCGGAGTTGGAAGCCTGTATGAGCGAGCATCGAACCATGCGAGACATCAAACCTCCCGGGCCGCCATCAGGGAACAACTCACCTGCCCGGTCTTCGAGACCGGCATTGAGGGCGATGACGCTTATTATACCCGGGGGCGGTGTTGCCGGGCGTCCGGCCGTTCCACCGCCTCGCCGCAATCGCTCGCGAAACCGCAACAAGATTTCGGAGAAAACACCGGCTGGTTCCGCACTACCTCTTAAGGGGTGCCGGGGCCGCCGCCGGGTGCTGCGTGTAATGTTTCTCCCCGCGAGAGCCGATTATCCCCTGGAGAGTTCTCCCGGCTGACGCTGGATGCGAAAGGCAGGTTGCCGCCCATGAGCCCGAATGATGTTGGCCACGAAGTTCTGAATGCGCTGTCCGCGCATGTGTGCGTGCTCGACGAGCGCGGTACTGTCCTGTCGGTGAACCGGGCCTGGCGTGACTTCGCCGCGGCCGGAGCCGGCCCCGCCCGCCCCCCTGTCGGCGCCAGCTACCTGGAGCCCAGCGGCGCGGCCCGGCAGATTCGCGCCGTCCTGGGCGGCGAGCTTCCCGGCTGGACCTGGGACTACTCCTGCCATTCCCCCGGAAAACCTCGCTGGTTCGAAGCCTCGGCCACCCGCATCGACGCTCCCGGGCCGCCCCGCATCGTCGTCACCCACACCGAGATCACCGCTCGGAAAACCGCCGAAGAGGCCCTCCTCGCCGGCCGGCCGCGCTGGCAGTCCGCTCTCGATGCCGCCGGCGATGACGCCTGGGATTGCGATGCCGCCACCGGCATGGTCCGTTACGGCCCGCGGATGAGCGCCATGCTGGGCTTCGCCCCGGATCACACCGCACACACCCACGAGGAGTTGCTGGCGCGCCTGCATCCCGCCGACCGCGACCGCGTGCGGGCGGTCGTTCACGCCCACCTGAAGGGCGAATCCCCCGCTTACTCCGCCGAGTACCGGATGTTGTGCGCGGATGGCGCCTACCGGTGGATTCTGGCCCGTGGCCGGGCCGTCGAAACCGCGCCTGACGGACGCGTGCTGCGCAGCGTCGGAACCCATCACGACATCGGCCTTCGCAAGACCTTCGAGTTCGAAGCCGCGCGCCTCAACCGTCTTTACTCCGCGCTGAGCCAGGT
Source organism: Bryobacteraceae bacterium (assembly GCA_035638575.1). Classification (GTDB taxonomy): domain Bacteria; phylum Acidobacteriota; class Terriglobia; order Bryobacterales; family Bryobacteraceae; genus DASQZT01. The sequence goes on from DASQZT010000030.1 coordinate 23,480, forward strand.
GAACCGGGCGGTCGTGGGCGTCGGCTCGCGGGAGGAGTTGTTCCGAAAAGTCACCCGCGTCCTGGTAGAGGGCGGTGGCTTTCGCATGGCGTGGGTCGGCTGGCTCGACCCCGCCACCGCCGCCGTTGTGCCCGTCGCCCAATCCGGCGACGACACCGGCTTTCTCGGGAAGATTCGCGTGTTCGCCGACACTCGCCCCGAGGCCTTCGGCCCTGTCGGGACCGCCGTCCGCGAAGGCCGGCCGGCCATTTTCAACGATTTCGCCAACGATCCGCGGGTTGCCCCCTTTCTTGCCGCGGCGGGCGAGTCGTTTTCGCAAAGCGGCTTTCGCGCGGTTGCCGCGTTTCCCGTCCGCGAGGGCGGCGCGGTGCGCGGAGCGCTCACCGTCTACGCCACCGAGCCCGGGTTCTTCGGCGACCGCGAAGTGGAGTTGATCGAGGAAACCGCCCGCGCCGTCTCCTTCGGCCTCGACCACCTGGATCGCGAGGAACAGCGTCGCCTCGCCCAAGAGGCCCTGCACGCCAGCGAAGAACGGCTGCGGCTGGCGCTCGAAGCCGCCCGCCTCGGCACCTGGGAATACGATGTCGGCTCCGGCAAAGCCATACTGGACGGGTATTCCGAACGGATGTACGGATTCGCTCCCGGTGAGTTCCCCGGCGCCTTCGATGCCCTTCTCGCCCGCGTGCACCCCGACGATGTGGGCGGTTTGGTCGAGGCCAGCCGCCGGGCCTGCGACAGCCGCACCCGGTTCGCCCACGAGCACCGCGTCGAGCGGCCCGGCGGATCGGTCATCTGGGTCCGCGCCGAAGGTGAGTTCTCCTACGGCCCCGATGGCCGGCCCGCGCGCATGCGCGGCGCGGTCATGGATATCACGGATCGGAAACGCATGGAGGCGGAACTCCGCGATCGCCAGGACTTCCTCCATTCCATCTTCAACCAGACCGTCGATCCCATCACCCTCATCGATGTCGAAACCGGCCGCTTCACCGAGTTCAACGCGGCCGCCCACGAAATCCTGGGCTATACGCGCGAAGAGTTCGCGCGCATGGCTGTTGGCGATACCGAAGCTGAGCTGTCGACCGAGCAGCTGATGACCCGCTTTCGCGCCTTCCCGCTGGGGCAGGTACAGGCCTTCGGAGCCACCGGCCGTACGAAGAGCGGCGAGATCCTCGACATCCGGGTCCGCCTTCGCCGCATCACTCTCGGCGGCCGCGATTTCATCCTTTCCATCTGGCGCGACACCACCGGCCAGAACCGCGCCGAGGCCGCCCTCCGCGAAAGCGAAAGCCGCTACCGCGTGCTCTTCGACGAGGCTGCTGAAGGCATCGTCGTGGCCGATGCCGCCACGGGCGAGATTCTCGACTGCAACCGCGCCTTCCTCCAGTTGAGCGGGTACAGCGACCGTTCCGACCTGGTCGGCAGGCCCCAGCGCGTGCTGCATCCCCCCGAAGCGGGAACCCCGGAATTCTCCGAAACCTTCGCCCAGCACCGCGGGAAGGTGGGTGAAACCCTCGTCGCTAGGTTGCTCACCCGGTCCGGCCAGGTCAAAACCGTCGAGATCAAGGCGGTCGCCCTGGAGATCGCGGGCCGCCGCGTCTTGCTCGGATGTTTCCGCGACATCACCGCCGAACTTCGCCATCACAACGAGCGCGAGGCCACGCTGAAATTGCTCCGCCTGCTCAACGACGAAAACCAGACCCGCGAATTGATCCGGGGCGTAACCGCCCTCTTGCAGGAGTGGACCGGCTGCCATGCGGTGGGCGTGCGGCTGCGCCAGGGAGACGAGTACCCCTACTCGGAAACGCGCGGATTTCCCGCCGAATTCGTAGAGGCCGAAAACCATTTGTGCGCGCGCGGCCCGCATGGCGAGCTGCTGCGCGACTCCGCCGGCAACCCCGTGCTGGAATGCATGTGCGGCAACGTAATCTGCAGCCGATTCGACCCGGCCAAACCTTTCTTCACCGCCAAGGGCAGCTTCAGGACCAATAGTACGTCGCGCTTGCTGGCCTCCACCACCGAATCTGACCGTCGAGCGCGCACGCGCAATCGCTGCCACGGCGAGGGTTACGAATCCGTGGCCCTGGTGCCCCTGCGCCACGCCGGCCGCACCCTCGGCCTGTTACAGGTCAACGACCCGGCGCCCGGCCGTTTCACCCCCGATTTGATCGATTTCCTGGAGAACGCCGCCGATCAGATTGCCATTGCCCTGGCGCAGAGGCAGGCCCAGGCCGAGCTCAAGGCCAGCGAAGAGCGCTTCCGCGACGTCGTCGAGTCGGTCTCCGAGTACCTCTGGGAAACCGATGCCGAAGGGCGCCTGGTTTACCTCAGCAATCGCGCCGAATTGCTCGAATACCCGCCGGCGCAGCTCCTCGGCACGCTGTCCACGGAGTACATGGACGAGGCCAACGCCGCCAGGGTTCGCGCTTTCGCCGCGGAGGTCGCTCGCGATAAAAGAAGCTTCCGGGATCTCGAATATCCATTTCGCACCCCTTCCGGCCGCACCCTCTGGCTGAGTTCCTCGGGCGTCCCCATCCTGGGCCTCTCCGGAGAACTGAAGGGCTTCCGCGGCGTCGCCCTCGACATTACCGAGCGCAAGGCCGCCGCCGAAGAGCGCGCCCGGCTGGCCGATCAGCTCCAGCAGGCCCAGAAGATGGAAAGCATCGGCCGCCTCGCCGGCGGTGTCGCCCACGACTTCAACAACCTGCTTACGGTCATCAACGGCTACAGCGGCATCATGCTGAAGAGTCTCGCCGAAGGCGACCCGCTGCGCGACTCGGCTTACGAGATCCACCAGGCCGGCGACCGCGCCGCCGCTCTGACCAAACAACTGCTGGCCATCAGCCGCAGGCAGGTGGTCGAGCCGAGGCCGGTCAGCCTCAACCGCTTCCTTACCGAAAACCGCAATATGTTCGGGCGCCTGATCGGCGAGGATGTCGACCTCCTCATGCACCTGAATCCCGGCGTGGGCGATATCCTGGCCGACCCCGGCCAGCTCCACCAGGTCCTCATGAACCTGGTGGTAAACGCGCGCGACGCCATGCCCGAAGGCGGCCGCCTCGACATCTCCACCGCCGCCGTCCAACTCGATGGGGAAACCGCCACGCTGTATCCCGAAGCCCATCCGGGGCCTTACGTCGTCCTCACGGTCTCCGATACGGGGGTGGGGATGACGGAGGAGGTGCGGCGTCACGTCTTCGAACCGTTTTTCACCACCAAGAGCGAGGGCCACGGCACCGGCTTGGGCCTTTCCACCGTCTACGGAATCGTGCGGCAGAACGGCGGCTGGATCGGTCTCGATAGCGAGCCCGGCAAGGGAACCTCCTTCCGCATCGGCCTGCCGCTGGCCCCTGCCTTCATCGACCCCGCAGCCGCGCCCCATCCCGTCCCGGTCTTAGCCGACCCCGCGGCCGTACCCCATCCCGTCCCAGCCTTAGCCGACCCCGCCGCCGGACTCCACCCCACCTCCGCCTTCATCGAACCAATCGCCGTGCCCCACCCGGCCCCCGTCTTCGTCGCACCCGCTGCCGCGTCCCCCCGCCCCCACTCCCACTGCGGGTCGGAAACGGTGCTCGTAGTCGAAGATCAGGACGAGGTCCGGAAACTCACGGCTGCCTTGCTGAAGGACCGCGGCTACCGCGTCCTTGAAGCCGAGGGAGGCGGTGAGGCCCTCGTCATTGCCGAACGCCACTCCGGGCCGATTCACCTCCTGCTCACCGACGTGGTCATGCCGCACATGACGGGCAGGGAGGTGGCCGAGCGTTTTCTCAATCTGCGCCCCGCCGCCCGCGTGCTCTATATGTCGGGCTACACCGGCGATGTCCTGGTTCGCCGCTCCATTTTGGAATCCGCAGCCGCCTGCCTCGTCAAGCCATTCACCGCCGAGACCCTGGCCGGCAAAGTCCGGGAAGTGCTGAGCGAACCCCGGGCGCCGCGCCGGATCCTGGTCGCTGACGACGACGAAAGCATCCGCAAGCTCTTTGGAAACACCCTGGCGGCCGCAGGCTACGAGGTGGAGCTTGCCTCCGACGGTGACGAGGTCCTGAAAACGCTGGCGCGCCACCCCTTCGATCTCGTGATCACCGATCTCGTCATGCCCAATCGCGAGGGCCTCGAGACCATCGTGGCGGTTCGCAAGAGCGGCGCGAGGTCGAAGATCATGGCGGTGTCCGGCGCCTTTGACGGCGCCTTCCTCGAAACTGCCCGGCTGCTCGGCGCCGCGGCGGCCGTGGCCAAGCCCGTCAGCCCCGAGCAATTGATCGCCCTGGTGCGCAAGCTGCTGGAATAGGCCGAACAGCCCCAATCCCGCGCCCCCCTGGAATCTCGGTCACCGCACTTCGATGTTTATTTCAGACACCTCAGTATTGAAAACAAGGGGCTTATCCCACTCAACCGCCGCCACACGGCCGGCTGCGTTCATCCCCGGGTCTAACCTGGAATTAGGCTGAACAGGAGTCGCCCCACCGGAATTGGCTTTGTTCGTTCAATTCGACCGGCCCGGACTCCTCCCCGGCCGCGCGGCCGGGGCCGTGACGGGGATGACGAGGATGACAGGAGATTTCAGACGATGGCACATTTTTACCCGCCTTTGCGGGGAGGCGTCAGCCTCAGCGCCGCCCGGCATGACGGGATGACAGGAGAATTTGAAGCATTGAAGCATTTGTTACCCCCGTTTGCGGGGAGAGATGCCCCGCCGAATCGATCCCGACAAAGCTTTCTTGCCCGGAGCCGACGTGACGGGATGACAGGGTTGACAGGAGCTCTTAACAGTGCTGACCAAAATCTTGGAACCACCGGGCCTTCTTGCCGTTAATCCGCGCAAGAGATTGAAAGCACATTCGATACGTCAATTAAGAGCGGTTACTCACATTCTCGCACACCGGTTTGGTGGGGTTTTACACGATAGCCTTTATCTTAGAGTTGGGTATATACTAATCGGAAATACGGGTGGGTGATTCTTGAGTCGTGGAATCTGGCCGCCCGGATTGGTGCAAGGGGGTTTACGCAAGCAAAAGAGGGAGTTGTTATGAAAAAAATCGTGTTTTTGTCCTTGGCCGTGCTCTGCTTGAGCGTCTGGCCTGCCCGCGCCCAGGAGGTGAGCGCGGGTATCACGGGTCGTGTCACCGACCCATCCGGATCTTCCATCGTCGGCGCCAGTGTCTCGGCCAAAGACCTGGACCGCGGCACCGACTGGCCAACCAAAACCAACGAAGACGGCATCTACGCCTTTCCGCGGATACCCGTCGGCAGATATGAACTGAAAGTCGAAGCCGCCGGCTTCAAGACTTACGTCAATTCCGAGGTGGCGCTGGAAGTGAACCAACGCGCCCGCGTGGACGTCGCCATGCAGGTCGGCGCCATTACCGAAAGCGTCTCGGTGGTCGGCGAAGCTCCGCTGTTGCAGACCGACACCACCCAGGTGGGCGCGGTCATCGCAGCCAGCCTGATCGATCACACGCCGCTCATCAGCCGCAACCCGATCGCTCTGACGCTGCTCACTGCCGGCGTCACCAATCCCGATCCGTCCACCTTCAACAGCGGCCAGCGCGGCGCCGGCGGCGGCCGGCCGTATGTGAACGGCAACCGCGAGGAAGACAATAACTTCATGCTGGATGGCGTGGACAACAACTTCACTTCGGACAACCTGGTCTCCTACCAGCCGAATCCCGACGCCCTCGAAGAGGTCAAGCTCATCACCAACAACGCCTCGGCGGAATTCGGTAATTTCCAGGGTGGAATTATCAACATGGTGATCAAGTCCGGAACCAACCAGTTCCACGGCGACCTTTTCGAGTATTTCCGCAACGACAAGCTCAACGCCAACAACTGGGGGAACAACTGGAACGGCGTCCCCCGCGGGCCGCTGCGATGGAACCAGTTCGGTGGCACCCTCGGCGGGCGCATCTTCAAGGACAAGTTGTTCTTCTTCATCGATTACCAGGGCCTCCGCCGGAACTCGCCGCCGACGCTTTCCGCCACCACGGTGATGCCATCGGCTTGGCGTACCGGAGATTTTTCCGCGCTGCTCGACACTTCCCAGACCGGCGCCAAATCTCCCATCCAGCTCTACAATCCTTTCTCGCTGGACTCCTCCACCGGACTGCGCGCCCCGTTCCCCAATAACGTCATTCCCCAAAGCATGCTGGATCCGGCAGCGGTTAAGCTCATGACCAGCACGTTTTATCCCCAGCCGCAGTACAGTCGCTTCAGCACCTCCAACTATTACTACTCCGCGTGGAGCCAGCTTTACAGCGATCAGGGTGACATGAAGCTCGACTGGCGCCCCAATGATAAGGATTACTTCACCGCCCGCATCTCCAAGGGGCGTCAGGACAACCCCGGTCTCAACAACCTGCCGATCTTCTACGGCAGCTTCAATATCGCGCCCTTCCAGAACGGCGTGATCAACTGGACCCGCACCATCAGCCCGCGCATGGTCAATGAATTCCGCTTCGGCGTTAACAATATCGACCAGTGGAACGGCGGGCTGGATGAAGGCCTCGGCAACCTGGCTCAGTCGGTCGGCATCCAGAACGCCGGCATTGGCCTGCTGGCCATCGGCGCGGCCATCGGCAACGGCGGTGGCTTCAACTGGATCCACAGCCTGGGCAGCAGCAATATCGGCTTCCAGCAGTTTTTCAACAATACCACTTGGCATTACGCCGATAACCTGACCCTTATCCGTGGGCGCCACATGATGAAGATGGGCGGGCAGATCCTCCGCGAGTGGATCAACGCATTCTACGCCAGCAACAGCGGTCGTTCCGGCGGCATCGACTTCGGCGGGCGCTTCACCGCGCAGAACGCTCTCAACCCGACCGGAACCCTGATCGGCGAGGCCGATTTCATGCTGGGCCTGCCCGACGATATCGCCCTGGGGCTCCAAGGCAACACCTGGGGCCACCGCTCGACCGTTTATGGCCTCTACTTCCAGGACGACTGGCGTGCTACCAACAACCTCACCCTCAACCTCGGCCTGCGTTGGGAATATAACTCGCCCTGGGTGGAGGTCGAAAACCGCCAGTCGAATTTCAACGAGTGGACGGGCCAGTTGGAACTGGCCGCTCCGCTGCCTGCCGGCCTGCAGGCGCCTCCAGGGTCGGCGCCGATGATCTACGGCAATCGCGCTCTCTACCAGCCCTATAAAAAGGACTTCCAGCCGCGCGTCGGCTTCGCGTGGACGCCGGACTTCCTCAGCAAGAAGATCGTGCTCCGCGGCGCGTACACCATCTCCTCCTTCCTGGAAGGAACTGGCACCAACCTGCGCGAGACGCTCAATCCCCCGTTTAACCACGAATCGGAAACGCGTTACAACCTCTCGGGGCAGTTCCCGCTGCCCGGCAGCACGCTCGACCAAGGCCTCTCCAGTCTCAGCGCCAAGGACCCCTACGCCGCTGCCACCATCCGCCTCTGGGATCCGCTCGACCGTCCCGCCGAAGTCCAGCAGTGGAACCTCTCCATGGATATCCAGATGCCACAGCAGAATATCCTCACCGTCGGCTATGTCGGCCAGCACGGTGATCACCTTATGGTCGCGATGCCCTATCTGCAAAACCAGTTGATCGGCGGCACGGTCGTGCAGGGTCCATATCTGTCCGGCAACCCGGCCCTGCGCAGCGAAATCAGCCAGATCTCCGGCACCGCCTCTATCGGCAGGCAGGGCTATAATTCGCTCCAGGCTACGCTGCGCAAGCGCTTTGCCACGGGGCTGGAATACCAGGTGGCCTTCACCTATTCGCACGGCATGTCCGACTCCATCGGCTATTATGGCCAGGGTGGTCAGTCCGGCAGCCAATCCGCATATTGGCAGTATCTCTATTGCCAGGCGTGCGAGATGGGCCCGACCTACTTTGACGAGAAGTTCATGTTCGTTCCGACGTTCACCTATCAGCTTCCCTTCGGCCGCGGCCGGCATTTCGGGTCCGCCTGGAGCAAGCCGGTGGATGGCTTGATCGGCGGCTGGCAGATCGGCGGCATTTACACCGCGCGCACCGGATTCCCGCTCACCATCAAGATGAGCGGCGACCCCTCCGGCACCGGCGCACGCAGTTTCCGCGCCAACGTGATCGGCACTCCGAATGACCCGCACAACGTTGGGCCGGGCGCCCTGTGGCTCGACCCATCCGCATACGCCCAGCCGGCCTTGCATACCATCGGCGACGCGGGCGTCGGGATCGTGCGCGGCCCCGGCATGAGCCGCTTGGACTTTTCGCTCAGCAAGCAGTTCCATATCACCGAACGGAAATTCTTCGAGCTGCGCGGCGAGGCCTTCAACCTGTTCAATACGCCCATCTTCCTGAGCCCGGCATCGCAGACCATCACGTCCACGTTGTTCGGCCAGATCCGTAGCTCCGAAGGCGAGCGCAACATGCAGATCGTCGCCAAGTTCTACTTCTGATTACCCTCGTAGGGGCGGGTTTTCCCCGCCCCTCGAATTCCCCGAGAAAGAGAGGCGCATGGCGGCACTCTCTTCGTTATGCGGCGATTCATCTGGCTGGCACTGTCCGCGGTGTGTTCCGGAGCGGCTCAGGGAGCGCCCTACTACACGGCGGCCAGCATCGTCAATTCGGGGAATTACGCGCCGGGGCCGTTTGCGCCCGACTCCCTTGTGACCATCTTCGGCACGGACCTGATGGTGCCGGGCTCGCCCGCCCCTCCGCGGGTCTACGTGGATAATGTGGAAGTGCCGCTGCTCTATTCCAGTCCGGTGCAGATCAACTTCGTGCTGTCCAGCACCCAGGCCACTGGTAATGCGATTGTCCAGGTATTCAACCAGGGGATATACGGGCCACAGGTCGCCATCCAGGTGGTGGATGGGGCGCCGGCTCTGATTCTGGGCGACGGCGGCTATGCGGTGGCCACCCACGCGGACAACACCGTGATCACGCCGGATGCGCCGGCACATTCCGGCGAGATCGTCGTGCTTTACCTGACGGGCCTGGGAAAGACCGCACCCAACCCGGCGCCGGGCGAAGCTTCGGCCTATCCCGCGCAGATTGTCCACCTGGCGGATTTGAAAGTGCTGTTGGCGGGATCGGCGGTGGACCCGTCGCGAATCCTGTACGCCGGCCTGACCCCGACGATATTGGGGCTGTACCAGATCAACTTCATCGTGCCGGACGGAACGGGCGCCGATCCGGAGATCCGTGTGAGCCTGGCCGGCCAGAGCAGCCCGCCGGGAACCCCGCTGGCAGTCCGGCCCTCGCCCACCCTGGCCCCCGCGGCGGGCGCCAAGCCGGCCATCCGGTGAGAACGGGAGCAACCAGAGGACCGGCAAGCGCGTTAAATATGTAGGCTAGAATCAGTTAAGGAGCTTGTTGATGTTCGCAGGGCCGTTGATGGCAGCAGCTTTTCTGGCGGCCGGAGTCCTTTCGGCGCAGGATCCGGCCCCCCAGCCGGCCGGGGACGGCTTGCCCAAGGCGGAGGCGTCCAAGGCCGGCGATTATGTGGTGGCCAGCGGGACCAGGGTGCCCTTGAGCCTGATCAACAGCATCAGCACCAAGCATTCGGTGGTAGGTGATCGCGTGTACCTGGAGACGTCTTTCCCCATTTTGACTGGTGGGCGGATCGTCATCCCGGTGGGCAGCTACGTGGCGGGCACGGTGACGCAGCTCAAGAAACCCGGCCGCATGAAGGGGCGGGGCGAGTTGTACATCCGCTTCGATTCCCTGACGCTCCCCAACGGCGTGACCCGCGATTTCCGCGCGCGCATCGGCGGGCTGGACGGAACCACTCCGGGCGAGCTGGACCGGTCCGAAGGCAAGGTGCGAAGCGAGGGCAATAAAGCCGGCGACGCGCGCACGGTTGGAGAGACTGCCGGAGCGGGAGCCTCGATCGGCGCCATCACCGGAAACGCGGCCGGTCATGCGGGCTTGGGCGCGGGCATCGGCGCGGCGGCGGGCGCCGCGGCGGGACTGATCGGCGTGCTGGTGACGCGCGGCCCGGATGCGGTCCTGCCCAGGGGGAGCACGGTGGAAATGGTGCTGGATCGCGCCGTCAGCTATACCGAGAGCGAATTGAACTTCGGGCCCTATCAGGCTCCGCATGCAACCCCCACTGCCGTCGAGGCGCCGGATCCCAAGAGCGGCGGGCTAATGGGCCCGCGCCGTTTCCCCTGGTAGGCCGCCGGTCCTACTTTCCGAATCGCTTGATGAAGTTGGTGTCGAACCGCCCGGCCTGGAAATCCGGATCGGCCAGGATCCGCTGGTGCAGGGGGATCGAGGTGTAAATGCCCTCGACGATGAACATGCTCAGGGCGCGCTGCATGCGCCGGATGGCCTCCGCGCGGTCGTTCCCATAAGCGATCAGCTTGGCGATCAGCGAATCGTAAAATGGCGGGATGACGCAGTCGGTGTAGACCCAGGTGTCCACGCGCACGCCGATGCCGCCGGGCTGGTGGAACCCGGTGATGCGCCCGGGCGAGGGCACGAACGTATCGGGGTTCTCGGCGTTGATGCGGCATTCGATGGCATGGCCGCGCGTCCGGACGGGCCCCCCCACAATATCGGACAGCCGCTCGCCCTGGGCAATGCGGATCTGGCTTTTGACGATGTCGATGCCGGTGACGAACTCGGTCACCGGGTGCTCCACCTGCACGCGGGCGTTCACCTCCATAAAGGTGAGGTTGCCGTTTTCGTCCATCAGGAACTCGACCGTGCCGGCATTGGAGTAGCCGGAGGCGGCGATGGCCCTGCGGAGCGCGCTGGAGATCTCCACGCGCTGGCGATCGTTCACCGCGGGAGACGGCGATTCCTCGAGCAGCTTCTGGTGGCGGCGCTGGATGCTGCAGTCGCGCTCGCCCAGGATTTCGACGCTGCCGTGCTCGTCGGCCAGAATCTGAAACTCGATGTGGTGCGGGGCGCCGATGTATTTCTCCAGGTAGAGATTCGCCGAGCCGAAGGCGGCCTCCGCTTCGTGCTGCGCCTGCAGAAACTGCGAGGGCAGTTCCTCGGGCGTTTGGACAATCCGCATGCCGCGGCCGCCGCCGCCCGCCGAAGCTTTGAGGATGATGGGATAGCCGATCGAGGCGGCCAGCTCCAATCCTTCTTCCTGCGTCTCGAGCACGCCGGGCGAGCCCGGAAGGATGGGGACGCCCATTTCGCGCATGAAGGCGCGCGCGGCCTCCTTGACGCCCATCATGCGGATGACGTCCGGCTTCGGGCCGATGAACTTGATGCCGGAGGCTTCGCAAACATCGGCGAAGGCGGCGTTCTCGCTCAAGAAGCCGTAGCCCGGGTGGATGGCATCCACGTTGGTGATCTCGGCGGCGCTGATGATGGCGGCGATATCCAGATAGCTGCGGGCGCTCTTGGCCGGGCCGATGCAAATGGCCTGGTCGGCGAAGCGAACGTGGGAGCTGTAACGGTCGGCTTCGGAATAGACGGCCACCGTCTGGATTCCCAGTTCCTTGCAGGCGCTGATGACCCGGACGGCGATCTCGCCGCGATTGGCGATCAGGATCTTGTTAAACCGCACGGATGGCAAACAGAGCCTCCCCGTACTCCACCGGCTGGCCGTTGATGACGAGCCTGCTCTCGACGATGCCGGAAGTCTCCGCCTCGATTTCGTTCATGAGCTTCATGGACTCGATGATGCAGAGGACTTTGCCGGGCTGGATCCGCTCGCCAATGCGAACGAAGGCCGGGGATCCGGGCGAGGGGCTCTCATAGAAGGTGCCGACGATGGGAGACTTGACCAGCACGAGGTTGGGGTCGGCGGGCTTGTCCTTGGGGGATTCCAGCGCGGGGATGGGGGGGGGCGCGGATGCAGGGGGAGGCTGACCAGGCGGCGCCGGTCCAGGAGCCGCATAAGCGGGTGGCGCCAGGACAACGTCCTGGTGGGCGGCGAAGGACGCGCGCCGGATGCGGACGCGGTTCTCGCCGCGTTGCACCTCCAGCTCCGCAATTCCCGTTTCCGTCGCCAGTTGGATCAGCTCGCGAATCTCATCGACTGTCATCAATGGAATAGCTTAACGCAACGTGGCACGGGCTTTCTTGCCGGGTGGGGGGAGGGCCCGGGGGAGGCCCGGATATTCGTGGCCGGCGCCCGCGACCGGAAGACCCGGGGAGAGCCACGTGCTGGTGGCCGGCGCCCGCGACCGGAAGACCGGGGGAGAGCCAGGTCAGCTGGTCTTTTCGGTGATCGTGACCGGCGCCCGGAGGCGGAAGCTCAACCTGGTTTCCGACGGCAGAGTGGCGGGCTTGCCGCGGGTCAGCAGGACGTCGCCCGCCCCCGCGCCGCCGCCCACGCCGGCGCCAATGGCCGCGCCCTTGCCACCGCGATCGGAGGCCACCACCCGGCCCTCCACCCGCGCGCCGCGCTCGGCGATAACGAACCCATCCACCACCAGCTCTTTGTCGAGCGTTGCGGTGAAGGTGTCGCCGGGCGCGTTCCGCTCCGTGGAGAGACCATCGACAAGGCGCACCGGGATCAGAAGACCGGCGTTCAGCGTCACCATGTGAGGTTCCGGCAAGGGCGGAGGAGGCGGAGTCACTTGCTCCGGCTCCGTGGGTGCGGGTGGAGTGGAAGCCGCGGGTGGATTGGAAGGCGGCGGAGGAGGAACGGCCGCGGGCGGCTCCGCTGGCGGGGGCGGGGGATCGGGTTGCACCGGCTGCCGCTGCGCGCGGACCGGCTCAGGCGCCATCGGGGCGGGCGCCGGGGCCACAGCCGCGGGAGCCGGAATCGCAGCCGGTTCCCGCACTTGCGCCACGGCCGGCTCAGCCTCGGAGCCGTGCCCCACCTTCATTACCATCGCGCCTCCCAGCGCACCGGCAACTACCAAAAGGCCTACCTGCAGCGGCTTCATCGCATCCTTTCCTACTTCACAGGACGGCCCGCCGGGCCGTTCGGTTTCCACCCGGCCAGCAGCAGGGTTCTACTCTCCCGGCCGGGTACGCATCTTCGGGTTGACATCCGACCCGAGCGCGCCGATACCGGGGACGGACGCCTAGTGATCGGCCGGGCGATGCTGGAAGAGCTCCCCGGCGTGGTAACGTGTTCGAATGCCGGGCATGATTCTCGCCGTGTGGATTCTGGCGGTTGCGGCACCAGCCGCGCAAACCGTGGAGGGGCACGTGGTCAACGCCGGGACCGGCTCCGGAGTTCCCGGAGTGCGGGTCCGCATCTTTCCGGCTGATAGCACTCCGGCGAACGGCTACTCGGTCACCACGGACCCGGGGGGCCGCTTCCGGATCGAGGGCGTCGAAGAGGGCGCTTACCGGGCCATGTATGCGGCTCCCGGTTTCAAATCCGTTCCCGATCCGGGTAACAGGCCGCCGGCATTTCCGGTGGGGCGCGGAGGCGAGCCGGTGCGCCTGGAAGTCACAATGGAGCCAATGGGCAAGATCTCCGGCCGGGTGCTCGATGCGACTGGAAAGCCTGTACCAAACGCCGGCATTTGGTTGGTTGGGGAGGATAAGTGGTGCATGCCGCCTGCGTGCCACCCGGATAATCGACAATCGAAATCCGGCGAGAAGGGCGAATTCAGCTTCGGCGACCTTGTCCCCGGCCCATGGCTGCTGTCGGCAACTGCGCCGCAATCCTGGAGCCCGCCGGAATCGCCCGGCACCGAGCGGCTCGGCTGGGCGCAAACCTTCTATCCTGGCGTAACCGACCCGGAACTTGCCGAAGCGGTGATCGTGCGGCCGGGAGGCGAGCAGTGGAACCCCGATATCAAGCTGATTGCCGCTCCGATCCATCGCATTCGCGGCAGGCTGCTCGATGTCCGTGGCGACCCAGTCCCCAAGGCTTCCGTGGCGCTGGCCAAAGGTTTCGGGCCGAGCCTCATTGAAGACACTAAAAGCGACGGCACGTTCGAATTCGCGTCGGTAGTGGATGACGAATGGCGCTTGTCGGCGGCCTTGGATAAAGACGGCGTCAAGCTCAAGGCTGCCCAGACGGTGGAGATCAGGATGCATGATCTGGAAAACATCGAGCTGCGGCTGAGCGCTCCGTTCTCACTCCTGGGCAAGGTCATCATGGAAGTTCCGGAAGGTCCACCAGCTCCCGAGGCGCCCGACATCGACATCGTGCTCCTTCCAGTCTCGGCACTCCTCTCGGATAGGGCAGACGGCTTTCTGATCGCCCGCGCGGACGGAAACGAACTCACGGTCCGGGATGTTTACCCAGGACCATACCAGGTCCAGTTTCTCACCGAGTCGCCGGTTCCATATTTTCTCGACTCCATCCGCCTGGGCGACCAGAATGCCCCCGGCACAGTATCGATCCTCTCCGATGCCCTGCCGCTGACCATCACGTACAAGCTCGGTGGCGGCAGCGTTCGCGGCACTATCGAAGGATGCGGGTCCGGCCACGTCTTCCTGGTTCCCCAGGAACCGGCGCTGCGCCGCAACGGCTTCATACGCATAACCACATGCGACCGGAACGGCCGCTTCGAGTTTCCCGCGGTTCGTCCCGGAGAATATTACGGGCTCGCGACCGCTATGGAGCCGCGATCACGATCGTTTGCGGCACTATCGGATGATCGCGTCCTGAAACCGGCTGTTAAGGTGACGGTGCGCCCCAACGAAAGCACCTCTGCCGACATCCGGCTGAGCGAGTGGTATTAGGGCACGGTCCTCGCGGGGCCGGTGGAATTCCTTCCTCTCACACCGGGGGCCGGCCCGCGCGCTGCCGTTTGAGCACGTACATGTCGCGGTCCGCCTCGTCCAGCGCGTCGCGCAGAGGCCGGCCGTAAGCCTCCGCCGTTCCCCAACTGAAGGAGATCGGCAGCACGCCGTGTCCGCGAACGCGGAAAGTCCGGAGGCGGTCCGAGAGGACCGTCATGCGCTTGCGCGCCACATCGGCCCGCTGGTTCTGAAACAGGATCACGAATTCGTCGCCGCCCCAGCGGAACGCCTGGTCCTCGTGACGGATGGAGCCTTGCAGCAGGTTTCCGATGTGGCGTAAGATTTCGTCCCCGACCAGGTGGCCGAAGCGGTCGTTGACGTCCTTGAAATTATCCATGTCGCACACCGCCACCACGCCGGCGAACTCGGAGGGCTCTTCGATGCGCCGCGCCAGGGCGGTCTGGTTGAGCAGGCCCGTCAGGCGGTCGAGGTCGATGCTCTGGCGGATGTCCCTGCGCAAGTTGTCCACCTCGGTGCCCAGCTCCGTGATGCGGTCCATCTGGCTTTCGCTCCACATGGCCATGGCGGCGAAGACCAGCACGCAATGCAGGGCGAAATCGTAGTATGTCTCGTTGTGCAGGTAAAGCGCCCAGAGCGGCGCCCTGCCGGTGTGATAGAGGTACACCAGAAAGATGGCGTGCTCCAGAAAGACCGCCGCCAGCAGCAGCAGGGAAAAACGGAAGATGCGCCGGCCCAATCCGTGGTGGCGCCGCAGGGTGACGAAGTTGTAGAAGTACACGAAGCCCAGCACCAGCGCGTGCGACATGTGGTACGCCTCCATGCCGGCAATGCGCCCGATGGCGTAGACCAAGGCCACGAACACCGGCAGGATGGCGATCAGCCGCAGCACCGTGCGCCAGTCCCGGACATCGGAGACAAAGCCCGCCCGCGCGGCGGAGATGAGCACGATCACGAACGCGAACTCGAAGGTGGCATAGGGCGCCAGCCAGCCCATGTGCAGCGTGCGCAACAGCTCGAAGCCGAAGATGACCGCCAGGAACCGCAGCACCCAGGCGATGCTCCACAGCCCGAAGTAGATCACGCGCGACTGCCGGTAGAGGAAGAAGAACACCATGGCGAACAGGACCGCGCCGATTTCCTGGACGTAAAACGCGGTGATGTCCGGATTCAGGGCGGGTTCCATCGCTCAATCTCCGTCGATGGAATGGCGCCGGATGGCGCGGGCTTTGCCGGTAGACTCGTCCACGTCGACGATCACGGCGTGCAACTCGGGGTCGTGCCGCGCCGCCTCCATGCGCACCGGCAGGCCCGTGAGAAACCGTTGGATGATGATATCGGTCTGAACGCCGATGACCGAAGAGTACGGGCCGGTCATGCCGCAATCGGTCTGGTACGCCGTGCCGCCGGGCAGAATCCGCGTGTCCGCGGTAGCCACGTGGGTATGGGTTCCGACGACCGCGGATACGCGGCCGTCGAGGTACCAGCCCATGGCGATCTTTTCGCTGGTCACCTCCGCGTGGAAATCGAGGAATCTCACTTTGACCGACGCGCCGATTTCCTCCAGAATCTGGTCGGCCTTCCGAAAGGGGCAATCGGTGGAGGGCATGTAGGTGCGGCCCTGAAGATTCAGGATGGCGCACTCCACGCCGTTGCGGGCTCGGAACACGATGACGCCGCGGCCCGGGGCAGCCGCATAATTGGCGGGACGCAGCAGGCGCGGCTGGCGCGCGAAGTAGTCGTACAGCTCGCGCTTGTCCCAGACGTGGTTGCCGGAGGTCAGCACATCGAGTCCCAGGCCCAGCAGCTCCTCGGCGATGGAAGGCGTCAGCCCGAACCCGCCGGCGGCATTCTCGGCGTTGGCGATGGCCAGGTCGATGCCGTTCGCCGCGATGATGTCCTGGAGATGATCGGCGACAATCCTGCGGCCCGGCGCGGCGAATATGTCACCGATGAAGAGAATTTTCATTCCTGGATTTCACGGTAGCACGTGTAGCCAGGCTTGCCGCTACTGCCCCGCCAGCGCACTGCGCTTCCTTCCGAAGGGGAAATAAATGGCCAAGCCGATCGCCAGCCACACGAAAAAGCGGAGCCAGGTGAGCAGCGGCAGCCCCATCATCAGGACCACGCAACAGGCAATGGAAATGATGGGAAACAGCGGCACCAGCGGCACCTTGAACACGCGCGGCCGTTCCGGCTGCTTCCTGCGGAGCACGATCACCCCCACCGAAACCAGGACGAAAGCAAACAGCGTGCCGATGTTCGACAACTCGGCGAAGGTGTCGATGTCCCAGATGCCCGCCGGGATGCCCACCACGAAACCCGCGATCCAGGTGCTGATGTGCGGCGTCTGGTACCGGCGGTGGACCGCCGAAAACATGGCGGGCAGCAGGCGGTCGCGCGACATGGCGAACCAGATGCGCGCCTGCCCGTATTGGTACACCAACAGGGAGGAGATCATTCCGGTGAGCGCGCCCGCGGTCACGATCATGCGCAGCCGGTTGTAGCCCAGGGCCTTCAGCGCATCGGCCACCGGCGAATCGGTGCCCAGCGTGGAGTACTTGGCAATGCCGGTCAGGACCAGCGAGACCGATCCGTAGAGGATGGTGCACACGATCAGCGTGGCGAGGATGGCGATCGGCAGGTCCCTTTGCGGGCGGCGGCACTCCTCCGCCGCGGTGGAAACCGAATCGAAACCGATGTAGGTGAAGAACACGATGGAGGCGCCGGTCAGGATGCCGGGAAAGCCGTGCGGCGCAAACGGATGCCAGTTGCCGGGCTTGATCGCCCCCGCGGCGCCCACGCAGAAGATCACGATCGCGGCGATCTTGATGATCACCATGGCGGTGTTGGTCTCGGCGCTCTCGCGCACGCCGCGCACCAGCACCCACGTCACCAGCATGGTGATGATCAGCGCAGGAATGTTGAAGATGCCCGCCGGTCCGCCCGGCGCGGGGAATGGAGGATAGGCAAGCTGCTGGGGCAAATGGACGCCGAAGACGTTGTCGCACAGATCCTGTATGTAAGCCGAGAAGCCCACCGCGACCGACATGTTGGAGACGGCGTACTCCAGGATCAGGTCCCACCCGATAATCCACGCCACCAGCTCTCCCAGGATGGCGTAAGCGTAGGTGTAGGCGCTGCCCGCGATGGGGATCATGGAGGCGAGCTCCGCATAGCACAAGCCGGCGAAGGCGCAGGCAATCGCCACCAGGATGAAGGATACGGTGATGGCCGGTCCCGCGCCCGGGCGGCCGAGTTGCGAGCCGGCGTGCGATCCATAGAGTACCAGGTCGATGACGGTGGCGTTCAGGATCGACTTGATGGGGATTACCTTGCCCGCCGCCGCCGTGCCGGTCAACGTAAAGATGCCCGAGCCGATCACCGCGCCGATCCCGAAGGCGGTGAGACTCCATGGACCAAGAGTCCTCCTCAGTTTCTTCGCGGGGTCCTCGGAGGCTTCGATCAGCGCGTCGATACTCTTGGTCCGGAAGAGGCTCACGTGGTAATTCCCTCCTGGGGTAACCACTATGATTGCCGCAGTTTGGTGGATTCGTCCAGTCCGGTCTTGCGGCTAATCCGGCTTGTGGAGCCCTTCCAATGACTGGCCGGTACTGAGCGTTACGGTACCAGGCGGAAGCATGGTATTATGGATCACATGTTGTGGCGGTTCTCCGCAGGTCTTTCCCTGCTGGTTCCTGTCTTTTTGCTCGGCTTTGTTGCCACCGCATCCGCGCAGACGGCCGAGAATGACCCCGCGGCGACGCCGCGTGAGCGAACGGCGCTGGCCGCGAGTTTTGCAACGGAGCGTTTGGCCGTCTGGCAGCAACGCTTGAACCTACAGGATTGGCACGTCTCCATCGTTGTGGCGCGGACGGCGGAGCTGAAGCCGAAAACTCTCGGCAACATCCATTGGGACCTGCCCAAGAAGACCGCCATAATTCGTGTGCTCGATCCCGCCGACTACCACCTGCCATTTCCTCAAGCGCTCGAGGACATCGAGTTCACGGTGGTGCACGAGCTGATCCACCTGGGATTTGCGCCGGTGGTCAACGATCTGCAGCGAAGCGATGCCAACCGCCGTGAAGAGGAACACGCCGTCAATCACCTGGCGGAGGCGCTGCTCAAGCTGGACCGCGCGAAATAACGCGGGCGGCCGAAACCCCCCTCTTGCGGATCTACGAATCGGATTATCCTGTTAATTAGCGCCGGGTGATCCTATGGAAACGCTCATGCAATCCTTGTCCAAAATCCTGCTGCCGGTGGACTTCTCGGAGCGGTCGGTGGCCGCCGCGCGATACGCCAGGACGCTGGCCGCGCATTTCCATTCCGAGGTCGTACTGCTGCACGTTCTGACGCCGCCCGAATATGAATTCGGCACGCTGGATGCCGCCGGGGCGATGCTGGCGGACCTCTACCGCAGCCGCTCGGAGCAGGCTGCCCGCGATCTCGAAGCCTTCGAGACCGGCGAGCTGGCCGGGGCGAAAGTGCGCCGCCTCCTGCTCGAAGGCGACCCGGCTGCCAAGGTCGTTCAATTCGCCCACGACGAATCCGTCGGCATCATCATCATGCCGACCCACGGGTACGGACCCTTCCGGCGCTTCATCCTGGGGTCGAACACGGCCAAAGTCCTGCACGATGCCGATTGCCCGGTTTGGACCGGCGTCCACCTGGAGGAGCCGGCGGTGAAAGACTTGCTCCCCATCCGCAACGTCTTGTGCGCGATCGACCTCGGCCCGCAGAGTTCCAAGACCCTGTTGTGGGCCGCGTTGCTGGCGCGCGAATTCGAGGCCCGCCTGAGCCTCATCCACACGGTCGCCGAGGCGCCGGATCCCACGGATCCCTCGCAGGCCAACTGGCTGGCCGGCATCCGGCGGTCGGCGGAGGCCGCGTTGCACCGGCTGCAACAGTCGGCTGGCACCGATGCCGAGGCCGCGATCGAGGCCGGCGATCCCGCCAAGGTGATCTGCGCGGCGGCGGAGTGCCTGCCCGCCGATATTCTGGTGATCGGGCGCGGTTCCGCGGCCGGCGTTTTCGGACGCCTGCGCACCAACGCCTACGCCATCATCCGGCAGTCGCCCTGCCCCGTCGTGAGCGTGTAGAATTGCAGGCAGTGAACCACCGCACTGTTTTCCAGGTCCTGGAGGAGACCGCCCGGATCCACGGCGACGCGCCGGCGCTGCACCAGCCCGATGGCAGCCGGCCAACCGGCTATCTGACGTACTCCTGGAACGAATACCGGCGCGCGGCCGAAGAGATCGCCTGCGGGCTGCGCTCGTTGGGCGTCGTGCGCGGCGACGTGGTGGCGCTGAATTCCGAGACGCGCCTGGAGTTCTATCTCGCCGACCTGGGCATCCTGGCCAACGGCTCGATCGCCGCCGCCACGTATCCGAACTATCCGGCGCCCGACCTGGTGCGCACGCTGGCCGCCGCCGGCGCGCGGGCCGCCTTCGTCGAAAACGCCGAAATGCTCCAGGCGCTCGGCGAGGCCCCGGTGAGCCACTGGATTCTTCTGACGGGGAGCGTGGCCGATGGCGCCCTCACCTTGAGCGGCCTTCGCCAAAAAGGCCGCGAAGCCATGGAGCGCGATCCCGGCCTTATGGGCCGCCTGCGCGCCGAAGTGCTGCCCTCGGATCCGGCGGTCCTGTATCTCACGTCGGGCGCCACCGGTGAACCCAAAATGGCGCTGGTCACGCACGACGCCATCGTCTCCAACATCGATATGGGACCGGCCGTGCTGCCCATCGGCCCGCGGGATTCCACTGTGGCCTTTCTGCCCTCGGCGCACATCGCGCAGCGCGTGGTGATCGAGTACCTGCCGATTCGCAGCGCCATGCCGGTGACTTTTTTCGAGAGCCTCTTGAAGCTCCCGCAGGACATCCGCAAGGTGCGGCCCACCGTCTTTCTGGCGCCGCCGCGCATGTGGGAGCGGGTCTACTCGACCATCTGCACCGAGCTGCGCAAGCGGCCCGCGGCGGCCCGCAAAGCGTTCTACGGCGCTCTCGCCATGGCGCTCGCCGCGGCGCGCTATCGCCGTCAGGGCAAGCCCGTCCCCTTTCGCATTCGCGCTCCGTTGAAGATTGCCGACCGGCTGCTGTTCCACAAGGTCCGCGCGCGCTTCGGCGGCCGCATTCAAGTGGCCGCCTCCGGCGCGGCGCCGCTCAGCAAGGACCTGGCCGAGTTCTACGAAGCCATCGGCATGCCGCTGGTCGAAGGCTATGGCCTCACCGAGGGCGGCGTGGTGACGTTCAATCCGCCAAGCCGCTTCAAACCCGGCAGCATCGGCACTCCACTGCCGGGCATCGAGGTGCGGATCGCGGACGACGGCGAACTGCTGGTGAAAGGCCCAACGCTCTTTTCGGGCTATCTGAACGATCCGGCCAGCACCGCCGAAGTGCTGCGCGACGGCTGGCTGCACACCGGCGATATTGCGCATATCGACAGCGACGGCTACCTTTTCATTACCGGCCGGAAGAAAGAGCTGATCGTCTCGTCGACCGGCAAGAAGATCCACCCCTCGCGCGTGGAGAGCCTCTTCAAGATGGAGCCTCTGATTAGCCAGGTGCTGCTGATCGGCGACCGCCTGCCCTACCTCACCGCGCTCTTCACCATCAACACTGTGGCTGCCGAAGCGCTGAAAGGCATGGACGAGTGGAAGGGCCGCGCTCCCGCGGAGATCGTGCAGGCGCCGCCGGTGCTGGCGGAGATCCAAAAGGCGGTGGCGAGAGTGAACGGGCAGCTCGCGCCCTTCGAGCAGGTCCGCAAATACCGGCTGCTGCCGCGCGACTTCACCATCGAACAGGGCGAGCTGACCGCGACTATGAAGGTCCGCCGCAGCCGCGCCATCGAGAATTTCCAGGAGCACATCGACGCGCTTTACGCCGGCCGGGAGTGAGCCCCTTTCTGTTTGCGGGCCTGCGACAGCGCCTCGGCCACCCGAGGGCGACTACGCAGCCAAATGAACCGTACCACGCACTTGGACGGAATGGCGACAAACCGTCAACATGAATCCGGGAGCGATCGCATGACACGGGTTTGGACACTTTCCGGTAACGCCGTTCTTCGACCACTGGCCGGCAAACGGGGCGTAAACTAACGAGAAGGAGTGTCTAATGAAGCGTCCGCTCGTTTGTCTTCTCGCTGCACTGGCGCTTGATTCCCCGGCATCTGGACAGAGCACGGCTTTTGAAGTGGTCTCGATCAAGCCAGCGCCTCAGAACAAAAGGGAACTGCAGCAGCACCTGGGTACGCAAATTGATCCGGCCATGGTTGATTTCGGGGGAGTCTCCCTCCTCATGTTGCTCACGCGAGCTTATGGGTTGCATTCCTTCCAGGTGGTAGGCGAGCCCGAATTGAACACCACACGATTTAACATTGTGGCCAAGCTGCC
>DASQZT010000031.1:0-10667 GCA_035638575.1 Bryobacteraceae bacterium
GACCGTCGCTGCCAAGTTTCGATCTGGTGACCGGCCTTCACCCTCCAGGTAAAGTCAGTTCCGAACGAAAAAAGAATATCGCGTTTCTGTCGTTTCGGAGCAGGCCGCCCTCATTCACAAAATTGGCCGGTAAACTCGCGCAATCCGCCGGTGGGTCGCCGTGCTGAAAGGCGCTCCAGCGCCGCCCGAGGCTTTCGGGCCTCCGGAAACGGCCGGCGGTGAGATCAGGATGGGATGCTGTTGAAGGCCGATCGTCTTGACAACGGAAAAGAGAATAACATAGACTCACGGCTCTGGGGAGGATCGCATGCGTAAACCCGGAATGGCCGCGTTCAGCCTGTTCTCCGCGGCCAGTCTCGTCTATGCGCAGGCCCCCGAATTACCGGGCTGGAAGCTGGTCTGGTCGGATGAGTTCAATTACACAGGACATCCCGATCCCGCTAAATGGGGATACGAGGAAGGGTATGTCCGCCATAACGAACTGCAATACTACACCGTGAACCGCCTGGAGAATTCCCGGGTGGACGGCCGGTATCTCATCATCGAGCTGCGGAAAGAGACGCCCGAAAGCTTTTTGCCCACATCCATCAACGATGAGTATCACCGGTACACGGCCGCCAGTGTAAATACCCGCAACACGGCATCCTGGACTTATGGCCGTTTTGAGGTCATGGCCAAAATGCCCGAGGGCAAGGGCACCTGGCCGGCTATCTGGTTTCTGAGCCCCTTGCGCACGCCGAGTGTCCCAGGGCCTCCGCAGCCCAGAGGTCCCGACGGCAGGGAGGCGCAGGGCACGCAGCGCGGACCGAATGGCGGCGAATCGTCGCAAGGGGAAATCGATCTCATGGAGAGTTGGGGAAGCCGTCCCAACCGCACGGCGGTACACATCCATGGCACGAAGGGCCGGACTCCTTCCAGGACTTTGGCTGTCGACGACATGTATAACAAGTTTCACATTTACGCCATGGAATGGTACCCCGACCACATGGATTTTTTCCTGGATCAGGAAAAAATCCTGACTTACAACAAAGACTCCGAGCTGGGCTGGTCGTTCGATCATCCGATGTACCTGATCCTGAACATTGCGTGCGGCGGGCCGGACGAACCGGCTCCGGATGATTCCAAGCTACCCCAGCTCATGACCGTGGACTATGTGCGGGTCTATCAGAAGATCCCCACTAACGGAGCAGGACCAAAGTGAATCGCAGGCAATGGATGGCGCTCGGCGCCGGTACTTTCGCAGCGGGCCGCCGCGCCGCGGTGGCTCAGGCGGCGCCTCAAGGAACCCCGGCGGCGAATGACGTACTGCCGATCGAGCGGTATGAGCCGAAGAGCATGCTGCACGTGCCCGAGACGCACGTTCCGCGCTCCCGTTTTCCGGTGATCGACTTTCACACTCACATCACCGGCGGCGGGAATGCGGGCGCGATCAGATTCAGCATGGAACCGGCGAACTGTCTCGCCGTCATGGATCGCAAGAACATACGGACCATGGTGAACCTGACGGGAAGCTATGGGGAGGGTCTGCGCGACGCGATCGGCAAACTGCAAACGGCTCACCCCGGGCGTTTTATGGTCTTCACCGAACCGGTCTGGACCAGGGCCTCCGAGGCCGGGTATTCCAAGTTCCAGGCGGACCAGATCGAGGACGCGCACAACGCCGGTGCGAAGGGCCTGAAGGTCCTGAAAAACCTCGGTCTTTTCTTGCGCGAGCGGGGAAGCGACAAGTTGGTTCGCCTCGACGATCCGCGTTTCGACCCCATGTGGGAGGCGGTGGGATCTCTGAAGATGCCCGTGGCGATCCACACTTCCGATCCGGAAGCCTTCTTTCTGCCGATCGACCGCTTCAACGAGCGTTGGGAGGAGTTGCACGCTCACCCCAATTGGTCCTTCCATGGGAAGGATTTTCCCAGCAATCGTGAGTTGCAGGAGGCGCGGCGCAATGTGATGCGGCGCCACCCGCGCACGCAGTTCGTCTGCCTGCACGTGGCGGATTCGGAAGATCTTCCGTACGTTTCGGAATGCCTGGACAGCCATCCCAACATGCACGTGGATATCGCCGCCCGAATCGGAGAGTTAGGCCGCCAACCGCGGACCGCGCGCAAGTTCTTCGACAGGTATCAGGACCGCATCGTGTTCGGCACGGACGCGAGCGCCAGCGCCAGCACACCGCAGCAGACCTTTGGCGACGCGCTTTACGAGATCTACTACCGCTTTCTCGAAACCGAGGATGAGTATTTCGATTATGCCCCGGCGCCGGTTCCACCGCAGGGCCGTTGGCGGATCTACGGCGTGGGGCTGGGCGACCAGGTCCTCCGGAAAGTGTACGGGGAGAACGCGGCGCGCCTGATGGGTCTCTCCGGGTAGGATGATGCAGAAGCCATCGCGAGTCCTCCGGTTCCTGGCGATACTCCTGGCCGGTCCGGCTTTCGTCATGGCGGCGGATCCGCTCGAAGCGCTGCCGGCGCTCACGGGCGCAGTGGCGCAGCCGGTCAAAGGGGACTGGCTGATTGCGCCGGCCGGGCGCAAAGCAGGGGTGTACCGCGGTGAGTCCGGCAAGGAAGTAGTGATGACCAACGGCCTCATCCGGCGCGCGTGGCGGACAGCGCCGGATGCGGCCACGGTCGCCTTCGTCAACCTGCGGACCGGGCAATCGATATTGCGCGGCGTGAAACCGGAATGCGTGGTGGAGTTGAATGGCACGGAATGGAACGTGGGAGGTCTCGCCGGACAGCCGGATTACGCCTATCTCAATCCGGCATGGGTGGCGCGGATGACCGCTTCGGAGCGGGCCTTTCATTTTGCGCGATTCGAGGTAGGAAAGACCGAGGCGCCGTTTGCCTGGAAAGCGGCGCGCCCTTCGTCCCAGGGGCCCTGGCCGCCGCCGGGAGTATCGCTGACGCTCGATTTCGAGCCGCCGGAAGGAACTCTGCCGGGCGTCGAGGTGCTGGTCCATTACGAAATGTACGATGGCATTCCGCTGATGGCGAAGTGGCTGAGCGTGCGAAATGGATCGAATGCGGAATTGACGCTGAACCGCTTCACCAGCGAGTTATTGGCCGTGGTGGATTATGAATCGACCGTCGACCATCCGCCGCTCCCTCCCGATGTGCTGCACGTGGAAACGGAATACGCCTTCAACGGAATGGATGGGCGCAGCGCATCGCGGGCGGTCAACTGGGTTCCCGACCCGCAGTACTCATCGCAGGTGAATTACGCGCGCCTTTCGCCGGTACTGCTCGAAGTGCGGCCGCCGCTGGGGCCGTCAGCCGTAATTCCGCCCGGCGCCACGTGGACTTCGTTTCGGACATTCGAGCTTGCCTACGATTCGACGGACCGTGAGCGCCGGGGGCTGGCGCAGCGGCGGATGTATCGAACCATTGCGCCCTGGGTCACCGAGAACCCCATCTTCATGCATGTGCGGCGAGCCGATCCGCAATCGGTGAAGCTGGCCATCGACCAGTGCGCGGAGGTGGGCTTCGAAATGGTGATCATCAGCTTCGGCAGCGGGCTCAACATGGAAGACGAGGATCCCGCAAACCTGGCGCGGATGAAGAGCCTGGTGGAGTACGCGCATTTCAAGGGCGTGCAGTTGGGAGGCTATTCGTTGCTGGCGAGCCGCCGCATAAACCCGGAGAACGATGTCATCAATCCGAAGACCGGCCGGCCGGGAGATGCGATTTTCGGGAACTCTCCGTGCCTGGGCAGCCAGTGGGGCCTGGACTACTTCCGCAAGTTGCGGCACTTCCTGGAGGCGACGGGGTTCGATGCGCTGGAGCACGACGGGTCGTATCCCGGCGATGTCTGCGCTTCCACCCAGCACCCCGGGCATCGGGGCCTCGAGGACTCGCAGATGCGGCAGTGGGAGCAGATCACAGGGTTTTACCGATGGTGCCGCGCGCGCGGCACCTACCTGAACGTGCCGGACTGGTATTTTCTGAACGGCTCCAACAAGACCGGGATGGGTTACCGGGAAGTGAACTGGTCGCTGCCCCGCGACCGGCAGATCATTTTGGGGCGCCAGAACATATACGACGGCACCTGGGGAAAAACGCCGAGCATGGGCTGGATGTTCGTGCCGCTGGTGGAGTACCAGGGCGGCGGCGCCGCGGCCACGCTGGAGCCGCTCGAACAGCACCTGGCGGAGTACGAGCAGCATCTCGCGCAGAACTTCGGTTCGGGCGTGCAGGCCGCATATCGCGGGCCGCGGCTATACGATTCCGAAAAGACCGAAGCCGTGGTGAAGAAGTGGGTGGAGTTCTACAGGGCGCACCGGGCGATTCTGGAATCCGACCTCATCCACCTGAGACGCCCTGACGGAAGCGACATCGACGTGGTCTTGCATGTCAACGCCGCCCTCCGGGAAAAGGCCCTGGCGATGGCGTTCAACCCGACGGACGAGGCGGTTACCCGCACGATCAGCCTGCCGCTCTATTACAGCGGGCTGGCCGGGACGGCGCGCATCCGCGAGCGTGACGAGGCGCCGAAGACTTATCGCCTGGACCGGGAGTATGCGGTTTCCGTCCGGGTGCAGATGCCGGCAAGGGGCCTGACCTGGCTGGTGATCGAGTGATGGCGGGGCGGGACCGCCTGTGGGTTGTCGCGTTTCGTTCAAGCGTGCTAGCATGTGTGGTCGCTGCACGAGTGCGGCGTTGAAATTCGAGCGCCCCAATCCGGCTGAATCTGCCGGCATGTAAGCCTATAGACCTCAGACAAGATCGGAATGTACCAACATAGGAAGGCTTAGCGCGGGAGTACAAGAATGGGCGCCGCTGGCCGAAACAAGAAAGGCAGGATCAGAGATGAAAGCGGCAGTCTATTATGGACCGCGCGACGTTCGAGTAGAAGCTGTCCCGAGGCCCACGGCGGGACCGGGTGAGGTCGTCCTTCGAGTGCTGCGCTGTTCGGTGTGTGGAACGGACAAGCGTATCTTTACCCACGGACAAAAGAATGTTGTGCCGCCGACGATCACCGGACATGAAATCGTAGGCGCCGTGTATGAGACCGGCTCCGGCGTGGATGGCGAAATCAGGATTGGCCGGAATGTCGTCGTGGCGACGGTTGTCGGTTGCGGAACGTGCATCTACTGCCGGCGAAAGCAATACAATCTCTGCGATTCCTTCACGGCGCTCGGATACGATTACGCCGGGGGATTCGCCGAGTACGTCAAGATCCCCGCTGCCGCGGTGGCCCAGGGGAACATCATCCCCATCCCTCCGGGCATGTCCGTGGAGCGCGCCGCGCTGGTGGAACCGCTTTCCTGTTGCCTGAATGGCGAGGAATATCTGGACGCGCAGCCGGGTGACCGCGCATTGGTCTTCGGCGCCGGCCCCATCGGAATGATGCACGCCGCTATCCTCAAGGACCGCGGCTGCGACCCCGTCATCGTGACCGACGTCTCCGACGAACGCCTGGCCTACGTCCGGGAATTCGGCCTGGGCCGGACGGTCAACACGGCGGGCGGCAATGCGGTGGAGAAAATTCTCGAGGCTGCCGGGGGCGAGAAGTTCGACGTCGCCCTGACCGCCAACTCCGTGAAGTCCACTCAGGCCGATGCATTGAAGTTAGTGCGTAAGAAAGCCCGCGTTTCCTTCTTTGCCGGCATACCGAAAGACGATCCGGTTGTGCCTATCGACACTAACTTCATCCACTACAATGAAGTCTCTGTCTTCGGGTGCTTCGCTTCGAACTTGAAGCACTACCATGAAGCGCTGGAGATGGTAAGTCGCGATAACCTTCCTTGGGATCGGTTCCTCACCCATAGGTTCAAGTTAGACGACATGGTCAAGGCCTTCGCCGTGATCGAGGCGGGA
This sequence comes from Bryobacteraceae bacterium, assembly GCA_035638575.1. GTDB lineage: Bacteria > Acidobacteriota > Terriglobia > Bryobacterales > Bryobacteraceae > DASQZT01. Next base: position 5,814 of record DASQZT010000031.1, read on the forward strand.
CAAGGCATCAAGACAGTTATCGACTGTGAGTGACCGGGGCTGTGATGGACAAGAATTCCCTGGTTGAACTCATCGAGGTCTCCCGTGTTGTGGGAGCCAATCCCGAGTACGTGCAGGCAGCCGGCGGCAACACTTCCGTAAAATCGCCCGACGGAAGGACGATGGCCATCAAGGCCAGCGGCACCGCCCTCCCCTTGATGAGCGAGACGGACGGTTGGGTGGAATTGGATGTCGCGGCGGTTTTGGGCGTCCTCGAGCGAGCGGATCTGGCCGCGCTCCCGTCGAAGGAGCGCGAGGCGCGTGTACTCGAAGGCTTGCACGCCGCAGTCGTGGGCGGCCGCGGGCGCCCTTCCGTCGAAACCGCGCTTCACGCCATGCTCGGGCGGGTCGTCGTCCACACGCACGCCGTAGCGGCCAACGCCTTGAACTGCGGGCCGGGCCTCCGGGCCTTGACGGAGATCTGCCCCCCGGGCGAACCGCCGCCGCTGTGGGTACCTTATACCGACCCGGGCTGGTGCCTGGCAACCGTCGTCAAGTCTTCCGCGGAAGCTTATCGGGCACAGCACGGTTCGATGCCCGCGGTCATCTTCATGGAGAACCACGGCCTTTTGGTCTCGGCCTCCAGCGCCCGCGAGTGCATGGCTCTCCACGATGAATGGGTCGCGCGGTGCGAGCGGCATTTCACCGCGGCAGCTCCGGCGGTGCGCCCCGTTCCCCCGATTCGTTCCGACGCTTTGCGGAAGACGATGGTGGAGCTTCGCCGCGCCTGGCGCGACGTATTCGGAGCCCGGCCATTCGCACGCTTTTCCGGCAATCCGGAACTGGCCGGAGCAGCTTGCGGAGAAGCGGCCGGCGTATTCGCCGCCGGGTCGCTCACGCCGGACCACATTGTTTACACCGGCGCCCATGCCGTGGTAGCGGAGTCACTAGACGAGTTACCCGCAAAGCTGCGACCCGCCTTGGCCGAAAAGTCCCCCCCGCGGGTGGCCATGGTCAGAAACGTCGGAACGTTCCTGCTGGCCGCGGACGCCGCGAAGCTCGACGCGGCCGAGGACCTGGCCGTCGCCGGAGCCAGGATCACGCGTCTGGCCACCGGGCGCGGCGGAGCCCGTAATCTATCGCCGGCCTCCGCCACCTTCATCGTCAACTGGGAGGCGGAACATTACCGCGCCAGTCTCCTGGGCGCCGCCAAGACGCCGCTGGCCGGCAGCGTGGCCGTAGTCACCGGAGCTGCTTCGGGACTGGGTTGCGGCATCGCCCTGGGATTGGTCGAAGCCGGAGCGGCGGTGGCCTTCTGCGACATCGACGATCATGGCGCGGCGACGGCCGCCACCGGTTCCGCCGACGCGCGCCGGGCGCTGGCCGTGCCGATGGACGTAACCAGCGAGGAATCGGTGAGCGCCGCGTTCGACCGCGTGGTGAGCCGCTGGGGCGGCGTCGATATCGTGGTCTGCGCGGCCGGCATCGCTCCTCCGTACGAGCTGGTCGATATGCCGCTGGACAAGTGGCGGCTGGCGCTCGAGATCAACCTTACCGGTTACTTCCTGGTCGCGCGCGAGGCTGCGCGGATCATGCGCGCGCAGGGAGATGGCGGATCCATGGTCATGCTTTCCTCCAAGACCGGACTGGACGCCTCCAAGAGCAACTCCGCGTACAACGCCACGAAGGCCGGCGAGTTGCACCTGATGCGCGGCTGGGCCCTGGAGCTCGGAGCGGATGGCATCCGCGTGAACGCCGTGGCGCCGGGCAACGTTTTTGAAGGCTCCAAGATCTGGAACCCCGAGTACATCAAGGCCGCCGCTCGCAAGAAGGGCATCCAGCCCGAAGAAGTCATCCCCTACTACACTTCGCTCACCGCGCTGAAGCGGGAGATCAAGCGCTCGGACGTGGCCGCCGCGATTGTCTTCCTGTGCTCCGACGCGGCGCGCTGCATTACCGGGCAGACGCTGGTGGTGGACGGCGGACAGGTGATGGTGCGATGAACGAAACCCAGCAGCACGACACGACAGAACTCGAAGCGGCTCTTTACGGCGGCTCGCTCGAGAGCCGCCTCGACGCCCTGCGCCAGCTTTGCGCGGGGCTCGACAAGCCCCACCGGGGAACGAACTGCCACATCCATACCAACGAATCGTTCAGCGTCTTTCGCTCGCCGAGCGAAGCCGTCTGGCAGGCCGCGCAAGAAGGCCTCGCGGTTCTCGGCATCAATGACCATTACACCGTGGCGGGGCATGAGGAGTTTCGCCAGGCGTGCAAAATCGCGGGCGTCGACGCGGCGCTTTCCATGGAGGCCGTCGGCATGGACCGCGCGGCTGAAGCCAGCCGCCTGTTGCTGAATGACCCCGATAACCCCGGCCGCGTCTACCTCTGCGCCAAGGGCATCACCAGGATTCCACCGGACTCCTCCGTCGCCGCACAGAGCCTGGCCCGCATGCGCGCGGCCCTCGAGCTTCGCAACCGGGAAATGACCGCGAAGGTCGCTCAGCTCTTCCGCGAGCGGCTGGACGCAGCCGGTCCCGCGTGGGAAGACGTGCGCGCCCTGACGCCGCGAGGCAATACCACCGAGCGGCACGTGGGCTGGGCCGCGCTGGTGCGCCTGCGCGAGATCGCTGCCGCGCGTGGGCTGCCCGTGAACGAGGTGATCGAGCGCTTGTGCGGATCGTCTCCGCCGGCGGGAGCGGACGACGCGGCGCTGCAGATTTTTCTCCGCGCCAAGCTCCTCAAGGCCGGCGCCCCTTGCTTCGTTCGGGAAACCGACGATGCGTTCGTTTCGTCCGAGGATCTGCGCGAAATGTTTCTGGCCTTCGGAGCGATTCCCACCTATCCGGTCCTGGGCAATCCGGTCACGACGGGCGAGCGCGATGTCGAGGCGCTCCTCGATCGTCTGGAAGGGTCGGGGTTTCACGCCATCGAAGTCATCCCGCACCGCAATACACGGGAGCGCCTGCTGGAGATTGTCTCAGCGGCGCGCCGCCGCTGGTGGCCGGTGTTCAACGGCACTGAGCACAACACACCCGAGGCTCGCCCGCTGCTCGACCCGTTTGCACTCGATCCGGAATTCGAGCCCTGGTTCCGCCAAAGCACCGCGGTTATGCTCGGGCACCAGGTTTCGGTGAAGCGCGGGCAACCGGGGTTCGTCGGAGAAGACGGCCGCCCCGGTATCCAGGACGCGCGAACCAGGTTCGAGTATTTCAGCAACTTACTCGCGCCGAAGCCGGGCGGACAGAAGTAAATTCATTCTACTGACTGGAGCACAACATACGTGGCTAATGCAGGAATTCCGATTGTCGAACCGAAAGGGAAACTAGGTGTACTGACGGTGGGCCTAGGAGCCGTGGCCACCACCATGATAGCGGGCGTCGAGGCTGTTCGCCGTAAGCTCGCTCTCCCGATTGGTTCCATGACCCAAATGGGAACGATCCGACTCGGCAAACGAACCGAAAAGCGCGTCCCCAAGATCAAGGACTTCGTTCCGCTGGCCAGCCTAGACGACCTGGTTTTTGGAAGCTGGGATCTTTTTACGGACAATGCGTACGAAGCGGCCCTCAAGGCCGGAGTTCTGGACAACCGGCTTGTCGAGCAGCTCAAGGATTTTCTGGTAACGATCCAGCCCATGTCCGCCGCGTTCGAACAGAAATGGGTCAAGCGGCTGCACCCTGACAATCTGAAAACCGGCGCGACCAAGATGGATCTGGCCGAGCAGATCATGGAGGACATCCGGCAGTTCAAGAAACGCTCCGGGGCGGACCGCCTGGTCATTATCTGGTGCGCATCCACCGAACTGTTCACCGAGCCCTGCCCCGTGCATCAGACGTTGGAGGTGTTCGAGGAGGGACTTCGCACCAACTCCCCCGATATTCCCCCGAGCATGCTCTATGCCTATGCCGCGCTGAAGCTCGGCGTCCCGTTCGCCAACGGCGCGCCCCATCTGACGGTGGATATCCCCGCCCTGACGAACCTGGCGATCGAGAAACACATCCCCATCTGCGGCAAGGATTTCAAGTCGGGACAGACCTTCATGAAGACCCTGCTGGCGCCCGGCCTGAAACTAAAGCTGCTCGGCCTGAAGGGTTGGTTCTCGACTAACATTCTCGGCAACCGCGACGGCGAGGTACTGGACGACCCGGAGAACTTCAAGAGTAAGGAAGAGACTAAGTCGTCAGTCCTCGAGCGCTGTATTCAACCGGATATCTACCCCGAGCTATACGGGAGTTACTTCCACAAGGTGAGAATCGAATACTATCCTCCGCGCGGCGACGCCAAGGAAAGCTGGGACAACCTGGATATCTTCGGTTGGCTCGGCTATCCCATGCAGATCAAGGTCAACTTCCAGTGCCGCGACTCGATTCTGGCCGCTCCCATGGCATTGGATCTCGTCCTGTTTCTTGACCTGGCCCAGCGCTGCCCCGAAATGGCCAAGAAGGGAATCCAGGAATGGCTCTCGCTCTACTTCAAGGGCCCCCAGGTCGCGGCAGGCCTGTACCCGGAGCACGACGTCTTCATCCAGGTCATGAAGCTCAAGAACACCCTGCGCTACCTGCGCGGCGAAGAGCTGATCACCCACTTGGGATTGGAATACTACGACTGACACGGTGAGGCTGGACGCGGCCGGGGATAAGAAGAGCGTCCCGATGAGCGGAAGGCGGCGTGCCTGCGCCAGGGACGGGGCTGAACGGTTCGGAAAACCAGGCGAGCTTCGCTCGCCCGGCGGGTTGACAACCACTCCTGTCCAAGACGATTTTGTAGCACTGGCGGAAATCCTGTTAAGTTCAGATCTGGGTTTGCCTAGAACCGATCTTAGCCCAAAGGACTTCCGCCATGAATCGAGTATGCAGCATTTTCGCGCAGCTGTTGCGC
>DASQZT010000032.1:0-41537 GCA_035638575.1 Bryobacteraceae bacterium
GCACGATACCAGCGGGGTCAACGCGGCTTCGGTGTTGAAGGCCGCGGACGCGGGCGTGCACGTGGCCGACGGCGCGGTCGCTTCCATGAGCGGGCAGACCAGCCAGCCCAACCTCAACTCGATGGTGGCCGCGCTGGCCAACACCAAGCGCGCCAGCAGTGTCTCGCTCGAAGCTCTCAACCAGTACTCCGATTATTGGGAGGTGGTGCGCGAATTCTACGCCCCCTTCGATACCGGCCCCAAGAGCGGCACGGCCGAAGTCTACCTGCACGAAATGCCCGGCGGCCAGTACACCAATCTCAAGGAGCAGGCGGAATCTATGGGGCTGGGCCTGCGCTGGCACGAGCTAGCCCGCACTTACGCCGACGTCAACATGGCCTTCGGGGACATCGTGAAAGTGACGCCCTCCAGCAAAGTGGTGGGCGACATGGCGATCTTCCTGATGAACCACAACATGACGATGGAACAGTTCGCCATGCTCACGCCGGACCACAACCTCACGCTGCCCACCTCGGTGATCGAGATGTTCCTGGGGTCGCTCGGGGAGCCCGAGGGCGGGTGGCCCAAGAAGTTGCAGAAGATCATCCTGCGGGGCGCCAGGCCCCAACGCGGCAGGCCGGGCGCGCATCTTCCCAAGGTGGACCTGGGGGAGACCGCGGCCATGATCGAGAAAAAGATCGGACGCCTTCCCGCGCGCGACGAGGTGCTGAGCTACCTGATGTATCCCGATGTGTTCCTGAAGTTCGCCCGCAGCCGGCAGGCGTTCGGCGACGTCGAGGTGCTGCCGACCCCCGTGTTCTACTACGGCATGGAGCGGGGGACGGACGCGGCGGTGGAGCTGGAGCCCGGCAAGACGCTGGTGATCAAGTTCCTGACGGTGGGCGAGCCCCATCCGGACGGCACTCGCACGGTGTTCTTCGAGCTGAACGGCCAGCCGCGCGAGGTGACCGTTCGCGACCGCAAGCTGGAGGTGAAGGAGGCGGCGAAGCCCAAGGCCGACCCGAGCCAGCCCGGCCAGATCGGCGCGCCGATTCCCGGCGTGGTCTCCACAGTGGCCGTGCAACTGAACCAGCCGGTGAAGAAGGGCGACCGCCTGCTGGTGATGGAAGCCATGAAGATGCAGAGCACGGTTTACGCGCCCGTGGGCGGCACGGTGAAACAGGTGCTGGTGCAGCCCGGCGGGCATGTAGAGGCCAAGGACCTGTTGCTGGTGATCGAATAGTTGGGGCAGCTGAACGGCGCGGCCGTAAGACCACGACGGCCCCGTACGACGTTCCTTTTGTACGTTCCCTTTGTACGCTTGACGTACAACGTAGAGCGCGACAACATCGTGCCACCGGCCGAAGCGCTTCGGCAGTCGCCGCCATCTCCGCGAGCGCGAGACCGGCCCAGATACCCAGAGAGTGCCGGAGCAGCCTGGAGAATGTTCGGCTCCGAGGCAGCTCCGACACCATCCAACATCAAAACTGGATCCGGACCTCCAACAGAATGTTGCGCATCGCCGCAGCCCCGGTAGCCGCGCCGAAGCCGGCCGTGGCCGGCGTCAGGCGGGCCGTGTTCAGTGTACTGCCATTGTACTGGTTGTTCACCAGCGTCATGGACGTCGGGTTGTTGAACGTCGCCGTGCTATTAATAGAGGTAATCTGCACGTTGTTGGGTAAGTTATAGATGTCCAAACGGAGCGCGATCTTGAATCTTTCGTTGATCGAAATCCTCCGGACGATGTTCATGTCCTCCTCGATGGTCGGACAGATGCGCAGAATGTCGCGGCCGGATTCCATGCCCGTGCTGCCGTAGGTCGGGCCCTGTAAGGCCGTGGCACTGAACTCGGAATACCGGCTGCCCGAACATCCGCTGCCGAGCGCGGAGGGATTGGTGATGACCATCCTGCCGCCAAAGTCCGGCGACCCTGTGATGTTCACGTTGCCGCCATTCAACTGGTAGCTGTAACCGGGAGTGAAGGGGGTCCCGGTGTGCAGCGTCGTGATACTGCCAAGCTGCCAGTCCTTGGTCAACTGGTGGACGAAGGCACCGCTGCTCGAGACGCTCGGGATGATCCAAACGACGTTGGCAACGAAGTAATTCGGAACATCGTTCGAATACGTCTGATTCAGCTTCTGGTAGGCGCCCCAGTCGGACATCAGCGAGATCGCCCCGGTGGGGGAGTGCTGGATTTGTTCTACCAGCCCCTGGTTGCTGACAAAGCTGAGCTCACGCGTGTAATTGATCCCGAACAACAGACCCCTCGTCATTCGCCGGTTCAGGCTGAACTGCATCGAGTGGTACGTGTCGGAGTAGCCTGTAGTGTTCTGGTTTACCACGCCCAAACCAGGGTAAGGACGGAGCAGATTCGCCGTATAGGCCGAAGCGCCGGGCACCGAACTGGTGCCGAGCGTCGGGTCCTGGTACTTCGCCTGATACGCCGTGCCGTAATCCACGGAGTTTAGGTTCTGAAGGTCGCCTCCCTGGAACGCCCCCAGGAGGTTATATCCGTGATTGCCCACATACGACACGTCCGCGACCATGTTTCCCGGCAGTGATTTCTGGAGGCCTACGTTCCACTGCACCTCAGTTGGAATCTGGGCGTTGTACAGGAAGGTGACCAGGCTCGACACCGGTTGCGGGCTCAGCCCCTGCCCCGACCCGAGCGTCGACAACTGCCCCTCGAGCAGGTTCTGCTCCGTCGCGGTCGGCGGATTGCCCGGGGTGGAGAATATCGTGTTCCCATCCGGCCGGTCGTAGAACAGCCCGGCTCCGCTGCGGATCACCCAATTCGACCTCCCCGTGACGTCCCACGCCAGCCCGAACCGCGGCGCCACCACGATCGCCGGCCACACGTAGTTCGTGCCCGCGATTCCGTGGCCCGCCTGTGTGATGCCGTCCAGCGGACTGCCCACGCCGGGAATCGGCGTCCCGACGAGCGCCTGCGTATTGGCCGCGCCCGCCACCGTAATAATCTGCCCGGTGAGCGGATTCATGGCGTTGCGCGTGTTGCCCGAGCACACCGTGGCGCCGTTGCTGCATCCGTACACGTAAAGCACCGGCGCATTGGACTGCGTCCAAGCGGGTCCGCCACCTTGCCAAATACCGGCGACGTTGAAGTTCGACGACTGGTCGAACTTGTCGTACTGCGGCTGCTGATGCACAAACCGCAGCCCGTAGTTCAGTGTCAGGTGCCTGGTGACCTTCCAGGTGTCCTGGGCGTAGCCCTCGATCTGGTTATAGAGGTAATCGCCTTCGATGAACTTCGACGCCTGCTGGTACTGGTTGAAAACCCCCAGCGCCGCGTTCGCGTAGCCGAACCCGCTATCCAGGGTGTTGTTGGAGTTATTGCCGAAGTCCACGTAACCCTGGAAGGTGAGGTTGGCAATGCCGCCGGCGCCCGTGTTCTGCGCCTTGTAGCTGTGGTTGAGGTAGAACCCGGCCTTGAACGTGTGGGTCCCCTGAATGTGCGTCACGTCGGCCGCTACGTCCTGCGTGTGGTTGACGTTCAGCCAGCCAGGATACCGCTGGCAGGCTGGCGCCGGTGTACTGCAGACATTCGTGGTGATGAGGCTGCCCCATCCGAAGAGCGGGTTCATGTTCAGCGTGCCGTTGGAATAAAACGGCGCCTTGAACGACTGCAGGACTTGGTAGCCATAGTACCCCGTGTTCATCTGACCCGCGTTCGGATACAGCTCCGGGAAGGTCGGCAGAGCAGTCAGGCGGTTAGAGGAAGCGTCGACGGGAATGCCGCCTTCGTTGCCGCCCGCCAACTGGTTCTTGATCGTCCCGTAGGTCCCCGAGATGAACGTCCTCGGGCTGATCACGTAAGTAACGGTCCCGCCAAGGTTGTAGATAGAGGGATAGGGCACCTCGGCGTCGTTGAATCCCGGGATATAGCCAGGAGTCACCACCACGTTTTGAGTCTGGCCGGAGTACTTGGCCGAAAACCGCAGCTTCTGCGTCGCCTGGTAATCGATTTTGCCGGCGGGCTGCTGGAGCAGGTAGCTATACGTCGGCGCATTGATTTGCCAGTTGTAGTTCTGCCCAGGCCCTTGCGTGAAGTTCGGCAGCGGGTACTGGCTGAGCACCGCCACGCCGGGGGCATACAACCGGTTGGAGGGAATGATGTTGCCTGGGAAAGGCGCACCCGACTGAAAGTCCATAATCGGGGCGATCGGGACGCCCTGGTTATTGAGGCTCTGGGAGAAGTTGCCGGCGCGCTCGAGCGCGGTGGGCATACGCACCTGGATGACGTTGCCGCTGTTGATGGCGGTGGTGGTGGGACGGAACTCGTGCGCGTAGAAAAAGAACAGCTTGTTTTTTCCGTTGAAAACGTGCGGTATCCAGACCGGGCCGCCAATGCTGTAGCCGTAGATACTCGACACCGTCTTGGCTTGCGGGACGCCATTCTGCTGTTGCGCCCATGAGTTCTTATTCCAGTTCCAGCGGGTGAAAAGACCATAGCCCGACCCGTGGAAATCGTTGGTGCCGCTCTTGCTGTATGAGGTGATCTGCATCCCGCTCGACCGCCCATACTCCGCCTGGTACCCTTGCGCAAGCACCTTCACTTCGCTGATCGACTCGATGTTCATGGTCAGCATCTGGCCGTTATTGCCCGTGTCCATGGCCGAGATGCCGTCCATCATGACATTGTTCTGGGCCGCGCCGCCCAGCCGGGTGGCAATGGCCGAGTTGCCGCCGTTCATTGTGCCCGGCACCAGGAACGCGACATTCCCGAAGTTCCCGTGTGAAATCGGCAGTTCACTGAGCTGTTTCTCATCGAGGGCGAATGACCGCTCGGAGCTCTCTGTCTGGACGAGCGTCGTCCGGCCTTCCACGCTGATCGTCTGGGTGGTTTGGCCCACTTCGAGCGCCAGCGACGGCACGCCGACACGATCACCGCCGGTAACCACGATCCCAGTGCGCTTCAGGGTCATGAACGACGGAGCGCTAACCTCGATCGTGTACGTGTCGGGGGCGAGGTTCGGGATCACATAGTCGCCCTCCGCGTTGGTGACGACCGCGCCGGTCTTGGTGTTTTGCGACTCGCTGATCAGGTTCACCTTGGCGCCAGCGACGACGGCTCCCGACGCGTCGACGACCCGTCCTGAGATCGTGCCGACTGTGATTTGGGTCATTGCCGCTTGCGGCAGCAGTAACAAGACGGCGACGAGGCCGCCGACGATACTGAAAGTGGAACGAATCATGGTTCACCCTCCCTCTGAATTGGCTTGCTAATCAGCCGAATATATGCCACCTGCCCCTGGCTGGCCCCTACGCGCTCGGCCCACGGACGGCGGCAGCATCGCATCCATGGCGGGTGTAGCCAATTCACCCGGCCGAGCAAAATGAGATTTTTACCAGACCCCTCTTGAAAAAGACTCCATTTACGCGAGGAATGCTTCACACGGCCGCCTTGACCGTGCATCGCCATTCCGAGAATGGAAGCGATACTATCACATTTGTCAAGTTCTGTAAATCAAATAATTCGGGGAATTCGCTGAATTGGCTCGATTCGCGCCCGTTCCGCGGGGAAAAGGTCATTTCAGAATCCGACCAGGCGTACTATCCATTCCAGTCCTACCTTTGGCCCTTCTCGAGCTTGTCCGCTTCCTTCGTATGCACAGCGGCGCGGGCCGGGTCTCCATTCTGTGAATAGAGTTGCGCCAGACGCCGGTGGATGGCGGCACGGCGCGGATCGAAATCGAGCGCGCGCGCATACTCGTCGATCGCCCGAGCGTACAATTTCTTGGCCGTGTACGCGACGCCGCGCTCCACCGCGAGATCCGCCTGCAGTTCCCTGTAATTTTCGGTCGCGGGGAACTCCTTGCCCTCCGGCAGCGCGGCGCGCAAAGCCTCCAGCGCCTTGTCGCTCGCGTGCTGGGCGTTATAGACTCGCGCCAGGTTCAGGTATGTGTCGGGCCGGGAGGGGTCCAGCGCGATGGCTTTCCGGCAGAGATCCTCCGCTTCAGCGAACCGCTGTTTCTTGATGTACAGCGACGCCAGCGCGTTGTACATCTCCGGCGTGGCGTAGGGCGAGTGAATGACTATTTCGAACTCGGCCATCGCGGCCTGTTCCTGATTCAGGTCCCGATGAGCAAGCGCCAGGTAATAATGCGCCGGGATCATGGTGGCGTCCGCCTCGAGAGCCTTGTGGTTCAACTCCAGAGAGGCGCCAGGATCTCCGAGCTCGCGCCGGGCTTCACCCAGCAGTGAAAGAAACGCAGGTAAACCAGGGCTTTGCTTCAAACCGCGCTCCAGTTGCTGCTGGGCCTTTTCGCTCAAGCCCTGGTCGAGATAGAGCCGAGCCAGGTAGAAGCGCGCCGACAGAAGTTCCGGATCGGAATCGAGCGCCTGCTGCAATTCCGCCTTGGCGTCGGCGATCATGGCATTCGACCCCCGCGCGAGATACGCCAGTCCCAGAAGCATGTGTGCGGGCGCTGAGCGCGGATCGGTTGCCAGCACACCCTTGCACTCGCGGATCGTCTGCTCGGCTTTCCCCTGTTGCAGGTGTTCCGCGGCGGCAGCCAGTTGCGCGCCCTGCAGATCGGCACCAGGAGTCTGCGCCCGGGTCATGACGGAAGCAAGGAGCACAACAGCAATCCGGAGCCGCGGCACGGTGAGATTATACCTGAGGCTCTCAGCGCTTGGCATCGGCCTCATCCAGCAGCAAAATCTGCCCGGCGCGAACGCTGTCGATTGCCTGTTTCTTCCCGCTGGGCCACTCGATCTCGATGCGGGCAAGAGTTGCGTTGCCCAGCCCGAAATACAAGCGCACGTCGCTGGTGCTGAGGTAACTTCCGTAGGGATTGACTTCCCGCAACTGGGTCCGGCCGCCGCTGGTTATCCGCACCTTCGCGCCGATCCCGAAATGATTGCTCTCGCGGCCGCGGGCGCGGAGCGCGATCCAATGATTGCGATTGCCCCCGTCATTGCGCAGCAGTAGCGGGTTCCCGCCGGAATCGCTCACCACGATGTCCAGGTCGCCGTCGTTGTCAAAATCCGCCACGGCTAGACCGCGGCCCACGTGCTGGATGCGAAGCGCCGGACCGCTTTCCACCGAGACATCGCGAAATCGGCCTCCGCCAAGGTTCCGGTAAAGCAGGTCGGCCTGACGGTAAGAAAGCCGCGGGTCGAAGAGTTTCACATTATCGATGACATGTCCGTTGGTGACATAGATGTCCGGATAACCGTCGTTGTCGAAGTCGAAGACCTTGGTGCCGAAGCCGAGTGTCTTCACGCTGGATGGTAATCCGGCTTTGATCGTGGCGTCTTCAAAAAGCAGCTTTCCGAGGTTGCGGTAGAGCGGGTTGTATTGGTCCGAAAAGGCCGTAAAGAAGATGTCCGGTAAGCCATCGCCATCGAGATCCACGATCTCGGCGCCCATGCCGGCCAGAGCTTTGCCGTTAACGTCGTAACCGACGCCGGCGCCGTAGGTAATGTCGTCAAAGGTGCCGTTGCCTTTGTTGCGGTAAAGAAAATTGCGGACACCATCGTTGGCCACGAAGATATCGGGCCATCCATCGCCATCGATATCGCCGATGGCCACCCCCAAACTCTTTCCCGCCGGATTCGCCACGCCGGCTTTGCGGGAGACCTCCGTGAACGTGCCATCCCGATTGTTGTGGTACAGCAATGCCGGCGTCCCGTCGAACAACTGCGGTTCGCAATACATGCGGTAGCCCGGCTTTTCATATCCGCAGTACGGCGGCTTGCGCAAGTCGTAATCCAGGTAACGTCCCACAAACAGATCCAGGTAGCCGTCGCGATCATAGTCCACCCAGGCGGCGCTGGTGCTCCACCCACCGGCACCCACTCCAGCCTTGGCCGTCACCTCACTGAAGGTCCCGTCGCCATTGTTGCGAAAGAGCTGATTACCGCCGTAGCCCGTGACGTAGATATCCAGGTAGCCGTCGTTATCATAATCGCCCACGGTCACGCCGGTAGCGAACATCCCATTGCCTGAAACACCTGCTTTGGCAGTTACATCCTCGAATTTTCCGCTGCCCAGGTTGCGATAGAGCGCATTGCCGGGCGATGGCTTGCCGTGGGCCAGGTCGGCTCCGTTGGCGAAAAACAGGTCGGGCAAGCCGTCGTTGTCGAAATCGATCACGCCCACCCCGGAGCCGAAGGTCTCGACCATGTGCTTCTCGGCCGAAGCCCCGTTTTCGTGCCGAAAGGTAATGCCTGACTCCGCCGCAACTTCGTAGAACTGAACTCGATTGAACTGCGCGGGGCCGGCTGCGCGGGGCTCCGGTCTGGCGGCCTGCTCGCTGAAGAGAGGCAAGAGCGCGGAAAGGAGCAGCAAAATCGCACCGAAGATCAGGAAAGCTTTGCGCAGGAGCAGCACCGGGGTCCCATTATATGTGAAAGTTGGGATTTGATCTTGCGTATCACGCTGTCCGATGAACTCCTGGCTGTCAAAGCGCATCAAGGGGCTTTCCGAAAGCTCGCATTTTGGCGATCCCTAGCCACTTCCCGAATCTCAGCGGCGGGCGTGATGTGGCAAGTTGATGCCGAATGGCCCGGGTTCCGGTTGGAGCGCGATTCGGGAAGTTGTTACGCGTGCCGGATCGGAAGACGGGGTTCCTGACGCCCAAGCGCGATGAGCTCGGTGTCCGCCGTGAGGAGGACGAGGTTTTCAGCTTCGGCCACGCTCAGCAGCAGTCGGTCGAACGGATCACGGTGAGACTCCGCGGCTTTCACGCGGGTCAAGACGTGTTCGTCGGTTATCGATAGGACGGTGGCTCCCGCTGACCGCATCTCGTCACGAAAGCGCGCCGGTGCGATCGGCAACTTGCCCAGGCGGTGCTTGAGATCGACCTCCCAAATGCTGACGACCGATACAGCACACGGCGAGCTGACCATTAGCTCCCGCGATGACTTGGAGAGCCGCGGGCTGGCGGTGAGCCACCAAAGCGCCACCTGAGTATCGAGGAGCAGTCTCACATCTGGCCCTCAAGGCTCCTGGCGATTGGTTCATCGAGTTCCGAGGTGAAGGCCGCGTCGATCGCGGCTCTGAATCTCTTCAACTTGCCCCAACCACCCAGATGGCCTTGCCTGGCGACAGGCACCAGCTTGACCATGGGTTCACCGTTGCTGGCGATCACGACATCCTCGCCTGCGAGAGCGTGCTTGACGAGCCGCGAGAGCTGATTCTTGGCCTCCAGCATGTTGACCTTCATGCGTCCTCCACGGACTAGTATAGCCTGGCTTGGCCAACTTAGCCAAGTGCGGCGGAACGGTGGCACGGCCGGGGCAGCTCCGAACCCTTCCTACGTACGGTTTGGGCGTGATACGGCCAAATGCCGGGAAGCGACAGTCGGATCCCGTTGCTGCCGTTCCAGAAACGACCCTTTTCGAAACGCGATCCGAAGCCTGGGGCTAAACAATGGACGCGCTATGTCAGCACCAGCACGACGTTCGTGATGAGGCTTGAGATGGTATCGTCTGCTTGTGGTCCGTCGATGGACAAGAGTGAGGGGTGTGCTGCCATGTTGCGTCTCGTGAGGTGCATGTCGAGCAGTTTCTTGGTGTTGTTGGAGGCGAACAGGCCCGCTGTGCCGCAGATTTCCAGCACATCTTTTTCTTTCAGTTCTTCGAAGTCCTCACGTTTCGCCATTACCAAGCCCGTGCCTCTTCTGGTGCCGACGCGGGCTATGATCTTCGCGTTGAAGTCCGCGAGTCGCTGTGCGTCCGCGAGCACCCAGTTCAGGAGGTGATCGTAGGTGAGATTCCACGCCATGACGATAGCGGCGCGAAACGCCTTGACGTGATAACACTTGATCGCTTCGGAAAGGAACAAGCGCTCGGCTTCGTCCGAGACCTTTCCCATCAGGTCCTTGAGGAGTTGGGAGACGGCAATGGTCGTCTCATGCTGGCCGTACTTCTGGTCGAATTGCTCCCGGACTTTGCCTTCCAGCTTGAAGCCGGAACCCGTGGGTAATACTACCTTGGGGCGGCGCTCGATCAGTCGCTTGAAGAGCTTGCTCAGGTTCGGCTCGTCCATATACCGCTCTTTGAAGCAGGCGCGGATCGAGGCCTGATCGATCACTTCTTTCTTTCGGTGCGCGTGCAGGTACCAAGCGAAGTGCAAGATGTGATCGGTCTGAGAAAGAGAAGCAAAACTCGGGATGAGGGACGTGAACTCACTCAGTTCCATCCAGCGTCCTCACATCATTCTCGCCAATGGGAGTGATCGCATACTCGCCTGGGCTCACGCGTCGGAAGCGGTTCGTCTTGACCTGCGACCGGAAGTTCACGTCCCAGTCCGACTGATTGGTCGGCCATTCGGCAGTGCGGTAGCACGTGTACACCTTGTCCATCGTGGTGGTTGGGCTGTTCCCGTGCTCCTTGAGCCAGTACGCGGCAACGAGATGGCGTTGCGTGGCCTTCGTCGGGTTCTTCTGCGCTGCGAAGTCCTTGAACGTCACGCCCGTCCCAGTCATGTCCAAGTCGTGCAAGTAAGTCGGGACGCGCGGCTTGTACGTCGTCTTCGGCTTCGCCGGCTTGGTAGGCTGCTCTTGTCCGGTATCTCCGGCGTCCGCATACTCCACGTCCTGAATGATCTCTTCCGCCTCGTCCGTTTCTGCAGGAACCCCGGCCGCAAGCTCATTGGGTGGCTTCGGGGGCATCATGCGAGCAGGCGGACCGTTGCGTATCGCCAGAGCATGCGTGATCTGGCGAATGCTGTTTTCGACTGCGGCATTACCGCCTTCAAGTTCAAATTCGACGACGCGAAGCTTTACCTTCGCGCGATCTTCGTTGCCGCCGCTCTTAGCCATCGACTGCTAGACTTCCATGTATAGTTTACCACGCCCGGCATAAGTTGCGTGAGCGCGCCCCTCCATCTAGATAGAGTTTTTGACGTACCCCCATATGTAGTAGGTTAACGATGTAATACCCCCAGATGCGGGAACGTGCATTCGGTCTTATCCGTCTGCCTGGAATCGGATCATCAGCGGGCTTGTGGCGGGTACATCGGCGTGACACCGCCAAGTGGCGGGAGGCGATGATCGGAGGTCGTAAGGCGACTTGTACTAATCGGGGACGGCAGTGAGGCTGGGATTCGAACTCAAGCGGGGCGTTTAACCCGACGTAAGTTATTGATTCTACAGGTCACTATGTTTGATCCGGTTTTCGGGATTGGCGGATCTATCGCACAAGATCACGCACAGGGTTCGAACTTCGCCGAAGGATTGGAGAGATTTCTCCCGTCGATTTTCACAATGCTCACGTAGAAGGGATTCGAATGAATCACTCCATAGCTCGCAGCGTATTCGGCGTTGATGAATTCCAGGCGTCGGATGAGCATCTTGTGCAGTGTCTTGATGTCGCCGAAGACTGTGCCGTCGAAATCACCCACCCCTGAACGTTCAGTCTGGGTCGCGCGCCACGTCACCTGCAACGGCCCAAACGATTCGTTGCCATCACGGAAAATGGCTGTTGGTCTCGTTTCCATCGCAAAAACTCCTTGGAAACAATTATATCCAATTCTGTTCTGGCCGATCACAAACGTCGCTGGCTGAACCACGCCATGATCAGCGCGGCGAATTTGGCGAGGTATTCCGAAAGCCACGCCAACTCAGACTTGAGGATGCGCATGAGCCCGGCGACGAAAAGAATCAGCAGAGTTGCTTGGAAAAGATTGTATTCGACGGTTTCGAAAAAGCTGTGCGGTGCCTGCACACAAATCTCCTCTTTCACCCGGCTGGTGAGATTTGTGCTCACTGCTCCAAATCTGAACTTCGTTTCAAGCCCTAGCCGGGACGGGCGAATGTCCATCGGTACGCGTTGCTTCCGTTGTTGATGTCCGTGTTTGGAAAGCCAACTACTCTGTGCGCCACCAGACTTGCGGGCGCAAGTAAGTGCCATTGTAAGTGGTCCAGGGACTTTTTCAGCAACCTGCTAGAGGAGCTTACCACGACATGGGAGTCGAGCCCAGTGCAATCGCGCATGGAGCGTCGAAGCTGGCACTTCGAACTGGTCGTAGTCGAACCAAATGACTCCCTGAATTCCATAGGTCTAGTCGGCCGATTTTAGGTCCGAAATGAACTGGCTCGGGTTACTCCCCATAAACGCCCTTGGGTCCGCTTAGCCACATGAGCGGTAGTCGCCTATGCGAATATATGCAGTCCTTTTGGACAAGTGTCGGCCGGGTCCCGAAATCAGCGTTGGCCGTCAAATGTCCAATAAGTGAAAGCTTCCCTGAAATGTCCGTCAGCTCTGCGTTCAGGCCATTACACGAACTGTCGCTCGATCGCTTCGGCGCTACCTGCCTGAAATCAGGACTTCCACATAGTCTCCCAATTGCCGGGCGGTGAATTGATTGCCTTCGAAATCGGCTGCCAGCCGGCCTTGGCGATCGATTACCAAGGTATGCAGCGAGTGCATCAGGTAGCCTTCGTCGGGCCAGAAATTCAGTCCGAACTGGCGCGAAACGGCCTTCACTTCGTCGAGCTTCCCGGTCAGGAAGTGCCACGATTCCGGATCGGCCTTCCAGGTCGACGCATATTTTGCCAGCACTTTGGGCTGGTCATGCACCGGATCGAAGCTGATGTTGAGCAGCACCAGGTCGCGGCCCATCCGGCTGGCGAAGCGTTGATACAGTTGACCGAAGTTATTGGAAAGCCGGAAGCAGTAGTCGGGCAACGGGCAACTGGTATAGATGAAGGTCACGGCCACCACTTTCCCAGCCCATTGCGACAGCGCTACGCGGCTTCCGGTCTGGTCGGTCAAGGTGAAGTCGGGCACGGCGTCACCTGGTTTTACGGTGGCATGGGGGACTTCCAGCAGTTGTAGACGGCGCGCGAGCAGCGGCTCCCGCTCGGAGCTTTCGTAGCGATGGATGCGGATGCCTTCGGCATACGAGCGCTTCTTCTCGACCACCAGCGTGAAGTCCACATAGGCGCCCGGCTTCAGATCGGCCAGTTCCCGATCGTCCAGAACGGAATACGGCATCGCCATTGCTTCCATATATCCGGGAATGGCCGCACAGGAGGCGTCGAAACTGCGGTGCGGCCGGTCAACATTCAGAACAATGCCGGTGACCGGGTAACGTGTGGCGGCAGCCAGGCTCACGGCAATCAGGAATGGAGCTAGCCGCCGACAAACCCCGATGCACGCCGACAGACTGCTACCGCCCATGATTACCTCCCAACTTGAACCGGGGGCGTTCGATCACGCGGTAGTCATTTGCGAACTGCCGGATTTCGATCGCCTGGTTCTTGGGCACGGACGCAAACCGCTGCGGCTGTGCATCTCCGGGCCACTGAATCTCCAGGCCCGCGATCTCCGCCGATTTCCCCAGCCCCATGTGCTGTTCCAGAGGCGAGGAGCCGAAAGACCCACCGCTTCCCACGGTCCGATAAACCGCTCGCGTCTCTGTTCCGTTCTTTACCGTCACTTTAATCCTGGCGCCGATGGCCGCGCGGTTCGCCTTGACACCCACCAGCCGCACGCTGATCCAATCGTTGCCGTGACCCGGGTTTTCGAAAAGCCGGAACGCATGGGGGTCGCCTGGAACCCCCCCGCCGACCACTTCCAACAGGTCTTCGTCTCCGTCATTGTCCATGTCCGCGAATGCCACGCCGTGCCCTTTGTGCAACTCGCCCGTGCCGGAGGAGGCAGTGATGTCTACGAACTTCTTTCCCCCTTTGTTATGCAGGAGCACATTGGGCAGCAGGGATGCAAAAGACAGTTCTCCTGTCCCGAAATAGATGTCTGGATATCCGTCGTTATCCACATCGCCGAAATTCGCACCCATCGGCATG
Organism: Bryobacteraceae bacterium; assembly: GCA_035638575.1. Taxonomy (GTDB): domain Bacteria; phylum Acidobacteriota; class Terriglobia; order Bryobacterales; family Bryobacteraceae; genus DASQZT01. Next base: position 13,758 of record DASQZT010000032.1, read on the forward strand.
AAGACTTTGTTCAACCCGGTTTCCTCAGTCACATCGCGAAAGGTGCCGTTGCCGAGGTTGCGGTAGAGCTTCATGGTGGGGGAATGGTGGGGCAGTCCCAGGTAGGTGCGCACGCTTTCCTCAACGGACATCGCGTAGCTGGTCGCCAGAAGGTCCGTCCGGCCGTCGTTGTCGTAGTCGAAGAACCAGGCGGCGAATCCATGGCCTGAGGCCTGGACACCAGCCTGAGCCGCTACGTCCGTGAAAGTGCCGTCGTGGTTGTTGTGCAACAGCGAGCTGTCGCCCTGGTAGTTGGACACAAACAGGTCGGCATAGCCGTCATTGTCATAATCGGCCGCCACCACCGCCTTGCTGAGCACTGACAGATCAGTCCGCGACGAATGTGAGATGTCCTTAAATGTGCCGTTGCCATTGTTCAGGAAAAGCTGATTCGGCTCGTTTTCGTTGCCTACGTAGAGATCGAGGAATCCGTCGTTATTGATATCCACCCACACGGCAAATTCCGTAGTGGTTGGCTCGCCCAGGCCGGCTTCCACGGTGACATCGGTGAAGGTGCCGTTGCAGTTGTTGCGCAGCAGGGATTTCCGCAGTGCCGTTTCCCAGCCGCCGCGCAGGACCAGGATATCCAGGCAGCCGTCATTGTTGTAATCGGCCTGGATGATGTTGTTCCCAGCGAGCTGGGATGCCAGCCCCGATTGCGCGCTGCGGTCGGTAAACGTGCCATCCCCGTTGTTGTGGAAGAAATGCATGGGCGCGCAAAAGTCCCAGTTGGAGGTGACGATATCGAAGAGACCATCGTTATCGAAGTCGTCGACGATCAGGCCGCCCACTTCCCCAATGATTGCGTCGAGTCCCGTGCGCGGTGCTACGTCGGTAAAGCGGCCAATGTCTTCGGCGGATGCAAATAGGGAAGGCGCGAACAGGTGCTCTTTGGGTACACCGGCCGGATATTTGCCCAACGTCATATAGGCGAGGTTCAACAGCCACCTGGTCTCGATGTCGCCCGGCCGCAACTTGAGCGATGCGAGGAAGTGCCGGATGGCTATTTGCGAATCCGCTCCCTTGGGGTAATGGAATTCGGGACGAATCGGAAAGAGGCAGCGCTCCCCGGGGTGGAGGTATACGTCGTTGACCGCTCCCGCCCGGTGAAGGTACGCCACGCCTAGCATCTCTTCTACCTCGGGTAGTAGCTGCGGTGCCCCGGCGGAGGCAGTGCGGAGAGCCGCTTCGAACTGGGCGATAGCTCGATCCATTTGTCCCTGATAGGCATATACCTGCGCCGCGCCGAGCCGCAATGCCACGGAATCGGCAGGCGAGTGGCTACCATCGTCCGCAGTTGCGGCCAGCTTCTCTGCGCGGGCCTTCAAATCGGCGAACGATTGCTGCCGCATGGCGCAGGACAGTCTCATATCGGTATTCCAATTGGCAGGCTTGGGATAGTTCGCCAGAGCCGCCGCCGCTTCGCTGAACCCGGAGAGGTTCACGTCAAACCGGATGCTGCCTTCGGCGCGAATGGCGGCCTGGCGGGCGCGCTGGAACTCCGCGATCCCGGCGAGTTCGTCCGGCGCCAGCAGCTTGACGACTGCAAAACCGGAAGGAATCCGAAACACCGGCGAAATCTGACCGGGGCCGAGCCCTCGCAGGGCGGTTCGGATCTCTTCGCGCAGGGTGGAGGGATCGACTTTGCCCAGCAGGCCACCATCCAGCGATGTGGCATCCACGGATTTCTCGCGAGCCAGCACGGCGAAATCGGCGCCTTTCTCGAGTTCCGCCCGGACGCGAGCCGCCTCCTCAGCTGAATTGAGCACCAGTATCCGCAACGGGATAGCGGCGGAAGTTTGGTCCTGACCGAGGGCAAAGACGACAAGGGCCAGCAGCAGACAGAAGAGCAACCACAGCGATACCCTCATAGTGCGGACATAATACTACAAAAACGCCCACGACATTAACGTGTACAGCCGGGTGCAAGGGTTTTCTGCATCAGGCACCTACTGTTCAAAGAAGGTTTGCCCGGCTTGTCACGCGATCACCAAACTGATCCGCCGGCAACGCCGGCCCGTTCACGCTCAATTCGCGAATCGACGTCCGCGAACAGTAGTCACGATCGGCTACCGGCTGGTGCGGCCGCGCGATGCCGCAGCCGCCGACCGGTAGCCCACCGCCGCGTACTCCGGCGCCTGCGGCACGAACTGCGCGTCGAAGCGCGGATCCGGCGGATCAAAGGTGTTGACCGTTTGATTGATCGTCCCACGCAGGTCGTTCGTCTCGCCGTGGATGAACGACTCCCGTACGCCGCCGCCGCTGGTGATGTCGATCTCGTAGCGCGCCCCGGTCGAGATCCCGCCCTTCAACGTGTTGTTCCAGAAAATCGACTTCACGTAAGTGCTGCCGGTGCCGTTGTCGTCGACGCCGGCCCAGTTCCCGGTGAAGGTGCAGCGGCTGACCTCCGCGCGGGACCTCTCGAACACCGTCATCGCACCCGAGCCGTGCTCCGGGTGATACTCGCCGCCGGTCAGCAGGCCGACGTAGTCCACACCGAGATTCGCGATGTTGCCGACGAACAGGCAGTTGTCGAGGGTGGCGCGGCTGCCGTGCAGGAGGTCGAACGCCGCGCCGGTGACCTGCGTGCGGTTGTCGCGGAAGATGCAGTCCCGGAACACCGCGGCGTCGAGCGGCTGGCCGAGGTGCTCGACGGATACACCGCCGCCGCATGGGCTGGTGCAATTGCCAACCACCTCGACGCGCTCGATGGTCGGATAGGCGCGCGCATAGATCTTGATGCCGCCGCCATCGAGATAGAAGAACGGCGTCTTGGGTACGTCATCCGATTCGATTGGCGAGCGCTGGCCGGTGCCGGTGGTGTAGTTGTTCGCGCCGGTAACGCGGAAACCGCGCAGCACGGTCTTCGTCGATACGCCGTCGCCGAAGTAGACGACGTGATTGACGACCGCCGGGAAGCTTGGCGCCTTCTTATCGGCGATCGCTGGATTGGCGGCGGTCAGCACCACCTCGCCGACCGCTTCGAGCGTGATGCCGTCGTGCCGCGCGTTGAACCAGATCAGCGCCTGCCCGTGCGCCGCCGGGCGATAGGTCCCTGCGTGGACGTAGACGATCTTGTTGGCTGGGTCCTTGGCGGCCGCGTCGAGCGCCGCCTGGATGCTGCCGCCGGGCCGGACGTGGTAGGCACGCGCCGCCGCGTCGAGCGTCAGGGCATCAGTTGCGTCACGGCGCTGGGCGAGACCGCGCACCGGCATCACGGCGGCCGCGGCCGCCATCCGGAGGAACGCACGTCGGTGCATGATGAAGTCAGACTATCACGAGGCCGCGGAGGGTCGCACGCCTGGCGGCCATGCGGGCGCTATGCCGCGGCGATGGGGATGTCGAGCCGCGCGGGGCGGAGGTGAGGGGCCGGAGATGGAACAGCGTCGTTTCGGAACGTCGGGATTGAGCATGTCGGTGTTGAGCTTCGGCACGATGACGATTGGCGGCCGGGATCGTTTCGGCAAGATGGGCAACCTCGGCGTCGCTCGTTTTCGTTGCCGACGTAAAGATCGAGGAATCCGTCGTTATTGATATCCACCCACACGGCAGTTTCCGTCATGGTTGGCTCGGCCGGGCCGGCCTGGTGTATGTGGTGATCTGCAACCCGCTCGACCGGCCGTACTCCGCCTGGTACCCCTGCGTGAGCACCTTCACTTCGCCGATCGACTCGATGTTCATGCTCAGCATCTGGCCGTTATTGCCCGTGTCCATGGCCGAGATGCCGTCCATCATGATGTTGTTCTGGGATTGGCCGCCCAGCCGCGTGCCGCCGGCCGAGTTGCCGCCGGCCTGGACGCCCGGAACAAAGGGCACCAGATTCGTGAAGTTCGAGTGTGCAACCCGCAGTTCATCGAGCTGTTTGCTCTCGATGGCCCACGACCGCTCGGCGCTCTGTGTCTGGACGAGCGCCCCCTGGGCTTCCACGCTGACGGTCTGGTTGGTTTGGCCTAGTTCCAGCACTATCGGCGGCATGCCGACGTGGTCGCCGCCGGTAATCACGACCCCCGCGCGCCGCAGGAGCTTGAACGACGGGGCGCTGATCTCGACAGTGTACGTGTCGGGGGCGAGGTTCGGGATCACGTAGTCGCCCGTCGCGTTGGTGAGGACCGCGGCGGTCCTGGTACCTTGCGTCTCGCTGATCAGCCCCACCTTCGCGCCAACAACGATGCCTCCCGATGCGTCGACGACCCGTCCTGTCAACGTGCCGACCGTGATCTGTGCCAGTGCCAAGGGGGCCAGCAGGAACATCGCCGCGACGAGACCGGCGATGGCATTACGAATGCTGCGTATCATTCTCTTCTCCTCTCCTCTCCCGTTCTTCGTGGACCGGAACAAGGCACCGGGTGGAAACACTCGCGATCTAGTCTGTTGTGTCCCCTCGAATAAGGCTGGTTACCCGTACGCCTCGGTTACGACTCAGTTAGCTGGACCGCACCGTTCCCCATTGGGATAGCCACTGGTCCCAAACAGCAAATTCCCCTCTGGATGTGAATCGGGACGAATGTACACCCTTTTCTGTAAATTAACATCAAAAAAAGATCGGGAGTTCCCCGGACGGCCGAGGGCGCAAAGGGGTAAGAATCGAGGCTGCCGGCGTCTTGGTGACTTGGGTTCAGGAAGGTCATTGCGGCGCGCGAGGTAGTCTGCAATCGACTGCTGAGGGCTCATCCTGCGCGATCTCACGCATCGTATCATTTCCAGGACGGACAACGCACCACTCGGAAACAGCTCCAGCCGCACGAAACGGGAGTTGTCGGCAAAAAAAAGGAGTTTGCGGAAACTCACAGGCAGCAGCAGCTAGCCAATCAGCTCGAGCAACCCGTCTACCAACTGGTCCAGCATCTCAGGACCGAGGGTCGCGATCCTCTTGCCAAGACGATCGATGGAAATTGTCCGAATTTGTGAGATCTTCACCCATGAGGACTTGGGCAGCATTTCCGAGGGAAGTGCCATGGTCAACGGGAATCCGGCCCTTTGCGCCTGACTTGTACGGCCGCACGTAAGCATGTTGCCGTAAAACGTCAGACCTCTATCGGAAGTGACGCGGCGCGAGACTCGTGGCGTGTGAGAGATGGCTGACCGCCGCGTCAGTTTCGACAGAGTGGTTTCAAGGGAGCCGCCGGCGATCGCAGCGGACGCGGGCGGCGCACAATTGCCGCATCAGGGCTGGGGCTTACCCGGAGGCACATCACATCGGCGGTCCGCAAACCGCGGCCCACCCGACGCCCACACTACAATGAATCATGTCCAAAGCAGCTTTTGCCTTTCTGGCATTGGTGTGCGCTGCGCGCGCCGAAGTGCGTCCCATGACGTTGCGGCAGGCGGTGGAGGCGGCGATCCGGCAGAATCCGGACATCGCGCTCAGCCGGCTGGATGAAGAGAAGGCCCGGCAGTCGGTCCGGGTGGCGCGCGATCCGTTCTACCCGCGGCTGGTGGTGGGCAGCGGGCTGGCGTATAGCAGCGGATTCCCCATGAGCATCGAAGGCTCCGCGCCCAGCGTGGTGCAGGCGCAGGCCATCGCCTACGTGTTCAACCGGCCGCAGAACTACCAGGTGGCGGTGGCCCGGGAGAACGCTCGCGGCGCGGCGCTGGCCGTCACCAGCAAACGCGACGAGGTGGCGTATCGCGTCGCCGCGCTGTACCTGGATGCCGAGCGCGCCACGCGCATTCTGGAACTGGCGCGCAAGGACACCGACAGCCTCGCCAAGGTTCTCGAAACGGTTCAAGCGCAGGTCCAGGAGGGCCGCGCCCTGCCGCTCGCCGAAAAGCAGGCGGCGTACAACGTGGCGCGCGCGCGGCAGATCGCCGAGGGCCTGGAGGACGACCGCATCGCGGCGGAGACCGCATTGGCCATCGGGATCGGACTCTCGGCCGAAGACCGCGTGCAACCGGTGGACCAGGAGCGGCCCGCCCCCAGCGTGCCGCCGTCGGAAGAGGAGGCCATCCAGGCGGCGGTGGATTCGAACAAGGATTTGCGGCGCCTGGAATCGCAGATCGTCGCCAAGCAGTTCGAGATCCGCGGCGCGCGGGCGGCCCGGCTGCCGCACGTGGACCTGGTGGCGCAGTACGGGATGCTCGCCAAGTTCAACAACTACGAGCAGTTTTTCCGCGCCTTCCAACGCAACAACGGCCAGGTCGGGGTATCGTTCCAGTTGCCGCTGCCGGCCGGACCCGGCATCTCGGCACAGAGCGCCCAGGCGCAGGTGGAGATCGCCCGGCTGAAGATCGAGCTGGCCAACCAGCGCAATCGGATCGCATCCGATCTGCAGCAGTCGTTCCGCGACCTGAGGAAGGCCGGCACGGCGTCGGAGGTGGCCCGGTTGGATCTCGACGTGGCGCGCGAGCAGCTTTCGGTGGACCTGGCGCAGATGCAGGAAGGGCGCGTGACGCTGCGGCAGGTGGAGGAAGCGAGGGTGGTGGAGAACCAGAAATGGATCGCCTTCTACGACGCGCAGTTCGCGGTGGAGAAGGCGCGGTGGGGCGTGCTGCGGCTGACGGGCGGCCTGGTAGCGTCGATCGAGGCGTTGCAGTAGACCGAAGCGCCGCGCGCCGGGGCGGCGGGCGCCATGGTATCATAGAATTTATCACCATCAAGATCTTTCCCTGAGGTTCATTCCACTTGGCTTTGTTAGAAGGTTGCAGGCACTCGCTCGAAATCTCGGTCCCGGCGGACGAGGTCGAAAGCGAGACGAGCCGTGTTGCCGCGGACGTGCAGAAGCGGGCCAAGATCCCGGGCTTTCGTCCGGGCAAGGTGCCGGCTTCATTGATTCGAAAGCAGTTTGCCGGTGACATCCGGCAGAAGGTGCTGGAGAGCCTGATCCCCAAGTATCTGCAACAGCAGATCGAGGCGGAGAACCTCAACGTGGTCGGCAGGCCGGATATCTCGGACGTCCACCTGCACGAGGGCGAGCCGCTGAAGTTCAAAGCCGAGTTCGAGGTGGTACCGAGCATCGAACTGGGGGAATACAAGGGCATCGAGGTGCCGTACCACGACCCCGAGGTGACCGACGCCGACGTCGATCAGCGGGTGAACGAGCTGCGCGAACAAAAGGCGCAGTACGTCAATATCGATCCCCGTCCCGTGGAAGACGGCGATTTCGCGGTGGTGGGGCTGGAGAGCATCGCGGGCGTCGAGGGCGAGCCGGTGAAGCAGGACGAAATGGTGCTGGAGATCGGCAGCCCGGACACGGTCGCGGAGTTCACCGAGAACCTGCGGGGCGCCTCGCCGGGCGACGAGAAGGAGTTCGGCGTCACCTATCCGGACGATTACACCGTCGAGCGGCTGGCCGGGAAGGCGGTCCGCTTCCACGCCACCGTGAAGGGCATCCGCAGGAAGGACCTGCCGGAATTGAACGACGAGTTCGCGCAGGACTTGGGCGACTACCGCAACCTGGAAGAGCTGCGCGAGGCCGTCCGCAAAGGGATTTTCGCGCAAAGGCAGTACGAGGCCCAGCAGGAGGCCAAGAACAAGATCGTCGAAAAGCTGGTGGACGCGCACGACTTCCCGGTGCCCGAAGTGTTCGTGGAGCGCCAGATCCATAACCGGGTGGAGCAGACCCTGTCGGCCATGGCAGAGCGCGGCGTGGACCCCAAGAAACTCAAGCTGGACTGGGACAAGGTGAGGGAGTCGCAAAAGGACAAGGCGTTGCGCGAGGTGAAAGCGTCGATGCTGCTAACGAGAGTGGCCGAACGGGAATCGATCCACGCCACGCGCGACGAAGTGGACCGCGAAGTCGAAAGGCACGCGCGCCAGCACCGCGAGCCGGTGGCGGCGGTCCAGATGCGCTACGAGAAGGACGGCACGATGGGGAGGATCGCTTCCCACATCCAGACCGAGAAAACGCTCAATTTCCTGTTCGAGAACGCCCGGAAGACGGCGGAGGCATAATCAGCGTGACGACGCCTCCTGGCCATGGCGGTACCACAAACCTTCGAGTACATTGCTTAAAGGACGTGGTTCAGGTGATAATAGAGACGAACTCGATTGATGTTCCCTACCGCGGAAGCGGCCGGGAGAGGTTTGGGTCCCGGACAGGGCCGACGGCGGTACAGGAGAAAACTGCGTGAAGCGTACCGGATCCGACGATGCTTTGCGATGTTCTTTTTGTCATAAGAGCCAGGACGTAGTTGGAAAGCTGATCTCTTCCCCGAGCGACTATCCTCGCGCGTACATCTGCGATGAATGCATCGCGGTGTGCAACTCGATCTTGGAAGACGACAAGGTCGAGCCGCCCTCCGGAACTCCCAACAAGATACCGAAGCCGCTGGAAGTAAAGGAATTTCTCGACCAGTACGTGATCGGGCAGGAGTCCACCAAGAAGAAGCTGGCGGTGGCGGTGTACAACCACTGCAAGCGGATCCACATGAACCGCATGCGGAACACCGAGGTGGAACTGCAGAAGTCCAACATTCTGCTGATCGGCCCGACCGGCACGGGCAAGACCTTGATGGCGCAGACCCTGGCCAAGATCCTGGACGTGCCGTTTGCCATTGTCGACGCCACCACGTTGACCGAAGCCGGCTACGTAGGCGAAGATGTGGAGAACATCATCCTCAAGCTGCTCCAGGCGGCGGATGGCGATGTTCAGAAGTGCCAACAGGGGATCATCTATATCGACGAAATCGACAAGATCTGCCGGAAGGACGAAAACCCGTCGATCACCCGCGACGTTTCCGGGGAGGGAGTGCAGCAGGCGCTGTTGAAGATCCTGGAAGGCACGGTGGCCAATGTGCCGCCGCAGGGCGGCCGCAAGCATCCGCACCAGGAGTTCACCCCGGTGGATACCACCAATATCCTGTTCATTTGCGGTGGGGCTTTCGTGGGGCTGGAGAAGGTGATCGCGCGCCGCACCGGCAAGAAGTCGATGGGCTTCCTCCAGGAAGAGGAGAAGGGGAATTTCCGGAATGTCAGCGGCCGGCGCGACATCGACCTGCTCTCGCACGCCCAACCGGTGGACCTGATCAAGTTCGGTTTCATTCCGGAATTCATCGGGCGGCTGCCGGTCTCGGCGGTACTGGAAGACCTGGACCGCGGGGCGCTGATCCAGATTCTGACCAAGCCGAAGAACGCCATCGTCAAGCAATACCAGAAGCTTTTCGAATTCGAGAACGTCCGGCTGAAGTTCAGTGACGAGGCCTTGGAATCCATCGCCGATCTGGCCATGGAGCGCAAGGTGGGGGCGCGGGGACTGCGCATGATTCTCGAGGACCTGATGCTCGACCTGATGTACTATCTGCCTTCCTACAAGAAGGTACGCGAGTTTCAGGTGACCAAAGAGATGGTGCTGTCGCAGAAAATCAGTCTTACAATATTAGAAAAGGCCGGATAACGGCCGGTTATCCGGAGCACGCAGGGAACCAGGGGAGGGGGGTTATCTCCCCCTGGGGAGAACAATGCTTACTTCAAAGGAAAAATCCGATACAAAACGTCTGCCGATGATGCCCATCCGGGATGTGGTCATCTTCCCGTACATGATGACCCCGTTCGTGGTGGGCCGCGAATCGAGCGTGCGAGCGCTCGAAGAGGCCATGGCGGGCGACAAGAAGATCTTTCTCGCCACGCAGCACGACGCCTCGATTGACGAGCCCAAGCCGAACGAGATTTACAGCGTGGGCACCATCGTCAACATCGTGCAGAGCCTGAAGCTGCCGGACGGCAACATCAAGGTGCTGGTGGAGGGAGTGGAGCGCGCCAAGGTGGTATCGGTCGCCGATGACGAGGGTTTCTTCCGCGCGGCGGTGCGCACGTCGAATTATAAAGTGGAGCCGGGCCCGCAGCTCGATGCGCTGATCAGCCGGGTAACCGGGCTGTTCGAGCAGTACGTCAAGCTGAGCCAGAACCTGAACTACGAGACCATGATCGCGGCCATCCGGGTGGACGACCCCGGCAAGCTGGCGGACACGGTGGGCGCGAATCTGCAACTGACCGTGGAAGAGAAGCAGGAGCTGCTGGAAATCTTCGATCCGGTGGACCGCCTGACGCGTGTGGCCGACATGCTGGACATCGAGATCGAAAAGCTGAATGTCGACCGCACCATTCAGGGCCGGGTGAAGCGCCAGATGGAAAAGGCGCAGAAAGAGTATTACCTCAACGAGAAGATCAAGGCCATCCAGAAGGAGCTGGGCCGGGGCGAAAAGAGCGAGATCGACGAGCTGAAGAAGAAGATCGAAACTTCGGGCATGACCAAAGACGCGCTCGACAAAGCCATGACCGAGCTGAAGCGTCTGGAGAACATGCCGCCGATGTCGGCCGAGTCGACCGTTTCGCGCAACTACCTGGACTGGCTGCTGGCGGTGCCGTGGAAGAAAAAGTCGAAGGAGATCCGCGACCTCAAGTTCGCCGAGCATGTGCTGGAATCCGACCACCACGGGCTGGAAAAGATCAAAGAGCGCATCCTGGAGTTCCTGGCGGTGCGCCGCCTGGTGAAGAATCCCAAGGGCTCGATTCTGTGCTTCGTGGGCCCTCCGGGCGTGGGTAAGACGTCGCTTGGCATGTCCATAGCCAAGGCCACCGGCCGCAAGTTCGTGCGGCTGTCGCTCGGCGGCGTGCGGGACGAAGCGGAAGTCCGCGGCCATCGGCGCACCTACATCGGCGCGCTGCCCGGGCAGATCATCCAGATGATGAAGAAAGCCGCGACGCGCAACCCGGTGTTCATGCTGGACGAAGGCGACAAGATGTCCATGGATTTCCGGGGGGATCCTTCGGCGGCGCTGCTGGAGGTATTGGACCCCGAGCAGAACTTCATGTTCGTTGACCACTATCTGGATGTGGAGTATGATTTAAGCCAAGTCTTCTTCATCGCCACGGCCAACGTTCTCCACACCATTCCGCCGGCCTTGCAGGATCGCATGGAAGTGATCCGGCTTTCGGGCTACACGGAACTGGAGAAGATGGAGATCGCCAAGCGGTTCCTGGTGAAGAAGCAGATGGAGCAGACCGGGCTCACGGCGGAGCAGATCGAATTTGCGGATGCGGGGATCAACGGACTGATTCAGTACTACACGCGCGAGGCGGGCGTGCGGAACCTGGAGCGCGAAATCGGCAACCTGTGCCGCAAAATCGCGCGCCAGGTGGTAAACGCGCAGGGCGGCAAGGAGAAGAAACAGCTTTCCAAGGCCGTGATCAACGGCGAGAAGCTGCCGGAAATGTTGGGGCCCTGGAAGTTCCGCGATCTGGAGGCGGAGAAAAAGAACGAGATTGGAGCCGCGGTGGGGCTGGCGTGGACGGAAGTCGGCGGCCAGCTTCTGAGTGTGGAATGCACCCTGATGGAGGGCAAAGGCAAGTTGACCATCACGGGAAAACTGGGAGAGGTGATGCAGGAATCGGCGCAGGCGGCCATGAGCTACATCCGGTCGCGGGCGCACCAGTTCGGGCTGCCGCGCGATTTTTACCGCAACCTGGACGTCCACATTCACATTCCCGAGGGGGCCATTCCGAAAGACGGGCCCTCGGCGGGCATCACCCTGGCCACCACCATCTGCAGCGCGCTGACGCGGATTCCAGTGCGCGGCGATGTGGCCATGACCGGCGAAATCACGCTGCGCGGGAAGGTGCTGCCGATCGGCGGGCTGAAGGAGAAGCTGATGGCGGCGCACCGCCATGGAATTCTGGAAGCGATCATGCCGCGGGAGAACGAAAAGGACCTCCCCGACATTCCGGACCCCATCAAGAAGACCATGAAGCTGCACTTCGTGGAATCGATGGACGAGGTGCTCCGGATCGCGCTGGAGCGGGAACTGATCGCCTTGCCGCTCCCCACCACGGCGCCCGAGGTCGAAGTACAGCCCGTGGCACATTAGATTCGGCCCTCGGCGGCCGCGGCTTCCGATAGCCGATCGCGGATCGCCGGGGGATTTGAGCTTTTTTTGAAAGTCGAATTTGTAGTCAGCTCCGCCATGCCGGCGATGTTCCCCACGGACCGGCTGCCGGAGGTCGCATTTCTAGGGAGAAGCAACGTCGGGAAATCCAGCCTGATTAACGCCCTCACCGGGCAGAAAGGGCTGGCATTCACCAGCAACACGCCGGGGCGGACGCAAACGATCAATTTTTACAGGATCGACGGAGCGCTGTATTTCGTCGATCTCCCGGGTTATGGATACGCCCGGGTGCCACCCGCGCATTTGCTGGCATGGAAGAAACTGGTTGAGCAGTATCTGGAGAATCGAGATACCCTGAGAGTTTCCTGCCTGATACTGGACACCCGCCGCGGATGGATGGATAAAGATCTGGACCTGAAGCGATGGCTCGAGTACCAGGGCAGACCGTATCTGGTAGTCGCCACAAAAACCGACAAGTTGAATCAATCTGATCAAGAGCACGGCATGCGCGCCATCCGCCAGGAAGGCGTGGAGCCGCTGCCGTTCTCGGCCTTGACCGGCCGGGGAGTGAGGGAAATTTGGCAAGCAATCACGAAAACACTCCAACCACGGTAGGAACCACCCCGCCGCAGGAAAAACCCGAAAAGAACGAAAAACCCACCGAACAGCCGCCCACCCGCGATGGCTCCGAAACGGAGAAAGCCGAGAAGGCCGCCGCCCCCCCGCACGCGCCGGCGGAAAAGCCGCGCGCCGAGCGGGCCGCCAAGGCAGCCGCAACGGCGGCCGCGCCTCCCGCGATTGTGCCTCCGACACCACCGCCCCAGCCGGCGCCGCCGGCCGCCGAACCCAAACCGGCCGAGCCCAAGCCCCCCGAGGCGCTCGCCGCACCACCACCGGCGGAACCACCGGTGGCCCTGAGCGGACCTGCCGCGGCGGCCCATCGCCGCAAGTCGCAGGCGGCGCAAAGCGTAAAGAACGGCACACCCACGCTGGACCTGGTCGAGTTGAAAGACATGAGCATCCAGAAGCTCAACCAGGTGGCCAAAGACATGGGCATAGGCGGAGCCGCCGGATTGCGGAAGCAGGAGCTGATTTTCAAGATCCTGCAAACGCAGGCGGAAAAGAGCGGCCTGATCTTCTCCGAAGGCGTGCTGGAGTGCCTGCCCGACGGCTTCGGCTTCCTGCGCGCGCCCGAGTACAACTACCTGCCCGGCCCCGACGACGTCTACGTTTCGCCGTCGCAGATCCGGCGTTTCGACCTGCGCACGGGCGACACCATCTCGGGGCAGATCCGCCCGCCCAAGGAAGGCGAGCGGTATTTCGCGCTGATCAAGGTGGACGCCATCAACTTCGAGCCGCCGGAGGAGGCGCGCAACAAGATCTTCTTCGACAACCTGACGCCGCTCTACCCCGACGAGCGTTTGCGGCTGGAGACGGTTCGCGAGAACTATTCGGGCCGCGTCATGGACCTGCTGACGCCCATCGGCAAGGGGCAGCGCGGGCTGATCGTTTCCCCGCCGCGCACCGGCAAGACGATGCTGCTGCAGAGCATCGCCAATTCGATCACCACCAATCACGCGGAGGTGACGCTGATCGTGCTGCTGATCGACGAGCGTCCGGAAGAAGTCACCGACATGCAGCGCAGCGTGCGCGGCGAGGTGATCAGTTCCACCTTCGACGAACCGGCGACGCGCCACGTGCAGGTGGCCGAAATGGTGATCGAGAAGGCCAAGCGGCTGGTGGAGCACAAGCGCGACGTGGTGATCCTGCTGGATTCGATCACGCGGCTGGCGCGCGCCTATAACACCATCGTGCCACCCTCGGGCAAGGTGCTCTCGGGCGGCGTGGATTCGAACGCATTGCAGCGGCCAAAGAGGTTTTTCGGCGCGGCGCGCAACATCGAAGAAGGCGGCTCGTTGACCATCATCGCCACGGCGCTGATCGATACCGGCAGCCGCATGGACGACGTGATTTTCGAAGAGTTCAAGGGCACCGGCAACCTGGAAATCCACCTGGAGCGGAAGCTGGTGGACAAGCGCGTGTTCCCCGCCATCGACATCAATAAGAGCGGCACGCGCAAGGAAGAGTTGTTGCTGCCCAAGGACGAGCTGAATCGCGTGTGGATTCTGCGGAAGGTGCTGACCCCGCTCTCGCCGGTGGAGACCATGGAACTTCTGCTGGACAAGCTGGGCAAGACGCGCACCAACGGCGAGTTCCTGGGCTCGATGAGCGGGTAGGGCGCGGCCACGCCCGGCCGCGGGCCCAGCTTGCACCGCAGAGGCTGCTCAGCGCCTCGCGTTTTCAAGTGGTGCGCGACTATGTGGGTTTGTCGTTTGCACGGCGGTGTTGCGTTACTCCGTGCGGAGAGAAGAAATTCGAACATGGCACCCCATGGCCTGTTCGGGGAATGCCCTTCGGCGAAGCGGTCAGCGGCGGACTAAGGCGAGAGAGACCGCCCCCCTCCAGGCGGTCTCCCACTCAACGGACGACTTTCCAAAGAAGAAACAGCAACCCGGCGGCAAATCCCGCCCCAGCATTATACTCTTGGTTCTTTAGATACAGGGACCAACGAAAAGGATTCGGGAGACTATTCGCCGGCGGTCTCAGGCGCGGGCACAGCGCCGGGACTTGGGCGGCGTAGGCGGAATATTCGGGGAACAGGCGGCGCAGGTGTTGCTCCTCCAGTTGGATGACGGGTAAGTAGACCAATAGGAAGACCGCGGCGAACAGAATGCCGAGGCCGAGGCTTCGCGATGCGGTCACGAGGCCAGCCGCCACCAGCAGCGTTCCGATATAGAGAGGGTTGCGCGTGTGGGCGTAAGGGCCCGCGGTGGCAAGCCGCTGGTTTTTGGCGAGGCATCCGGCGGCCCAGGCGCGGAGAGCCAGGCCCACAACGGAGATCGGAAGGCCGATGGCCAGGGAGGGCGCGGACGGCCGGGAAAACCAGGCGAAAACCGCCACCAACAGGAAGCCGCTGGGCACGCGGAGACGAGCTACCGCGTCGGCGTAGCGCTTGGGGAATTGCACCATCAGGCCAGGCAGTCCGCGGGATGGCGGCGCCCAGGGAGCACCGCGCGAAGCTCTTCGAAGACTTCGCCGGGCGAGACGCGGCGCATGCTTTCGTCGACCGCGCCGCCGCGCTTGTACGTCGTGGCGGCGGCGGGAACGCGCAGGACCTTCAGGGAGCCGCCGGAAGGGCCGTTGCGCGCGGGGTCGGTGGGGCCGAAGATGGCGACGCCGGGCTTGCCCAGCGCGGCGGCGAGGTGCATGGGTCCGCTGTCCACGCCGAGCACGGCGGCGGCCCGGCGAGTGGCGTGGATCAAGCCGGGCAAGCCGGAGTAATGCGGGAGCGCGCCCGCCATGGCGGGAAACGCCGCGCCGGGAGGAAGATTCAGCACCAGAGGAATGCCGAGATCGCCGTCGAGGCGCGCGGCCAGAGACCGGTAATGCTCGATGGGCCACTGCTTGGCGCGCCAACCGGCGAGCGGAGAGGCCAGCACAAAATCACAGGAGGGGAGATGGCCTTCGGGCGCGCCCGGCGGAAGCGGGAATGTGCGCAGGGCGCTCGAGGCGCCTGCGGCGGCGGCCAGATCGAGATTGCGGTCGACCACGTGCGCGGACTGGCTGACGGTCTTGTCGGAGTAGAACAGGGCGGCGGTTCGCTCGCGCACTTGCGTGTGGTGGAATCCGAAGATGCGCTCGGGACGAGCCGCGGAGGCCACCAGCGCGGACTTGATCAGGCCCTGGAAATCGATTGCCAGGTCGTATCGCAGAGCGCGAAGCTCGCGCCAGCTTTGGAGCAGACCGGCCAAAGAGCCGCGGCGAAGAAGGATGACGCGGTCTACGAACGGGTTCCCTTCCACCAGCGGCGCCCATTTGGGCTCGACGATCCAGGTGAGGTGCGAACCGGGATGACTGTGCTTGAGGGAAGCCACGGCGGGCAGCGTGTGGATGATGTCGCCCATCGCGCCGAGCCGGACCACCAGGATGCGGCAGTTAGCGGTTTTGCCGGCGGTGAACATACTCGATCAACTGCCGGGTGCGGCGCGCATCGGCCGCTTCCAGGCGAACCACCGTAGTGGGCGAAAGCTCTCGGATAAGTGGCTCCAAATCGTCATAATCCGCGATCACAACGTAGTCTACCATGCGCAACGCGGCCACCATCTCCGCGCGGGCGCGCTGGCCGAGCAGGCCGGCGGCGGAGGGCAACACGACCACCAGGAGCGCACCGCCCGCGGCGCGGTTCCGCGCGTCTTGCAGTTCTCGGGCATGCTCCACGCGAAGGACGTCGAACGAGCCGCTCGCCAGGGCGACGGGCCGGGCGAGCGCCTGGGCTTCGGCGAGCGTCAGAATTTTGCTTCGGGTGTCCATGCGGGCGCGGATTCCTCCCAGAGTTGCCGCGCGGCGTCCGCCATGCGCGCGGCGGTGACGCGGGTCATGCAGCGGTGGTCGATGGGGCACTCGCGCAGGAGGCAGGGGCTGCACTCGGCGTGTTCGCGGACGACGCGCGCGAGCGGGCCGGTGGGGCCGGTGGTGGTATCGTCGGTGGCACCGAAGACGGCCACGGTGGGGACTCCCAGCGCCGAGGCGATGTGCATCGCGCCCGAATCGTTGGTCAGGAAGAGACGGCAGGCCGCGGCCAGGTCGATAAACTCGCGGAGCGTGGTCCGGCCGGCCAGGTTGCAGGCGGGCAACGTGAGGCGGCCGCGGACCTCCTCGCAGAGATCGCGCTCGGACGCGGAGCCGAAAATCAAAACAGACACGGACGGGAATGTTTGGGCCACTTCGGCGAAACGCTCCGGCAGCCAGCGCTTGGCGTTGCCGTAGGCGGCGCCGGGACTTATGCCGATCACCGGACCCGAGATGCCCAGCGCCGACAAGTGCGCGGCGCCCGATGCGCGCGCGGCTCCGATGCCTTCGAGCCGGATGGCATCGGTTTCGGGGAAGCGTTCCAGCAGGCCGGCGCGGCGCAGGAGTTCCAGGTAATAGAAGCGCTCGTGGCGCGGGATGTCGCCGGGCTCGGGAACGGGAATCGCGCGGGTGAGCAGCAGGCCGCGGCCGTCGCGGCGGTAACCGATGCGCTCCGGAATCCCGGCGAGCCAGGCCATCAGGGCGGCATCGAAGGCATTCTGGAGGAGCACGGCGGCGTCGAAATGCTGCCCGCGAAGCCGCTCGGCGAACCAGCGTTTGGCGCGGAAGCCCTTCGGGGCGGCGTACGGAATGACCTGGTCGATGGAGGACTCGCGGGCGTAGAGGTCGGCAACCCAGGGACGCGCGACCACGGCGAGGTGCGCGTGCGGCAACACGTGGCGAAGGGCGCGGATGGCCGGCAGCGACATCACGGCATCGCCCAGCCAGTTGGTGGCGCGCACCATCACCTTCGACACGGAGGATGGGTTGAAGGCCACTGTCTTTCAGGATAACAGCGGCGCCATCGGCAGGCCGCGCCGGTTGCTAGACTGATGCCATGCTCCCGTCCGGAAGAGGACGCTGCCCCGATTGCGCCGGCGGGTTTGCCCAAGGCGACGGCAACTGCGGCAAGTGCAACGGGACGGGCATCAATACGCAGCTCGATTCCGACGTGCCAAAGTGCCCCTATTGCAGGGGCACCGGGGTGTGCCAAAGCTGCGGCGGGAGCGGGCTCTACGGGGGCGATCCGCCATCGGGCTTCCAGAAACTCTTCGATTGACACCATTGCTACCCTGGAACCATGGGATTTCGGTTGGCGGTGAACTACCGGCCGCGGGGCGACCAGGAGAATGCCATCGCGGAATTGACGCGCGGCGTGCGCGACGGGGAGCAGCACCAGGTTCTGCTGGGGGTGACGGGGTCCGGCAAGACGTTCACCATGGCCAAAGTGATCGAGGCCATAGGACGGCCGGCGCTCATCCTGGCACATAACAAGACGCTCGCCGCGCAGCTCTATCACGAATTCAAATCGTTTTTTCCGGGAAACGCGGTAGAGTACTTCGTGAGCTACTACGATTACTACCAGCCGGAAGCGTACATTCCCTCGAGCGACGTCTACATCGAAAAAGAGGCGACCATCAACGACGAGCTGGACAAGCTGCGCCTGTCGGCCACCAAGTCGCTGTTCGAGCGGCGCGACTGCGTGATCGTGGCCAGCGTGAGCTGCATCTACGGCCTGGGCTCGCCCGAAGCGTACTACGGCATGCTGCTCATGCTGGAGAAGGGGCAGAAGATCTCGCGCAACCAGATCGTCACCAAGCTGGTGGAGATCCTGTACGAGCGCAACGACGGCGATTTCCGCCGCGGCACGTTTCGCGTGCGCGGCGACGTGATCGAAGTGTACCCGACGTACGACGACAACGCCTACCGCATCGAATTGTGGGGCGACGAGGTGGAGAGCCTGTCGCAGATCGACCCGCTGCTGGGGCAGGTGAAGCAGACCTACATGCGGCTGCCGATCTATCCCAAAACGCACTACGTGATGTCGGAGGAGACCAGGTCGAACGCCATGGACAGCATCCGGGTGGAGCTGGAGTGGTGGCACAAGGAACTGGAGAAGCAGGGCAAGACCATCGAGGCGCAGCGGCTGTTCCAGCGGACCATGTTCGACCTGGAAATGATCAAGGAGATCGGGTACTGCCACGGCATCGAGAACTACTCGCGCCATTTTTCGGGCAGGCTGCCGGGCGAAGCGCCGCCCACGCTGCTGGATTACCTGCCTCACGATTCCATGATGTTTCTCGACGAAAGCCACCAGACCGTTCCGCAACTGCACGGGATGTATCACGGGGACCGGTCGCGCAAGGAGGTGCTGGTGGCGCACGGCTTCCGGCTGCCCAGCGCGCTGGACAACCGCCCGCTGACCTTCGAAGAGTTCGAGCACAGGGTGAATCAACTGGTGTACGTTTCGGCGACGCCGGGGCCGTACGAGCTGACGAAAACGGCGGGTGTGGTAGTGGAACAGATCATCCGGCCGACGGGCCTGGTGGACCCCAGCGTCGAGATCCGGGCGGTGAAGGGGCAGGTGGACGACCTGCTGGGCGAGATCCGCAAGCGCGTGGACGCGGGCCAGCGCGTGCTGGTGACCACCCTGACCAAGCGCATGGCCGAGGACCTGGCGGAGTATTACTCCGAGGTCGGCGTGCGCTGCCGGTACCTGCATTCGGAAGTGACCACGTTCGACCGCATCAAGATCCTGCGCGACCTGCGGCGCGGGGAGTTCGACGTGCTGGTGGGGATCAACCTTCTGCGCGAGGGCCTCGACCTGCCGGAGGTTTCCCTGGTGGCGATCCTGGATGCGGACAAGGAGGGCTTTCTGCGTTCCGCGGGGTCGCTGATCCAGACCATCGGCCGCGCGGCGCGCCACGTAGAGGGGCACGCCATCCTGTACGCCGACGTCATGACCGACAGCATGCGCAGGGCGCTGGACGAGACCGCGCGGCGCCGCCAGACCCAGGTGGAATACAACGAGCGGAACGGGATCGTGCCGCAGTCGATCATCAAGCCCATCGACATGAGCCTGGTGGCGGTAGCCGAGGGCGACTACGTCACGGTGCCGCTCGAAGCCGAGGAGGACATCGACACGCTGACGCCCGAGCAGCGCGACCGCTTCATCGGACAACTGGAAGAGCAGATGCGGGAAGCCGCGCGGAAATTCGAATTCGAAAAGGCGGCGCAGTTGAGGGACCGGGTGAAGGCGCTGAAGATCGGGGCGGCGTGAGGCCGTGAGAAGAACACGCCGGGCGGGTGACCCTGTCGCAGGCCGATTGCGTGTGCCACAATGGCCGTGATGCAGGACAGACGATCGTTTCTCAAAGCGGGGGCCGGATCGGCAATCGCGGCCGGCCTCATGGGCGCCAACGACAAGGTGACGCTGGCCCTGATCGGCGGGCGGAACCAGGGGCGCGGCGTGGCGCTCCGGGCCGTCAAAGCCGGGGCGCAGTTCAAGACCTTCTGCGATCTCGATCCGGCGATCCTCAACAAGACCGGAGCCGATATCGAAGCGGCCCAGGGCAAACGGCCGGGGTTCGAGAGCGAATTCCAGCGCGTGCTCGACGATAAGGAAATCGATGCCGTCGTAATCGCCGTGCCCGACCACTGGCATACGCGCATGGCCATCCTGGCCTGCCAGGCCGGCAAGGACGTCTATTGCGAAAAGCCACTTTCGCAAACCATCCAAGAGGGCCACCTGATCCGGGAGGCGGCCAGGAAGCACAACCGCGTCTTCCAGGTGGGCACGCAGCGCCGCTCGGGCGAGCACTTCCGCAGCGGCGTGGAATACGTCGCATCGGGCAAGCTGGGCAAGATCTGCGAGATCAAGGCGTGGATCCACCAGGTGCGGCCGAGCATCGGGCGGCCGCCGGATGGCAGCCTGCCGGAGGGCGTCAATTACGATGCCTGGCTCGGACCAGCGCCCAAGCGGCCGTTCAATCCGAATCGCTTCCACTACAACTGGCGCTTCTTCTGGGACTACGGCAACAGCGAAATCGGCAACCAGGGCGTGCACGTTCTGGATGTCGCCATCTGGGCCATTCAGAAGATGCGAGGGATAGAAAACTGCCTGCCCGGCCGCGTTTCCGCCATGGGCGGCATCTATTGGCTGGACGACGCCAAAGAGGTGCCCGACACACAACTGGTGACCTATCATTACCCGGACCTGCTGCTCAACTTCGAACTGCGCAGCTTCGCATTCGATCACGTGATGCACCAGGGTCAGCGGATTCAAGGAAACGGCGCAACCGACTTCTACACGGCGTACTACGGCACGGAAGGCACGCTGCTGCTGACCAACAGCGGCTGGAAGGTATCGCTGAAGAACGGCGAAGCGGGACCGTCGGAAAAAGGCGTGCCCGAGACGCACGAGCAGAATTTTCTGGAGTGCGTCAAGTCGCGCGAGCGG
This sequence comes from Bryobacteraceae bacterium, assembly GCA_035638575.1. Taxonomy (GTDB): domain Bacteria; phylum Acidobacteriota; class Terriglobia; order Bryobacterales; family Bryobacteraceae; genus DASQZT01. Next base: position 34,486 of record DASQZT010000032.1, read on the forward strand.
CCCAACTCGGACGTGGAAATCGGGCGCCTCAGCACCACGCTTTGCCACCTGGGGAACATCTCGTATCACCTGGGCAGGGACGTGCACTTCGACTCCAAGACCGAGACTTTCCCTCACGACGAAGAGGCGAACAAACTGTTGAGCAAGCAATACCGCGCGCCGTACGGGTTACCGAAGGCGTAGCGGATCGAGGCCCGCGTTACCGCATCTTGGCGGCCTCGGACTGGCAGACCAGCGCGTTGTGCTGCGCCTGTTGGGCGAAGGGACTGTTCATGCCGGCCGCCTGGAGGCTGAACTTGGCGCAATCCAGCACCTGCGCCTTGTTCAGGGTCATCTTGCCGAGCTGATAATCGGCAAGTCCGAGATAAAACAGCGCCGGTCCCAGCATGGCCTCATTGCCTTTGATCAGGGGCAGGGCGGCGCGCAGTTCCTTGTCGGCGTTGGCATACTTGCCCTGTTCGCCATGGATGACGCCGGCGATCCAGTAGCCATGGCCCAAGGCCGCGGAGCGTATGCGCTCCCAATCGGCGGCAGACATACCCTCGGGCTTGGCCTTCTTGGGGAGGGTGCTGGTCAGTCGAGTGGCATAAGTGACCGCGCGGTCCGGCTGTTTCTTGGTCATCGCGTTGTCGGCCAGGACGATCAGGAGGTCCTGATTGTTGGGGAAGTTCGCCAGGGCTTTTTCGGCCATCGCCGGGACCTTGGCCGTGCCGCCGGTCTGCCCCACTGCCACGAGATATTGTCCGTAGCCCATATCGAGGTACTGGCTTTTGGGATTCTGCTCCTCCAGCGCGGCCATCAGATCCACCAGGGTTTCGGGCAGGGATTGCACCGCCGTGGCATACAGGGAGTACTCGGAATGCACGTCGATCTCTTTCACGTAGGCGGCGTGCTTGGTGTACGCATCCTTTTCGTCGGCGTCTGTGGGCGCAGGCGCGGCCAGCTCCTTGCTCGCCAGCGCGTGCACTTCGGCCGCCAGTTTCTTGACCTCGGCGGCATCTTTCTTGGCTTCGGCGTCCTTGAGGTTCTGGAAGGCGCTCTCCAGATCGTCGGCGGCCGTAAGAGCCGGACCGGCGAAGAGCAGAAGCGCCAGGCTCAGATAGGGTACAGTCACATCAACCTCCTCGCTCCCGGATGAGAATCGGAGTTAAAGCTCCGGACTAAATTGTCTTCGATTTCGCCTCCGGATGCAAGGCCGGCCAGGCGGGGAACAATCAGGCCGATCTGGATTTCACGAAATCGCAGACCGCCGCCGTCACATACCGCGGCGGCTTCACCAGGAACTGCGGCCTTCCGTCCCAAAGGCCGCGCGCGATGTCTTCCCACAGCGGCGCGTTGATGCCGCGGTCCACTACCAGGAACGCGTCGGCGCGATCGAGAAACCGCATACTCGATGCCTTGAAGTCCTGGCAGGAAAAATCGAGCAGCATGAGGAAAACATCGGGCTTCAACAGTTCCACGACGCTGTTGGATTCCAGGATCACGTTCTCGCTGTGCTCCAGAATCTTGCGCAGCGTTCCGGCTGCCCGCGCCAACTCGCCCGACGGCGTTCGCAGCCAGAACGACCGTTCCGCGCCCGCCGCCAGGAAACGCCCGGAGTCCGTGCCGTTCGGCTCGTACTCCTCGCTGAGCGCGAACGGGTGGTCCGGCTCCGCCTCGCACCCGCATGCCTCGCTGTGGCGCGAGCAAACACCGTGCCCGTACTGCGTGATCTTGACCGCAGTCCACCGGCGGCTGCGCAGTTTGCGGATCAGTCCCGCCACCACGGAGGTTTTGCCGATGTTGCGCGAATGCCCGCCCACCACTACCAGCACGGACTTCAGGATCTCCTTTCGAGTTCCGCCAGCCGCCGCTTGATCTCCGCCACCTCGCGCCGCAGATCCGGCAGCCGCGCCAGGTTGGCGAGCTGCTCCAGGTGCTGCCGCAAGGGCCGCGCCGGGGTGCCCCACACCGTCTCGCCCGAGCGCACGATCTTGGAGGTCAGCACGCCGCAGCCCGAACCCAGCACCGCCCGCGATTCGATGCGCGCCTTGTCGCCGATCCCCACCTGCCCGCCGATCACCGCGTAATCCTCCACCACCACGCCGCCCGAAAACCCGGTTTGCGCCGCCACCACCACGTGCCTCCCAATGCGGCAGTTGTGCCCCACATGCACCATGTTATCGAGTTTGGTGCCTTCCCCGATCTCGGTCACGCCCAGCGCAGCGCGGTCCACACACGAGTTGGCGCCCACTTCCACGAACTCGCCGATCTCCACGCGTCCCACCTGCGGAAACTTGTGCCATCGGCCGCGGTCCATGACGTATCCGAATCCGTCCGCGCCGATCACCGCCCCCGAGTGCAGAATCGTACCGCGTCCGATGTTGACGTTGTCATACACCGTGACGTTGGGGTGCAGCACGCATCCCTCACCCATCACCACGCGCTTGCCCACCACGCATCCGGCCCCGATGCTGGAAGCCACCCCGATGCGCGTGCCGTCGCCGATCACCGCGTTGGGCCCGACGTAAACCAGCGCGCCCATCTCGACATCCTTGCCCAGCACGGCCGTCGGATGGATGCCCGGCTTCAATTCCGCCGTCGGGTAGAACAGGCTCATGGCGCGGGCGAATGCGGTGCGCGGTTCCGGAACCCGGATCACGGTCCGCTCGCTGGGACTGGGCCACTCCGTCGGCACCAGCAGGCAGCCCGCCACGGAAGAAGCTGCCTGCGCCGCGGCTTTGCGGCTCCCCACGAACGCCACATCCGTGACGCCCGCCGCTTCGAGCTGCGCACCGCCAGTCAGTTCCTGCTCGCCGTCGCCCTCGAAAGTAGCGGCCAGCCATTCCGCCAGTTCGCGAACTCTCATGGGTGTATCGTCTCACACATTCGCCGGCGCCGACGGCGCTAAGCTGGCAGCGGCGCTCGACGGCTGGTGCGTCCCCCTGGCGGTTACCTCGGTGGATACCTGGCGCGCTTCGAAGCACCGTCCGGGCAGGCGCTGCTGCCGGTGCTGTCCTCCGTTTCGTACTGAAGCGAACCTGCCCGAATTACCGGGTGTCCGCGCGCTGCACACGCTTTATCATGATCAAAGGAGGCATTCATGAAGGTTGGAGTTTTGGGCTCCGGTATCGTCGGACAGGTGCTGGCGGCGGGCCTGTTGAAGCACGGCCATGAGGCCATGATCGGCACGCGCGACCCCGCCGGCGGCGCCCTCGGCAAGTGGCTGTCGGAAAACCCCCGGGGAGCGGCCGGCACCTTCGAGCAGACCGCCCGCTTTGGAGATCTCCTGATCGTGGCCACGCTGGGAAGAGTCGTTCCCCAGGTAATCGAACTGGCGGGTAAGGCGAACTTCAGCGGCAAAGTCCTGATCGACACCACGAATCCCCTGGCCGACGCGCCTCCGGTGAACGGAGTGCTCCAGTACACCACTGGCCCGAACGAATCGCTTGGCGAGCAGCTCCAGGCTCTGCTTCCGGCCGCGCGCGTAGTGAAGGCCTTCAACAGCGTCGGCAACGCGCGCATGGTGAATCCCCACTACGAGCAAGGCACCCCGACCATGTTCCTTTGCGGCGACGATCCGGCCGCCAAAGCCGACGTATCGGCCATCATCGGCCAGTTCGGATGGGAGCCCTTCGACTGCGGTGGTATCATCTCCTCGCGCGCGCTGGAGCCTCTGTGCATGCTCTGGTGCCTGCCGGGTTTCCTGCGCAACCAGTGGACCCACGCGTTCAAAGTCCTGACTCATTGAGATGCCCATCGATCCTTCGGCCGTGGTGGCCGCCACCGCGCGCGTTCACCCCGAAGCCGTCATCGGCCCCGGCGTCAGAATCGGCGAATTCTGCGTCATCGAATCCGATGTCCAGATCGGAGCCGCTTGCATGTTGGAGCCCTACGTCTACATCAAGCGCTGGACCACCATGGGCGAGCGCAACGAGATCTCGGCCGGCACCGTGCTCGGCACCGACCCGTTCGACAAGAATTTCTCGGGAGAGCGCAGTTACCTCCGCATCGGAAACGAGAACAAGATCCGCGAGCACTACACCATCTCGCGCGGAACGGCGCCGGAGTCGGTCACCGAGCTGGGCGACGGCAACTACATCATGAGCTCCGGCCACATCGCGCACAACTGCAAGGTCGGCAACCAGACGGTGATCGCCAGTTGCGCCCTGTTGGCCGGCTATGTCGAGGTGGAAGACCACGCCTTCATTTCGGGCGGAGTGGTGGTGCACCAGTATTCCAAAATCGGCCGCCTGGCCATGGTCGGCGGCAACACGCGAGTCAACGCCGATGTGCCGCCCTTCTTCCTGTATGTGGGCTTCAATGTGGCGCCCAAGGGACTGAACCTGGTGGGCCTGAAGCGCGCCGGCTACAAAGCATCCGACTTGAGCACGCTCAAGAAGGCCTACCAGATCCTATACCGCTCCGGCCTCAAGCTGGAGGACGCCCTGTCGCGAATCGAAACCGAAATTCCCACGCCGGAAACCCTCCACCTGGTGGCTTTCATCCGTCGCAGCGACCGCGGCATCTGCCGGGAGTAGGCGCGTTCAGGAGCGGAACTGAATTCCCTGCGCCAGGGGAAGCTGCGTCGACCAGTTGATGGTATTGGTCTGGCGCCGCATGTAGGCTTTCCAGGCGTCGCTGCCGGATTCGCGGCCGCCGCCGGTGTCCTTCTCGCCGCCGAAGGCGCCGCCGATCTCCGCGCCGCTGGTGCCGATGTTGATGTTGGCGATCCCGCAATCGCTGCCGCGGTGGCTCAGGAACGTCTCGGCGCCGATCAGGCTGGTGGTGAACATGGCGGACGAAAGGCCCTGCGGCACGTCGTTGTGCCAATGGATCGCATCGTCCAGATGGTCGAATTCGATGAGGTAGAGGATCGGCGCGAAGATCTCTTCCTTCAGAATCGGCATGTCCGGCCGCGCGCGGACCAGCGCGGGCTGCACGTAGTTGCCCATCATGCGCTCGCCGCCGAACAGGATCTCGCCCTCTTGCTCGCGGATGCGGCGGATGCCGTCCATCATATCGGCGACGGCGCGGCGGTTCACCAGCGGCCCCATGATGGTGGCTTCGTCCATGGGGTCGCCGATCTTCACCTGCCGGTAGGCGCCGATGAGCGCTTCGGTGATTTTGGGGGCGATGCCGCGCTGGAGGAACAATCTCCGCGTCGTGGTGCAGCGCTGTCCGGCGGTCCCGACCGCGCCGAACAAAACGGCGCGCAATACCAGGCCGGGGTTGGCGTCGTCCATGACGATGATGCCGTTGTTGCCACCCAGTTCCAGGATGGTGCGGCCCAGGCGTTGGGCCACCACTTCAGAAACATGCCGGCCAACCTCGGTCGATCCGGTGAAACTCACCAGCGGAATGCGGCGGTCGTGGATCAGCGCCTCGCCGACGGATTGGCTCGGACCAATCACCAGGTTGAAGACGCCCTTAAGCCCGTGCCGGTCGAGTACGCGGTTGCAGATCTTCTGCACGGCAATCGCGGTCAGCGGCGTCTGGGAGGATGGACGCCACAGCACGCAATCGCCGCAGACCGCCGCGATCATGGCGTTCCATGCCCACACGGCCACGGGGAAGTTGAAGGCGCTGACGACCCCCACAATCCCGAGCGGGTGCCACTGCTCGTACATGCGGTGTCCCGGCCGCTCGCTGTGCATGGTGAGGCCGTAGAGCTGGCGCGACAGGCCGACGGCGAAATCGGCAATGTCGATCATCTCCTGCACTTCGCCCAGGCCTTCCGGCAAAATCTTGCCCATTTCGAGAGTGACCAGGGCTCCCAGGCCGGCTTTGTGGGCGCGCAGCTCGTCCGCGATCTGCCTAACGATTTCGCCCCGCTTGGGCGCCGGAATCATGCGCCAGTCCAGGAAGGCGTCTCCGGCGCGCGCCAGAACGGTTTCATAATCCGCCGGCCCGGCCATTTGGACGCGGGCCAGCGGTTCCTCCGAAGAAGGATTGATGGAATCCAGCTCTGGGCCAGAGGGACTGGCGATCCAGTCGCCGTAACAGGCGCCGGAGTTGACAGGTTCTATGTGCAGCCGCTCGAGTATCTCGGGAACTGCGTTGCTGGCGATTGGCACGCTTCCATTTTATCCGTCCCGACAGCGCTACTCACCCGGTATGCCTCAGTATGCCAGTCTAAATCCGGCAACCATTGGTCTTACAGTAACCCGGAAGCGCGCGAGCCGGTAGTCTATCTTTCGGACACTGGCGCGCCTGGCGGGCGCGCCGGGGCTGGACGGCGGTGGACTACAACTGATCCTCGTACTGCTCGACGGCCACGCGCACGAGCTGCCCGCGGGTCCGCACGCCGGTCTTTTGAAACAGGCCCTGCAGAATCGCTTTGACGTAGCTTTCGGAGATCTGCATCCGCCAGGCGATCTCTTTGTTGGAAAGGCCCTCCACCACACAGCCCAGCACCTTCCGCTGGCGGTCGTTCAGGACCGGAGTGGCGCCTGCCTCCTTCGGCCCGGCGCTTTGGGCCGTTCGCGCCAGGGAGGGGTCCAGGTACGTTTCTCCGGCGGCCACGGCGCGGATGCTCGCCATCAGGTCGCTTAGGGCCGCCTGCTTCAAGAAGATTCCGGAGACGCCCTGGCGCATCAGGCGCCTGGCTTCCGTGTCGCTGATCCAGGCGGTGACCACCAGCACCCGGCCCTCAAACCCCGCCTGCCGGGCCGCCGGAAGGAACTGCGATGCCCGCTCGCTGCCCAGATCGTGGTCCAGCAGCACGAGATCGTAAGTGTGCTCGGAGAGAAGCCGCAGGGCGTCGCGAATGCTGCCGCAATGATCCACCTCGAGCGAAGGCTGCGCTTCCAGCACGCGCGCCATGCTTTCCCGAAACAGGGCGTGGTCGTCGACCAGCAGGGCCCGTGTTTTGCGATCCTGTTCCATCATGTTTCCCGGGTGTTATCCACCGGCCAAAGTTCCACGGCGAAGCAGGCTCCCTCCGGCTCCTTCTCGTAGCGAAGCCCACCGCCGGACGCGCGCAAGATGGCGCGCGAGATATAGAGGCCCAAACCCATGGCGTGGGCGCCCGGCTGAAACGGCTTGAACAACTGTTCGGGCTGGGCAACGCC
>DASQZT010000033.1:0-28594 GCA_035638575.1 Bryobacteraceae bacterium
CACAGCACATGGTAATACCCGCCGCGCTCGAAAACTTCCACCGGAACGCCGAACACCGCCGACAGCGTCCCGGCCTCCAGCACGCGCTCCTTCGGCCCGTCGCAATACACCTTCCCGTCGCGGAACAGCGCCACCCGCCGCATCTCCGGGATGATGTCCGGCAAGTGGTGGGTCACCATGATGATGCTGATTCCGCCCGCCGCCAGTTTGCGCAGAATCTCGCGCAGCTCCTGGGTGGCGCGCAGATCGAGGCTGGTGGTGGGCTCGTCGAGCACCAGCGCCTGCGGATCGTGCACCAGCGCCCGCCCGATCAGGATGCGCCGCGCCTCGCCCGAAGACATGGCGTTGGTGCTGCGCTCCGCCAGGTGCGAGATCTCGAGCAACTCCATCACCTCGTACGTCTTCCTCCGCATTTCCTCCGTCACCTCGTGGTACGGCCAGACACCCACGCTGCCGAAGAACCCCGACAGCACGATTTCGTACCCCGAAAAATCGCGCGTGCACATCTGCATCCAGTCGTTCGACACCAGCCCGAGATGGTTCCGCAGGTCGAAAAGGTGCCACCGGTCGCGGCCCAGGATGCGGAGCGACCAGGGCTCGTCCTTGAGCCGTGGATACAGCTCGCGGGAAATGAGCTTGATGAGCGTCGATTTGCCCGAGCCGTTCGGCCCGAGAATGGCGGCATGTTCGCCCTGCCCGATGGTCAGGGTAACGCCGTCCAGCACCACGCGGCCGCCGCGCACGACTGTGACGTTCTGGAAGTCGATGAGTGGAACGGAGGACACCAGCATTATTTTAGTCGGCAATCTCCGTTCCGTGCCGGGCGCCCGCGCGCGGCGCTGCGGACGCGCCAAAATAACAAAAGAAATCACCCGTTGTCCTATCCAAGGTGTACTGCTTTATCGGGCACCCGCTCGCCTAAACTAACTCCAGAATCCAGCAGGCAAACAAGGAGTCAACGTTCGTGAAACGATATTCCACAGTTGCAATAATCTTCACTCTGCTCATTGTTCTTGGGCAATTTTCTCCCGCCGGGGCGGCGGTGTCGGGAGCCATATTCACGACCACGGCGGATGGAAGCGTCGTCAACGCCAACCATTACGCATCGAAATGCGATGTCTATCTCAATGGCGGACCCGGCTCAAACGCGCCGGCTAAGGCTGCGGGGCTGCCCGCTGGAGATTACTTCTTCCAGGTCACGGATCCCAATGGTCAGGCGCTGCTGAGCACCGATCCGGTCAGTAATCGCCGGTTTACAGTTTCCGCCAGCGGCGTAATGACCGCCTATACCGGCGTCGGAGGCCCGGTTCACCCCACTGGCATCAGTCAGGACCACCCCGAGTTGGGGACGATCACGATCCAGCTCGCCAACATCACCTGTCCCACCGACTTTCTGGACACTACCAACAACGGCGGCGTTTACAAGGTGTGGGCCACTCCCGTTGCCAGCTTCGTGGGCAATCCCGCGCTCGTTGACAATCCTTGTGGAAACGGATGCTCCCACGGATTCATGAATTCCGCATCGAAGACCGACAACTTCAAAGTCCAGCCCAATACCGCGACCTTCTGTCTCACCATGGTCAAACAGTTCGTGAACTCGTCCGGTGCAATACTCCATTCGGGCAACAGCTGGCCATTCGCCGTGACCGACCCCTCGGGGGTCACGAACACCTTTTACACCGGCGATGACGGCTCCCTGACCCCCGGCTCCGTAAGCGTCTGCGGTCTGGTAGCCGGGATTTACACGGTGAAAGAAGATAATTCGATCTATCCGGTCTATAGCCTGACCTTCAATGGGATTTCGATCTCGCCGCCACAGCCCGTTTACTCGTTCCGTTGGGTGGCTGGTAACCCGGACCCCTCAGTCGTGTTCCAGAACGTTGATATATTCTATTAGCAGCTTTCGAGAAACGCCGGGTGGGCCCAACAGGTACCCATCCGGCGTTTCCACAGATCGCTTGCGCCGCGCCGGCGCGCTGTGAGCCCCCGCCCCCCCTCATGTTACGATGAATACTCAGGTCTCGGGCTCCGTGCAACGGGCGGCTGCAAACCCCGCCAGGTCCGGAAGGAAGCAACGGTAGTGGTGCGGCTCGTGTGCCGCGGATCACCCGGGGCCTGTTGTCGCCCGCCCCATGTACCAGGTCATCGCCCGTAAATACCGGCCCCAGACGTTTCAGGACGTGGTCAACCAGGAGCACGTCAAGACCACGCTTGAAAACGCCATCGCCCAGAAGCGCATCGCCCACGGCTACATTTTTTCGGGCCAGCGCGGCACCGGCAAGACCACCGTCGCGCGCATCCTGGCGCGTTGCCTGAACTGCGTGCAGGGCCCCACCGCCGCCCCCTGCGGCCAGTGCGCCAGTTGCCGCGAGATCACCGCCGGCGGCACCGTGGACGTCATCGAAATCGACGCCGCCTCCAATCGCGGCATCAACGAAATGCGCGAGCTGCGCGACAACGTGCGCTATCAGCCCGCGCGCGACCGCTACAAGGTCTTCATCATCGACGAAGCCCACCAGATCACCAGCGAAGCTTTCAACGCGCTGCTCAAGACCATCGAAGAGCCGCCGCCCTGGGCGGTCTTCGTTCTGTGCACCACCGAAGCCCACAAAATCCCCGCCACCATCGCCTCGCGCTGCCAGCACTTCAGCTTTCGCTCCGTGGATTTCGAAGACCTCACCGCGCGCATGGCGTGGATCTGCGGCCAGGAAGGCATCGAGGCCGACGCGGAGGTGCTGGCCGTGCTGGCGCAGGCCGGCGAAGGCAGCGTGCGCGATTCCCTCTCGGCGCTCGATCAGGCCATCGCCTGCTGCGGCTCGAAACTCGTCGCCTCGGAAGTGCGTGGGCTCCTCGGCGCATTCTCGCTCGAATCGCTCGAACAGGTGACCGGCGCGCTGCTGGCCGGTGATTCGCGCCGCATGCTCGAAGTCGTCGACGAGCTGGAACGCAACGGCCACAACCTCCAGCATTTCAGCCGGGAGCTGTCGCGTTATTTCCGCAACCTGCTGGTGGCGCGCATTTCGGGCGAGGCCACCCGCCTGGTCGCGGCCTCTGCGGCACAGCGGGCGCAATTGGCCCAAACCGCCGCGCGCTTCTCCGAAGAGGACCTCACGCGCTACCTCCAGCTCTCGCTCGATCTCTATCGCGACCTCCAGTTCTCCCTACAGCCGCGCTTTCACCTGGAGATCGGCCTGGTGCGCCTGGTTCAGGCCGGGCGCCTCCTGCCCATCGAGGAAGCGCTGGCGCAATTCTCCGGGCCAGGCTCGAAACCCGCTCCGCAAGGTCCCGCTGGAAATCCGCCCCCCAGGCCCACGCCCTCACCGGCGGCTCGGCCGCCAGTTCAACCGGCCCCATCCCCGCCCCAACCCGCCGCTCCTGCCGACTGGCGCCAGGCGCTCCACACCGCCCTGATGGATCTCGGCATGCCCTTCACCGCCGATGCGGTGGAGCACTCCCGCGTGGTCGAAGCCGCGGGCGAACTGCAGTTCACCACCGCCAAATCCAACCGGCGCGCGCTGGCGGAAGACGACCTCAAGAAAGCCGTGAGCCGCATCTCTTCGCGGCCCCTCAAAATCCGGGTCTCCATCGATGAATCCGGCGAGCCCGCGGCCCCGAACCCGGCCGGCGCCCTCGCGCGCCCCCCGGCCACCGAGGACGAAGTCACCAGCCGCGCCCTCGCCAACCCCGAGGTCCGGCGCTTTCGCGAAGTATTCGGCGGCGAAGTCCGCAAAGTTCGTAATCTGAAGGAGTCCTAACATGAAGATGCCCCCGAACATGCAGCAGATGATGCGCCAGGCGAAGGAGATGCAGGACAAGCTCCAGGCGGAAGTCGCCCAGATCAAGGTGGATGCCTCGGCCGGCGGGGGCATGGTCACCGTGCGGATGGACGGCCAGAAAAATCTGCTCTCCGTGAAGATCGATCCCGAAGTCGCGGGCGACGTCGAGATGCTCCAGGACATGATCGTGGCCGCCTGCAACGAGGCCGTGAAGAAAGTCGACGAAGCCATCCAGGGAAAGATGGGCGGCATGCTGGGCGGAATGGGTTTGCCTCCAGGCTTGTTCTAACCGATGCCCGATTTCGCCGAACCGCTCGCGCGCCTCATCACCGAGTTCAAACGCCTTCCCGGAATCGGCCAGAAATCCGCGCAGCGCATGGCTTTTCACGTGCTCCGCGCCGGCCGCGAGGATGCCGATCACCTCGCCCAGGCCATTCTGGACGTGAAAGACAAGCTCGGCCTGTGCGCCTTGTGCAACAACATCAGCGATAGCGACCTGTGCCAGTTCTGCCGCGACCCTGATCGTGATCCGAAAATCGTTTGCGTGGTCGAAGAGCCGCACAACATCGTGGGTATCGAAACCACGCGCGAGTTTCCAGGCCGCTACCACGTGCTGCACGGAGCCCTCTCGCCGTTGCGCGGCCTCGGTCCGGAATCGCTGAAGATCAAGGGGCTGGTGGAGCGCATCGGCCAGGGCGAGATTCAAGAGGTGATCGTGGCCACCAACCCCACCGTCGAAGGCGAAGCCACGGCGGTCTACCTCGCGCGCCTGTTGAAGCCCTTGGGGGTCAAGGTCACCCGCATCGCCATGGGCGTTCCGGTGGGGAGTGACCTCGAATTCGCCGACGAAGTGACCATCTCCAAGGCTATGGAAGGCCGCCGCGAGATGTAGCGCCGGCCTGCCCGCCCGCGCTACGCCGTGGCCGAGCTGCACAACGCCTCGCGCAGCTTCTGGGCCAATCCCTCGGCGGTGAATGGCTTCTGAATGAACGGTGCATCCGGCTGCTGCGACCACACCCGGCTCACCTGGTTGTCCGTGTATCCCGACATGTAGAGCACCTTCATCGCCGGCGCGATCTCGCGCAGCCTTTTGGCCAGGTCGAAGCCGCTGGTGTGCGGCATGATGATGTCGGTCAGCAGCAGGTGAATCGGCGCCGCGGTTTCCTGCGAGATTCGGACGGCCTCGTCCGGCCCTCCCGCTTCCAGGACCCTGTAACCCTGCTTCTCGAGCATGGTGCGGACCAGCTTGCGGATGCTGCCTTCGTCTTCGCAAAGCAGAATGGTCTCCGAGCCGCGTATCGCCACGTGCGCCCCCGCGGCCTTGGGCTGCTCCTCGGCAGCTTCCACCATCGGCAGGTAGATCTTGAAGGTGGTTCCCTTCCCCGCCTCGCTGTAAACCATGATTTCGCCTCCGTTCTGCTTTACGATTCCGTAGACGATCGCCAGTCCCAGCCCCGTGCCCTTGCCGGCCTCCTTGGTGGTGAAGAAAGGCTCGAACAGCCGGCTCCTGGTTTGCGCGTCCATCCCCATCCCGGTGTCGCTGATCGCCAGCAGGCAGTATGGGCCAGGCGTCACGCCGATGTGCCGTCCCACGTAGCCCGTGTCCAACACCTGGTTCGCCGTTTCAATGGTGAGTTTTCCTCCCTCGCCCATGGCGTCGCGGGCGTTCACCACCAGGTTCATGATCACCTGGTCAAGGTGATTGGGATCCGCCTTGACCCGTCCCAGCCCCGCCTCGAGGTGCGTCGCAATCTCGATATCCTCCCCGATCACCCTGCGCAGCAGCTTCATCGAATGGGTCACCACTTCGTTTAGATCGAGCAGCCGCGGCTGGCTGATCTGCCGCCTGCTGAAGGCCAGCAGTTGGGCCGTCAATGCCGCGGCCCGTTCCGCGGCGCCTTGCACCTCGACCGCGTAGTCCAGCAGATTGGGCCGGTCTCGTGCCTCGCCGATCAGCATCTCGGTGTAACCCACAATTACCGTGAGCAGGTTGTTGAAGTCGTGCGCTACGCCGCCTGCCAGCCGCCCCACGGCCTCCAGCTTTTGCGACTGCCGGAACTGCTCTTCGAGAACCTTGCGCTCCGTGAGATCGCTGTCGATCGCGATGGTGCCGCGGATGGACCCGGCCGCGTCTCGCAACGGCGCCGTCCAGATGACCACCTCGATGCGCGAACCGTCTTTCTTGATCCGCGCCCGTTCCACCGCGCTCAGCGCTTCTCCCTTGCGAAACCGCTCCAGCCAATCCCCGTACTCTTCCCGCAGATCGGGCGGAATGATGGGCAGCGGCCGCCCGATCACTTCATCTTGGGCAAATCCGAAAATCCGTTCGGCAGTCGGATTCCAGAAGCTCACCTCCCCTTCCAGATCGATCGCCCAGATGGCCAGTGGTGAGGATTGAATCACCGCCTGGTTCAGTTCCGTGGCCCGCCGCAGCTCCTCGTTTGCCGCGCTGAGTTCGGCGGTGCGCCGTTCCACGCGCGCTTCCAGCTCGCTGTGCGCCGCCCTGAGTTGCTCCCGTTGCGCGCCCAGCAGTTGCGAAGTTTCTTTCAGCGTGCGCTCCAGCCGCGCGATCTCGTCGCGCCCCGTCACTTCTCCGACGATCGGCAGCCCTTGTGCCACGCGGCGGGCGTCTTCCTCCAGGTGCTGGACGCGGCGGACGATCCGCGTGGTGAACAGGATCGCCGCCACCAGGGCGCCCAGCAGCCCCAGCAGGCCGCCCGCGAAAATGGCCACCTCCAGCCTCTGTTGCGCCTTCTGCTCCTGCCCGGCGCGCTCCACCAGAAGCCGCTCCTCTTCGACCCCCATGTTGGCCAGGATGCGGCGCAACTCGTTCATCTGGGCCCCGCTCCGCCCCAGCTCGTTGAAAGCGTCGGCCGCGCGGTTGGCGGCCGCATCCTGGCGCAGCGCCTCCATCGAATCGAGTGTCTGCGATACCACCGCCCGCACCTGGGCGATCTGCTCGACCTGCGCCGGGTTGTCGCTGACCAGGTGGTTCAGCGAGTCCAGCGTCTCGGGAAGTTCCTTGCGGGCCAGCCAGTATGGTTCCAGAAATGCCGCCTGGTGCGTCAGCAGATAGCCGCGGGCGCTGCTCTCCATGTTGACCGCGCGCAGCAGCATCCTTCGTATCTCGGCGTGAACCTGGTAGGTATGCTCCACCCACCCGACCGCCCGGCGCGATTGCCGTTGAAACTGGTAGAAAACGGCCATCGCCGCCAGCAGGGCGCACACCGGTATCGCCACCACCAGCATCCCCTGTGAACCCAGCGGCAGCCGTGCGAACGATCGAGCGATACGATCGCGGGCCATTGTCAGTGTCTAGGATATTGTACAAATTTCCGGCGCGGATTCAAGTAGCCCGTCGCACGTAATGCCGCCGATCCGCACGTCCACGATGAAATTCGGCTTACGGACTGACGCCAGCTCCACTTTCAGATAATTGCCCGTGAGGGCCGCACCCGGCTCGTGCAGCGTCACGGCCGAGAGCGTCCGGCCCACCATGCTTTCGCGGAACTCCCGGTTTCTCCGCGCGGCCAGCTCGCGCAAGATGCGGTTGCGCTCCTTGCGCACCAGCATGGGCACCGCGTGCGGATCGTCGGCGGCCGGAGTGCCCGGCCGTTCCGAATACGTGAACACGTGCAAATAAGTGAAGGGGAGGTTCTCGATAAATCGCCGATTCTCCTCGAAATCGCCGTCGGTTTCGCCGGGGAACCCCGCCATCACGTCGGCCCCGATGGCGGCATCCGGCATCAGCCCCCGCGCCTTCTCGATCCGGTCCGCGTAGTGCCGCGGGCGGTACTTGCGCCGCATGAGCCGCAGGATCCGGTCCGACCCGCTCTGCAGCGGCGAGTGAACGTGCCGGGCGATGCGCGGCGATTCGGCCATCAGCCCCAGCAGGTCGTCGGAGAAATCCATGGGCTCCACCGAGCTCAGCCGCAGCCGCTCCACATCCGTTTCCGCCAGCAGCAGGCGGATGAGGCCGGCCAGCCGCATCGTCCCGCCGGGCTCGCGGCCCCAACGCCCCAGGTTGATGCCGCTGAGCACGATCTCGCGGTACCGCCGTGCCAGTCCGCGCACCTGTTCCACCACCTGCCGCGCCTCCGCGCTGCGGCTGCGTCCGCGCACGAAGGGAATGATGCAGAACGAGCAGCGGTTGTTGCACCCGTCCTGGATTTTCAAGTTGGGCCGCGTGCGGTCGCCGGCCGCGTCCTCGACCGGCGCCGAAAGGAAATCCCGCTGCGCGAAGATATCGCCCACGTGGATGTTGCCGTGGTACGGCGCGCTCTCTCCTCCGATCGTGACCAGCTCGGCGATCTGTGTCTTGTGCGAATTGCCCACCACCCATTCGACTCCGGGCATGGACGCCAGCTCTTCCGGCGCGCGCTGCGCATAGCAGCCCGTGACCAGGATCCGCGCCCCGGGGTTTTCGCGATGCACGCGGCGGATGGTGTGCCGGACGTCTTCATCCGCCGAAGACGTGACGGTGCACGAGTTCAGAATGACCAGGTCGGCGGCCGCGCGCTCCCCGGCCGCTTCCAGTCCCTTCCCGGCGAGCAGCGATTCGAGGGCCGCCCCGTCGGCCTGTGTGGCCCTGCATCCGAAATTCTGAACGAAGTACTTTCCCACGTTTTGAAGGAGTGATCCGCCCTCGCCCTCCAACGGCCGGCCGGCGTTCTCACGTAGTCCGAGTATGCCACAACTCCCCCGCCCTGCACCTTTCGCGGAAACGGCTGGCCTCCCTGGCCAACCGGCATCCCACGCCTCCCCGATGTCTCCAGGCTTCGATGGGTACAAATCCGGACGGCGGCGACATGGTCAAGTGGCTCGGCCCGCTCATTTCGGGAAGGCGTGTCACGGGAGGAATCCCTGACGAGTCGAGCAGACCGCGAGAGAGATGATCGTTTTGGAACTGTACCGGCGAAGCCTTATTTCCAGCGGCAAGGCAGCCGCACTCTTGGGCGTTCCCCGCCTCGACTTCATCCAGCGCGCGTCGGAATGGGATTCCATACCTTCGGTTCACGGAAGAAGCGTGGCCGGCCGAGATCGCCGAGAGCAAGCGAGCCTGAGTGGCAGTTGTCTCCAACTCGAGCCCGCTGATCGCGCTCACTCAGATTGGCCGGCTCGAACTACTCCACCAGCTTCACCCCCAGTGGGTTTGGAATTGCGTGCTCAGCGGCTCATACTCGATGAACAGCCCGCCCGGCGGCTCGCGGCGTCCCTCGGTCTCCGAGTGATTGGAACTGTCGGGCTGCTTTTGGCGGACAAGGATACAAGGATAAAGGTCTCCTGACCAAGATCAAGCCGGAATTGGATCGGTTGCTTCTTCATGGATCAGGAACTCTACGATAGGGCCATCAACCAAGCCGAAGAGTAACTCGGCATGCGGGCGGCTGCGAAAGGTGGTCGGGTGCGGAACGACGCCGATTAACCCCTTGAACTCCGGCCAGACAACTGCCTGAAAACAAGCCAGTTCGTCTCACTCCAGCCGCCGTCCGTACTTTTGCCGTCTCTTCAGTCACAAAGGTTTGAAAAAAGTTTGTGCTCATTCTAAGGTACTTGCCCGTCCCCATCGACAGATCCCGCTTCGCTCGATGCTACGTTGTAATCGAGGATCGGTTTTGCGGCCCGGGGCAACCCGGGGCCGTAAATCGTTCTTTCTTCCTGGCCAGGAAGCGTTGCTTATTTTGTGGTGCTGGACTCCCCGTAAGGGCCCTAAGAAAGCTCGAACGGCTGAAGGTCGGCGGGGAGACGTTGGGATCGCGGTCCCAAATTACTCGGATGCGATGGGAAGCATCGGGTCACCTGAGAGTCAGTCGTCGAATCGAAGGTAAGACGCCCAATAGCGTGCTGATCCCTTTGAAGATGCGGCTCAAATCACTGGCGGCCGGACGACGCACGGCGCGGTACCTTTCGGGTTCCGCCCGGTCCGATGTTGGGGCAAGCCCCGGCCGCCGCAACGAAATTCTCATGCGCCGCCGGGATACGTGTACCTTGCTGCGATATCGGAATTGGCTTTGCTCGTTCATTTTCCTGCCGCGTCGGCCTCCGGTGACTGGAGTCACTGACCTCTCGCCGCCCCTCCGCCACAATGGATTCGAGAGGTCACCCCGTGCATCCAACTGAAGTGCTCAGCCAGGAACACCGCAGGATTGAACAGATGATGGACGCGCTCGAAGAGCAGGTCCGGAAAACCGAGGCGGGCGAACCGTTCCCGCGCCGGTTCTTCGATAACGCCCTCGACTTCTTCCGCAATTTCGCCGACGGTTGCCATCACGCCAAGGAAGAGAACCTGCTGTTCCCGCGCATGCAAGAGCGGGGCGTGCCGTCCGCCGGAGGCCCCATCGGCGTCATGCTGGCGGAGCACGACCAGGGCCGCGCCTACCTGAAAGCCGTCCGCGAAAACCTCGACGCCGCCGAACAAGGCTCGCCCGAAGCGCGCCGCCTGGTGGCCGGCAACGCGCTCGGCTATGTCTCCCTGCTGCGGCAGCACATCATGAAGGAAGACAACATTCTGTTCCGCATGGCCCGCATGGTGCTCCAGCCCGACGACGTGGCTGAACTCTCCCGCGAATTCGCCGCGGTCGAGGTTCCCGCGCGGTTCCAGTAGCACCGCCGAGCGAGGAAATCCTACGCCGCCGGCGCTGCGGCCATAATCTCTTCCTTCACTTCAGAAAATTTCTCGAAGTTCCTGTTAAACCTGCCACTAAGATCGCGCGCCGCCCCGTCGTAGGCATGCTTGTCCGCCCACATGCCGCGAGCGTCCAGGAAGCTTGCCGGCACATCCGGGCAGCACTTCGGCACCGCCACCTTGAATACCGGATGCGGCTCCACCGCGACGTCCTTCAGCGCGCCCGAAAGCGCCGCATTCAGCATGGCGCGGGTGTAGGGCAGCTTCATGCGGTTCCCTACCCCGAACGCGCCGCCGACCCACCCCGTGTTCACCAGCCAGCATTGCGCCTGGTGGCGGCGCAGTTTCTCGCCCAGCAGCGACGCGTACGTCCCCGCCGGTCGCGGCAGGAACGGCGCGCCGAAACAGGCGCTGAAGGTGGCCTCGGGCTCTTTGCCCAACCCGCGCTCGGTGCCCGCCACCTTGGCCGTGTAGCCGCTCAGGAAGTGATACATGGCCTGCTCCGGCGTCAGCTTGGAAATCGGCGGCAGCACGCCGAAAGCGTCGGCGGTCAGAAAGATGACGTGGTTCGGATGGCCCGCCACGCTGGGGATCACGGCGTTGTCGATGAAATCCAGCGGATAAGCCGCGCGCGTGTTTTCCGTGATGGCCTCGGAATTGAAATCCAGCAGCCGCGTTTCCGCATCCATGGCCACGTTCTCCAGCACCGTCCCGAACCGGATGGCGTTCCAGATCTGCGGCTCCTGCTCCTGGGAAAGCCGGATGCACTTGGCGTAGCAGCCGCCTTCGAAATTGAAGACGCCGTTGTCGCTCCAGCCGTGCTCGTCGTCGCCGATCAGCCGCCGCCGCGGGTCCGCCGAAAGGGTGGTCTTGCCTGTCCCCGAAAGCCCGAAGAACAGCGCCACATCCCCCGCGTCCCCCAGGTTCGCCGAGCAGTGCATCGGAAACACCCCGCGCCCCGGCAGCAGGTAGTTCAGTATGGTGAACGCCGATTTCTTCATCTCCCCCGCGTAGCTGGTCCCGCAGATCAGCACCACCCGCTTCTTGAAGTTCAGCACGATGCAGGTCTCCGAATTGGTGCCGTCCTCGGCCGGGTTGGCCTGGAATTCGGGGGCGAACAAGATGGTGAACCGGGGTTCGCGGTCGGCGCTTTCAGTGGCGTCGGGCCGGATGAAAAGCTGGCGCGCAAACAGGCTGTGCCACGCCAGCTGGCTCACCACTCGGATGGGCAGAGCGTACTCCTGTTCGGCGCCCACCAGGCAGTCCTGCACGTACACGTCGTGCCCTTGCCAGAACCTCAGCATCTTGGCGTGCAGGCGGTCGAAGTGCGCCTCGGAAAGCGGCTGGTTCACCGCGCCCCACTGCACCGTGCGGTCGGTGATCTCGTCGCGCACCACGAATTTGTCTCTGGGCGAGCGCCCGGTGAACTGGCCGGTGCGCACCACCAGCGATCCGTCGCCGGCCAGGCTCGCCTCGCGGCGCTGGATGGCGTGCTCCACAAGCTGCGCCGCGCCCAGGTTCCAGTAAGCTGTGTTGATGTTCCGAATTCCGTGCTGTTCGAGCCCGTGGCGGCCCTGCTTTAATTCCGTCGGCATTTGTTCCCCAAGAGAAAGTAGGATAGGCGGACCGATCGGCACCCTCCGGTCCGGATCGTATCGTAATATGGTCTCATGAAAAGGCTTCTGGGTGTTTGCGCGGTGGCTCTCCCGATCTTCTGCCACGCGCTCGACGCTCAGGTCATCGAGTTCGAATCGAACGGTCTGAAGTATCAGACGCTCACCCGGTCCGGCGTGACCGTCATGTTCGCCCAGATGCCCGGTCACCTCCGCGAGTTCGCCATCATCCAGGTCGCCGTTTCCAACGGTTCCAAGGGGCCGTACGTCATTCGCCCCGAGGATTTCAGCTACGTGCGTAATGACGGTATGGAGGTGAAGGCCACGCCCGCACGCGCCGTGGTTGACATGCTGCGCCAGAAAGGCAGCGGCAGCGACGTGATCAAGCTGGTGACGTCCTACGAGGCAGCGATTTACGGCAACCAGCACTTGCAGTCGACCAACGGTTACGAGCAGCGCCGCCAGGCCGCCATCGCCGCCGGCGGCAGCAGGATCCGCGCGGCGGCCACCGCCAGCGCCTTGGCCCTGGTGCAGACCAAGCTCGTCCCCGGCGACTCCACCGATGGCGCCGTCTTCTTCGGCACCGAGGGCAAGCCGCTCGGTCCCGGCCATGTGCTGGTCCGCACCAACACCGATACGTTCGAATTCCTGAACTCGACTCCGTGACAGGCGACCGCGTCAGCGCGGCTCGGGAATGCCTTCCAGCAGTTCGTCCAACGTGTACGGGCACTTCTCCGGGATCTCGGAGTGGCGGGCGCGCGGGAGGTTCGTCTCCAGGATCGCCGTCTTTACGGCGATAAGCCAGGCGCGCTCGAGCTTTTCTTCGAGATAGCGGCGGAGGCTCGGAGAGTCTTCCAGCTTGAAAACGATTTCGATCTGGGCGTTGGCGATTGACGTACGCCAGCTCGCTCCGCTGCGTTCCGGCTGGATGCGCTCCTTCACCAGGTGCATCAGCATGCGGGCGACCTGCGACAGCACAGCCGAACGTTCGCTTTTTCCCAAGTCCTCGATCTCCTCCACCAGGTGTTCCATGTCCACCTCGCCGGTCCGCCCGGAGCGCAGCAGCTCGGCCGTGTGGGCAGTCCACTCCACGAAGTCGGTATCGTATAGAGTTTTGGTCCTCGTGCCCATGGGACCATTGTAGCCCGCGCTACTGCAGCGGATAGCCGTGGAGCAGCTTGAACGTGCGTCTCCAGCGCGTCTTGGTGGGGAAGTGGATGATCACGTCGATGATGTGGTCGATCCCGATATTGGGGTTCGTCAGGTCCTGCGTGGGCGCTTCGAACGACCAGTAGATGATCAGCGGCGTGCCCTTGATGTTCTCCCGCGGCACGAAGCCCCAATAGCGGCTGTCGAGCGAATCGTCGCGGTTGTCCCCCATCGCGAAGATGTACCCGGCCGGCACCACCAGCTCGCCGTTCTCCACGTGGTTCTGCAGCATGTCCACCGCGCTCGGCGGAAGCGACGAGTTGGGCGCCTGCGGGAAGTTGTCGCGGTAGGTGTCCTGGTACGACGTGATGTGCTTGACGTACGGCTCGTCCACCAGGTGCCCGTTCAGCATGAGCTGCTTGTTCACCAGCCGGATGTGATCTCCCGGCACGCCGATGGCCCGCTTCACGTAGTCTTCCTTGATGTTCAGGGGAAACCAGAAAACAATGATGTCGCCGCGCCGCACGTCGCGATACGGCAGCAGGTGCTTGGACACCGGCCCGAACGGCGCGAACGTCAGCTTGTCCACCAGTACGTGGTCGCCGATCAGCAGCGAATCCTCCATCGACGCGCTGGGTATCACGAACGCCTGCACCAGCGTGGTGGTGGCGAACAGAAGCAGGACGATCGTCACGGTCCACTCGGCGATAAAGCCGCGGTGCACCTCGTGGGAAATCTCCATGAATCGGCTCCACGGGCCGGGCGGCGCAGTCTGTTCCTTGGTCTCCACAGCAGCTATTGTATCGGATGAGACGATCAGCCGCGTGGGATTGCGCCTCGTCTGATACAATCGCATACCAGAGGGGGGTTTGCTTGTCACGAGCCACTCAGGAATTACCCCGTACCCTAGGCGCGCTTCGTCAAAGTTCCTTTTCCGAAGCCAAACTTGCCAACCGGTCCGTCAAAGACGAACTTCGCAACAACCTGATCTGCAAAATCCAGCGCGGGGAGCCGCTGTTCCCCGGCATCCTCGGATACGAGGACACGGTCGTCCCACAAGTCGTCAACGCCATTCTGTCCCGGCATCATTTCATCCTGCTGGGGCTGCGCGGCCAGGCCAAGACGCGGCTCATCCGCCTGCTCACCACGCTGTTGGATGAGAACACGCCGTACCTGGACGGCTGCGAGATCCACGACAATCCCTATCGCCCCATCTGCCGCCGCTGCCGCCTCCTGGTCGCCGAATCGGCCGACGAGGCGCCCATCGCGTGGCTGCACCGCGACCAGCGCTACGTCGAGAAACTGGCCACGCCCGACGTGACCATCGCCGACATGATCGGCGATATCGACCCCATCAAGGCCGCCCGCCGCGGCCACGACATCTCCGACGAGCTGACCGTCCACTACGGGCTGCTCCCGCGCGCCAACCGCGGCATCTTCGCCATCAACGAGCTGCCCGATCTTGCCGGCAAGATTCAGGTCGGACTGTTCAACATCATGCAGGAGGGCGACGTGCAGATCAAAGGCTACCCCGTGCGCCTGCCGCTCGACCTCGCCCTGGTGTTCACCGCCAACCCCGAAGACTACACCGCGCGCGGCAAGATCATCACGCCGCTCAAGGACCGCATCGGCAGTGAGATCCGCACCCATTACCCCGCCGCGCTCGAGCAGGGAATCGCCATCACCGAGCAGGAGGCCTGGCTCGACCGCCCGTCGCCCATCCAGGTGCGGGTGCCCGATTACATCAAGGAAGTGGCCGAGATGCTGGCCTTCCTGGCGCGCGAAGACAAGCGCATCGACAAGCGCTCCGGCGTCTCCCAGCGGCTGCCCATCTCGGCGCTCGAAAACGTCGTGTCCAACGCCGAACGGCGCGCGCTGAAGGCCAAGGAAGCGGTGGCCGTCCCGCGCATCCTCGACCTGTACTCGGCCCTGCCCGCCATCACCGGCAAGCTGGAGCTGGAGTACGAAGGCGAGCTGAAGGGCGGCGACACCGTGGCCCGCGAGCTGATCCGCACCGCCGTCGGCAAGATCTACGACCGCTATTTCGAGGGCGCCAACGTCGCCCAGATCATCCAGTGGTTCGACCTGGGCGGTTCGCTGAAACTGGATGAGAACGCCGACTCCTCCACTATGCTGAAGCAGCTCGCCGGCATTCAGGGGCTGATGGAGAAGACCAAGGCGCTGGGCTTGACCGCCAACGAACCGGACGCGGTCCGTGCGTCGGCCGCCGAGTTCGTCCTCGAGGGCCTGTACGCGCATCGCCGCATCAGCCGCAACGAGGAGAGGGGTTTCGCGGCCGAGGAAAAACGGCGCGAGCCGAGGGAAGAGGGCCGTCCGGAAAAACCGAACTTCCGGCGGCAGTATAACTGAAGGCCACCATGAAATGGATCCGCTATTCCCGCTACACCGGCGAAGACATGGGGATCGGCGCCGAGGAACTGCTCCAGGCGTTGTCCGATTTCCTGCTCGAAAGCGGCTTCAACACGCAGTACACGCCCTTCAGCGAGTGGGATCAGCACACTCTCGAGGACCTGAAGCGCGCCATCCAGCAGGCCCTGGAGCAAGGTAAGCTCTTCGACGACGAATCCCTCAAGGAGATGATGGAGCGCCTTCAGAACCTCTCGCCCGAGCAGATGGACAAGCTCCTCGAAAACCTGGTGCAGAAAATGGTCGACGAAGGCCAGATCACCATCCCGGAGCCCCAGGAACAGCAGTCCTCCGCCCCGGGCGCCGGCCAGGGCAAGGACAGCAAGGTGCGGTTTGAAGTCACCGACAAGTCGCTGGACTTTCTCGGATTCAAGACCCTCAAAGACCTGCTGGGTTCGCTGGGCAAGTCGAGTTTCGGCCGCCACGACACGCGAGACCTGGCCACCGGCATCGAAGCTTCCGGCTCCTCCAAACAGTACGAGTTCGGCGACACCCTGAACCTGGACGTCAGCGAAACGCTCTTCTCCGCGATCCGCCGCGAAGGGGCCCGCGTGCCCCTCGACCTGGACTACTCCGACCTGCACGTCCACCAGTGCGAGTACCAAAGCTCCTGCGCCACGGTCCTCATGCTGGATTGCAGCCATAGCATGATCCTCTACGGCGAGGACCGTTTCACCCCCGCCAAGAAAGTCGCCCTGGCGCTGGCGCACCTCATCCGCACCCAGTATCCCGGCGACAGCCTGCGCTGCGTGCTGTTCCACGACGGCGCCGAAGAGCTGGCCCTGAGCCAGTTGGCGCGCGTGCAGGTGGGCCCCTACTACACCAACACCCGCGACGGCCTGATCCTGGCGCAGAAACTGCTCAACCAGGAGCGCAAAGACATGCGCCAGATCATCATGATCACTGACGGCAAGCCGAGCTGCCTCACGCTCGAAGACGGCCGCATGTACAAGAACGCCTTCGGCCTCGACCCCCTGGTGATCAGCCGGACCCTGGAAGAAGTGAACCGCTGCAAGAAGCAGGGCATCCTGATCAACACCTTCATGCTGGCTACCGACTACGGCCTGGTAAACTTCGTCCAGAAGGTCACGGAGATCTGCCGCGGCAAAGCCTACTTCACCACTCCCTACACACTTGGGCAATACTTGTTAATGGATTACATGAATCGCAAAACCCGCACCATTCACTGAAGGCCGATTTGACACCCAAAACCGCTTACCTCTTCCCTGGACAGGGCTCACAAGCCACAGGCATGGGCAAAGCTCTCGCGGACACCTGCGCCGCCGCGCGCCGCGTGTTCCAGGAGGCCGACGACGCCCTCGGCTTCTCCATCTCCCGCCTGTGCTTCGATGGCCCGGAAGACCAGCTCAAGCTGACCGAGAACACGCAGCCCGCACTGCTCACCGTCTCCGTGGCGGCGTTCGCGGTTCTGCGGGAGCAGGATCTCGGCGCCCCCGACTACGTGGCCGGCCATAGCCTGGGCGAGTACTCCGCCCTGGTGGCCGCGGGCAGCCTGACCTTCGCCGATGCCGTGCGCCTGGTGCGCCAGCGCGGCCGCTATATGCAGGAGGCCGTTCCTCCCGGTGTGGGCGCCATGGCCGCGCTCCTGAAGCTGCCCGAAGGCAAACTGGAATCCGTGCTGGAACGGGCGGCGCAGGGAGAAGTGGTCAGCGCCGCCAACCTCAATTCGCCCGACCAGATCGTGATTGCCGGAGCCACAGGAGCGGTAAACCGCGCCATCGACCTGGCCAAGGCCGCCGGAGCGCGCCGCGCCGTGCTCCTTCCGGTCAGCGCGCCTTTCCATTGCGCCCTGATGACCCCGGCCCAGCAGCGTCTGCGCGCCGATCTGGACGCCACTACCTTCCGCGACCTTGCCTTCCCGCTGGTCAACAACTGGCAGGCCCGCGAGGTGCGCACCGGCGCGGAGGCGCGCGAGGGCCTCTACCAGCAGGTGCCCAATCCGGTGAGGTGGGTGGATACCATCCGGTATCTGGCGGCGCAGGGCGTGGGCCGATTCGTGGAAGTGGGAGCCGGAAGCGTGCTGACCGGCCTGCTGCGCAGTATCGACCCGGCACTTTCGGGCGCGAAGTTCGGTGAGCCGGCCGATTTGGGAAGCTGTGACAACCGGCAGCGGATTTCGGCCTCTCGCTGAGATTCTGGTGTGGGATTCCGCCCAGAATTCCGCCCAGAATTGAGGATGCCGCCTATTTTTGTTAACCTGCGCATGAAGGAGCGTGACGCTTTGGAGGAAACGCCGGATGTCATCCGGTGCCCGAATTGTGGCACCCGCGACGTTCGCCATTCGCATTCCCGCGGTGTTCTGGACGCTATCTACGCGGCATTCCACCGCCATCCGATGCGGTGCCGGCAGTGCCAGAAGCGCTTCTATCTTTTCTATCTTAACGACCCGCCGGACGAGACGCCGTTTCGGGACGCCGATCCGGAATCCAAAACCGATTAGATCAGACCCGCCGCACCCGCACTCCGGCCTCGGCGAACAACACTTCCACCATTCCGAAATGCTCGTTGTATTGATCGCTGGAGTACTGCGCCATCCGCTCGGCCGAGACCACCGCTTCGGTGATTCCGGCCTGTACGATGGCGCGCGCGCAGTCCATGCACGGCATGATCTCCACGAAGATCGTGCAGCCCTCGGTGGCCGTTCCGGCCCGCGCCGCATTGCAGATGGCGTTGCGCTCGGCGTGCTCGATCCACAGGTACTTGGTGGGTCGAACCAGCCGTTCCGGCAGGTTGTCGCGGATGCCACGCGGAAACGAGTTGTAACCGGTCGAGCGGATTTCGTGGTTCGGTCCCACGATGACGCAGCCGATCTGCGTGTTCGGATCCTTGCTGCGGGCCGCCACGACCTTGCAGATGTCCAGGTAATACTGATCCCAACCAGGAATGTCTCGCATAGAGGCTCGATGGCCATTCTATACTGAGCGGCACGCTGCGCAAAGTCTTCTCCGCATTTCTGTGCTTCGGCGCCGGAGCCCTGGCATACGCCGCCGCTCCCGCGGCGCCCACCATCGACCAGTCGCTCGGCATGAAGTCCGTCTCCGGCGCGCAGATCTCTCCGGACGGCCGCTAAGCAGATCTGGATCGCGGTTGCCGCCACCGGCGAGCGCTACCAGCTTACCGCCAGCAAGAAATCCAGCAACAGCCGCGGTGGTCGCCGGACTCCCGCCGCCTGGCCTTCCTGTCCGATCGCGATGGCAAGCGTCAGATCTACCTCATCGCTCCGGCCGGAGGCGAGGCGCAACAGCTCACCAATACTAAGACGACGGCCTCGGCCACATGTACTGGTCGCCCGACGGCGCCTTCATCGCCTTCACCTCCACCGGCCCCGAGGACAAAGCCGCCAAGGACCGAAAGGAGCGTTACGGCGATTTCGACGTGATCGGCGGCGACTACCGCATGAACCACCTCTGGCTGGTCAAGGCGCCCGCCGATCTTCCCGCCAGTCCCAAGCAGCTCCCCAAGCCCGAGGCTCTGACCAAGGGAGACCAGTTCAGCGTTTCGGGACTCCCCTGGTCGCCCGGCGGCAGGGAGATCGCCTTCGCCGCCTCCAGCGGGCCGTTCTTCTACTACACCAACAGCCGCATCGCGGTGGCGCCCGCGGAAGGCGGAACGCCGCGCACGCTGACCGGCGCCTTCGACGAAGATGCCAGCCTGATCGATTGGGGGCCCGACGGCATTTACTTTGCCGCATTCCAGAAAACCGGGGCGCACATTTTCCGGCTGAACCCTTCGACCGGCGCGATCCGCCGGATCAGCGGCCCCGACCAGTTCTATCTTCCCGATGCTTCCTTCACCACGGACCATCGCACGCTGGCCGGCGTCGGCGCGGCGCCCGGCCATTTCGCGGAAGTGCTCATCACCGCCGCCGGCGAAATTCGCGCCGCGGTACCTCTCGGACGTGGCCGGCCAGTGGAAACCGTTTCAACTTTCCACCCGCGAGGTCGTCCAATGGAAATCCACCGACGGAACCCCCATCGAAGGCATCCTCATCAAGCCTGCCGATTACGATCCCGATCGAGCGCTTTGCCGCCAAAGGCGCGCTGATCCTCAAGCCCAACTATCGCGGCAGCGCGGGCTACCCCGAGAAGTTCCGCTCGCTGAACGTCCGCAATCTGGGGGTGGGCGACTATGAGGACGTGATCTCCGGAGTGGACTTCCTGATCGCCAAAGGCATGGTGGACAAGGACCGCGTGGGGTCCGTGGGCTGTATCGGTGGGCGCCGGCATATCGACTGGATGACGTATTACGGGAACACCGACATCCATCCGTTCACCCGCCAGTACCTGAAGGGGACGCCGTGGGACGACGCCGAAATCTATCGCAAGACCTCGCCCATCACCTACGTGAACCGCGTCCGGACGCCCACCCTGATCCAGCACGGCGATCAGGACAAGCGCGTGCCGCCTCTCCTCTACCGCGGCTTCGGCAACCCCATCAACAAGCCCAAGCAGCAGCGGGCGGTGATGGAGCACAACTACGAGTGGTTCAGCAAATACATCTGGGGCGAGGAAGTTCCGGCCCAGCCGCCGGGCTCAGGCGGCAACTACTGAGCGGGTGGCTTGGTTATCTCCAACACGTCGCCCGTCTGGTGGTCCTTGATCTGGAACCGCAGAAAATCGTGGACCGCCTTTACCGCTTCGGTGCTCGGGGAAGTGATGCGAACCCGCCCGCCGCGCGCCGTATCGGCGAACTCATACCGGATGCGATCCGCCAGCCGCTTCATGACGGCCGCGCCGGGTGGGGTTTGATCGTGCACGAACATGGGGATTTCAAAATTCCCCTCCGAGAACATCCGGGCAATGTGTTTCAGGTGCATGCGGATCTGGTCGCGGCTTTCGGTGTCTTGGGCATCGTTGGCCTCGACTTCGATCGCGCCTCCGTCGGTAAACAACCGGAAGTGATGGATCGTCTTTTCGTGGGAGAAGCCCATGGCATGGTCGCCACGGCTGTTGACGCCTGGCTGTTGCCCGAACACCATCGCGGCGAACAATCCGGCGAGTACGGCGGATTTCTTCATACGGTCCTTCCTTTCAGCGTAGGTTGCTTCAGACGGCCAACCGACAGGGTCTCCAGCAGTCTTGCCGGTGTTCCCTCGGGCGTGCGAGAGAGCCGTTCTTCCCAGTCCCCAAGCACCGTTTTCAACTGGTCCCGCATCGCTACGAGATCCGAGATCTGCGCATCGAGCGCAATCACCTTGTCTTCCAACAGCCGCTTGACGTGGCGGCAAGGCGCGCCTCCCGCGTCCCGGACCTTGAAGATCTTCGCCAGTTCCGCCAGCGAAAAGCCCACCGCGAGGGCGCGCCGGATGAGCTTCACCCGGTCTACGGCGGCCGGCGCGTAAAGCCGGTAGTTGCCCGCCGAACGCCGGGGCGCCGGCAGGACCTTCATTCTTTCGTAGTGACGCAGAGTGTCGGTACTGATCCCGGCGACGCGGGCGAGTTCACCGGACCGAAGATGCGGTTCAGGCGCCACCTGTATACCCTACTATGCACCCTGGAACCGGTTCGAGGGTCAAGCCGCCATTTGTAAAATCTCGCGGCCGAGATGGGTTGATTGCAGCGCCAATTGTCAGTCCGGGATTCGAGCCGTGATGCTCGTGCCTTGATTGGGCTTGCTGGCGATTTCGAGGCTGCCTCCGGCGAGCCGGGTGCGTTCTTCGATACTGACCAGCCCCAGCCCATCGGTAGCTTCGGCCCGGCCTGGCTCTATGCCCACACCGTTGTCCGAGACGGTGAGGCTCGACAGCCCGCCGGAGTGGCGGATTTCGACCGCGGCGGCAGCCACCTTGGCGTGCTTCGCGACATTCTGCAGCGCCTCCTGGGCAATTCGATAAAGGCACAGGGCGGCAGCGGACGGCACACGGTCAAATTCGCCGTCGACGGTGAGCGACACTTGTACACCGGTCAACCCTCCGAACTCGTCACAGTACGACTGTAGAGCTGCCGCGAGTCCGGAATACTGGAGAATCGCGGGATGGAGTTCGTGCGATATGCGGCGCACCGTTTCCGCGGCGAGGACCAGCTTCTGGTGAATGCGGTCGCCCTGCGCTCGTGCATCGGCTTGCTCCTCCGGCATGTGTCGCTTGAGATTGCCCATGGCAATGCTCAAGGCGGCGATCTGCTGGCTGAGATCGTCGTGCAGCTCCCGGGCGATGCGAGCCCGCTCGGCCTCCTGCGCATTCATCAGGCGCCCGCTTAACGCCTTGATTTTCCGCTCTGCTTCCCGCGACTGGAACACGCTTCTCTTGAGATTGCGGGCCATCAGCCCTGCCGCGACACCCGTGATGAGGAGGATGTTGACCATGTTAGCGACCCTGTGGTACGAGGTGCCCGCGGCGCCGGTCGCAGCAAGGATCAACCCCGTCGACAGAACGGACACGACCACCAGACCCGCAAAGACGATGTAGCAGCGCCAATTCAGCAGGACTGCGGCAGTAACCAGGATCAGCGGGAACAGCAGCAGCTCTTCGTCGCTGAATCCCGCGCCAAAATGGGAAATCAAAAACAACCCGCAGGCCAGCTCGCTAAGACAGACGATCCTCGTCGCCCATTCCACTTCTCCCCGGCGATTGAGCCAAAAAGCGGCGGCCAGGCACAACTCCTCGGCGCCGTACGTGCGGGCGGTGCCAATCCAGCGATGCGCCCAGGCCTGAACGAGCGAAAAAGCGGCCATCGCCATCAGGCCGAGCAAAAGGAAAAAGAGCGTTTTACTGGCGCGCGCCGTCTCTTCGGCGGCTAATGCGGGAGGTGACGCCCAGGCCCCCAACTTTACAAGGGAGTCAGTGAGAATGGCCGTCCCCCGCCATCGCCGCGCTGGAGCCTCTACTGGATTGCGTAGTTCCATGTCTCTATCAACGTTGCCGATCGGAGTCAGGGGACTTCGAGTTTTGGGCATGCGTGACCGCCCAGCGGTCGTGAATACTATAACGCCCCTCACAGTCAAGCGGCGAGACCAAACGTGGCTCCGGGCGGCATCGCCGCCCCGGCGCGGGCGGTCACCTTCTGAGGACCCGCATGGGATCGATACGGGTGGCGCGGAAAGCCGGCAACCACGTCGCCAGCAGCGCTACCGCGGAGAGGAACAGCACGCCTGACAGAAAAGTCGCGGGATCCGACGCGTTCACCCGGCTGCTGGCCGCGGTGGGAATCTACGGCGTGCTGTCGTATGCGGTGACCCAGCGCACGCGCGAGATCGGCATCCGCATGTCGCTGGGCGCCAGCCGGGGCCGCGTGCTGGCGGACGTCATGCGCGAGGGCATGCGGCTGGCGCTGGTGGGCTTCGCGGCGGGCATAGCCGGCGCGTTCGCCTGCGGCCGCTTGCTGGCCACCCTGCTGTACGAGGTCAAGCCTGGCGACCCGGTGATCCTCGCAGCGACCGCCGGCCTGCTGGCCGTGGTGGCGCTGGTGGCCTGCTACCTGCCGGCACGCCGGGCAGCGGGGCTGGAGCCGGCGAACGCGCTGCGGCACGAGTGATGCGCGGCGCTCGGCCGCGAACACTCGACTAGAATCAAAGTTGGTCCTCGTTCAAAACGTCTCCAAGCTCTACCGGTTGTATCGGCGGCCGTCGGACCGGCTGCGCGAGCTGCTGCCAGGCAGCCGCAAGCGGCATACGGACTTCTGGGCGCTGCGCGACATCGGTTTCACGCTGGAGAAGGGCGAGACGCTGGGCCTGGTGGGTCCCAACGGCTGCGGCAAGAGCACGCTGCTGCAGATCGTGGCCGGCATTTTGCAGCCCACCTCGGGGCGCGTGGTGACGCGCGGGCGCATCGCGGCGCTGCTCGAGTTGGGCGCCGGCTTCAACCCGGAATTCAGCGGGCGCGAGAACGTGTATCTCAACGGCGAGATCATGGGCCTCGGCCGCGCTCAGATCGACAAGGCCATGCCGTCCATCGAAGCCTTCGCCGAGATCGGCGAGTTCATCGAGCGGCCGGTGAAGGAATACTCGAGCGGCATGTACGTGCGGCTGGCGTTTTCCACCGCCATCCACGTGGACCCCGAGATCCTGATCGTGGATGAAGCCCTGGCGGTGGGCGACGCGGTGTTCGCCAATCGCTGCGTGCGCAAGTTTCAGGAGCTGCGCGAGCGCAAGATCACGGTGCTGTTCGTCTCGCACGACCTGGGCCTGGTGAAGCAGCTTTCCGACCGCGCGATCCTGCTGCTGCACGGCCGCATCGAGGCGGAGGGCGCGCCCAAGGATGTGATCAACCGGTATATCGGGCTGGTGCTGGCCAGGCAGGATTCGAAGAGCAAGAAGGAAGATCGGGTACGCTCCAGCTTCCGCCACGGGGATGGGACCAGCGAGATTCTGAGCGTCGAGATGCTGAACGCGCGCGGCGAGCCGGCGGAGTCGGTGGAGAGCGGCGAGGAAGTGACCGTCAGGGTGCGCTCGCGTTTTCATCGGCCGAAGTCGGACCCGATGGTGGGCATCCTGATCCGCACGCGGATCGGCATGGACGTCTACGGCACCAATACCCGCATCGAGCAGGCTCAACTCGGCGACTTTCAGGCGGGAGACGAGCTGGAGGTGGATTTCCGCATCGAGTGCTGGCTGACTCCGCAGGAGTACACGCTGACGGTGGCGACGCAGAATGCCGACGGTTCGAGCCACGACTGGCTGGACGACGCCGTGGCCTTCGAGGTGGTAGACACGCGCGTGGCCGCGGGCGTGGCGAACTTGAGGGCCAAGGTGGAATGGCGCGTATCACGGTGAAGGTGCATCCGCGGGCGAAGCGGTCGGCCATCAGGGGGCGGCTGGGCGAAGCCTGGAAGCTGGATCTCGCGGCGCCGCCGGTGGAGGGCAAGGCCAACGACGAGTGCGTGCGGTTCTTCGCCGAACTGGCCGGGGTTCCACGCGGGCGGGTGCGGATCGCCATGGGAGCGTCGAGCCGGACGAAAGTGGTGGAAGTCGACGGGGTTGCGCAGGCGGAGTTGGAGGCGCTGCTACACTAAGAGCAGCACTCATGAACATCGATGAACGCCTCGAAAAGCTCGCGGAACGGACGGACGCCATCGCCCAAAGCTTAGAACTGCTGGCCAGCATGCACAACGCCGCCGAAGCCCGCATCGCCCGGCTGGAGGCGGCTACCGCGGAACTAACGCGAACCTCGGCCGTCTTGAACAGCGAGATGACGCAATTGACCGGCGACGTGGCGCGATTAGCTGGAGAAGTGTCCCAGGTGAACAGCGACGTGTCGCGACTAACCGTCCAGGTATCCCAGGTGACCGTCCAGGTGTCCCAGGTGAACGGCGACGTGGCGCGACTAACCGGCCAGGTGTCTCACTTGACAGGCGCCATGTCCGAGATGGCCGGCGGCATGTCGCGGATGATGGACGCGATGGCACACCTGGCCAACACCACCGCTACTCACCAGCAACGCCTCGACGACATCCAGCAGCGATAACACGCTACCGCCCGCGCCTTCCGCGCGGCGCGCGCACGATCACCTGATAGCTCCCGAACGTGATAGCCGCGTAGTTCGAATCGCCGGAATAAGCTGCCGTGAGGGTGTGCACGCCCACGCCGAGCGGGCCCAGCGGGATGGTGGTCAGCGGTCCGGCCACGGGCGCCATACCGGCCACCGCCGCGCCGTCGTAGATTGCGACGGTGCCGGACGGCGCCGGCAGCGCGAGCGTGGCGTTCGGGTCGGTCTTCAGATTGGCGAGATACGTGGCGTAGGGCACCGCCTTGGTCGGGAACACCTGCACCTGCACGGCCAGGTTGTCGCCGGGGGCGGCGTCGGGCGGCCCGGGAATCAACTCGCCCGCGATGGGAGAGAACATCGAAGCGGGGCACGGGTAGGGCGGATTGGAGGTCTTGACGTTGTCCGTCACGGTGACACCGGCGCCCGTCAGCATCGATGCGAAATTCACGGGATCGGGGCCCAGCGTGTAGCTGACGTACTCCTGGGTGATGTCGGAAGCCTTGATGCCGTCCAACTGCACGTTGTTCAGCGTGATGG
The DNA here is from genome assembly GCA_035638575.1 of Bryobacteraceae bacterium. Taxonomy (GTDB): domain Bacteria; phylum Acidobacteriota; class Terriglobia; order Bryobacterales; family Bryobacteraceae; genus DASQZT01. The sequence continues at coordinate 25,570 of DASQZT010000033.1, forward strand.
TGGTCGCCGCCTGGGCGTCGTGGCCCTCGATGGTCACGGTTCCTTCGGTGGTCGCGTGCACGTTCTGGAGCGTGATGTTCTTGTACTGCGGAATCAGGCTGCCGGTGGCGCCGGCGGTGTAGAAGGGGTCGAAGACGATGGGGCTGCGCACGTTCTGCATGCAGAAGTCGCGGTAGGCGATGTTCTGGACCAGGCCGCCGCGGCTCACGTCGCTCTTGATGCGGATGCCCGCCTGCGAGCTGTCGGCGGAGTCGCCCGCGATGGTGATGTGGTCGAACAGCACGTTGCTTACGCCGGCCAGGGTGTAGCTGCCGATGGACGCGCCGTGCCCGCTTCCGAAGAAGTTGTGGGTGACGGTGATATTGCTCGCGCCCGGGTTGTTGTTGCCGCCCACCGCCACGTTGTCGTCTCCGTCGCTGAGGTACGAGTTGGCGATGGTGACGTTGCTGGAGTAGCCGGGATCGACTCCGTCGCTGTTCCGCGCATCGTAAGGGGTGATGATCTTGATGCCCCACACGGTGACGTTGGTGTCGGTGCCCATGGAAACGTGGAAGAAGGGCGAGTTCATCAGGGTGATCTTGTACAGCGTGAAGTTGTTGGTGTTGCTCACCTGCAACATCCGCGGGTTGTTCTGGTTCAGCGATTGCGCCTGGGCGTTTCGCGCCAGGTCCCACCAACTGACGCCCGACGACGCGCCGTCGACCAGCATGGGCAGATGGCCGCGGCCGTCGATGATGCCGTACCCCATGATGCCCGAGCCATCCGCGCGGCTCACCGTGATGATGGGGACACAGCCGCTGCTCGACGCGGCGATGGTGCCGCAGGCCTGGCTGGAGTTGGCATCGTAGTCGCGCGGATTGCGCGAGGCGAAGACCGTAACGCCCGCGTCGACGATCAGGGTCACTCCCGCGGGAATCTTGATGGGAGCGATGAGGAAAGCGTTGCCGATGCCGTTGGCGGCGAGCTCGACCGCTTCTCCGGAGGGGCACGCGTTCATCGCGTTTTGAATGGCGGCGGTGTCGAACAGGGTCTCACTGGCAGCCGGCAGGCCCGTGGGGCCGGCTTTCAACTGGGCCGCAAGCCTGGTACAGACGGGCGGAAAAACGGGCTCCCGCACCGTGCGGGTGTCCTGAGCCATCAGGGCAATGGGGACCAGGGCCAGGCGCCAGATTAATATTGCGCGAACCACCGGCGCGCCCTCCTACGCCAGGTCGAACTTCTCCTGGTGCAATTGCGAATCGCTCTTGACGATCACGGTCCGCCCCAGAATCTCCTCCAGCTCCTGGAGATAGGAGTTGTGATTGGACTTCAGCACCTTGGCTACATCGGGCGACACGCGCAGCATGACGTCCTTGCCTTCCACCGACCTGGCGATCTTGCTGGCCTCCTGCAGGATTTCGCCCACGATGGTCTGCGCGCTCTTCACATAACCAGCGCCCTCGCAATACGGGCAGGGCGTGCACAAGGTGCGCTCCAGGCTCTGCTTGACGCGCTTCCGCGTGATGGCCACCAGTCCGAAATCGTTGAACTGGAGGATTTTGTAAGGAGCGCGGTCGGCGCGCATGGACTCTTCGAGCGCCTGCATCACCTTCTGGCGATTCTTGCGCTCGTCCATGTCGATGAAGTCCACCACGATGATGCCGCCCAGGTCGCGCAGCCGGATCTGCCGGACGATCTCACGGATGGCGTCGGTGTTGGTCTTGACGATGGTGTCTTCCAGGCGGTTGGACTTGCCCACGAACTTGCCGGTGTTGACGTCGATGGCCACCAGCGCCTCGGTCTGGTTGATTACGATGTAGCCGCCCGACTTGAGCCACACCTTGGGCCGCAGGGCTTTTTCCAGCTCCGAGGTGATGTTGAACTCGTCGAAGATGGGATTCGACCGGGTGTATAGCCTGACACGGTTGACCAGCGCGGGCTGGAAGCGCTGCACGAATCGCAGCACGCTCTCGTAGGCCTCTTCGTTGTCCACCCAGATGCTCTTGAAGGAGGCGGTGAGCTGGTCGCGAAGCACGCGCTCCACCACGTTCAGGTCGTGGTGAATCAGCAGCGGGGCCGGCCGGCGCTCGGCCTTCTGGCGCATGTCGAGCCACAGGTTGTAGAGGAAAAGCATGTCGGCCCGCAGTTCCTCTTCCGTGCGTCCGTCGCCGGCGGTGCGCACGATGTAGCCGCCGGGGATTCCGGTGCGGTTGGATTGCAGCACGCGCTTGAGGCGCGAGCGCTCCTCGTCGCTGGGGATTTTTCGCGAAACGCCGATGTGATCGACGGTCGGCATATACACCAGGAAGCGCCCCGGCAGCGCGATGTGCGAGGTGATGCGGGCGCCCTTCTGGCCGAGCGGCTCCTTGGCGATCTGGACGATGATCTCCTGCCCTTCCTTGAGCAGGTCGTTGATGGACGGCGCCTTCTCGGGACGGCCGGCCGGCGGAGCCGCGGGAGGCGGCGCCACGCGCTGCTCCACCGCGCCGCGCGCGGCGAATTCCTGCGGTCGCGCTTCGGGGGGACCCGGCGGCATGGGGCCTCGCCCCTCGCGGCCCTCGCGCCCCTCGCGACCTTCGCGCCCGTCGCGGCCCCTGCGCCTGGTGCGGCGCGAAACGCGATGGAGGTAACGAGGGTTCTGCTCGCGCAGAGTGGCGGTCAAGCTGGTGGGAATCCGCGCCGGTTCCGGACCCTCTTCTTCAACGATCGGCCGGGCAGTCCCGGCTGCTTCCGCGTTCTCGGCTGCTTCCGGCGGATCGGACTCCGCGGCCGCTGCTTCGGCCGGCAGCGGTTCTTCGACCTCTTCCCCGGAGTCGGCTGCTTCAACCGGCTCCGCGGCATCGTTCGTGACGACTTCAATGTCTTCGGCCGTCTCGGCCGCCGCTACCGTTGGGGCCTCGGGCACCGGCTCTGCGACCGCTTCAGACTCGGAGACCGCGATCACTGCCGCGGCCGCCACCTCTTCCACTACGGCCGCCGCTTCCGGCTGCGGTTGAGCCGGCGCGACCTCCTGGGGCTGTCCTCCGCCCTCTTCCTCGAACGCCGC
>DASQZT010000034.1:0-11279 GCA_035638575.1 Bryobacteraceae bacterium
GGACCTTGCAGAAGGCCCGCGATCTCGGCTTGCCTTACCACATCGTCATGAACCTTTTCGTGCGTGGCATGGCGCTTTTCAATCACGGCCTGCTCTCCCAAGGAGTCCACGATTTGCGGGAGGGATTGAAGCTGGCCGAGAGAAACCGTGAGCGGTTCTGGTTGTCGCGATATCCCAACACCCTCGGGTGGGTTCACCGCGAATTGCAGGATTTCGAAACCGCTCTTCGCTTGGACACGGAGGGCGCCCAGATTGCGCGTGAAAACGGCTATGGAAAGCCTGAAGCGAATTCCCACGTCAACCTGGCGCGCGACTATATCGGCCTGGGCGAGCCGAACCGCGCGTTGGAACACCTGCGCCGGGCTGAGCAGATTTTTGAGGCCGACATATGGTTCCGGTGGCGCTACAACATCCGCCTGAAAGCGGAGCTGGCCGGATACTGGCTGGTACTGGGCGATACCAGGCAAGCGCATCGCTACGCCTCGGAATCTGTCGCGCTGGCCGAGCCGCGCAAGGCGCGCAAGCACGTAGCATGGGGCCACAAAATCCTGGGCGACGTGGCGGTGGCGGAAGAACGATTCGCCGATGCCCGCCGGGAATATCAAACTGCCTTGCGGGTTCTTCAGCACCACCGCTGTCCCGTAATCGAGTGGAACATTCTGCTCGCCGCGGCCGATATGGCTTCCACCTTTGGCGATTCCGCATTGGCCGAGCACTACCTCGGGCACTGCCGCCACGTCATCGGTTCACTGACGGACTCACTAACGGATGAGGACCTGCGGCGGAAGTTCCTTCGTTCAGAAGCGATCCGCCGCGTGCTCAGCTAAGGTCAGCCGCGACCGGAGCGACGCGTTCTCCCTATGCGGAGTGAAGTTGCGACCGGCGCGGCGCGTATGACGGCTGCATTTCCGGTGAAATCGTCCGCTAAAAACGTTCGCGAATTCCGTTGTATAGGTTGAAGGCACACGAGAACCCCGGCCCCGGCTGTTGTTCTCGTCTCATTCGACATTTCGAAGGTAAGGAGATTTCCATGTCCATTCGTCTATTATGCGCGGCCTCGCTCATCGCATCGGTCGCGCCACTTCTCGCAGCGGGCGATAGTGCGACCGACGCGTCCGAGCAAGCGCATACCGATCACGATGCCGCTCCGGCCAAACTCGTTCAACTCGTTCGCGACGCCACGCGGCAGTTCATCAACGTTAACGCAGCCACGGCTGCCGGCTACCAGCCCTTCCTTGGCTGCGTCAGCGGTCCGGATCACGGGGCCATGGGCCAGCACTACGTCAACTATGCTCTATACGGCGACGGCGTGATCGATGTTACAAAGCCGGAAGCGCTGATATACGAAGCGTCCGCGGGCGGTTTGCAACTGGTGGGCGTCGAGTTCATCGTGGACGCGGCCACCTGGATGGCGCATAACGCCAGTCCGCCGGTACTCGAGGGCCAAACGTTCCAATTCGTTAGCAGCCCGAACCGGTACGGCTTGCCCGCGTTCTTCGAGCTGCACGTCTGGGCCTGGCGGAACAACCCCAACGGTGCCTTCGTGGACTGGAATAACCAGGTGACCTGCGACGGTCAATAGATCGATTGGCATGGTACCACCTGACGGCCGACCGGAGGCTCCAGGCGCGAAGAGACGCGGGACGGCGCGATTGGGGCCAGCTCCGGGCCAGCCGAAAGTCAGCTCCGCTTCCTGATTCCGAAGTGGTAAACCAATGCCCCCGCCCCCACCGTGGCGAACGCCGTCAGCGAGGCCTTCGGCTGTTGCACTACGCCGTAGACCATCATGCAGGTCCCCACCAGGATGTACGAAACGGGAATCAGCGGATAGGCGAAATCCACCGCGCGCAGCCGCTGCCATCCCGCCCTCTTGCGGCGAAACACCAGCAACGCCACAACCGAGAGCACGGTGAACAGGGTGAGGCTCATGCCGATGTAGATCACCAGGTCGGGGAACGGGGTGACCGTCATGACCATGGCGCACAGGCCCTGGCTCAGAATCGCCACCACGGGGGTGTGAAAGCGCGGATGCACGGACGCCGCGGCCGGAAGGAACGCCTTGTTCTTGGCCATCGCATAGTAGATGCGCGGGCCGACGGTGACTTCCGCGCTCACGGTGGACACGATCGAGAGCGCCATCAGGGCGGCGAACAGGCCCGCCACGTTCGGTCCGAAAAGGCGGGCGGCGGCGGGCGACCCGATAGCGGTCAGGCCCTTCATGGACTCCAGCGGCATGGCGTAAATGAAGACCAGGTTCAGCCCCAGGTACAGCAGCGCCACGATCGCCGTGCCGGCCGCCAGCGCCATCGGCAGGGTGCGCTCCGGACGCCGCACCTCTTCGGCTACGTAGGTGGCCGCGTTCCATCCGCTGTACCCCACCATGACCCACAGCAGGCTCACGATGAACTGCGTCGGCACGGTCATCGACGAAGTGCGCACCGCGGACTCGGAGAAGTGGCTCCAACTGCCGGAGCCCGCGGCGAAGCCCAGCACTACGAATCCCACGATCACGGTCATCTTGGTGGCGGTCAGAACATTCTGCACTTTGGCCACGCGGCCGAGCCCGAAACAATTGAGGATGGTGAACGACAGGATGAGCGCGGAGGCCACCATCTGCCCTCCTCCCAGCCGCAGGGTAAGCGCTCCGGACCCGATGACCACGGGGGCGTTGGCGATCTGCAAAGCCGGGAAGAAGTGTCCGAGGTAGTCGGAAAAAGCCAGCGCCGCCGCCGCGATCGGCGCCGAGAAACCGGCGAAGAACGATACCCACCCGGTCATGAATCCCCACTCCGGGCCGAAGGCGTGAGTGAGATAAACGTACTCTCCACCGGAGCTGGGGAAGTTGACGCCCAACTCGGAATAGCTGAGCGCTCCGGCGAAAGCGAACAGCGCGCCGACGCCCCAGCAGGCCAGAATGAGGTTGGCGCTGCCCAGGTCGCCCGCCATGTAGCCGGTGGTGGCGAAGATGCCCATCCCCACCATGTTGGAGATCACCAGAGCGGTGGCGCTGAAGAAACCGAGTTGCCGGAGCAGCCCCGGCTTGAGGCCCTGCATTGGAAGGTTGGGCATTCGAGACCTAGAGATATTCTATGTCAGCCACCGCTCGCTCACGCTTCGCGGCCCGGCAACGCTGAGGTAGATTGGTAAGGTCATGCGAAGAAACGCAACCCTTGCAGCAACGATTCTGGCCCTGGCGGCGGCCGGCGCATTGGCCGATGTGGCCGACTCGGCCGCCAGCGGCTTCACGGTCAAGGTGACGCTCACCATCCGGGCGGCCCCGGCGGATGTCTACCGCAAGCTGATGCGCAATGTCGGCGACTGGTGGAGCCCGCAGCACACCTTCTCCGGCAATTCCCATAATTTGAGCATCGAGGAGAAGGCCATGGGATGCTTCTGTGAAAAGCTTCCCGACGGCGGCGGCGTCCGCCACATGGAAGTTGTGAATCTCGCGCCGGGCAAGGTGGTGGTGTTGAGCGGCGGCCTGGGTCCGTTGCAATCCGTCGCGGCTGCCGGAACCTTGCGCATCGCGTTCTCCGCGGCCGAAGGCGGCACCAAGCTGGAAGCCGTTTACACCGTCGTGGGTTACCTTCCGGCCGGCCTGAACACCTGGGCCGCGCCGGTGGATTCGGTCCTGACCGAGCAGTTCACGCGGCTCAAGAACTATATCGAGCGCGGAGATCCCGCGCCCAAGTAGGGCCGGCGGGCGCGGGACGAATCACACTTCGGGCAACAGATCGGTCAGGTGCTTCAGCAGTTGGGACGGGAAAAACGGCTTCCGCAGAAACAGAACCTGCCCCACCTTGGCCGATACCGGCGGCTCGTTATAATGCCCCGAGATCAGCAGAATCGCCACGCCGGGGTGGATCTCGAGCACTCGCTCGGCCAGTTTGCCGCCGTCCATCTGCGGCATCGCCAGGTCGGAGATCAGCAGATGCACCGGCTGGGACTCGCAGATCGAGATCGCCTCGGCCGGACGCGGCGCCACCAGCACCTTCACATTGCGGGCACGCAGCATCATCTCCACGAGGCGGAGGATCTGGGGATCGTCATCCACGATCAGTACGGTGCGGGTGGGGCCGGTCATGCAGACCTTTGATTCTACCCCGTTCGTATGCCTCCGCACATCGGGGGGACCCTCCGGGCTTCCAGGCCCGGCGAGTTTTGCGAACATACGAACATGCCGTGCCTTCTGCTCCTGCTCGTGCTGGCTTTTCCGCGAATCGTCCTGGCGCTCCTGTACCTGCTCTCGCACTATCTGCAGCGCGCCTACGACAACATCCTGATCCTGCTTCTCGGATTCTTGTTTCTCCCGCTGACCACCCTCACGTATGCCTGGATGGTCAACAATCATCGCCACCTGGAGGGTACTAACCTGATCATCCTCATCGTGGCCGTGATCGTCGACGTCGGCGGACTCGGCGGCGGCGAATGGCACCGGCGGCGCCGGTGAATGGCATACCATAGCTTCATGACATATATCCGCCGGATGACGTGCGTCCTGATGAGCGCCGTCACCTGTGTCTGCCTGGCGCAGGCGCCCAGGAAAGGAACCTCCAACGTGAAAAAACAGGCTTACGGCAAGATGCCGGACGGCAAGCCGGTCGAACTTTACACGCTCGCGAACTCGAACGGAATGGAAGCGGGGATCATCACTTACGGCGGCGCTGTGGTATCGCTGACCGCCCCCGACCGCGCCGGCAAATACGGGGACGTCGTCCTCGGCATGTCCGACTTGGCGGGCTATCTCCAGAAACCGCCTTTCTTCGGCGCACTCATCGGCCGCTACGGCAATCGCATCGGGCATGCGCAATTCAAGCTGGCGGGCAAGACATACACTCTGCCCAAGAACGACGGAGACAACACCCTGCACGGCGGCCCGGAGGGTTTCGACAAGCGTGTCTGGAAGGCCGGCGAAGTCAAGAGCGCCGATGGACCGTCGCTCGGGCTGGCCTACGTCAGCCAGGACGGCGAGATGGGCTTCCCCGGCAAGCTCTCGGCGAAAGTGGTCTACACCCTCACCGACAAGAACGAGCTGAAGATCGACTACACCGCCACCACGGACAAAGACACGGTGGTGAACCTCACCAACCATTCCTATTTCAACCTGGCGGGCCAGGGCGAAGGCGACATTCTGCAGCACCAGGTGATGATCAACGCCGACCGCTTCACACCGGTAGACGCCGGCCTGATTCCCACCGGCGAGCTGCGGCCGGTGAAGGGCACCCCCTTCGATTTCACCACGGCCACCGCGATTGGCGCGCGCATCGCTCAGAGCGACGACCAGCTTCAGAAGGGCAAGGGCTATGATCACAACTGGGTGCTGAACAAGGCCAACAGCGGGCTGACCAAAGCCGCGGAAGTGTCCGAATCGAAGACCGGCCGCGTGATGGAAGTCTGGACCACCGAGCCGGGCTTGCAATTCTACACCGGCAATTTCCTGGACGGCACGTTTCACGGCAAGGGCGGCAAGGCCTACGCCCTGCGCAGCGCCTTCTGCATGGAGACCCAGCACTACCCCGATTCGCCGAACCAGCCGGGCTTCCCGTCCACCGAGCTGAAGCCCGGCGCCACGTATCACACCACCACCATCTACCGGTTCTCGGCGCGTTAGACCGATGCAGCCCACGGCGAACCGCGGCGCGGTCGTCTCCACGCTGGCTTCGCTGGCCAGCCTGGTGGCGGTGCTGAGCTGCTGTCTCCCCCTGGGGACGCTGCTCATGGCCGCCGGGTCGGCCGGCGCCTCGCTGTTTTCCGAGAGGCTTCGGCCCTTCCTGCTGATCTTCTCGGCGGGCGCTCTCATTTTCGCCTTCGTTCAAACCTACTTTCGGCGGCGCTGCGAGTTTCGCTACCGCCGGCTGCGCACCGTGCTGCTGTGGTTCGCATGCGTGGTCGTAGTGGGCATGCTGATCGCGCCAGGCTATTTCTCGAGCCTGGTCGCCGGCCGCATCCCCTCGTTTCGAGGCGCCGCCGCGCTTCAGGACTTCGACGTCCGCGATTTCGCCGGCCGGTTCGATGCCGCTTCCGGCGCGACGCGCCTCGTCGTTCTGCTCTCTCCCACTTGACCGACCTGTCTGCGGGGGGCCTCCGCAGTTGCCGACGTGTTGCAGAGCGAAAACCGTGCCGGCGTGGCCGTGTTCGTGATTTGGGAACCCGTGCTGGCCACCGACTGGCTCAGGCCGGGACCCGCGCAAACCTCCTTCGTGCGCGACGGCCGCGCCACCCACTTCTGGGATCACGACCACCTTCTCTCGGCTCTCTACCAGGCTCAGGGCTCGCTGGCGCGGACGGAAAAGGTGGGCTTCCGCATGAAGAATGTGATCTGGGATACGGCGCTGGTCTACCCGCCCGGCGTCAAATGGGGCGCGCCGGCCAGCCTGATGGTTGCGCCCGTGGTCAACTATCACGACGAACTCGAGCGCGCGTTGGCCGAACGGTGAGGACCTCCTACACTGCCGCCGATGACGCCTATTTCGGCAGACGCCGCCTTCGCCGTCACGCGCGCGTTCTTCAACTTTGGGCCATGGGCGTCGGCGCGGTGATCTCGGGCGATTTCTTCGGCTGGAACTCCGGCTTGGCGGCCGGCGGATTCGGCGGCATGCTGATCGCTCTCATCGTCATGACCGCGATGTACCTCGGGCTGTGCTTCTCGATTGCCGAAATGTCTCCCGCGCTGCCCCACGCCGGCGGCGCTTACTCCTTCGCGCGCACCGCCATGGGTCCGCTGGCCGGCTATGTCACTGGCCTGGCGGAGAACATGGAGTACATTCTCACGCCCGCGGTCATCGTGGTCGGCATCGGCGGCTATATGAGCGCGATCTTCGGAACGTCCAGCGCCTGGGAGCCCGCTTGGTGGCTCGTCTGTTACGCGGTCTTCGTGCTGCTCAATATGTGGGGAGTCGAAATGACGTTCCACGTCTCGCTCGCCGTCACGCTGATCGCGCTGGCCGTGCTGGTGGTCTTCTGGGCGGGCGCGGCGCCGCGCTTCGATCTCCACCGGTGGGCATCCCCTTACTTTCCGCCGGGCGCCGGCTGGACGAAAGCGGCGTTCCTCGAGCTGCCCTTCGCCTTGTGGCTGTACCTGGGGATCGAACAGTTGCCGCTCGCCGCCGAAGAGACCCACGACCCCGAAAGGGACATGCCGCGCGGCATCCTCTACGGACTGCTCACGCTCATCGCGGTCTCGTTCCTTACCGTGGTGCTCAGCTCCGGGATCGCGCCCGGGGCCGCCAAGGTAGCCACTTCGAACGAGCCGCTGTTCCTCGGCTTCCAAACTATCTTCGGCCTGGGATTGAAGGCGCGAGTGCTGGCGCTGATCGCCTGCACCGGATTGATCGCCAGTTTTCACGCCATCATCTTCGCGTATGGCCGCCAGATCTACTCCCTCTCGCGAGCCGGCTACTTCCCCACCTGGCTTTCGGTGACGCACGGCGCGCGGCAGACGCCCCATCGCGCGCTTCTGGTCGGCTCTCTGCTGGGATATGCCGTGGCGCTGGGCATTCATCTCACGCCGCAGGGCAGCCCGGTGGGAGCCGTTCTGCTCAACATGGCGGTATTTGGAGCGGTGCTGGCTTACGTTTTGCAGTTGGTGGCGTTCATCGTGCTGCGCCTGCGCTTCCCGCATATCGCCCGTCCTTACAGGAGCCCGCTGGGGATCCAGGGGGCGGCGGTGGGAATGGCGGTCGCGGTCCTGACCCTGGTGACGCTGTTTCGCAATCCGGACTATAAGAAGGGTGTGATCGGTGCCGCTCTCTGGTTCCTGTCGGGGATCTGCTACTACGCCGTGTATGCGCGCCGTCGGCTGGTGCTGGCCCCCGAGGAGCGGTCGGCTATGGAGCACCGCCGGCAACTGCCGCCGTCATGAATCTCTCAAAGGAGGATGCCCTCCCACCGCGCCTTCCACCTGTCCGGGAACGCGCGCAGGCGCGCCATGTGCGCGACCGCCAGCAGCAGTCCGCCGTTGCCCGGAAGATACAGCGGCAGGCTGGCGCGCTGCCAGTTGTGGCCGTTGCGAAGCCAGGTGTTTTTGGGCGTCTCCATCAGCAGCGCATCCAGGGCCAGGGCTTTCTCGCCGAGGCTGGCCGCGGTCATGGCCACCATCGGAAAATCCCAACCCCACACGTCGGCCCATTTCCATTCCGAGAAAACTTTCTTCAACGTGCGCCGCATGGTTTCGCGGTCCACCTTGGCGCCCGGCAATACTCCCAGCGCTCCGAGCATCGACGGATGGTCGCGATTGCGCTCGGTAAAAGTCTGCGGACAGTTCTCATGCGCCAGGTACACGCCGTCCTTCACCGGCAGGGCGGAGAGCCGCCGGCGCACGTCCTCCCACTTCGGCTCGCGCGCCATCCCCAGCCGCTCGCGCCACTGCTGCGCGATCTCGAGCGCGTCCGCCCAATATTCCAGCTCGAAGGTGGGGTTCCACGTCTCGTTGGGCGGATGGTTCTCCTGCGCGGGAATCACCGGCGGCCCCAGCACGTACCGCGAGGCTTTGGCGTCGAACCACGCATACGATGCCATGAACTCCGCCGATTCGAGCACGATCTCGCGATATCGCTCCAGCGTGTCGCGGCCGGGATGCGCACGGTAGCACATCTCGGCCATGGTGATGGGATGCGGCTGCTGCCAGATGAGCAGCGGGCCGATGGGCGAGGGACTGTCGCGTCCATCGGGCGCGGTCATCTTGGGCCATCGCGCGCCCGCGTACCCCTGGCTGCGCGCCTTCTCTCGCGCCGAGGGCAGGATCGAGCCGTACCAGCCCAGGCTGCGCTCCAGGAGCGGCGCGCGCCCCCACACCGCGAAGTGCGCCGCGTGCCAGAAGTGCATTTCGAGATGGAACTTGCCGTACCAGCTATTGCACGTGAGCCCGGTCTCCTGCGGCGGAAGCGAGCCGGCGCATTGAATCGCCGTGTTATATTGCGAGAGCACGATGCGCCGTTCCAGCTCGCGCGCCCGCGCTTCCCTCGCCTCGCCAAGGTCCACCGCGCCGCCGTTCGACCAGAATCGCTGCCAGTGCTCCCGGGAGGCGGCGAACGTTTCCTCGGCCGAGCGAAGCGCCTCCGGCCGGCGGTCGTCGCGCCCGAACCAGCACACGAACGCCAGCCGCTCGCCATCCGGCGTGAGCGCGAACCCGTGCGGCCCTTCGCGTTTCATCCGTGCCGGCGTCTGCCAGGCGATGGACACGCGGTACTGGTCGCGATCCAATTCGCGCGCCAGGTCCAGCCGGTTTGTGCCCGACGCCGTTTCGCTCGTGCGATGCTTCTCCGGATGCTTCCAATCGGCCGCGCTCATGGCCCCCGACCCATACGGGAATTCGAATGCCACCGCGGGTGCGTCACTGGCGGTCACCGCCACCAGATCCAAGGTGGGATGGCAGCAGGTTTCGACCGTCACCTGCCGCCCGCCGTAGCGGAACCGGCTGCGCAGCACGCCGCTCCACAGGTCGAGCGTCTGCTCGATCGCGGAGATCTCTTCCGCCGCGCCGATCGCGAATCCGATACGCCCCAGATGCAGCCGGTGCGGATTCTCGCGCAGCCAGTCGAATAGCTCTTTCTGTCCCTCCTGCCGCGTGGGATAGCCGACCTTCCGCCCGTGCGTCTCGTATGGAGCCAGTTGGAGATCCGCGGGCCCTTTCCCTTCCGGCTCGGGAACCGTGTGCCAGCCCCACTGCGATTGGGTACACAGCGGCATGGCATTTTCATAAAGCTGCGGAAATGTTTGGAGCCCCGTGGGGTCGGCGGTAAACGCAAACTCGCCGTTCCCGACCGAAAGCGGCGAACGCGGATCGATCGACCGCGCCACGGGATTGTGCCGTTCGACGAGCGCCCGCCGCGCGATGCCGCCCGCGCTTGTCTGCGCGCTCAAGCCCGCCGGCGCCAGCGCCAATAATTCCCGCCGCGATAGCTTCATATGTCGTTCTTAACACACGGCGGTGCGCGGCCGGCGGGCTTGATCAGGCCGCGGACTGGCCTTTTCAGCCGCTTTCCTCCGGCTCCGCGAGCAAATCGCCCAGCCGGTCGAGCCGGCGTTCCCACATCGAGCGGCGGTCGGCGATCCATTGCCCAGCCACTCGAAGCCCGGCGGGTTCGATGCGGCAGGTGCGAACCCGCCCGACCTTTTCGGTTTGCACCAGCCCGCTATCCTCCAACACCTGCAAGTGTTGAACGACCGCGGCCAGAGTGATGGCGAGGGGCTCCGCCAACCGCGAGACCGATACGGGCCCGTGGCTGAGCTTCTCCAGAATCGCCCGGCGCGTGGGATCGCCGAGGGCGTGGAAGACACGGTCGATATCAGGCTTCTTCCGGTGCATGGTCCGCGACTTCCAGTGTCGCTCCGGCTAGCGCGGGAACTCCGCGGTCAATTTTTCGAGCAGCTTGCGCCATCCCTCTTCGCGCATTTCAGGACCATCGGCGCCCTCGAAGAATGCTCCCTGATGAGTGAAGACGAGGTCGGTCCCGGTTTCCGACGGCAGGAACTCGACCGTGCCCAGAGACGCCGAGATGCATCGCTCACCCACGGTCATCGTGGAGGCAAATACAATGCGGCGGCCAGGCACGATGTTCTGATAGCCGGTGTCGTTGGTGCAGGCGATGCCCTTCAGCGGGGTGCCGTCTTGGAAGCGAAAACGGGCACACTCTTTGCCTCCGGCTCGAAAGTCCATCTCGAAGTGTTCGACTTCGTGTTGGGCACTTTCCACAAACCAGCGGCGCTTCTTTCTAGGGTCGGCGAAAGCGGCGAATACGCGTTCCGGCGAGGCGGGGTAGCTGCGCTCGATGACGAAGGTGCTGTGCCTTACGGATCGTTCTTCCATGGTCTTCATTCGTTCCTTCCTCCAGGGATTGGTTAAGTCTCCACTTGAGTATCCATCGACGCACGGCGATTGTCAAGTGGATGCTTAAGTAATTTCCAGGGAGATTCCGTCTCCGTCCGCCCCTCGGCGACTACTCGTGGGCGATCACGCGCCAGGCGCCGGTCGCCGGCATTTCAGCGACTCGGCGTTTCGTCCAAATGGCTCGCTTAACTTGCCAGAACCGGACTTGGGGCTCGTGCTGCCGCCAGATGAGCATCAGGGCGCCGGCCTGGCTACCGGGACCTGCAGTCGAGCCGGCACAGACTACTGGACGTTGATCGTCACTATGTTCGCCGTCACGCCGTCGACCGTGAGCACCACTGGAACCTCTCCAGCGCCGGCAAGCGCTCTTGGGACGTACACGTTTACCTGATCCAGGCCCGGATATTGCGATTGAGCCCCCGCGTAGGCCACCGTCGCGTTGACGCCGCCG
>DASQZT010000035.1:0-52482 GCA_035638575.1 Bryobacteraceae bacterium
GATGCGGTGCTGGCGCTCCAGGCATTCACCCAGCTCGAGCCGGATCTGCGCCACGCGGTAATCGGCCAGAGGGTGACTTTTCAGGCGGAGATCGAGGGACTGGCGCAGCAACGGCTCACCCTCGCGAGGGCGGCCGGCGAGCGTCTTCACGTAGCCTAAAGCGTGCAGAGCGCGATCCAGCTCGACCTGGCCTTCGGGCTTGCGGGCCAGCTCGAGACACCGCGAGAGATCCGCCTCGGCCTCCCGGGCGCGGCCGGCCACGGCCCGCTGATACGCGAGCTCGATGCGCGCGGAGAGCGCTACGGGGTAATCGGGACCGCCGGCGGGGAGCGCCGCCTGGAGCGCCCGTTCGAACGCGGCCATGGCGGCGTCCGGCTGCCCCAGGTAGCGCTTCGCGGCGCCGAGATTCATCTCCGCGTATACCAGTTGCACGGGGGGATGCGGAACCGAGGAAAGTTTCTCGACGGCCGCGGCGGCGTCGGCTTCACCCTTTTTCAGATCGCCGTGCACGAGATCGAAATAGGCGAGATTGCTTTGGATCAAACCCATCAAGGGACGGGCTGCGGGGACGTTCTCCACCAGCCGGGCGGCGCGCAGCACACATTGTTCGGCCTCCGGCTGCTTGCCGCGCCAGATCAGGAGCACGGCGAAATTATCCAACACCTCGGCGTGCCTGACGACATCGGCGCGGGCCTGCGGCGAATGATCGAAGATGTCCAACGCCTGGCGCATGTGCTGCTCGGCGGGCTCGAGGCGGCGCTGCCACTGATCCAGTTCGCCGGCGATCTCGAGCAGCAGGGCCTTTTCCAGCGGATTGTCACTCAGCGCGCCGATGCGGGCGAGCGCGGCCTGGATCTCCCGATCGCCGGCCGGGAGGAGATCGAGATTGAGATAAGTGGCGGCCAGCACGCGGTGCAACCGGGCCTCCAGGCCCGGGTCGTCGGCAAAGGCCGGACCGATGCGCCGGCTGGCAGCGTTCAACAGATCGATCATCCGCACATCGCGGCCCATGCCGAGACCTAATTGAAAGACGCCGGAGTCGGGCGAGTTGAGAACCTCTCCCAAGAAGGCGGTGACGCGCTCGGCGCGCCGGCGCTGGCGGTTGGCGATGTCGGCGGCGCGCACCGAAACGGCGGTGGCGGCGATCAGCGACAACGCCACGGCGGCGGCGGCGAGGACGCCGATGCGGTGACGCCGCACGTATTTGCGAAAGCGGTAGAGGCGCGCCGGAGCGCGCGCGGCGACGGGGAGGCCTTCGAGATAGTTGCCGATATCGGTGGCCAGCCGGTCGGCCGATCCATAGCGCCGCGCCGGATCTTTTTCCAGGGCCTTGGCGAGGATGGCGTCGAGATCGCCGGCGGGGACGGGCCGCGCGTTGCCGCGTTTCACCTGGCTGGCGACGCGCGGCTCCCGGGTGGCAATGGCGGTCACCACTTCCGCCGGGGTTGTGCCGTGGAGCTGGTAGGGCAGCGAGCCGGTGAGCAACTCGAAGAGCAGCACGCCGAGGGAGTAGACGTCGCTGGCGGTAGTGACGTC
This sequence comes from Bryobacteraceae bacterium, assembly GCA_035638575.1. GTDB lineage: Bacteria > Acidobacteriota > Terriglobia > Bryobacterales > Bryobacteraceae > DASQZT01. The sequence goes on from DASQZT010000035.1 coordinate 1,537, forward strand.
CTCACCGCGAAGCTGCTCCGGGCTGGCATAGCGCGGGGTGAGCAGCGGGAAAGCGGTGGCTGCCGCCGCGGTATCGCTCTCGACCAGCTTGGCGATGCCGAAGTCCAACAGCTTGGGCACGCCATGCCCTTCGGGCCCGGGTGTGACGAGAACGTTGCCGGGCTTGATGTCGCGGTGCACGATGAGGTGCTGGTGCGCGTATTCGACTGCGGAGCAGAGCTTGCGAAACAGCTCCAGGCGCGGGGCGATCCCCAGCGTGCGGCGCTCGCAGAAATCGAGGATGGGCTCGCCCTCGACGTACTCCATGGCCAGATAGGGGCGGCCATCGGAGGAAACGCCGCCATCCAGCAGACGGGCGATGTGGGGATGGTCGAGTCGCGCCAGCAACTGGCGCTCGCGGCGGAAGCGCGGGAGCAACAGATCCACGCCCATCCCGGAGCGTACCAGTTTGAGGGCCACGCGCTGCTCGAACTCGCCATCGGCGCGGGCGGCCTGCCAGACCTCGCCCATGCCGCCGCGGCTGATGAGCCGCTCCAGGCGGTAGGGACCGACGTGGCGCGGAGCCTGGGCGGCCTCGCTATCGGCATGGGCCTGGAGCAACGACCGGACTTCCCCGGCCAGATCGGGCTGCCCGTCGGCGGCACGATCGAGCCAGTCGTCGCGCTCGGCGGCGGGAATATCCAATGCCGCGAAGAACAGCTTCTCGATATCGGGCCATGGGGGACGCTGCGCGCTCACCCTTCCACTCCCAGGCGTCTGCCGGGCGCCAATTCGCGAAACAGCCAGGCCTTGGCCAGTGTCCATTCGCGGTCGGCGGTGGCCTTGGAAATCTCCAGGATGCCGGCGGCTTCCGCGGAGGTGCAGCCCAGCAGGACGCGCAACTCCAGGACGCGAGCCTTGCGGGCGTCGGATTCCTCCAGGGCAGCGAGGGCGCGGTCGAGCGAGAGGACTTCCTCCAGCGAACTGCCAAGCCAGGGCAGGTCGTCGGAAAGGGGCACGCGCTGCCAGACGCCGCCGCGCTTGTCGCGGAGCGCCTGTCTGGCGTAGTCGGTGAGGATGCGCCGCATCATCATGGCGGCGAAGGTGAAGAAATGCGCGCGGTCCTTCCACTGGCCGCTGTGCTGCCCGGCCAGACGGAGATACAGCTCGTTGACCAGCGCGGTGGGCTGCAAGGTGTGGCCGTCGCGCTCGCGCCGTATCTGGCTCTCGGCGATGACGCGCAACTGGGTGTAGACCATGGGCATCAGTTGCTCGAGGGCTTGCGCGTCTCCCCCACTCCACTGGCGCAGGAACTGCGTGATATCCGGTAATTTTTCAGGCACCTGTCTATCCGGATCGGCTGATGAGTCATTTTACGCCCGTTTGTCGCGGTATGCAGCAGGAGGGAGTGCGACGCCGGCAGGGGGTGGGGTCGCGGACCGTCCAGGAGGAATTATGCGGTGGCGAAACCGGGCACTGGCGATTGGCCTGTTGAGCGCGGCCCCCTTGGTTCGCGGGCAGTACGTCCAGCAGGCAAAGCTGGTGGGCAGCACGGGGATTATGGATTTCAACGAGCCCCTCGAAGGCGCCTCGGTCGCACTGTCGTCGGACGGCAGCACAGCGATCATAGGGGGCACTTTCGATAATCTCAATGCGGGAGCCGCCTGGATCTTCACGCGCCAGAACGGGGTCTGGACCCAGCAGGGCGGCAAACTGACGGGCAGCGATGCCGCGAGTAAATCCACTTCGATTTATCAAGGCTCCGCCGTGGCGCTTTCGGCCGACGGCAACACGGCGATCGTGGGGGGGATGGGAGACGGCGGGACACAGTTCGTCAACCCGATCGGCGCGGTATGGGCGTACGTCCGCAGAAACGGCGTGTGGCTTCAGCAGGGCCCCAAAATGGTGGGCTCCGGCGCGATCCCGGGTGCGGGCGGCGAGCAAGGGTTCGGAGTAGGGGCGGATCAAGGCGACAGCGTGGCGCTTTCCGCCGACGGGAACACGGCGATTGTGGGCGGATACGGAGACAACGGCGACAACGGCGCGGTGTGGGTGTTCACGCGGGACACCAACGGCGTATGGACCCAGCAGGGGCCCAAGCTGATTGGCACCGGCGCGGCGGGAAGCGCGTATCAAGGCTGGTCGGTGGGAGTTTCCGCCGATGGCAATACGGCCGTCGTGGGCGCTCCGAACGACAATTGCTCCACCAATTCCACCTGTATCGGCGCCACATGGATCTTCACGCGCAGCGGCAACCTCTGGAGCCAATCAGGCGGCAAACTGGTGGGAAGCGGATCGGCCGGAGGCAATCCGAACCAGGGCTGGGCGGTGGCGCTCTCGGGCGACGGAAACACGGCTGCGACCGCCGGGCCATTCGACAACGGCAGCCAGGGCGCCGTCTGGATCTTCACGCGCAGCGGCAACGGCTGGCAACAGCAGGGCGGGAAGCTGACCGCCACAGGCGCGGCGGGCAACGCCGAAATCGGCTTGAACAACGTGTCTCTTTCCTCGGACGGCAACACGCTGCTGGTGGGCGCGGCGGAAGACGGCGGGGAAACGGGAGCGGGCTTCGTATTCACGCGCAATGCGAGTGGCGTGTGGAGCCAGTCTGGCGGCAAACTGACCGGCGCCAGCGAGGTGGGCCCGGCGCGGGTGGGAGCGTCGGCGGCGCTCTCGCCGGACGGCAGCACGGCGATCCTGGGTGGTCCGAGCGATAACAACGATATGGGTGCGGCGTGGGTATTCACACGGCAGCCGGCCGGAGGACCGCCGTCGCCGGGAGGCGCCAGCCCGGCATCGGGGAGCGGGTCCGGCCAGAGCATGAGCTTCACTTTCACGGATGCCCGCGGCTGGCAGGACCTGGACGTGGTGAACGTGCTGATCAATAATTTTCTGGATGGGAGGAATGCCTGCTACCTGGCCTACAGCCGCAGCGCGGGAGTGCTGTACCTGGTGGGCGACGACGGAGGGACGCTGTCGCAGGGGCTGGCGCCCGGCGGCGCGGGCAGCGTCTCGAACGGCCAGTGCGCGATCATGGGCGCGGCTTCTTCGGCGTCAGGCAATGGGAACACGCTGACCCTGACGTTGAACATGAGCTTTAACGCGGCATTTGCAGGTAACAAAATCGTTTACCTGGCGGCGCGCGATCTGGAGGGCGGCAACTCGGGCTGGCAGGCGCTGGGGACGTGGAACGTACCGGGGGCGAACACATTCCCCTCGGTGAGTGGCGCGAACCCGGCGCGGGGCTCCGGCGCGAGCGCGACGCTCACGTTCACGTTCGGCGATACGAAAGGCTTCCAGGATCTCGGGGTGGTGAACGTGCTGATCAATAACTTTCTGGACGGACGGCAGGCGTGTTACGTGGCCTACAGCCAGCCGTTCAAGGTGCTGTACCTGGTGGGAGACGCGGGCGGAGGATTGTCCGCGGGCCTGACTTTGGGAGGGTCAGGCTCGGTGAGCAACAGCCAGTGCACGGTGAACGCGGCGGGGTCCGAGGCCAGCGGCAGCGGGAACACGCTCACGCTCACGTTGAACATCAATTTTAGCGCCGCATTCGACGGCAACCGCGTGATTTACGCGGCGGCGCGGGATGCGGCAGAGGCCAACAATTCGGGCTGGCAGGCGGTGGGGTCATGGACCGTACAGTAAGAGTCATCTTCATCTGCGTGTTGAGCCTGGCGCCAGGCGCTCATGCACAGTATGTGCAGCAGGCGAAACTGGTGGGCACCGGCGCCAGCGGGGTTGCCTCGCAGGGTTCGGCGGTGTCGATCTCGGCGGACGGCAACGAGGTCATCGTCGGTGGGCCTACCGATGGCTTGCTGCCGGGCAGCACATCGGTCACGCCGACGCCGGGCGCGGCGTGGATCTTTCTCCGGAATGCGGGCGTCTGGAGCCAGCAGGGGAACAAACTTGTGGGGACGGGGGCCGTGTCGCCGGCTTCGCAGGGCAGTTCCGTGGCCATGTCGGGTGACGGGAATACGGTGATCGTGGGCGGTCCGGAAGAGAACCAACTCGCGGATTACAGGGCCGGGGGCGGGGCCTGGGTTTTCGCGCGCAACAACAGCGGAGCATGGATCCAGCAAGGGGCCAAGATCGGGCCTCCCCCCGACGCATTCGGCCCCGGCCAGAATATGGGGTTTTCAGCCGGCCTTTCGGGCGATGGAAAAACGGCCATCGTGGGCGCTCCCAACGACGACTACGACGTGGGGGCAGCGTGGATATTCGCGCCCATGCAAGGCCAGTGGGTCCCGCAGGGCAGCAAGTTGACGGGCAGCGATGCGCAGGGCACGGGAGGAAACGACATCAACGAAGAGCAAGGCGGCTCCGTGGCCATTTCCGCCGACGGCAACACGGCCATCGTGGGCGGCGACCGCGACAATGGCATTACGGGAGCGGCCTGGATCTATGTGCGAAACTCCGATGGCACGTGGAGCCAGCAGGGCGGAAAGCTGACGGCCAGGGAAACCACGGCGTTTTTTCAAGGCTCGTCGGTGGCGATTTCCGGCGACGGCAATACCGCCGTCGTGGGGGACTTCGGCGACTCTGGCAACGGCACCGAGGTGGGGGCGACCTACATCTACACGCGCAGCAATGGCCGGTGGTCCGAACAGGCGAGGCTGGTCGGCACGGGGTATGTCGGCCAGCCGCTCGAGGGCTCCGCCGTTGCGATTTCCCAGGACGGAAAGACCGTGGTAACCGGAGGGCCTGGAGATAGCGGCGGCATTGGGGCGGCGTGGGTCTTCACGGGCGCCGGCAGCGTATGGACGCAGAAGGGGAGCAAACTGGTGGGTGGCGGCATCCTGGGCACTGCCACCAATACAGCCCTGGGCACGTCCGTGGCGGTTTCAGCGGATGGGAGCACGATCGCGATCGGCGGATACGGCGACAACAGCGGGGCGGGGGCAGCCTGGGTATTTGGCGCGGCGGCGGGCACCGCGACGGCTCCGGGCAGCGTCAATCCCGCATCGGGGAGCGGATCGGGACAGACCATGAGCTTCACGTTCAACGATCCGCGCGGCTGGCAGGATCTGGATGTGGTGAACGTGCTGATCAACAACTTCCTCGACGGACGCAGCGCCTGCTACCTGGCTTACAGCCGCTCGGCGGGAGTGCTGTACCTGGTGGCGGACAACGGCGGGACGCTGTCGCAGGGGCTGACGCCAGGCGGGGCGGGCAGCGTGAGCAACAGCCAGTGCACGGTGGCGGGCGCGGGCTCATCGGCCAGCGGCAACGGGAACACGCTGACCCTGACGCTGAACTTAAGCTTTAACGCGGCATTCGCAGGCAACAAAATCGTTTACCTGGCGGCCCGCGATCTGGAGGGCGGCAATTCGGGATGGCAGGCGCTGGGCGTGTGGCAGGTGCCCAGCTTTGCGACGTTCCCCTCGGCGGCCGGCGTGAACCCGGCGCGCGGCGCGGGCTCGAGCGCGACGCTCACGTTCACGTTCAACGACACGAAAGGCGTCCAGGATCTTGGCGTGGTCAACGTCCTGATCAATAATTTCCTGGACGGCCGGCAGGCCTGTTATGTCGCCTACAGCCAGCCGTTCCAGGTGCTGTACCTGGTGGGAGACGCAGGCGGAGGATTGTCGGCGGGCGTGACGCTGGGCGGGTCGGGGTCGGTGAGCAACAGCCAGTGCACGGTGAGTGCGGCGGGCTCTTTGGCCAGCGGCAGCGGGACCACGCTCACCCTCACGCTGAGCATCAGCTTTACCGCCGCATTCGATGGCAACCGCGTGATTTACGCCGCAGCGCGGGATTCGGCGGAGGCCAACAATTCGGGCTGGCAGGCGGTGGGGTCGTGGACCGTGCAGTGATGCCGCGCGGGCTCACTTCTTTCGCAGCAGAATCCGGCCGTGCACGGTGCGCAGGCTGGCTTCGCCGCCGCCGCCGTTGATGGCACCGTAGATCGCGCGGTCGATGCGCACGCGGAATTTTCCATCGGGCGTATCGTTTTTCTCGGTGATCGGCTGGCCGCCGGTCAGCTTGATCTCGAAATCGCTGTAGATCGAGCCCTGCGTGGTGATGGCCTTGATGTTGACCTTGACGTCGGCGGGCAGCGCGACATCGATATCGCCGTGCACTGTGGCGAAGTTCAGGGGCTTGCCCGGATCCACACGGTCCATCGACACCTTGATGTTGCCGTGGGTGGAGTTCGCCAGGACCGTGCCAGAGACGTTGGTGAGGGTGATTCCGTCGTGGGTGGTGCTGGCGTCGATGTCGCCATGAACGCCGTCCACGGTGATGGGGCCGAAAGTGGACGAAAGCTGGAGAGACGTATCCACGGGCACCGTGATCACCAGGCTGCCGTCGTGCATCTCGCCGGTGCGCACGCGGACGACGTTATCCTCCTCGGTGACTTCCAGGCCGCCACGGGGCAGGTCGATGCGCTTCAGCCCCTGGTAGGTGTCGGGAGCCTCGCGCTTGCCTGACGCGCGATCGGCCTCGACAATCACCTCGTTGCCGGTGTAGGTCTTCACCGTGATCGTCCCGCGGGTCACCTTGGCGTTCACGACGCGCGGATGGGTGGAATTACGCGCGGGCACCACTACGCGGTCGCCCGTGGTCTGCTGAGCGCCAGCGAGCGCGCAGAGAGAGAATGTCAGGCCCAGCAGGGCCGCTAATCGTTTCATGACCGTTTCCTCAACAGAGATGCGGCGTCGAAGCGCCGCCCTCTAAATTCCTTTCGAGCGCAGCCGGATGGGACCGTTCAGGGTATGGAACGTCAACTCCGGGCCGCCTTTGCCCGCGCGGCCATCCATGGCGCGGCGGTCGGAACGGTAGATGAACTTGCCGTTCGTGTTCTCGCCGCCGCGGGCCGGGAGAGCAGTCAATTCAAAATCGGCGTACACGCCGCCATTCAGCGTGTGGAAATGCAGATTGGCGTCGAGCCCCGGCTGGAAGTTAATGTCCACCGCGCCGTTCAGCGTATGGAACTCGGAATCTTTCGCGGGATTCCGGCTGAACGACACTTTCAACGGACCGTTCAACGTGTGGGCGGAGCCGTATCCGGAGATCTCTTCCATCTCGATCCCGCCATTCAGGCCGCCGATCTCGAACGGGCCGCTGGTGCGCTTGACGACGATATCGCCGTCGTTAATGGTCTTGAGCACCAGTTCGGTGGCGGCGGGGACCTGGATATCGTAGTCGAAAGTCACGCGGTAGCCGTAGTACTGGTCGCCGCGGTAGTTCACGCCGTTGTTGCCGCGGAAGGGGCCGTCCACGTAGAGGCGCACGGAGTTGCCTTGCTGCGACTGATCGAGCTTGACCTCGCGCTTGGCCGAGGCGAGGGCCTCGTTAGATTCGGCGCGGGTGTGCCGCTCGACCGAGACCTGCACCTCGTTTCCGGCGGCGCCCGTGACGTGCACGAATCCGCTGACGTTATCTACGAGCAGCTTGGCCGGGCCCGAGCCGGACGCTACGTTGTAGGTCTGGCGGATGGTCTCGCGGTCCTCGAACTTCCAGTCCCTTTCGCGGGAACGCTGCGCCAGCGCGAGGGCGGGCAGCAGGGAGAGCGCAATCAGGGCGAGCGATTTCATCGGGAGACTCCCATCTTTTGCAGGCCGGAAGCGGCCTGCTGGCGGACGGCTTCATCCAACTGCGTGTCCGCGGCGAGCTTGCGGAGCGCGGCCGCGGCGTCCTTGTCGTTGATCTGCACCAGCAGGTCAACGAGGGCGACCTGCACGAGCGGCGAATCCTGAAGGGGAATGGCGTCGACCAGGGCGCGGCGCACTTCGGGATTGGCGCCGAACTTGGCCAGCGCGTCGACGGCGGACAAGCGCACGTTGACGTTGGCATCGTGACTGACGGCGAAGAGGAGGGCCTGTTCCACTTGCGGGTCGGGCTGCGAAACCTGGAAGCTGTAAGCGACGCCGCGCAGGCGCGCGTTGGGCGACTGCTGCTGCAGGAGCGAAAGGGCCACCATCTGGCGCAGGCTTTCCACCTGTCCCTTGAGCTGCGCGAGCTCGGGGTTGGCGGCCGGGCGCGCGGGGGCGCCCAGGTAGCGGCCGCCGGCGAGGCAGGCGAGTGCCAGGATGGCGGAGCAGGCCATCTGCCAAGCGGGCCTCGCGGGCCACCAGGCGGCCCACCAGCTTCTCGCGGGGACGGCCATGGCCTGGCGCCGTTGCGCGTCCTGATATCCCTCTTCGTAGGCCGCCAGCGTTTCGTGGAAGCGCACGCGCATGGCTTGGCTCGGCTCTGGTTCGGACATGGCCTCGAGACCTCTCCACACCACTCCCAGCTCGGCAACTTCCGCCCGGCAGGCGGAACAGGAGTCCAGGTGGTCGATAACTTTTTCGCGCGTGGCGGGGTCCAGACGGCCCGCCAGGCACTCCGGAATTTTTTCGCGGATGCGATCGCAAATCATGATGCCCGCTCTCCACCCAGCGCGTAGAACCGATCACCCAACTCGCGGAGGGCCCGGTAGACGCGCACTTTGACGGTGCCGACCTCGCATTTGAGGACCGAGGCGATCTCGTCGTATTTCAAATCCAGGAACCGGCTCATGACCAGAACCTCTCTTTTTTCCCGCGGCAGGGCGGCCAGGGCGCGATGCAGGAGGGCAGCCTCCTGGCGATTCTGCGCCTGGCGGTCGGGCGGGGTCTCGGCGCTCGAGATGTCGACGGCGTTGTCCGGCATGGCCACCTCGGCCTTGCCGCGGCCGGCGTGATCGAGGTAGGCATTTCGCCCGATCTGGTACATCCAGGCGCGGAACGACAGGGACGGCTCATAGGTGTGCCGGTACTTGAGGATGCGGAAGAAGACTTCCTGCACCAGGTCCTCGCTGGCCGCGCGGTTGAAGGACAGGCGCAGGAAATAGCCGAACAGCGCGCGGTGATGGCGGTCGAAGAGCACTTCGAGCTTGCCGACGTTGCCCGCCCGGACCTCCTGCATGACCTGTTCGTCCTCCACAAGCTCTCCTACGTAAAGCAATACCGGCGAAGCGGAAAAAGGTTACGAAGTGCCGCGTTTCATAAATACCGCCATCGGGTCCAGTAGGACCACTCCCTTAAAGCGGAAAGAATTTGGCCACAGATGGACACGGATAAACACGGATAACAAGACAAAGGAGGCATCGGCGTTAATCCGCGTTCATCGGCGGCTCTCCTCATTCTTTCACGGCTTTTTACGGTCGAGGCTCCGAACAGAGCCGATTGCGCGAGGGCAGGCAGGACGTTGGCCGAACGCCACACCTGTGCCGAACGGGCTACAAGCGGGACGTGCCTGGCATGAGGCACAATAGAAGATTAGCTCTCCTCCATGAGGCATACGTGAAGACTTTCTCCACTCGTGTTTTGTGCACACTTTTGCTCGCTGCGTGCTGCGCCGGGTTCTGCCTGGCCCAGGAAGGGCCACCGCCAACACCACCTCGCGGCTCGGGAGGCCTTCGCACGCCGCCTCCGCCGCTGCCCAAATATCCGGATGTCCGGCAGCCGGGCGAGACGGGCTTCTTCATCGGGCTGATCGCGTGGTTTCCGACGCAGGGGCCGATCTTCGACCACGGACACAATTCGACCTTCACCGACTCCAGCTACGCTATCTTTCAGGGCACGCCCAAGTACGCCGAAGGGGCCGAGATCGGAATCGCGGTGGGCCTGCACAACTCGATCCACGTGACGTACTTCGAAGACCGCGCCTCCGGCAATTTCACGAATACGCAGGAGCTGCGGATCTGGGACCAGACCTATCCCATCAACAACGTGGTCTCGACCAACTACCGGCTGCAGACCGCCAAGATCTCGTTCGACTACCTGACGTGGCCCTACCCCGTACAGAGCAGCCGATTCCGGCTGAAGACCCTGTGGGCCGTCCAATACGTTTCGATGAAAACGGGCTTCGACCTGCCCCAACTGCCGACGGTGGACAGCGCCGGCAACCCGCTGCTGGATGCCGCCGGCAATCCCCTCAGCTATATGACACAGGGTTCGCACTGGCTCATCCTGCCGTCGCTCGGCCTGGGCGTCTCGGAATACCTGACGCGGCACTTGCGGCTGGAGGGCAACGCTTCGGGCTTCGCCATTCCCCAACACGATACCGTGTGGGATGGGGACGCCTCGGCGAACCTCCGGACCGGCCACCTGGAAATCCGCGTGGGCGTGAAGGCGCTCCACTTCAAGACCAGCACGCAACAGCCATTCTACATGAGAGGCACACAGGCTTCGGGCTTCGTGGGCATGCGCTGGTACTCGGATTGACGACCGCTCGACGCAGAGGGTATAGTGGCCGCGGCCCTTCCCGCCGGCCTCCAATCACGCCATAATCTTATCGATGCTCGAAAAGATTTTCATGCTGAGTTCACTGGGGCTGGCCGCGGGAATTCTGCCGGCGGCGGATTTCCCGAACGTCGAGATCTCGAACGGCCAAATCCGGGCAAAGATCTATTTGCCCGATGCCCGGAACGGATACTACCGCGGAACGCGTTTCGACTGGTCGGGAGTCGTCTACAGCCTGCAATACAAGGGACACGACTACTACGGGCCGTGGTTCAATAAGACCGATCCGAAGGTCCACGACTTCGTGTACCAGGGCGCGGACATCGTCGCCGGACCTTGCAGCGCGATCACCGGCCCGGTGGACGAGTTCCGGCCGCCGCTGGGATTCGACGAGGCCAAGTCCGGCGGCGCCTTCGTCAAGATCGGCGTGGGGGCCCTGCGGAAGCCGGACGACGCCAGGTATGACAATTACCGGCTGTACGAGGTCGCCGACGGGGGGAAGTGGAAGATCCGGAAAGGGCGCGATCAGGTGGAATTCACCCAGGAGCTGAGTTCGCCGGCGGGCTACGGATACGTCTACGGAAAGACGTTGCGGCTGACCAAGGGCAAGCCGGAGATGGTGCTGGAACACCGGCTGAAGAATACCGGAACGCAGGCGATCCAGACGAGCGTTTACAATCACAATTTCCTGGTGATGGACAGGCAGCCGGCCGGTCCGGGATATTCGATCACTGTTCCGTTCCAGATTCAGACGAGCCGCCCCCCCAACCAGAACCTGGCCGAGATCCGCGGGAACCAGATCGTCTACCTGAAAACCCTGGAGGATCGCGATTTGGTGACAACGCCCTTGCAGGGGTTCGGCGACAGCACCAAAGACAGCGAGATCCGCATCGAGAGCAGCAAGCTGGGGCTGGGCATGGGGATCAGCGGGGATCGTCCGTTACTCAGCGAGTCGCTGTGGTCGATCCGGACGGTGGTGGCGATGGAGCCCTACGTTTCGATCGCGATCGAGCCGGGGCGCGAATTCACCTGGAAGACGACGTACAACTACTACACATTGCCCGGGGCAAAGTGATTGGCGGGGAACTCAGGCGGAGGCGGTAGGGGCCCGGCGCTTGGATAACAGGACCCGCACCTCGTCCGCCGTCAGCTTACGCCACTTGCCGATGGGGAGATCGCCGATGCGGATGGGGCCGATGGCGGTGCGGACCAGCTTCAGCACCTTGCTTCCCACGGCTTCGATCATGCGGCGTACCTGGCGGTTGCGGCCCTCGGTGATGGTCAACTCGAGAAACGTGTACTTGGCGCCGTCGCGCAGGCGCTGGACTTCGGCCGGGCGCGTGGGACCGTCGCTCAGTTGGACCCCGCGGCGCAACTGGTCGAGCTGGGCATCGGTGAGCAGCGTCGACGCCTTCACCAGATAAGTCTTAGGCACCTTATGGCCGGGATTGGTGACTTTTTCGGCGAAGGACGTGTCGTTGGTCATCAACAGGAGGCCGCTGGTATCCAGGTCGAGGCGGCCCACGGGGGATAGCCAGGCATCCACATCCGCCAGCAGGCTGTAAACGGTGGGGCGCCCCCCTGGATCGCGCCAGGTGGTCAGGCAGCCCTTGGGCTTGTATAGCAGGATGTAAGTTTTGTCTTTTTGTTTCAGGGGCTTACCGTCAAGCGAGACGCGATCGCGCTGGAGGTCGACCCAGTGGTCGGGGTTTTGGACGATTTTTCCGTTCACACGAACCCGGCCAGAATGAATCCAATTCCTGGCGTCCGTGCGGGAACCCAATCCAGCCTTGGAAAAGACTCTTTCTAAAGTCTTTAGCGGACGATGGTCAGAAAAATCCGAGGAGATTGCCATGGAACTTCCTAGAAGAATCGTACTGAACGTAATGATACAGTAGGTCAGGAGCAAAACAGACGGGCCACATTCTGATTCGGGGAGCGCGACAGCTCATCACCATGCGCGGATCCCCCGGACCCTGGCGCGGGGCGGAGATGGGAGAACCCGGAATCATCGTCGACGGATCGCTTTTGATCCGCGACGGCATTATCGAGGAAGTGGGGCCCACGCGCCGTGTCGAAAACCTGGCGTCCGCCCGGGGGGCCGTGGAGATCAACGCCGTGGGACGAGTGGTGATGCCGGGATTCATCGACAGCCACACGCACCTGGTATTTCCGCTGGCGGGCGCCGGCACGGACGATGAGGCCATGGCGGCGCGGGCGGTGTGCGCATCGACCGGCCAACGGATCCAGTGGCGCACGCAGGTCCACCTGGCCGCCATGGCGCGGCACGGCACCACCACGGTCGAGGCAAAGACCGGGTGCGGGCCCGACGAGCGGGCGGAGACCAAGCTCCTGCGGGTGCTGGCCTCGTTGAAAGACAACCCGCTGCACGTGGTTTCCACTTTCCTTTGCCGGCTGCCCCATCGGGATCTCAACGGTTACGGCGGCCCTGAAGAGGCGGCGGAGTATGTGATCGAGCGGCTTCTTCCCAAGATACGGCGGCGGCGGTTCGCCCGTTTCGCGGACCTTGCTTGGGAAGCCGGCAACGAGCGTGTGGACATCTACCGGCGCTACCTGCGAGCCGCCCACAGTTTCGGGTTCGCGTCGAAAGTCCACGCCGACCAGGTCAATACGGCCACGGCCATCGCCACGGCCGTCGAGCAGCTTGCCGTGAGCGTGGATCACCTGGAACATGCCATGCCACGGGAGGCCGAGCTTCTGGCCGGCTCGGGCACCATGGCGACACTGCTGCCATTGACTTCGCTGCACAACGGAGGATGGAATGCGCCCGCGCGCGCGTTGATCGACGCGGGAGTTCCGGTAGCACTGGCCAGCGATTTCAACCCGCACCACAGTCCCACTTTGAGCATGCAGACCGTAGTGGCGCTGGCGTGCATGAACCTCGGAATGACTCCCGAGGAGGCCATCGCGGCGGCCACGATCAACGGCGCGCACGCACTGGGGCGGGCCGATCGCGTGGGCTCGCTGGAACTCGGCAAGCGGGCCGATCTGCTGATACTCAACAGCTGCGATTTTCGGGAATTGGCGCATCAGTTCGGCATGAACCTGGTTCACATGACCATCAGGGATGGGGAGTGCATATACAAGGAAGGGGACGTAGCACCGCGCCCGGCGGAGGACATCAGGCCAGGAGAGAGCTGGGATTGAGCCCAGTGGGGCAGGGAGGCCTGCCCCACCGGGCTTGAAGAGTGGACGGAAGGGCCCCGAAGGGCCCTTGCCTGTCCTGAGGTCACCTGACGAATACCGAGATGGTGACGCTTACGGTTTGACCACTGGGACCGTAGGCCGTCAAGGTATAGGTCGTGTTGGTGGTCGGGTAGACCGTGAGGGTGCCGGTCGGCGCCAACGACTGCGGAGGCAGTTCGTTGCCCACGATGACTACCGACAGGGCGTTCTGCGTCTGCCACGACAGGAGCACCGGGGTGCCGGCGTACACCGAGTAGATCGGGTCGGAGGTGAAGGAGACGATGCGCACCTGTCCGACGGTGACCGTCGCGTTGGCCTGGATCATGCCAGCCGCGTTGACGGCGGTCAGGGTGTAGGTGGTAGTGGTAGTCGGGCTGACGGTGGCGCAATCGTTGGCGTTCAGATTGGTGCCGACGCCCGGGGTGATGGTGATGTTGGTGGCGTTGTTCACCTGCCAGCAAAGCTTGGTGGAGGTGCCCGCGTCGATGGTCGGCGGGTTGGCCACGAAGGTGACGATCTGCGGAATGTTGGCAGGCGCCACGATCACGGTGACCGGAGCGGTCACGGATTTTCCATCGGAACTGGTGGCCGTGAGCGTGTAGGTGGTGGTCTGGGCCGGCGTCACCGTAGTGCTGCCGTTGACCGCCACGGAGCCGACCTGGCTGATGGTGACCGTGGAGGCGCCGGTGGTGGTCCAGCTCAAGGTGGACGATTGTCCGGGGGCGATGCTGACCGGGTTGGCTTCGAACCGGATGATCTGCGGGTTGCCGGCCGGGGCGGCGCCTACCGTCACGGTCTGGCTGGCATTGACCGAGCCGTTGGCATTCGTCGCGGTGAGCGTGTAGGTAGTGGTCTGGGTGGGCGACACGGAGACCGAGCCGCTGCGCGCATCGACATTGCCGATGCCCGGGCTGATGGAGACCGAGTTGGCGTTGTCGACGACCCAGCTCAGGGTGGATTGCTGGCCGGGCTGGATGGTGGCCGGAATGGCCGTGAACTGAACGATGCGTACCGCGGCCGGCGAGGCGATGGACACGGTGGTGCGCGCCGTGCCCGTGAGGTTATCCGTATTCTTCACCGTCAGCCGGAAACTGTAGGTCTGGCCGGCGGCGCCGGTGAAGGTGGTGGTGACCGCGGAGGCATTGGCGAGCGTGACGGGGGGTCCGGCGATCTGGGTCCACTGGTAGGTGAGCGGCAAGCCCAGCGGATCGTACGAGCCGGAGCCGTTCAAGGTGACCGTACCGGCGGGGATGCCGATCTGGTCCGGACCCGCGTCCGCGATGGGCGGGCTGCTGCCGACGCGCCGCGTGCCGAATTCGTAGCGAATGCGCGGGACATCCATGGGGACCGGGTGCTTGACCTCGGCGAACTCCTTGGGCTTGGTGTAATTGCCGACCTCGAGACCGACGGTGAGGGCGCCGCTGCCGCCCTTGCTGATCAGGGTTTCGTTGTAGCTGCCCTCGGCGGTGAAGGCCACGTGCGGGGTGAAAGGCTGGATCAGTTTCAGGTTGACGCCCGGCCGGGAATTGCGCCCGTCTTCCCGCATCTTGAGGTAAGCGACGTCGCCCTGGAAATAGGCGTTGCCCCACGCGGCGAAGAGGAAGTTCACGCCTTGCTGGTTGACGACGCGAGCGAAGGTTTGCAGGTACGCGCCCGGCGCCAGGGTAACGCTGTTGAGGACGGCGTAATTCTTGAAGCCCCTGGTGATGAACGCGCCAATGCGGCCGCCGCGGAAGAGGTAGTCGAGCATGAAGGCGGCCTGACCCATCCAACTGGCGTCCTGGTATTCGGCGAAGTCGATGACCTTGAAGCTGGCAAATCCGCCGGCCTGCAAGTTGCCGAAGCGGTTGACCAGACCGATATCGAACTGTCCTTCCTTGCGGCCGGGATAGTACATGAACTCGCCCTGCGCCTGCACGGCGTGCGTGCCGTCGCCGCCAAACGGGGAGAAGAACTGGCCTCGGCCGGTGAAGGTGAAGTCGCCCGTGCGGCTGGGGCCAAACGCCGGACCAATGTTGAGGCCCAGCAGCGAGAACTTCTTGTTGCGCCTGGCCGCCTCGTCGAGCGCGCCTGTAGCCGCGGTGTCGGCGATCTTCTGGGTCTGCTGTTCGGTGAGCGGCTTGGGGATTGCGGCAACTTGATCGCGCAGCATGTTGTGCTCGTTGCGCAGTTGCGCCAGGTCGCCCCGCAGCTTGTCGTTTTCGCCCTGGAGGTTTTTGAGCGCCGCCAGGATGTCATCCAGCTTGTCGAGCCGTTTGAGGATCTGTTCGCAGCAGTCCTCCTGCTTTTTCATGAAGTCCAGGAGAGCCTGGTTGAGCGCGGGCACGACTTCGCTGATGCCGCCTTCCTTGATCAGCTTGCCCTGGCCGTCGGTCACCGCGAGGACGACACGGCGGTTCATGAAGCGGCCTTCCTTGGTTTTGTTGTCGACTTCGGGGGAGCGCTTGCCGTCACCCGCGGTGGTGATCTGAGCGGGCGCCGCTCCATACTTCACCAGAAATGCCTTGACGGCTTCGGCGCGCTGCATTCCCAACTTGTCGTTGTAGGCGGCCGAGCCGACGTAATCGGTGTGCCCCGTCACCTTGACGCGGTAGTCTTTGTGCTGTCCCAGCAATTCCGCGAGGCGCAACAGGCTAGGGTAGCCGTCCGAGAGGATCGAGGAATTGAATTCGAAGTTGATCTCTTCCCAATCGTCTTTAGTCTGGCCCCCGGGGTTCAAGCCCTGACTGTACAGACAGGACGCCATGACCCCAAGCGCACCAATGGCTGCTAGTTTCATCATTGTCTTCTGATCTCCTCAATTTTTTCCACTTGTGCGAGAAAAGGGAAACTCATCGGAAACTCAGTACCGCCGCGATGTGCAGCGGAAGATCCAAGGGTCCCACCAGCGTGCCGGGTAGTACTACCCCGGCGTGAACTCGAACATTCGAGCCACAGTAGCGCATTCAACAATTAGGATACACGGAAACTTGGGCGGCCTACAGGAGTTGGATCACATTCGGGTCCAGTATGAAGTGAAGCGCCGTACAAATCATCACCAGGAATTGCGACAATAGTCAGGTATGGCTGCCGGACGGGCGGCCGCTCCTGGATAACAGGAGAGGAAAGTCCGGTCTCCGCAGGGCAGCGTGCCGGTTAACGGCCGGGGGTCCGGTGACGGATCACGGAAAGTGCCACAGAAAACATACCGCCTTGCCGCGAGGTGAGGTAAGGGTGAAATGGTGCGGTAAGAGCGCACCGCGGCGGAAGTAATTTCGCCGGCAGGGCAAACCCCACGTGGAGCAAGACCAAATAGGGGAGGAGGGGCTGCCCGCCCCGCTCGACTTCCGGGTAGGTCGCTAGAGCCAGGCAGTAATGCCCGGCCCAGACGAATGGCCGCCGCCCGCAAGGGTACAGAAACCGGCTTACAGTCCGGCAGCCATACATCGTTGCGCGCGGACGGCGGGCGCGCCCCGCGTGATAAGCTCGGCACTATGGTTCGTCCGCTTCTGCTTTTCGCGATAGCGCTCGGCGGCTGGGCGCAGACTGCGCCCGAACCCGTCGAGGGCGACTGGGTGGCGCGCGATTTCACGTTCCACACCGGCGAGAAACTTCCGGAATTGCGGCTGCACTATATCACGCTCGGCGCGCCGGCGCGCGACGCGGCGGGCCACGTGAAGAACGCCGTGGTGATCATGCACGGGACGGGCGGGAGCGGCCGCGCGTTTCTCGGCGCGGGGTTCGGGGGCGAGCTGTTCGCCAAGGACCAGCCGCTCGACGCCGGCCGCTACTACATCGTTCTTCCCGATGCGGTGGGCCACGGAAAATCCAGCAAGCCGAGCGACGGCCTGCGCGCCAGATTTCCGCACTACGACTACGGCGACATGGTGCGGGCCGATTACCTGCTGATTCACGACGGCCTGGGAGTGGACCATCTGCGGCTGGCGATGGGGACGTCGATGGGGGCCATGCACACGTGGGTGTGGGGCGAAATGTACCCGGACTTCATGGATGCCCTCATGCCGCTGGCCAGCGCGCCGGTGGAGATCGCCGGCCGCAATCGCATGTTCCGCGCGATGATCATCCAGGCGATCCGCGACGATCCGGAGTGGAACAACGGCGAGTACACCAAGCCGCCGCTGAACGGGCTGATGGCGGCGCAGTACGCGCTTTTCATGATGACCAGCAGCCCCCTGCAACTGCACCAGACGAATCCCACGCACGAACAGGCCGATCGCGCGGTGACGGCGATCCGCGAGCGCGCGGCGCGCACCGACGCCAACGACATGCTGTACCAGTACGAGAGCTCGACCGATTACAATCCGTCGCCCGGCCTGGAAAAGATCAAGGCGCCGCTGTGGGCCGTCAACTCGGCGGACGACGAGGTGAATCCGCCGGAGCTGGGGATTCTGGAGCGGGAGATTCAACGCGTGCCGCGCGGGCGCTACATCCTGATTCCCACCAGCGAGGAGACCCGCGGGCATGGGACGCACTCGCGCGCGGTGGTCTGGAAAAACTACCTCATCGAACTGCTCCGGTTGTCCGAGCCGCACGCGCTGCTGGATCCGAAGGACCGATTTTGGCGGCAGAGCGCGTCGGAAGTTTTCCGGGTGAAGGTGGAAACCACCCAGGGCGATTTCACGATCGAGGCGCATCGAAGCTGGGCGCCTGTGGGGGTCGACCGGTTCTACAACCTGGTGCGCGCGGGTTTCTACGACGATTCGCGCTTCTTCCGCGTGGTGGCGGGATACATCGCACAGTTCGGAATCGCGGGCGATGCGCGCGTGGCGGCAGCCTGGAGGAACGAGACGATTCCCGACGACCGAGTGCGGCAAAGCAATACGCGCGGCTTCATCGGTTACGCCATGACCGGACCGAACGCGCGCACGACCCAGCTTTATATCAACCTGGGCGACAATTCGCGCCTCGACGCGCAGGGTTTTGCCCCGATCGCCAAGATGGTGGAAGGGATGGGTGTGGTGGAGCGGCTCTATTCGGGCTACGGCGAGAATTCCGGCGGGGGCATGCGCGCGGGCAGGCAGGCGAAGCTGTTTGAGGGCGGCAATGCCTGGGTGGATGCGGAGTACCCGCTGCTGGACAGGCTGCGGAAGGCTTCGATCGTAGGGTGAGCCAGGCGTGAGCAAATTCTTCGCCGGTCCGTTCGGGCTTCGCTCGGGTTGGCGGGCGCTGCTGTTCGTGGTCCTGGCGTTTGTGTTGGGGGGGATTTGCCAAGGCCTCCTGCACCTGCCTCCGCTGAGGCGTCCAGGAAGAAAATTTGCGGAGCTGAGCGAGGGCGGCGGCGTTCTTCTGGCGATCTTGGGCGCGATGTGGATCATGGCGCCCATCGATGGCAAGCCGTTGTTCCGCTACGGACTCGGGCGAGCGCATTGGGGACGCAACCTTCTGGCGGGCGTGGCAGCAGGTTTCGGCGCGCTGAGCCTGCTGATGGTCCTGCTGATCGGCGCGGGGGCGTTTCGTCCCGGCGGGATCGTGCTGCATGGGGCCGAACTGGCGTACTGGAGCGTCGAGTCGGCGATCGCGTTCGTCTTCGCCGCCTGCAACGAGGAATTGCTCACCCGCGGGTACACGCTTTTCGCTCTTGCGCAGGGCGTGGGTTTCTGGCCCGCGGCGGCGATGTTGTCGCTGTTGTTCGGCGCGGGCCACGCGGGGAATGGCGGCGAGGACTTCATCGGGGTGGCGAATGCGGTTCTGGCGGGCATGGTTTTCGCCTACAGCTTGTGGTGGAGCGGTTCGTTGTGGTGGGCCATCGGCTGTCACCTTTCGTGGGACTGGGGGGAGTCGTTCTTCTACGGGGTAGCCGACAGTGGAGGGGTGGCCAGCCACCATTTCCTTTCGGGTGCGCCGGCGGGGCCGGCGTGGCTGTCGGGCGGCACGGTGGAGCCCGAGGGCAGCGTGCTCGCGGCCCTCGTACTGGCCGCGCTGGCGGCTGCGGCGCGGTTCACCACGCCGCGATACCGGGCGGAAGGATTGGAGCGGCTCAAGGTGCTGTCCGCGCCGCCCGGAAACGCCGAATGCCGCCCCCTCACTTGAAAAGACTCTTGGGGATCATCGCATGGACGCCTTTGGTGCCGTCCACGGCCTGGGTGATGTTGAAATCGACCGCCACGCTGCACAGCGCGTAGGCGTCTTCGCGCGAGAGGTGTTTCTCGGTGACGAGGAAGTCGATGGCCTCGCGCACGGCGTGGACGGTGGCCAGGTTGAGGTCGGGGTCGAGGCCCATGGCGATCCAGTGGGTGGGGGTTTCGCCGCGTGGCCATTTGAGGTGCATGTCCTTGCGGACGATGAACTGAAACGTGCCGCTGAGGGACGTCTCCATCGCGGTGATGTCCACTTCGCCGTTGCCCTGGCCGGCGTGGCCGTCGCCCACTTCGAAGAGCGCGCCCGCGACGTGCACCGGGATGAAGAGCTTGGTGCCCACGACCAGGTCCTTGTTATCGATGTTGCCGGCGTGGTCGCCGGGCGGAGCGCTGTTGATGCGTCCCTTGGATTCGTCGGGCGCGACTCCCATGCTGCCGAAAAAAGGGTGCAGGGGAATCTCGATGTTGTCGGCGAACCGGGCAACGTTGCGCTGGACATCGAGCGGGATCAACTTGGTCCGGCCGCGCTCGAAATCCTCCTTGGGAAGGACGCCGCGCTGTGGGCTGAAGCTGTTGGTGGCGTACGGCGTGGCGAGGCGGATGCTCTGGATGCGGACTTCGAGAGTATCGCCCGCCTCGGCGCCCTCGATATACAGAGGTCCGGTGAGGATGTGGCCGCCGGGGCCGCGATCCTTCACTTCGGCGTAGATGGTTTTCAGCTCGGTCTCGATGTCTTCGGGCTTGACGCCGGCATTGGCCAGCGAGGTGGGACTGCTGGTGGTGAGGGTCTGGATCTCGACGGTATCGCCGGATTTGATGCGCAGCACCGGCTTGGCGGCGGACCAGTAGTAGCCCCACACGACGGTGCCGGGCGTGGCTTTGAGCTGGTAGTCGGCGGCTTGGGCCGCGGCCAGCGTGGCGAAGAGGAGGAGCGCCGATTTCATGTATTCTGCGATTCTATCGCAGGGAGTATGTGGCAGGGCGGGCTTTACGGTAAAATTCGGTCATCGTGGCAACCACGGGTCAACGAGCTCCGGGGAGGGCCGGTCCGCATCCGCTCACTTCGGAAGAACGCAGAGCGTTGGTACACCGCGTGGCGCGGAGCCGCGAGTTCGAGAAGTCCACGCGGCTGCGGGAGTTTCTGTTCTACGTCTGCGAACGCGCCATGCGGGAGCCCACCGCGGAGACCCACGAGCAGGAGATCGGCCATGCGGTTTTCGGCCGGGACGCCGATTACGATACCAGCCAGGACAACATTGTCCGGGTTACAGCCTCGCAGGCCCGGAAAAAGCTGGAGCGCTACTTCGTTTCCGAGGGCGCATCCGAGCCGGTCGTCGTCGAAATTCCCAAGGGTCACTACACACTCATCTTCCGCGAGCGGGCGGCGAAGCCCGATGAGACGGCCACCTCGCCGCGGGAACTGGTTTTGGCCATCCGGCCCGTGGTACCGCGCCGCCTGGTTCTGATTCTCGCCGCTTGTTCGCCGCTCCTGGCAATCATCGCTGTGGTGTGCGGTGTCGAATGGTGGAGCCTGCGGCTCGCCGCGCGCCCGGAAACCAGGGCTACTCCGGCATTGAACGCCCTGTGGGCACGGTTGCTCCCCGCCACGGGCCGCACGGATATCGTCGTCGCCGATTCGAGTTTCAGCTTTTTCCAGCAACTGCTTCGGCATCAGCTCACATTGTCAGAATATCTGGACCCGAATTCGTGGGCGGGTGCGCTGCCGGCAGACGAAGGCCGCGAGGATTTTGTGCTGCGCCAGGCGCGCCAGCGGTTCACCAGCATTGCCAGCGTGACGATGGCTTACCGGATCGCACGTTTCGCGGGAAACGACCAGAGCCGGATCTCCATCTTTTCCCCGCGCGATTTCAACATCCGCCAGATGAAGGAGGACAACGTCATACTTCTTGGAAGCACGCGGGCGAACCCCTGGGTCGAGCTGATCCAGGATCGTTTGGGTTTCCATTTCGGCTTCGACCAGGAGTCGCGGCAGCCGTATTTCGAAAACCGGCAACCACGGCGGGGCGAGTTGAAGATGTACCAGAGCGATGCGAACATCAGCTATTGCCAGATCGCTTTCGTTCCCAATCTCGGTGGAACCGGCAGCATACTCGCGATTTCGGGAACCGAGGTTGGAGGCACCGAAGGCGGCAGTGAGTTTGTCACCAACGAGGCCTCGGTCGCACAGCTCCGGCAGCTCGCCAATCCGGACCGTAAAGGCCCGCTCCCGTATTTCGAAGTCTTGCTGAAAAGCAGCCAGTTCGCCGGTACGGCAAGAGCGATGACCATTGTGGCTTTCCGGCTTGTCCGGACATAAGGAGCCAGACCGTGGCAAGCTGCATTCCATTTCAGGTCGCCGGCCTGCTCCTGGTGTCGGTTGCGTTCGGAGCGGCGGACGAGCAGGCGCGCTTGCTCGAACAGGCGAATGCCAGTTATGCGGGCCGGCGCCCTTTGGAAGCCGTACGGTTGTATCGGGAGTACCTCGCCCGCTACCCCGACCGCGCCGATGTGCGAGTGTTCCTGGGCGCCGCCCTTTTCAACCTCGAGAAGCCGGAAGAGGCATTGGAGCAGACCGGGCGAGCATTGACGCTGGACAAGAATTACAGCCGCGCCTATACGCTGGCCGGACGTATATACGCCGGCCGTCGCGAGTGGGAAATGGCCCGGCAGGCTTTCGCCGAGGCCCTCCGATTGAATCCCCGCGACCGGGAAAGCTGGTATTTTTCGGGCCGCGCCTACTACGACGAAAATCGCTTCGAACAGGCGATCGAAGCTTTTCAGCGAGCCCTCGCATTGGGGGGCGGGCAAAGCCGGGTGTATGAGAACCTGGGCCTTGCTTCCGAGGCGCTCGGGCGTTTCGCCGAAGCCGAACAGGCGTATAAGCAGGCCGTCCAACTGAGCGCCGGGGAGTACCGTCCGTATCTGGCTTACGGCGTATTCCTCCACAAACAGGGCAGGCCGGCTCAGAGTATCGAAATGCTGGAGAAGGCGCTCTCGCTGGAACCGGGGATCGTGGACACGCGCTTCGAGCTGGGCAAGGCGCTCGATCAGTCGGGGCAGCTCGCCGCCGCCGCGCGGGTTCTGGAGCCGGCGTTGGCAATCTCCAATCAATGCCGGGTGCACTATCTGCTGGTCAGTGTCTACTCGCAACAGGAGAAGAGCGATGAGGCGGACCGGCACGTGAAAGCGTTGGAGAACTGCCGGAATGAGCCCTAGAGGCGCCGCCGCGGCCGCCCTTGCGCTGGGCGCCCTGGTTTTCGCCCAGCGCGCCCGCGTGGACGCCCCGATCGTGCCGATCGTTTTCCAAAACGGCGCCAAGCCGGCCGGCATCGACTTCGTGCTGAAGAACTCCGCGAGCGCGGACAAAAATCAGATCGAGACCATGCCGGCGGGCGTGGCTGTTCTGGATTACAACAACGATGGCTTCGAAGACATCTATTTCGTCAATGGCGCGGCCATTCCCGGGCTGGCGAAGAAAGATGCTTCCTACTGGAACCGCCTGTACCGCAACAACGGCGATGGAACGTTCACCGATGTCACCGCAAAGGCCGGTGTGGCCGGGGATGGATACAGCATGGCAGTGGCGGTGGGCGACTACGATAATGACGGGTGGGAAGATCTCTTCATCGCCGGCGTGAACCGGAACACTCTGTATCACAACAATGGAGACGGCACGTTTTCCGACGTGACTCAAAAGGCCGGGCTGGCGGCGGCAGGCCCGATCAAGCCATGGTCCATCTCGGCCGGCTGGTTCGACTACGACAACGACGGGTGGCTGGACCTCTTCGTCGTGAACTACTGCAAGTGGGCGCCGGGGCAGGATCCCTACTGCGGGGTGAACAAGCCCGGTTATCGCGCCTACTGCGATCCGAAACTCTATCAGGGACTTCCGAACGCCCTGTATCGCAATAACCGGGACGGCACTTTCACGGATGTCTCGGCTGTTTCGGGGATCGGCGCCCACGTCGGCAAAGGGATGGCGGTGGCCTTCGCGGACTACGACGGCGACGGGCGCATGGACGCGTTCGTGACCAACGATACCGAGCGCAATTTCCTGTTTCACAACGACGGGAACGGCCGGTTCTCGGAAGTGGGCATCCGGGCCGGAGTGGCGTTCAACATCGACGGCAAGGCGGTTTCCAGCATGGGCGTGGACTTCCGGGATATCGACGGCAACGGCCGGCCGGACCTGGTCACCACGGCTCTCTCGAACGAATCGTTTTCCCTGTTCCGCAATATCGGAAAGGGCCTTTTCACGGATGCCAGCTACTCGAGCGGGCTGGCCGCGCTGAGCTTACCCTGGGCCGGATGGGGAGTGGGTCTCTTCGATCTGAACAACGACGGTGCCAAGGACATATTCACGGCGAACGCGCACGTGAGGGACAACGAGGAGTTGTACGGCAGCCGGACGTACCGCCAGCCCAATTCGATTTTCGCCAACGCCGGGGGCGGACGTTTTGTGGATGCCCGCGCGAGCGCCGGACCGGCTTCGGCCCGGCCGGCGGCGCATCGCGGCTGCGCCTTCGGGGACTTTGACAACGACGGACGAGTGGACGTAGTGGTCTCGTGCCTCAACGAACCGGCGGAGCTGCTGAGAAATGTGTCCGACCGGCGCCAGCATTGGTTCGAAGTGCTGCTGACGGGCCACCGGAGCAACCGGGATGCGATCGGCGCCGTCGTCCGTGTGACCTCGGCGTCCGGCACGGTGCAATACAACCATGTGACTACCGCGGTGGGTTACGCATCCTCGAGCAGCCGGCGCGTGCATTTCGGCCTGGGCGCCGGGGGCGGGATCAGGAGCGTGGAGATCCGCTGGCCATCCGGCGCCATCCAAGAGCTGGAGAATCCGAAAGCCGATCAATGCCTCCGGATCACCGAGCCGGAATAGCGCGGGTATCTTACATCGTCCTTTTCGCTACGATGTAGCCAAACGCTCCCAACTGGCAACTGAATTTGCCGGGAGAGAGTGACGCCGCGACCGGCTGGTTCGTCAGCAGATTCCGGGCGTGGGCATAGTCCGCCGCCGGCACATCGACTTGAACTTTGGTCTGACGGTTGGTCAGGTTGACCAGCACCAGGATCTCTTCGTTGGCCTTCTTGCGGATGAAGCTGACCACGCCGTCCAGGTTGCTGTTGTTGACCCACGTCAGCTCGCCCGAAGTTAGCGCGCCCTCTTCGCGGCGCATCTGGATGAACTGTTTATACACGCGCAGTTTCGCCGTCTGCACCCGGGCAATCGAGCGCTGCTCGTCCGGCTTCCAGATGTCCCAACGGATGGCTACGTGGGACTGCTGTTGAGGGGCCGTGGTATCGCCGATCTCTTCCCCGTTGTACAAGAAGGGAATGCCGTCGAGAGTGAAATCCAGGACCGAGGTCGCGAGCGCCGCCTTTTCCCCAAACACGACGTCCGCCCGATTCCGGTCGTGGTTATCGTTCAAGTGCAGAAAGCGCGCGCCGCGCGGGAAGGCGGCTTTGGCCTTCTCCCACTGCTGGCGGATGCGTTCGGCCGGCTCGCCGTTCACCACCACCGCCGTCAGCGCCGAATAGTACGGGAAATTGTAACTGATGTCGAAGGCCTTGAGCTGCTGTTCGGGCACGTCCGCTTCTGCCAGCATGATCACGTTCGGGTTGATCTTGTCCATGGCGTCCCGCGCCTGCTCCCAGAAGTCCAGCGGGACGCCTCCGGCCACGTCGCAGCGGAACCCGTCCACGCCCACGTCTCTAACCCAGTGCACCATGTTGTCGCGGAAGAACTCGCGCACCTGCGGGTTGGTGTAGTCCGGCATGGGAGTCTTCCAGCGCGACATGACAAGCTTACCGTCTGGCGTGCGCTGGTAGAAACCCGGCCGGTTCAGCAGGACACAATCGTTTGCGCTGTGGGCGAAAACGATGTCCATAATCACTTTCAGACCCGACTTGTGAGCTTCCTCCACTAATGCTTTGAGATTCGCTTCCGTGCCGTACTCGGGGTCGATCCTATCGTAGTCCTTAATTTCATACGGGGTGCTCGGCCCGAATACGGACGGGTAGCCATGCACATTCAGAGGGCTGAGGTAGACAATGGTTGCGCCGAGATCGGCAATATAGGGCAGGTGCGTAGCCGTCGCTCTGAGTGTGCCTTCCGGCGTAAAGGAGCGCATCCACACCTGATAGATGATGGAACGGTTCAGGAACTCGGGAACCGCGCGCGCGTTTCGCGCGGCGACGGGCAGGTTCTGGCCCGGCGAAGCGGCGCCCGAGGCCAACATCAGAAGACAAGAGAAAAATATTTTGCGCACGATAATCGGCTCCCTACCGCGGCCCGATTCGGGCCGCGCCTCCAGGCACTACAGCGCGTCCTTCAAAATTGTACAGCAAGGTAAAGCTGCATCTTTCTGGGGTCGGCCGCCGAAGTCACCTGTCCGTAATTCGCGCTGGTGATGCTGGTATTGGGATCGCCCCAACGGACGAAGTTGAACGGGTTGTTGACATCCATGCGGAACTGCGCGTGGAGCTTTTCGGTGATCGGGAACGACTTGCCCAGGGAAACCGACTCGGCTTTTTGCGTCCATGCGCGCACCCAGTCCAGAGTAGGAGCCAAATCGCCAAACTGATAAGCGGGGGGAACGACGAAGGCGCCCGCCGGAGCGAAATACCGGTTGACAGCCGGGTTGAAATCGCGCGGATTGGTGGTGCCGAATATAGGCACGCCGGGCATGTAAGTCGCAAACTTGCTGTTGTATCCCAGGATCGAAAGATTGTTCGATACCGTGAAGCTCATGGCGTCGCCGGAACTGTAGCGCACGTAACCGGCGATGTTCCATCCGCCGGCCACCCACTTCAAGACCGGGTTACCCGACTTGAGAAACTTCTTGTTCGGCCCGAACGGCAACTCGTAGCTCCAGTTGACCACGAGGGTGGACGGCGGGGAATCGCCGCTGTAAGTGATTGGGCGGTAGGCCGTGTACTGATAGCTCTGGAGAGTGCTCATGTTCTTCATCCAACTCCAGAAAGCGAGCAGCGTGAGGCCGTTGGAGTAGCGCTTGGTCGCCTTGACCTGCAGGGAGTTGAACCGCGCGCTGCCCACCGGATCGTTCTCCGATCCCGTGCTGACAGAGGTGTACTGCGGATACGGCATGAGCGCCTGGGCCACGGTGTGCACATTGAAAGTGGAGAACGTGGGGAACGGCACGGGGACGTTGGCCGGAGCGGCCGCGGCGGACCCCGCGGACTGCAGGAGCAAACTCCCGAGCGAAAGATAGCTTTGATTCACGAAGTCGAAACTGGTGCCCGCCGACAGGTGCGTCGAATGGCTCCCGATGTAAGAGACATCGAGCGACAGGTTGCGCACCAGCTCGCGCTGGATTCCGAAAGTCCAGCTGAGAATCTGAGGCAGGCGCGTCCCGAACGGGAGCAGCCAGGTTATGCTCTGGTTGTTTTGGAAATCCGGCTTCAGTTGCGGCGGCAGATTGTAGTTTTGCGGGAAGCTGGCGGTCCCCCAGTTGTAGACCGGCGTGTAGTTGTCCGGCGAGCTGAAGCTGGGGGAAGATGTGAAGCCCGCGGTGTACCCGCCGCTGTCGGTTGCGTCGGAGTAATAGATCCCCGCCGAAGACCGGATGACGGTCTTGGGCGTCAGTAAGTACGCTAAGCCCAGGCGTGGACCGAAACCTTTCATCCACGTCTCCACGAAACGGGTCCCGGCACGGCCGGGCCCGCTGCCGGCAAAAATGAGCGCGCCCGGGACGCCGACGGGGTTCATGACCGCGGGACTGAAGGAACTCATCTGGTCGTTGACCTCGTAAGGACGGGGAGCCACATCCCAACGAAGCCCGTAGGACAGAGTGAGCTTGGAATTCACTCTGAAGTCGTCTTGCGCGAACAGGGAATAGTGTAGGAACCGGTAGCCAGTCGCGCTGGGCAGCGTGGTGTTGGCGTTCTGCAAATCCCCCAGCAGGAAGCTTGCAACGGAACTGCCCCAACTGGTCAGGTTCGGGGAGTCCGGCTGGCTGGTCATCTGGTTGCTGAAAGTAAAGGCGCCGGCGGTTGAGGAGAGGCTACGGCTGTTGTTGTCGTACCGCCAGTGGGAGAAACCGAATTTCATGGTGTGGCGTCCACGCGTCCAGGTCAGATTGTCGTTGATCGAGTAGCGCGTCTGGGCCCCCAAACCGTTGCTGGTGAGGCCCATGCTGATGGGCGACCCGGTGCCGCCGCTAAAACTGATCTGCGGGAAGGCGCCCAGGTCGGCCGGCATTCCGGTAATGCCGAGTGCTTTGTCCCAGCCCATCCCGGCGCTGGTGTTGTTGTACGGATTCACGTACCGGTCAACGCCCAAGGTGAGGTGGTTGAGGACTTTCGGGCTGAAGATGTAGTCATGGTTCACGCGCCACGTTTGGCTCGTAACGGTCTGGAGCTGAAAGCCTTCCAGCACGTCCGGCTCATTGGGCAGGCCGGATACGGCTTTCGCGGTGAATCCCCAACCGCTATTGTTGATGAGCCGGGGGCGCCACTCGTTCTCGTACGTGACGGAGATCTTCTGTTTGGTGGAGACACTGTGGTCGAGTTTCGCCAGCGAAGTAAACGTGTTGAAGAAGGGATAAGCCCCGGTCTTGTTGTACCAGTTGTTGGTCTGGCTCGGAAGGTCCGGGTTCGGCAGCAACGCGGCGATTTTGGCGGAGACCGGGCTGATGAGCGAGGCCGGGATTTTGTTGCCGGGAAACGGAGTGCGAACAAAGCCGCCACTGCCGTCGGGCTGCGTGGTCGCGGGGTCGTAGATGGGAATCTGCGCTCCCGATGCGCTCAGGAGATTGCTGAAATCGCCGGTTCTGAAAGCCGTTGTCGGAATGGTCTGAAGGCCCCCGGTACCGCCCTGATGGGAATAGAACAGGCCTTGGCTGAAGAACAGGAAAGTCTTGTTGCGGCCGTCGTAGATCTTGGGGATGTACACCGGGCCACCCACCTGGAAGCCGCCTTCGTTGAGCCGCAGTTTCGGCTGTACGGGACCTTGGAAGAAGTTGCGGGCGTTCAAGTCGTCGTTGCCGAAGTAGTCGTTCACCTGGCCATGGACGGCATTCGTGCCGGATTTCATGGTGACCGTGGTGAACCAACTCCCAAAACCGCCGTACTCGGCGTTGAAGGCGTTGGCCACGACGGTGTACTCTTGCACGGCCTCGACGGTCGGGCCATTCTCCAGGATGGCGCCGCGCCGTGTGCCCCACTCGCTGGACGGGGCGCCGTCGATGAAAACCTCGGTGGCGCCCTGAAGCGCCGAATTCACGCGGCCCGACCACGACTCGGCCGGCTCATTGCTGTTCAAGCTCCCATTACTCGAAGTATTCCCCGGCAGGAATCGCAGGTTGTCCGTGATGTTGCCCTTTTCGGCGAAGTTGAGCAGCGGCAGATCGTCGATGTACCGGGCCGTGAGATTGTTCGGAGCGCTGGTGGCGGAGACGTCCAGCAGTGGCGCTTCCGCGCTGACGTTGACGGTTTCGGAAGCGGCGCCAACCTGAAACGAGAAGTCCACGCGCAGGCTGCTCTGCGCGCGAACCAGAATAGGTTCTCGATCGAGGGTGCGGAAACCCTCCTTCTGAACGATCATCCGGTAGGACCCCACCGGCAGATTGGGCGCGAAATAGTTCCCGACCTCGTTGGTCGAGAAATCGAGTTTGCTGTTGGTCTCGATATTGACCACCTGAATCTGAGCACCAGGAACCGCCGCTCCACTCGGGTCCGTCACCGTGCCTTCGATCAAGCCGCGGTCGGCTTGCGCAAAGAGGACACACGTTGCCGCAATCCAGGGCAACGCAAGGAGCAGTCGTCCGGCGCCGCCACCCAATGCCGCCACTCGAAGCTTTCCGATATTCATTTTCTTCTCCTGTTCCTCGAAGTCGCCAATCCCGGTGGAACCCGCCACCGGCTGATTCATTGTGAAACAGTCTCAGGACACTGGTCCAGAGGATCGTCCCGTGTTGTGAGCTAAACGCTAATCAGACCCGATCCCCATGTTGCCTGTTATAGGGAAACGCGGGCAAGAGAATTTCCGGTTAAAAATGCGGAGATGGGCGTTTCCGAGGCCTTCAACCGTAATCTAAGCTCCTGATAGACAATCAGTTACCAAGCTGGCCCGCCCTCGAGCCTCGGGCTTGGCGGCTACCGGAAACCGGGCTTGAATTTACTGTAAAAAGGGGGCCGTGCGATGCCGCCATGTGGGTCCCTCGTAGCGGAGGGCGACAATCGGGTCCACCCTGGCGCCACTCGTCGCGTTGTTCCTTCATTACATAGACAGTTTCATTCCCCGGAGCGGCCGGGCCTTTCCGATACCCATTTACAAGAGAACACGTACGAGCGCCGCACGGAAGTGGCCGCCGGCCCGAACTTTTACCGGGACGTGGTGATCGGAAGCTAAGGATTTCCGGCGCTCGCTCGATTACAGGGAGACCCGGGCCGACATCGACCGCACCCGGCTGGGCTACTACGGCCAGAGTTTAGGCGGAAGGCTGGGCGCGGTCATGACCGTCAAAGCCCGGGTTCTGATGCTGAACGGGCGCTATGATTCTACATTCCCCCTCGCGACCAACCAGATTCCCATGTTCCGCATGTTAGGCACGCCGGAGCGAGACAAGCGGCAAGTGGTGGAGGATGGCGGCCACGTGCCCGGCCTGCTGCCGACCATCAAGGAGACGCCGCATTCGTATGATCGGTACCCTGGGCCGGTGACGCGCCTGCGGCCGTGACGAACGCTAGCACAGCGCGGCCATCAGGGCGCCGCGGGCGGTCGAGTTCAGGGCGTCGGGCGAGAGGCGCACTTCGGAGAGGCGGATGGGGAAGTCGATGGCCCGCAGGCTGGCGGCGAACTGCTCCACAAAACCTCTCGGCATGGCGGTGCCGCCGCTCAGCACCAGGGGGACGGACTGATCCAGGCGCGGCAGGCGCTGCGCCGACGCGATCTGGCTGCGCAACGCCTCCACCAGTTGCTCGATCATCTCGCGATAGTAGACCGTCAGCGCGTTCTGCACGCGGTCGCCAGACATCCCGTTCAGGCTGAAGGACTGCTCCTTCTCCACGCGGATCCGTGTCGCCAGCTCGGCCGTGACCATGGCGGCCTGCGTGTCGATGAAATCCCCGGCTTTGGGAACGCTGAAGCTGATGACGGGGACCGAAAGGACCGCCAGGCACACGTTGCACAGCCCGCTGCCGCAGGAGATGCCGATCCCCGTGTAGTTGGAGTTGTCCAGCTCTCCGAAGATCACCGCCAGACCCTCCTGGATGGGGGTCGGTTCATACCCGAGATCGAGGAGGATCTGGCGGATGGAGGCTTCGTGATAGGTGTTGCCCCCCTTCTCACTGGCCATCGGCGCGGGGACGCTGAAGTAGATCTTCTGCCCCTGGGCGGCGGCTTTGCCCACCAGCTTTCGGATGATGCCGCGGATCACCGGCAGGCCGTGCGGCTCGTGGGGGTTGATGACCCCATTGACCATGGGGCGGCGGGTTTCGGCGTGGAACACTTCCGCGAACCTCTGGGCGTCATTGCCGGCCACCAGGATTTCGGAGCCGATCACCTCGTGGAAAACGTTTTCGCGTTCCAGCAGGCTGACCGCAAGCTTGGAATAGGGCAGGGTCAGGAACGCGTTGAGCTGCGCATCGTATTGATACTGGCCGCCGGCGCTTCTTGCCACCACGATCCGGCTCGTACCGACGTCGAGCCCCACCGGTTGCGTGCATTCTTCAGCTTGATTCATGATCCTTTTCTCCTTGAGCCTCGTCCCACGGCGTTTTCCGGCCTGGCCTCCATGCCGGGGCGCTTGCACGGGCCCACGGGACACACCGCCAAGGGGTGCCTGGCATGTCTGCATCGGCATAAGTCGTATATCACTTCAGGAGTATGGCGAAGCCGCGGAATCTCTCAAAAAAGAGCGTAAAAAAGATGAGAGGGACATATTTATCCGAAAACCAAGATGTGAGCCCTAGATTTTGCCGATTTTTCGCCGATGGATAGTACGGCGGATGACACGGGCACTCCTGCCTGTGTATCCGTCGCACGCCGTAAGGGAGCTGGTGGGCAGACACGTATGACGCAAAGGCAGAAGCCCGGGGGTTTCCGGCTGTGGGTGGAGTGGCGCGCCGGGCGGATCGAGGACCCGGTATCACGGCTGCGTTACCTGCAAACGGTCGCGCCGGAGAGGAGCGCTGTCCGAACCGGGCGAAGCACGCTCCGGCGGGCGGGCGCCATCGGGGGGCTGGCAGCGGTAGTGGTGGTCTCTAGTTTCCTGGTGCGCGCGAAGATTCGCGTGGAGCCCCCGCCAACCCACGCACGCCAGGCCGAGGCGCCGGTGCTGTGGTCCGAAGATCTGCCGCAGGTCTGGCTGGTCGAAAGGACGGCGGATTCGGAGACCTACAGCAACGGGTTGCGAGTCGATAACCGGTACGCGATTTCCACCCACCCTCGATCTTTTCGGGCCCTGCCCGCGGACCGGCCCGAACAAGACGATGAGACGCGCCGCACGGAGCCTGTAGGCATCGTATTTCACACCACCGAAAGCCTGCAGGCCCCGTTTGAGGCGGATCAAAACCAGGTGTTGAAGCAGGTGGCGGAATCCATTGTCGAATTCGTGCGGCGGCACCGGGCCTACAATTTCCTGATCGACCGCTTCGGGCGCGTCTACCGGATTGTTCAGGAGAGCGACGCGGCGGACCACGCGGGCTACTCGGTGTGGTCGGACGCCGAGTGGATCTACGTGAATCTGAACGAGAGTTTTCTGGGGGTTTCCTTCGAGGCCAAAACCCAGCCCGGGCAGGAGGAACCGGCGGTCAGCCCGGCGCAGGTACGCGCCGCGGCGACTCTGACGGAGATGCTGCGCAGCCGGTACAAGATCCGCGGGGTGAACTGCGTGACCCACGCGCAGGTCTCGGTGAACCCGTCGAACATGCTGGTGGGCTGGCACACCGACTGGGCTTCCAGCTTTCCCTTCGAAAAGCTGGGGCTACCGGACAACTATGCCCGCCCGCTCCCGGCCCTGACGGCGTTCGGGTTCGAATACGACGAGACATTTGTGCGGTTGGCCGGGACGCGGTTGTACGCGGGCGTCGAAATGGCCGAGGAGCGGCTCCGCGAACAGGCCGCCGAGCGGGGATTGACTTTCGAGGCCTACCGCAAAACGCTGCAGCGTCTCTACCGCGAGAAGATCGGCCGCTTCCAGCACGGCGCCTCCGAGGGCGTGGAGCCGGAGGAGTAGTCAAGAACGCCGTTTCAGGCGGCGCGGCGCCGATAGTAGGCAATAAGCCCGATACCCGACAGCGTCAGCAACAGGGTCCCCGGTTCCGGCCCTTCGCCGAGGTCGAATTCGTAGTATCCTGTCGGCGGGCCCACCGGAAACGGGTCAGGGTAGTACGCCATTGACCAGGGAGTTACGCCCGGAACTCCTGGGGAAGCGCAGTTCCAGTTTTCAGTAGAAGGAGAACAGCCGTAGAAAGAGTTAAGCTCTGCTTGTGAATATTCTCCAATTGTCGTCTCCCACGACATTATAGGGACGGCCCCCACCTGCTCTACCTGAAGGAAAAACGTCCCGACATCTTGTCCGTGGCCGAAAACGGCCACAGACTCGTCAATTCGCCACACGCCTCCCGCCCACGCCGTAAATGGCCCGTTTGAAGCGCCCCAAACATATAGTCCCCCGGACCAGATCGTTTGGCCCCCCACTCGGAAGATCAAAGGCAACTCGTAGTACCCATATGCGGGCTGTGAAGTCGGCGGCACGGTAACTCCAATGTTCCACAGCCAATACTGGTTCAGGTCGTTTACTGTGTCGGTCCCGTAGAATGTGCCTAACGAGCTGGTGAGATTGACGTTAAGGTAAGTCGTGCTCGCTTGTCCGGTCATAGACGTGCCGGCCAGCAGCGTGATCAACGGAATCGTAGTCTTCCAACTCATCTCTCCCTCCCTTGTTGGCACGGAGTATGAGTATATTCCGATAGCATTATCTGCTTTTGCCCGGCAAAGTCAAGCCCGAATGAGAATTGAATAGTGGAGTGCCGTGGCGTTTTTCGGCAGAGTGGTCCCTCACGACTGCGGGATCAGCAGTTCCAGAAACGCTTCCGCGGCGCGGGTCAGTTTTTTCCGCCTGCGGTGCACTACGCCGACCGGCCTGACCAGCTCCGGCGCCTGCAACGGCACCGCGGCCAGCCGGCCTTGCGCAATCTCGGCTTGCATGGTGCGGGCCGGCAAAATGCTTACGCCCGATCCCAACGCCACCGCTTCCTTGATCATCTGAATGTTGTCGAAGTGCATCACGAGATTGACTTCGACGCCCTGAGCGCGGAGATACCGGTCGAGTTCGCGGCGGATGATCAGGTCTTCGTCGAAGCCGATGAAGTTCTCGCCGTTCAGGTCCCGCGGCAGCACCTCCTCCCGGCTGGCCAGCGGATGATCGGGGGGCACCGCCACCTGCATCTGCTCGTCGCGCCACGGAATGGCGGCGATTTCCCGGCTCGATTCGGGATAGCTCACCAGCCCCAGGTCTGCCGAATCGTTGCGCACGGCATCATAAATCTTGTCGGGGCGCATATACTCCACATCCAGGTTGGCGTTCGGATAGAGCGCGCCGAACTCCTGCTGGAGGCGGCTCATTTCCGAAAGGCCGATCGAATAGATGGATACCACGCGCACGCTGCCCGCAACATCGGCCTTCAGGGTGTCCAGGGCCAGTCCCAGCTCCTCTTGCCGGCGCAGCACGTCGCGGCAGAACTCGGCGTAGAGCCTGCCCGCCTCGGTCAATTCCAGGGGCCGTTTGCTGCGATCGAAGAGCCCCAGGCCCAGACGGCGCTCCACCTCCTGAACGTGCTGACTCGCGGCGGACTGGCTGACGCCACAGCTTGTAGCCCCCTTGCTCATGCTCCGCGAGGTAGCTATCTCCTTGAAAAGCCGGAATTCCCAGAGCCCCACGACCTCAGTCTAACATAAGCAAAACTGATTGTCTGCACCAAATTAATCTCTATTGTCTAATACTAAAAACGCTGGTACACTGGGTCAAGGCCACCGCCGAATTCCACCTTGTCGGCCACCGGACTACCCTCCGGGCCGCAGGTTCTCCGGAATGCTTATGAACCATCAGCCTGTAGCCAGCGGTCTACCCGAGGCCCAGGGTCTTTACGACCCCCTCAACGAGCACGATTCCTGCGGTATCGGTTTCGTGGCCAGCGTGAAGGGCCATAAATCACACGACATCATCGTCAAGGGCATTCAAGTCCTGGTCAACCTGACGCACCGGGGCGCCTGCGGCTGCGATCCGGAAACCGGCGACGGGGCGGGTGTGCTGATCCAGATTCCCCACAAGTTTTTCGCGCGGGAATCGGCCAGGCTCGGGTTCACGCTTCCGGCGCCAGGGGAGTACGGCATCGGCATGACGTTCCTGCCGGTCGAGCCGCATCCGCGATTCCTGTGCGAAGGGATCATCGAGCGCATCGTCCGCGAAGAAGGGCTCAACGTCCTGGGGTGGCGCGATACGCCCATCGAAGGTTCCGCCATCGGCCGCGTGGCGCGCGCCTCGCAGCCGTACATCGAGCAGATCTTCGTGAGCCGCTCCAAGGGCATGACCGAGGAACAGCTCGAGCGCAAGCTGTACATCGTGCGCAAACGCGCGGAAGCCGAAATCGCCGCGTCGGACCTCGCCGATAAGAGCTTCTTCTACATCCCGTCGTTCTCCGCGCGCACCATCGTATATAAAGGATTGCTGCTCGCTCCGCAAATCGCGCATTTCTACCCGGAGCTGAGCGACCCCGATGTGGCCAGCGCCCTGTGCCTGGTGCACCAGCGATTTTCCACCAACACGTTTCCCACCTGGCAGCTCGCGCACCCGTTCCGGTACGTGGCGCACAACGGCGAAATCAATACGCTGCGCGGCAACGTCAACTGGATGCACGCGCGCCAATCGGTGCTGGCATCGCCGCTGTTCGGCGACGACATCAAGAAGCTGTTTCCCATCATCCAGCCCGGCGGCAGCGACTCGGCGAACTTCGACAACGCGCTGGAGCTGCTGATGATGGCGGGCCGCCCGATTGCCCACGCCATGGCCATGCTCATCCCGGAAGCGTGGGCCAAGAACCACCACATGAACCCGCAGAAGCGGGCGTTCTACGAATACCACGCCTCGCTGATGGAGCCCTGGGACGGGCCGGCGGCGATCGCCTTCACCGACGGCCGTTCGATCGGCGCCACGCTCGACCGCAACGGCCTGCGTCCCGCGCGCTACCTGGTGACGCACGACGATTTGATCCTGATGGCTTCGGAGACCGGGGTGCTGCCGGTGAAGCCCGAGGACGTGAAGCTGAAGGGACGCTTGCAGCCGGGCAAGATGCTGCTGGTCGATACCGCCGAAGGGCGCCTGGTGACCGATCGGGAGTTGAAGGCGCGGCTTTACGGGCGCAACCCCTACCAGCTTTGGATCAAGGAAAACCAGGTCACGCTCGATGAGCTTCCCGAGCCGCCGCGCGAGCACGGCGTCGATCCGGCCACTCTCCTGATGCGGCAGCGCGTGTTCGGCTACACCGACGAAGACATCCGCATGATCCTCGGCCCCATGGCCGAGAAGGGCGAAGAGCCCGTGGGGTCCATGGGCACCGATACGCCGCTGGCCTGCCTTTCGGACAAACCGCAGCCGCTGTTCAACTACTTCAAGCAGCTCTTCGCGCAGGTGACCAATCCGCCCATCGATCCCATCCGCGAGGATCTGGTGATGTCGCTCACCAGCTACATCGGGACCGAGCGCAACATCCTGGCCGAAACGCCGCTGCACTGCCACACCCTGAAGCTGCCCCACCCCATCCTGACCAACCGCGACCTGGAGAAGCTGCGGCGCGTATCCCAGGGCGATTTCCTGGCCACCACGCTGCCCATGCTGTTCCCCGTGGCGGACGAAGCCAAGGGTTTGCAGAGCGCGCTCACGCAGCTTTGCAAGCGCGCATCGCTGGCCATCAAATCGGGCTACACGCTGCTGATTCTCTCCGACCGGGGATTCGACGAAGATTACGCGCCGATCCCCAGCCTGCTGGCGCTCAGCGCGGTGCACAACCACCTGGTGCGCGAGGAGACCCGCACGCAGGTGGCCCTCATTATCGAGTCCGGCGAGCCGCGCGAGGTCATGCATTTCGCCCTCCTCATCGGCTACGGCGCGAGCGCGGTGAACCCGTACCTGGCGCTTGAAACGGTCGGAAGCAACGGCGGCGCGGAGAACTTCATCAAGGCCATCAACAAAGGCCTGCTGAAGACCTTCTCGAAAATGGGCATCTCGACGCTGCAGAGCTATCGCGGCGCGCAGGTGTTCGAAGCCATCGGCCTCAACAAGGAAGTGATCCACCGCTACTTCACCGGCACGGTCTCGCGCATCGAAGGCGTGGGCCTCGGGGTGCTTGCCGAGGAGGCCATCCAGAAGCACCGGCACGCGTTCCACCCGATGACCGAGAGCGACACCGAGCTGGCCATCGGCGGCAATTACCAGTACCGGGCGAGCGGCGAGTATCACCTGGTGAATCCGCAGACCATCATGAAGCTGCAACACGCGGTGCGGCAGGAGAGCTCTGCTACTTTCCAGGAATACACCGACCTGCTCGACCGGCAGAGCCGCCAGCTCTGCACTCTGCGCGGGCTTCTGGAGATCAAGGAATCGGAAGAGCCGATCCCGCTCGAAGACGTGGAGCCGGCCAGCGAGATCGTCAAGCGTTTCGCCACCGGCGCCATGTCGTTCGGCTCGATTTCGAAAGAAGCGCACGAGACGCTGGCCATCGCCATGAACCGCATCGGCGGGAAATCGAATACCGGCGAGGGCGGGGAAGACGAAGCGCGCTACTACGACAACCGGCGCAGCGCCGTGAAACAGGTGGCCTCGGGCCGCTTCGGGGTCACGGCCAACTACCTGGTGAACGCCGACGAGCTGCAGATCAAGATGGCGCAGGGAGCCAAGCCGGGCGAAGGCGGCCAGCTTCCCGGCCACAAAGTGGACGAGACCATCGCCCGGGTGCGGCACTCCATTCCCGGAGTGGGCCTGATTTCTCCCCCGCCGCATCACGACATCTACTCCATCGAAGACCTGGCGCAGCTCATATACGACTTGAAGAACGTGAACCCGCAGGCGCGGATTTCGGTGAAGCTGGTGGCGGAAGTCGGAGTCGGCACGGTGGCCGCGGGGGTGGCCAAAGCGCATGCCGACGTGGTGCTGATTTCGGGCGATTCCGGCGGCACCGGCGCGTCGCCGCTGAGTTCCATCAAGCACGCCGGCGTGCCGTGGGAGCTGGGCCTCGCCGAAACCCACCAGGTGCTGGTGATGAACGACCTGCGCGGGCGCATTCGCGTGCAGACCGACGGGAAGCTCCAGACCGGGCGCGACGTGGTCATCGCGGCGCTGCTGGGCGCCGAGGAGTTCGGCTTCTCCACCACGCCGCTGGTGGCCATGGGCTGCGTCATGATGCGCAAGTGCCACTTGAACACCTGCCCGGTGGGCATCGCCACCCAGGATCCGGTGCTGCGCGCCAAGTTCCAGGGCACGCCGGAGAACGTCGTCAACTTCTTCTTCTTCATCGCCGAGCAGGTGCGCCAATACATGGCGCGCATGGGCATCGGCGCCTTCGACGAACTGGTGGGGCGCGTGGACATGCTGGAAACGCGCCCGGCCCTGGACCACTGGAAGGCCAAGGGGATCGATCTTTCGGCCATCCTGTACAACCCGCAGATGCCCAGCCGCATCGCGCGGCGCTGCGTCCAGAAGCAGGACCACGGGCTGAGCCAGGCGCTGGACTACAAGCTGATAGACCACGCCCGGGAGGCCATCGACAACCTGGAGCCCATCGAGATCAAGCTGCCGATCCGCAACGTGCACCGCACGGTGGGCGCCATGCTCTCGGGCGAAATCGCGCGGCGCTACGGTTCGGCGGGCCTGCCGGACAACACCATCCATTTCCAGTTCACCGGCTCGGCGGGCCAGAGTTTCGGCGCGTTTCTGGCCAAGGGCGTGACGCTCGAGCTGGAAGGCGACGCCAACGACTACGTGGGCAAAGGGCTCTCCGGCGGGCGGCTCATCGTGTATCCGCCGCGCACGTCCACGTTCCTGCCGGAGGAAAACATCCTCATCGGGAACGTGGCGCTCTACGGCGCCACCAGCGGCGAGGCGTACTTCAACGGGATGGCCGGCGAACGCTTTGCAGTGCGCAATTCCGGCGCCACGGCGGTGGTGGAAGGGCTGGGCGACCACGGTTGCGAATACATGACGCGCGGGCTGGTCGCGGTGCTGGGCAAGGTGGGCCGCAACTTCGCCGCCGGCATGAGCGGCGGGCTGGCGTTCGTGCTCGACGCCAAGGGCGACTTCGCCGAAAGGCGCTGCAACCTCGGCGGAGTCGATCTGGAGCCGGTGGTGGATGACGACGTGGCGCTGTTGCACGGGCTGATTTCCAAGCACGTGGAGCTGACCGCGAGCCCGCGCGGCACATGGATCCTCGATAACTGGGAGCAGATGGCGCCGCGCTTCGTGAAGGTCTTCCCCAAGGAGTTCAAACGCGTCCTGGCCGAGTCCTGGAAGGGGCAGGAGGCTCTCGTCCGTGGGTAAAACAACCGGTTTTCTCGAGTACCCGCGCGAATTGGCGCCGCGCCGCGCCATCGCCGAGCGCGTCAACGACTGGTTCGAAATCTACCTGCCGTTCCCCACCTCCCAGGTGCAGACGCAAGGGGCGCGGTGCATGGATTGCGGCGTGCCTTTCTGCCATACCGGCTGCCCGCTCACCAACCTGATCCCCGACTGGAACGACCTGGTGTATCGTGGCCGGTGGCACGAAGCCGTGCGCCAGTTGCACGCCACCAACAATTTTCCGGAGTTCACCGGGCGCATCTGTCCGGCGCCGTGCGAGGCGGCTTGCGTGCTGGGCATCAGCGATCCGCCGGTCACCATCAAGCAGATCGAAAAGACCATCATCGATCGCGCGTTCGAAGAAGGCTACATCAAGCCGGAGCCGCCCGCGGTGCGCACCGGCAAACGCGTGGCGGTGGTGGGCTCGGGACCGGCCGGGCTGGCCGCGGCCCAGCAATTGGCCCGCGCGGGCCACGATGTCACGGTCTTCGAAAAGAGCGACCGCATCGGCGGCCTGCTGCGCTACGGCATTCCGCATTTCAAAATGGAGAAACACATCATCGACCGCCGCCTGGAGCAGATGCGCGCCGAAGGTGTGAAGTTCCAGACTGATGCGCACGTGGGCGCCGCGATCCCGGTCGAGGATCTGCGCCGGGAGTTTCATGCCATCCTGCTGGCCGGCGGCGCCGAGCAGCCGCGCGACCTGAACGTGCCCGGCCGCGAGCTGAAGGGCATCCACTTCGCCATGGAGTTTCTGCCGCAGCAGAACCGGCGCTGCGAAGGCGACGTGGTGCCCCAGAGCGAAGCCATCCTGGCCACCGGCAAGCGCGTGGTGATCATCGGGGGCGGCGACACCGGCGCCGACTGCCTGGGCACCAGCCACCGCCAGAGGCCGCTTTCGGTCGCCCAATTCGAGCTGCTGCCGAAGCCTCCCGAGTCGCGCCCGGCTTCCACGCCATGGCCGCTGTGGCCCATGCAGTTGCGCGTGGAAAGCTCGCACGAAGAAGGCGGCGTGCGCGGCTGGAGCGTCGCGACCCTCGGGTTCTCCGGCGACGCGAGCGGCAACGTCCGGCAGTTGCATGGAGTCAGCGTGGGTCCGCCTCCGGACTTCAGGCCGCTGCCCGGCGCCGAGTTCACCATGGACGTCGACCTGGTGCTGCTGGCGATGGGCTTCTCAGGTCCGGTGCGCGGAGGCATGCTGGATCAACTCGGCGTGCAACTGGACGCGCGCGGCAACGTGGCCGCCGGCGAGCAGTACATGACCACGGTCCCCGGCGTCTTCGTCGCCGGCGACATGCGCCGCGGCCAATCGCTGGTGGTGTGGGCCATCGCCGAAGGCCGCAAAGCCGCGCGGGGCATCGACCACTACCTGATGGGCGACAGCCAACTGCCCTGACCGGAAGATAGCGAACATCGCGTAGCGGATCGCACCGACACGAGCGGCCTGCCTTGCTATGATGCTTTCATGCTACGCCATCGACTATCTCTATTCGTATCTCTCACCGCGGGCATCGTTATGCTGGCCGGCTCCGCGGCGGCTCAATTTCCTGGCAAGGCGTCGCTCAAAGGCGCTTACAATGTCCGCTATTTAGGGGTGAACACCAGCCCGAGCGATCAGGCCGTCAGTTTTGGAGGCACCGTCACTTTCGACGGCAACGGCGGATTCACGGTCAGCGGCCAGGGGGCTTCGGTCGCCACCGGCAACCTCAAGTTCTTGGCCACGGGACAGTACACCGTCCTGTCGAACGGCTTGTTTCAGATGACCAACCCGTTCGACGCCTCCAGTACCCCCACTTTCGCCCAGGCCAGCACGGTGCTGTACGGCGGTCTGGGGGGCAACGGCGTCGTGGTTGCCAGCAGCACCGACACGTACTATTGCGATCTCTTGGTGGCGATTCCAGCCGCGGCCGCCCTCTCCAACGCCACGTTGAGCGGCAACTACTATGTGACCAGCCTGGAGTTTCTGAACGGAAGCCTTACCGCGAACCGCGATACCTTCTTTCCCATGACCGCCGATGGGAAGGGTGGTTTGGGGAATGTGACGATCCAGGGGACGGCCTCGAGCTTGAGCGACGCCGCCACCTCGCAGACCAGTACCGCCGCCACCTACACCGTATCGGCGAACGGCACCGGCACCATGACCTTTCCGGCGCCCAGCGGCGTGGCGGCGGGCAACGTGTTGCTGTCCGGTAGCAAAGCCCTTTCCGTATCGTCGGACGGGAGCTTTTTCATCGCCGGCGGAGCGACGGCTTACGACATGGTCATCGGGGTGAAGGCTCTCACCGGCAATCCCGGAGCGGCCCAGACGGGGCTGTATTTTACGGGTTTCCTGCAGAACATCCCCGGTACGGCTTCCGGAGATGGAGTCTACGCCGGACAGGGCGCCAGCAACATCCTTTCCACCGGTATCGAAATCGGGCATCAGCGCACGAACTATGAAGCGTACGCGCCTTACGGCTACGATTACACGTTCGACGAGGATGACACGCCGGCCGCCAATGGGACCGCCATTTATGACTTCTCGCAGTATGTGATCGGAGCCGGCGGGAACTTCCTGATCGGGGCCGGGGCCAGCAGCAATTATGAAATCGCCATTTACGTCAAGATCACGGTGCCGACCGGCACGGGAGTGTTCCTCACTCCGCAAGGGGTGGTCAACGCCGCCAACAGCGTGCCGTTCACCGCGGGGATTTCGCCGGGCGAAGTGATTTCGCTGTTCGGGTCGGGGATGGCTACGAGCACCGCTGTCGCCGGCCTGCCTTTCCCCACCACCCTCGGGGGCGCATCGGTCACCATCTCGTACGTGGATTCCAACAACAACAACACGGTTAACCTCGCGGCGCCCATTTACTCCGCCAGCCCGACCTTGATTAACGCAGTGGTGCCTTACACCGCGCCCAGCGACGGCACCTTCCTGAACATCAAGGTGACCAGCGGCGGGACCGACTCCAATGTGGCCACGTTCTACAGCAGCGTCACCTCTCCGGGAATCTTCACCTATCCCGTATCCGGCGGCGTGGGCGACGGCGCCATCGAGCATGCCGATGGTTCGGTGGTAACCACCGCCAGTCCCGCGAAGGCCGGCGAGACGGTCGTGATCTTCCTGACCGGCCTGGGAGCGGTGACCCCAGCGGTTACGGCCGGAACGGCGGCGCCCGCCAGTCCCTTGAGTACCGCGGATATTCCCGATGTGTATATCGATGGAATTCAAGCCACGGTCCTGTTCGCCGGTCTGACGCCGGGCTCGGGCGGACTCTACCAATTGAACGTGACGATTCCCGCGGGCGTGACCACGGGAGGGAGCGACGTGATCGAGGTCGTCACCTACGACGCGGATAACGCCGAGGCCACGATTCCGATCGGCAAGTAGCATACACTGAAGCGATGCGGGCGCGCCTTCGGGCGCCTGCCCGCCGCGGAGGTGCTATGCTTCGGTTCGCCGTTCTTGTTCTTGCCGGCGCGGTCTGCGGTTCGGCCGCGGACCCGGCGCCCGTCACCGTGAAGGTGACGACTCGCAACATGGATGCGGGGACGGATCTCAATCTCGTCCTGGCCGCTACCGACTCTGCTTCGCTCAACGCCGGCCTCGCGGCAACGCTGGCGGAAGTCAACGCGTCCGGCATCCCGGCGCGCGCCGCGCGCCTGGCCGACGAGATCGCGGCCGGGCAGCCGGACCTGGTCGCACTGCAGGAAGTCACCCTCTGGCGCACTGGTCCCCTGTCCACCGAAGCCGCCGGCGCGAGCACGGTGCTGTACGATCAGCTCGATCTGCTGATGTCGGAGCTGGCCAAGCGCCAGTTGCACTACGGAATTGTCGCCATCGACACGCTGACGGATGCCGAGATGCCGGTGCCTCCGGCCAATCTCAATCTGCGGCTGACTGATCGCGACGTCGTGCTGGCGCGGAACGACGTGAATCAATCGACGCTGGATGTCTACGACGTCGAGACGCACCGCTACGCCGTCTCCCTGCCGCTCGGGCTGGTCAATCCGGCGCTGGCGGGCATCACGGTTTACCAGGGATTCATCCTGGCGACGGTAAATGCGGGCGGCAACGTCTTCCGGTTCGCCGATACCCACCTGGCGAGCCTGATCCCAGGGGTTCAATTGCTGACGGCGGCGCAACTGGCGGAGGCCGCCGAGTTGCTCAAGAACCTGGGCGCTGGCGGCACGCCGGTCCTGCTGGCGGGGGATTTCAACGCCAACGCCGAGCCGGGGCCGGACGACTCCGGAACGGTGGAGCTGATCCGGAAAGCCCGTTTCACCGATGTGTGGAAGGCGCTGCACCCCAACGACCCCGGGTTCACCTGGCCGCTGTTCGGCGAGGACCAGTCGGCGGGGAAGCCCACGCAGCCCTACGAA
The DNA here is from genome assembly GCA_035638575.1 of Bryobacteraceae bacterium. Taxonomy (GTDB): domain Bacteria; phylum Acidobacteriota; class Terriglobia; order Bryobacterales; family Bryobacteraceae; genus DASQZT01. Next base: position 44,953 of record DASQZT010000035.1, read on the forward strand.
CGCATCGACTTGATTTTCACCCGCGGCCTGACGCCGCTGGCCGTCGAGCAGGTGGGCAAGGGCTTCTTCGGCGGAGCGTACGCCTCCGACCACGTGGGAGTGGTCGCGACGGTTCAAGCGGGGAAGTAGCCTTACCTGTTCCGGTCCCAATTGACCTGCAGCCGGTCGCGCCCGTTGGTCGCTTCGAGCGAGATGCGGTAGATGTTCTCGCGCTGGTCCATGGAGATGAACATGGAACCGCGCAGCCGAAGCATGCGGTCGTCGGCCACCACGTCGGCTTTCAAAGCGTCGCCATCGCGGCCAACCACGCTGCCGGTGAACATGAGCGGGCGCCCGCTGTCGGTGCGGAAGGAGACCTGGACGTGGCCGCCGCGATCGATGTCCACGGTGGCGTCGAACAGGCGCTGCGAACCGACCCCCGAGAGGTTGGAAGCGCCGCGGCCGGGATTGCTGTAGTGCAGCACGTTATTCCAGGCGAAGCCGCCGCCGGGGCGGCCGAAATCCGGCGGCCGGTCATTGTCGCGCCGGATGTCCGGCGGGCGGTCCATGTCGCGGCGGATGTCGCCCGCGCCGGTCATGACCCAGCTCAGGCGGAAGTGGTAGCGTCCCACGCCGCTGGGGGTGTCGCGGATGTGCACGATGGCGCTGAAACCGTTGCGGCGGTCCGGTTCCGAGAGCAGCCGGATTTCGCCGCGGCTGTCTACGACTTGGAAATTGAAGCCTTGCACTTCGCGGTCCGGCAGGGGCGCATTGCATTCCGAGCCGTCGTCGTAGGCATCGCGGCCGGAAATGGTGCGGATGGAAACGAAATCGCCATGCACGGCGACTTCGACCTCGTTGTCGACTTGCAGGCGGATATCGCATTGACCCTTCCCGGGCGGTATGTCGTCGCGAGTGGTTCGGCGAACGCGGAAGTTGCTGTCGGCCACCGCCGGCGCGGCGGCGCACAGCGCAATCAAAGTAATCCCGATACGACCATATTTGGTGAGTCTCATGCGATCTAGCATACCCGCTCGGATGCTTATTTGCAGCAGGCGGCGGTGACCGCGGTGACTGCGGAGATCGATTCAGCCGCCGTAAGGCATCGGAGGGACTTTTCCGAGCAACCTGGAATACACGGTCAGGGCGCCCCGGTGATGCGCCGTGTGCTCGACCATGGCCCATACGATGTCGCTGATAGGTTGAGCGCCCATGACCGGGCCGGGCGGCAGCGGCTGGGCGAGATCCTCCGGGCTGCGGGAGCGGATGAACTCGATTGCGTTCGCGTACGCCGTTTCGAGCATCTGGCGCGCGGCGGCGAGGGAGGTCACCCCGGCAAGAGCCTTGGCGTGCGCCTCGAAATCGAGATCGAAACCTTCGCTTCGAGAGGCGCCTTCGATGAACCAATCGAGAGTCTGGGCCGTGTGAGCGACCTGCTGCGCGACGGTCATCATGGCTTGCTGCGGACGGAATTCGGAGTCGGCCTCATCGAGCACCCTGGTCGAGCGCTCGATGAAGTCCTTGCTTGCCAGCAACTGATTGGCGAAATCGTAGGGCGGTGGTTGTGGGCTCATGGACGAAACTATATCACAAGGCGAATAAAAAGAGAAGAAGAATTTAATGGCCGCTCCCGGTGCAGGCCCCGCCGCTAATTGACGACGACCCCTCGCGCCAAACGCCGTTCATTGCTCGCCTGGCTTGTTACCGCTCGGGAGGATGGATCAGGGGGATCGTCTCCCGGCGGCCGCGGCGGTAAACCCGGAAGTCGGCCAGATCCGTGGTGATCACCGGGTACCGCGGGTGCAATTCGCTCAGACGAATCAGGCACAGATCGGCCAAATCCGGCTTGCGATCCGCATAGCGTGCGGCCAACTCCGCCAACCTCGAGATATGTTCGCTCAATACCAATGCGGGCCGCACCAGGCCATCGTGCAACAACGCCAGAACCAGAGCGCTGCTACCAAGGTGAAATGCGGTTTCGGCCAGCACTGCTTCACAGGTCAATAGCGGCTCGGTCACCCTTTCGGCAATCCCGAGCGCCCACTCGTGGTGGTAGTCTTTCCGGTTCCCGAACGCTACCAGAAAGCCGGTGTCCGCAATCGCCTTCATTTACGGGAAAAGCCTTTGCGCGTCGAGAGGTCGCTTGGTCCAGCAATCGCACCGGCCCAGCGGAGGAACGGACGCCCGGCGGAGCTCCGGGCTTTCTCGAGTTCTTCGCGAACGATGCGACCCTTGGGCAAACCCGTTTTGCGTGCGGCCTGTTCCAGCCACTTCGCCAGGTCCTCGGGCAGCCGGACGGTGATTGTATTACTCATCTGATCAAATTGTAACACAAGCACTATCCCGCTACTGACTTCGCGGCAAATGGCATGCGAATCCGCAGACGTAGGCGCGTTGATGAAGGCCTATCCGCCAGGCTACCGGCTTGCGAGGCGCTAAACGCGTAGCCCTTAGGCAACCTGGCATTCTCCTGAGCCAGCCGCTAATATAGGGACTCGCGACGGATCAAGAGCCCATTTACCGCCGCGAAGCGCCCGATCGCGGCGTTGGCGGAGAAAAGGATTTCATGAATCACTTCAGCGACAAAGTAAACCTGATCTGGGACATCGCCGACACCCTCCGCGGTCCCTACCGCCCGCCCGAGTACCGCAAAGTCATGCTGCCCATGACCGTACTCCGCCGCCTCGACTGCGTCCTGGAGCCCACCAAACACCAGGTCCTGGACACCCAGAAAAAGTGGGGAGGCAAAGCCGCCGACGCCCTCTTACGAAAAGCTGCCCGCCAGAGTTTCTACAACACCAGCAGACTCGATTTTGAGAAGCTCAAGGGCAGCCCTGACAATATCGCCCAGGACCTGGTGAAGTACATCCGCAGCTTCTCCCCCAACGTCCGCGCCATCTTCGAAAAGTTCGGCTTCGACGATAACGTCGCCAAGCTCGATAACGCCAACCGCCTCTTCCTGATCGTTTCCAAATTCGCCGCCGTCGACCTTCGCCCCGAAGCCGTCCCCAACCACCAGATGGGACTCATCTTCGAAGAACTGGTCCGCAAGTTCAACGAAGCCGCCAACGAAGAGGCCGGCGACCACTTCACCCCGCGCGAGGTCATCAAGCTCATGGTCAACATCCTGTTCGACCCCGATGATGACATCCTCACCCAGAAGGGCATTATCCGCACTCTCTACGACCCCACCTGCGGTACCGGCGGCATGCTGACCGTCGCCTCCGAGCACCTGCATCATCTCAACCCCGACGCGCAGCTCATCCTCTTCGGCCAGGACTACAACCCCGAAGCCTACGCCATCTGCTGCGCCGACATGCTCATCAAGGGCGACTCGCTCGACAACATCAAATTCGGCGACACCCTCGGCGACGGCAAGACGGAAGACTATCTCCCCGATCACAAGTTTCACTACATGCTCGCCAACCCGCCCTTCGGCGTGAAGTGGGAACCCGAAAAGGACGCCGTGGTCAACGAGCACGAGCAGCAGGGCTATGACGGCCGTTTCGGCCCCGGCTACCCGCGCATCAACGACGGGTCGTTCCTGTTTCTTCAGCACATGATCTCCAAGATGCAGCCCTACGCTCACAAGGACCGCCAGGGCTCCCGCATCGGCATCGTCTTCAATGGGTCACCGCTCTTCACCGGCGACGCCGGTTCCGGCGAAAGCGAAATCCGCCGCTGGATCATCGACAACGACTGGCTCGAAGCCATCGTCGCCCTCCCCGACCAGCTCTTCTACAACACCGGCATCAGCACCTACATCTGGATCGTCACCAACCGCAAGGCCCGCGAGCGCAAGGGCAAAATCCAACTCATCAACGCGGTCGATTTCTACCGGAAGATGCGCAAGAGTCTGGGCAACAAGCGCAACGAAATCGGCGACCCGGACCAGATCGCCGAAATCACCCGCATTTACGGCGAGTTCCAGGAAGGCGAGTACAGCAAGATCTTCGACAACGACGATTTCGGCTTCCGCAAGATCACCGTGGAACGCCCATTGCGCTTAAGCTTTGCCGTCACGCCGGAACGCGTCGAAGCGCTCAAGATCTCCCGGGCTTTCGAAGGCCTCGCGACCTCCAAGAAGAAAGGCAAGGAAGGCGCCGCCGAAATCCAAGCGGGGCTGAAACTGCAAAAGGAGCTGGTCGCCGCAGTCGAATCGATCCCCGCCGGCATGGTGTGGAAGAACCGTCCCGAATTCGAATCAGTTCTCGACCAGACCTTGGAAGCGAACGATCTCTCGATTCCGGCGCCCGTCCGCAGAGCCGTCGTCTCCGCCCTGAGCGAACGCGATGAGACCGCGGAAATCTGTTTTGACTCGGACGGCCACCCCGAACCCGATCCCGACCTCCGCGACACCGAGAATGTTCCTTTGAAGGAAGACATCCAAGACTACTTCGTCCGCGAAGTCAAACCCCACGTACCGGACGCCTGGATCGACGAAAGCAGAACGAAGGTCGGCTACGAGATCCCCTTCACGCGCCACTTCTACAAATATGTGCCGCCTCGACCGTTGCCATAGCTCTTTGGGAGCCTGGGCAGATAGCTCTTTCGACACTGGGACTGGTGTTACCGAGGCGTAACGGCTTGCGGGCGTTCACCACTCCATCGTCACACGGTGGTGAGGAGGTCTTCAAAGGCTTCGACGCGGTTGCGGCCGCGGTCCTTGGCCTGATACAGCGCCACGTCGGCTTCGCGCACGAGGGCGTCGGTATGTTCCGCGCCGGCCTGCTCGCGGCAGGCCATGCCGATGCTGCAGGTAACGAGGATCGCGTGGTCGCCGGCCTGAAAGGGCGCGGCCGAGACGGCTTCGCGGATGCGGGAGGCTTGCGCCACGGCGGCACGGCCGTCACATCCGGGGAGGACGACCAGGAATTCCTCGCCGCCGTAGCGGCCGACGGAGTCGTAGCGGCGGACGGCGGCCTTCATGCGGCGCGCGGCTTCGCGCAGAACCGCGTCTCCCGCCAGGTGGCCCAAGGTGTCATTGACCTGCTTGAAACGGTCCAGATCGGCCATCAGCAGGGACAGCGGGTGGTTTTCGCGCTCGGCGCGCGCCAGTTCGGTTTCGAGGGCGCCCAGGATCGACGCGCGGTTGAGCAGGCCCGTCAGGCTGTCGTGAGTGGCCTGTTCGCGCAGCGCCTCGCGCGCCTGGAGGAGTTGCTCCTGAAGGTCCAGAATGCGGCGGCCGGCGCGCAGGCGCACGCGGAGCTCATGCGAGTTGAACGGCTTGGTGAGGTAGTCGTCGGCGCCGGCTTCCATCCCGTCGACCAGGTCCTGCGCGTCGGTCCGGGCGGTCAACAGCAGGATATAAATGTACGGTTCCCGGTTGGCGGCGCGAACCCGGCGGCAGACCTCCACGCCGTCCATCTCGGGCATCATCCAGTCGAGGATCGCCAGCCGCGGAGCGTCATCCGCCTGCAGGATTTGCCAGGCTTCGGCGCCATCGCGGGCGATGATCGCATCGTAACCCCACTTGGTCAGCATGGACCGCAGCATGGACTGAAACACGGGGTTGTCTTCCGCGGCCAGCACTTTGATGCGGCGCTGGGACGCCGGAATGGTCCTGGCGTCGTTCTGGCGGTGTGGTTCAGCTCGTTCGGGACTCAAGAACTTCTCCCCAGTGGTCTTATCGGCTGGATGGGAGGATTCCATGAGGGGGGCCGGCCGGGTAATTGGGGGGAGGGCTGGCGAATTACTGGCCCAGATACCGGGAGAGGGTCAAACCGGTATTGTTACTGGCGAATCCCACCGTAACAATATTGCCGTCAGGCTGGATGACCACGCCGCTGCTGGGCGGGAGGTTGTTGACCACCGTGCCTCCACTGCCGAAGGTGGTGTCCAGACTCCCGGTCGGGCTTAGCCGCGCCAGGCCGTTGACCGTGACCGCGCCGCTCTGGGTAAAAGTGATCTGGTCTCCCACCGCGACGATCTCACCATTGGCTTGAACGGCCACCCCGCGTACCAGAGCCTCAATGCCACTACCGCCCGTGCCCGAAAAGTGGAACGTCGAGCTGAAGACTTCGGTACCGGTCTGGCTGAAACGGAGCACCTCCGCCGAAGAGTTGTGACCGCGAGATTCTTCACCGACGAATAGCTCGCTGCCAAGAAGATAACCCCCCAAGGGGTCGAAGGTGCTGGCCACGAAAGCTGCGCTGCTTTGGGATGTGGCGACGACCGTTCCGCCGGTGACCGTGGATTTGGCAATGCCGTTCGCGGTGAATTCGGCAATGGCCTGCGAATTGACAACGAGGTAATCGCCATTGGAGAGCAGGGCCAGAGCGGTACAGCCGTTAACGCCCGTTTGTATCGACAGGCCCTGGCTGCCAAAGTTCGTGTCAAGGGCGCCCGTGGGAGTGAAGCGCGCCAGCGCGGTCTGATAGGGTTGGCCCCGGCCCACGGAGATCAGAGTCGAGCATACGAGGATGCCGCCGTTCGGCTGCAGCAAAACGGCGCTCCCCACGTTGGGCGCGCGGTTGCCCAGACTAACCACACTCAGGCCACCGCTGCCGAAAGAGGCATCCGGGATTCCGTCCGAATTCAGTCGCGCGACTCCCAACTCAGCTCCGCCGGTACCTGGCGTAACCACTCCGCCGATTACGAGTTGGCCGTTCGGCTGTAGGGCCAGGCTGCCGCCGACCGGCGTCGGGAGCACTTCGATTCCGTTGCCGCCGAAGGCCGGGTCCAGCTTGCCTCGATCGTCAAACCGTAACACCGCGTTGCCCCCCACATAGACCAGGATCTTTCCATCGCTTTGCAACAGGATTGAGTTGACGATCCCGTCTGTGCCGGCAATGTTCGTTACACTTACGCCGTTCATGCCGAATGTTGTGTCAAGATTGCCTGCTGTTCCCGCCAAAGCCGGCCTTGATCCGGCCGCGAATATGGCGAGTAAGAGGCCCTGAAAAAAGTAACAATTATGTCTTCTCATATCGTATTCTCCTCTGTCTGGTTTCCTCAAACTACTTATAGGCCGGACTGCACGAGGAGGTTGTAGTGGAATTGCAAAAACCTCGTGAAAACCGAGCTATTAGCGCAGGGCGGGAAACAAGCGTTGCGAACTTCGAAAAATCGGCGAGTCCGGTTGTTCCGGTTCAGTTGGAAATGGACGCCTGAAGAAGCCAACCGACCAGGATGCGCTCTCCGTTGGGCGATTTGTGCCAACGTTCGATTTTTCCGTTCGATTGCGGATGGTAGGGCGAAGTTCCTACTAAGTTGCACATGCGGGGCGGGCACTGTGGTACACTGCCGCCGTTATCTTTGGAGGCAAGACATGAAGGCTTCTCTGTTTTATCGAATCGCAGCTGTTCTTCTTCTGCTTTTTGCCGTCGGACATACACTTGGTTTTCGCCGGTCCGATCCCACATGGGGAGTTGATACGCTTCTTGGTTCAATGCGGTCAATTCACTTTGACGTACAGGGGTTCAGCCGGACATATTGGGACCTCTTTGTCGCGGCTGGATTCTCGGTCGGCGTGTTTTATCTATTCGCGGCGGTATTAGCGTGGCAGCTAGGTGGCCTTCCGGCAGAGACTTTGGCGGTCATGCGCGTCAC
>DASQZT010000036.1:0-9930 GCA_035638575.1 Bryobacteraceae bacterium
GCATCCAGTCGGTGGGCGCCGAGTAGTCGATTTCCACCTCGGTCGCGAACTCCGGCGCGTTCCCCAGCGCCGTGGCGTTGTCCGGGTTGAGCTTCAGCAGGAACGCGGCCAGGGAATTCAACTGCGCGTCCGAGAGCTGAATCGGCGGCATCGACGACCCGGGACGCATCGCCGCCGGCCGTTTGAAGTGCTGGATCATCCAGGCGGCGTCCTTGTGGATAGAGGTCGAAGTCAGGTCCGGCCCGATCTTGGCTCCGCCCTCGCCGGTCGAATGGCAACTCACGCAGTTCTCCTCCCGGAAATACGCCACGCCGGCCATTTCCTCCGGCGAAAGCTGCATCCAGTCGGTGGGCGCCGAGTAGTCGATCTCCACCTCGCTCGCCTGCGGCGTCGTCATCACCGCTCTCGCCGTCAGCCCGGTCCACCCGATCGCCGCCAGCGCCACGAAAGTAGACGCCACCGTGCGCCGCGTTACCTTCACCATCTGCCCGCGGTCCAGAAACGGCGCCAGGATCAGCGCCAGCACCGCCATCCCCGGCAGCACTACGCTCCCCACAATCTCCAGCGGACCGCTGAACAGCTTCAAGGTCTGGAACAGGAACAGGAAATACCATTCCGGCCGCGGGATGTACGTAGTGTCCGTGGGGTCGGCCAATTGCTCCAGCGGCACCCGCACCACCACCGCCGTCGCGAACAGCACCGCGAACGCCGCGAAAATCGCGACCGTGTCCATGAATACCTGCCGCGGGTAGAACTGCTTGTTTGGCAACAGTTCGTCGCCCGGCGCCGGCGCCACCCCGTGCTTTCGCACCAAATAGACATGTACCGCGATCAGGAGCAGGGTAGCCGGCGGCAGTAGCAGCACGTGCATCCCGTAGAATCGCGCGAACGTGACCACTCCCACCGCACCCCCGCCGCCCAGCAGGCGGGTCAGGTACGGCCCCAGCACCGGCGCCTGCCCGGCGATCTGCGTAGTTACCACCGTCCCCCAGTACGCGCGGTTGTCCCACGGAAGCAGGTAGCCCGTCAGCCCGTACGCCAGGGTGAGCAGCAGCAGGACCACCCCTACCATCCATGTGGCTTCGCGCGGCTTCTTGTACGCGCCGTACAGGAAAACCTGCACCATGTGCAGCACCACCACCACGATCATCATGCTGGCGCCCCAGTGGTGCAGCCCGCGCATCAGCCGCCCGCCGGTCAGCTCCGTCAGGATGTAGCGCAAGCTGTTGTAGGCGTCGCCGGGAGTCGGCGCGTAGTTGAACGCCAGCAGCGCGCCGGTGAACGCCTGCACCAGGAAGAGGAACACCGCCACGCTCCCGAATACCTGGTGCCATCCGCTCGACGCCGGGATCTCTTCATACAGAAACTGCCGGACCGCGGTCTGAATCCCCGTGCGATGGTCCAGCCAGCCGGCGGCGCGCTCCCAGTGGCGTTTCATGCCTTCTGCTCCGATTTGTCGAGCGGCCCGATCAGCAGCCGGGTTCCCTGGATCTTGGTTTGGTACCGGTCGAGCGGCCGCGGCGCCGGTCCCGACACTACCTTCCCGTCCACCGCAAACACCGAGGAGTGACACGGGCAGAGAAACTCGTTCTTGTTCTCCTCCCAGTGATAGGCGCACCCCAGGTGGGTACACTGCGGCCCGAACGCCACCACCTGGTTATTCGCCTGTTTCACCACCCACGCGGTGCTCTTTTCGCTGAGAATCTTCCACCCGTCCACGCGGTTCCGGCGGAACGTTATTTCGACCGGCGAATCCGGCGCCAGCTTCGAGACGTCCCCGATCTCGATCCACTCGTTTTCTTTGCGGACCTTGGGCGGGAGCAGCAGGTAGGCGATGGCCGGCAGCCCCAAGGCCGCCGAAATGATCCCCCAGATGCCGTAAATCGCACCGATATAAAAGCTGCGGCGCGTAGTCCCTTCCGCTTCCCGTGGCTCCGCCGACGTCCTCACGTCACCCATCGTAAACGGAGCGCCCCTCGGGATTTGTCGCCTAAATGTATAGAGTTTGCAAAATGTGGGGCAGGGCGGCTACTTCGCGACCCCGACGCCCATTTCCTTGCTGCTGGCGGTCGCCGGCTCGGGACCGTAATTCTCCCGGACGACCATGGTCTGGTCCGAAAAGAACGACCGGCTGCCGCTGACGCCGTAAACCTCGGGAGTCGCGTTGACCTGGTATCCTCCGGGAACCGCGTTCACGGAGATTTTGTAGCCCTGTTTGACGCCTCCCGCCAAGTCGTTGCCGATGAGATCCGCCGCGCTCGGGCCGGGGGCGCCGCTCGGCGGTGGTCCGAGCTCCGTCAGCGACGTGGCGAACCGGCCAAACTGCGACTGGTATTGCACCTGCACGGTATGGATAGTCTGGATCGCCTTGATCGCGGCGGTCTCCCGCACGTACATCTGGGTCCGATTGTACTTGGGGACGGCGATGGTGATGATGATCAGGATGATCGCGATCACGATCAGCAACTCGATCAGGGAAAAGCCGCGGCGCAGTTTGAAATTAGACATAGGGATGCACTTACATTTTATGACGATTCATCCCGCCGTGGCGTTGAGTCTTACTACGATGCGTGGGCCAGCCGCCGGTGATCCTTGAGAATGCACCGGTCCATCACTACCGTGAGCCCGGCTGCTTCGGCCCGCCGCGCGGCCTCTTCGTGAAACACCCCCTCCTGCATCCAAATCGCCTTGGCGCCCTTCCGGACAGCCGCCTCCACGATCGCCGGCACAAACTCCGATCGGCGGAAAATGTCCACAATATCAATGGGTTCCGGAATCGAGTCGAGATCGGGATAACACGGCTCCCCCAACACCTGGGTCTCGTTCGGGTTCACCGGGATGATGCGGTATCCCGCCCGCTGCATGTATTCCGCCACCCCATGACTAGGCCGGTAACGCTTGCCGGACAGGCCCACCACCGCGATAGTCCGGGCGGAATCGAGTATCTCGGCAATTCGGTTCATACCGCTCCCCTTGGCGCCCCCTGTTCCCGCTGAAGGGCCCGCTTGAGCTTCTGCACTTCCTCTTCCGCCAGATAGCGGAACTGTCCAGGCTTCAGCGGCCCCAGTTCGATGGGGCCGATCCGCACCCGCCTTAGCTTTTCGACGAGCCGCCCGAAATGCTTGAACATCAGCCGGATCTGCTGGTTGCGCCCCTCGAAAAGCTTTACCTCGTACCAGGGATTCTCCGCTGCTTGAATCAGCTTCAGCCCCGCCGGCATCGTGCGCCGCCCGGAGAGCGGTACGCCGTCGCGGAACTTCTGCTCCTGCTCCGCCGTCAGGGACCCGTTCACCTTCACCACGTACGTCTTGGGCAGGTGCGTGGCCGCCGACAGAATCTCGTTGGCCATTTCCCCATCATTGGTCAGCAGCAGCAGACCTTCGCTGTGATAGTCCAGGCGTCCCACCGGGTACACCCGCTCCTTCACTCCACGCAGCAATTCCATGACCGTGGCCCGCCCCTGCGGATCGCTCACCGTGGTTACCGTATTGTTGGGCTTATAGAGGGCGATATACAACAGCCGCTTGGGCGGGTGAACCAGGTGCCCGTCCACCTTGATGTGATCCCGCTCGAAATCGGCTTTCGACCCGAGTTCCGTCACTACCTGCCCGTTGACCGTGACCCGCCCCTCGACGATGATGCGCTCCGCCTGCCGCCGCGATGCGATCCCCGCCTGCGAGAGAATCTTTTGGAGGCGCTCTTCTGCCATCAGCTCTCCTGTCCTTCGGGCGACGGCTCGCCGGGCGGTTCGATCTCAGTCTCCGCTGGCGGTTCCTTGATGGATGCCGGCTCCTCCACGGCTGCCGGCGGCGCTCCCGGTTCGCCGTCCGCGAACGCCATGCGTCTTATCTCCTCGAACTCCTTGAGCGTGGGCAGTTCGCTCAAATCCTTCAATCCGAACTGGATCAGGAATTCCTTAGTGGTCTTGTATAGGATCGGCTTGCCGATCACGTTCTTGCGCCCCGCCGCCGCAATCAATTTGCGGTCCAGCAGCGTCTTGAGCACTCCTGCCCCCTGCACGCCCCGGATCTCCATGATCTCCGGCGCCGTCACCGGCTGTTTGTACGCGATCACCGCCAGCGTCTCCAGCGCCGGCAGCGAAAGCTTCAGCGGCGGCTTCAGGCTCTTTACGAAGCTGCGGACCGCCTCATGATGCTCCGGCTTGGTGGCCATCTTGTAACCGCCGGCCACCTCCCGGATGGTCACGCCATGCTCCGGCTTATCGAATTCCGCCACCAGTTCTTCGATCAGCGCCTGTACCCGGTCGGTGGGCTGCTCGAGCGCCGCCGCGATCTGCGCCAGCGTCAGCGGGTCCTCGGCCACGTAGATAATGGCCTCCAGCACGGCCCTGAGCGACGCAACGTCCGGAGCAACCTCCGGCGCCGGTTCCGCGGAGGCCAGCAAATCCTCCATCGAAACTGCCGTTTCCGGCGGGTTCTGCTCCTGTGGGGGTTCCTGCTCCGGTTCCTGCCCTTGAGGTGTTTCCTGTTCTTCCATGCCTTCTCAGATGTAGTCTTTCTCGATCGCGGCCAGCGGCTCGCCGGAGGCCATAACAGCGTCGAAGCTGCTGTGCCTTTGCAGCGCGATTTCGCCGAACAAGTCCTTTTGCGTCACCACCACGGCCTGCATCCGCACCATCTCCAACACCGCCAGGAACAGCGCGATCATGGCCCGCCGGGTGCGCTGCTGCTCGAAGATGCGAAGAATGTAGACCGGCTGGTCATCCCCTGCTTCGAGGAAGCGCTCCTTCAGATAGCGCACCATGTCCGACACCGTGACGTCGCCTGACTCCACTTCGTACACCGGCCGGTTCTTGGCGCGCTCCAGCAATTCGCCGAAAGCCTTCACCAGGTCGAAAAGCGTGATCGCCAGACCCGGATCGTCATCCTCGGAAACGAACGCCTTGATCTGCGGATTCGACCACACGTTCTCCTCGATCATCCGCTTCTCTTGCAGCATCTCCGCCGCGTTCTTGAACCGCTCGTGCTCCAGCAGCCGCTCCACCAGCTCCTGCCGGGGATCTTCCGCGGTGTCGCCTTCCTTGCCCAGCGCCGGATCGCGCGGCAAAAGCATCCTGGACTTGATGTGGATCAGGGTCGCCGCCATGTAAACAAAATCGGCGCCCACGTCGATATCCATCTCCCGCATCCGGTCGATATAGTCCAGGTACTGGGCCGTGATGGTGGCGATAGGGATGTCCTTGATGTCGATCTGCTGCTTGCGGATCAGGTCCAGCAGCAGATCGAGCGGTCCCTCGTACTTTTCCAGGTGGAAATTGAGTGGCGACGACACTGCCTTTCACGATAGCACGCGGGCCGTAGGGCAGCGTGTTTCCGGGCCGCGCGGCCGCGCGGTTCCGCGTACGCCCGCCGCCTGTTATGATTTGCCTTCGGTCAGTTCCACGGAGGCGCCTCGTGACTCCCAACCCCGATCTCGAAGTCGTGACTGTTTTGGAGTGCCATAGTCCGCCGGAGCTGGCTCTGGCCAAAGCCACGCTGGAAGAAGCCGGCATCCCTTACTATGTCGACGGCGAAAGCGTCGGCGAGCGCCTGGAAATGCTCAGCCCGTTTTCTTATCCCCGGAAACGTATAGCGGTGGCCAGCGACCGCGAAGCGGAGGCGCGCGCGCTTCTCGAACCCCTCAAAGACATCGATTCCGCCGGAGAAGCGATAGGATAACTGAAGCAGTCAGTTGGGCTGCCCGCCTGGGCTGGCTGCATCTGGAAAACACCTCGCTCGCCTTTCTGGGTTTTGTGGAGACTCCGTACGTTGTCAGCTTGGTTGCCATTGATTGTTGGTCTCCTGGCCGGCGTGCTCGGAGCGATTGCGGGACGCTGGGCGGCTACGAGTGCGATCCGCGAGAGATTCAAAATCGAGAAACGATCAGTAACGCGCCGATGGCGATGGCGTCTTCCAAAAGCGCACCGATCGGACGTGGGGCATTTTCCAAGCTGCGGCAGCCGATCAGCCCTGTTGCTTGCGCTCTTTCTCCGCGATCCGCGCCCTCACCAGCTTTTTCACAAGAGCGGCCGGCGGAGGCCTGTCCACAGGGAAGCGGATGGTGCCTTTGGATGTGTGGAAGCCTTTGAGCTCGTTTTTGAACGCCTCTACCACGGACCCACTCATGGGGAACAAGCTGCAATGGTCCGAAAACGCGCCGAACGCCAGCAACGGTCCCTTGTACTTGAACGTCGGAATCCCATAGCTGATGGCCTCCGTGGTCTCCGGCGGCACAGTGGACCGAATCACCGCACGCACCCGGTTCAAGGTGCTGCGAGCGGGTTCCGGGACGTCTGCCAGGTATTCGTCCACGCCCTTGGGTGCGGCGTTGCCTTTCGCGGCCGAACCGCGATCGCCCGAATTCGCTTTTTTCATATGGGTAATGCCAAAGGGCGTTCCCTTCAAGTCCTCAGGCTACCAGGATCGCAGACAAGCTGCCGAAGACGCCCCAGCCGGAAAGCAACCGGATCGACCACATCGGCACGAAGTGACTGCGCTGCAAGTGCCAGGGCTGCCCGAATCGCCTACTCTAGCCTATCGCCGCTTGCCCTGTTGAAATCACGCCGACAGGATGGGTGTCTGCCAAGCTGCCTTATGCTCCGCCCGTCGCGGCTTGCACACGGCGCAAGGACTTCAATACCGCCATGGTGGAATCGGCCACGGGCAGCTCGCCGGAAACCACCAGGTCGGCGTACTCGATGGTCGGAACTACAAACCGTTCCGCGTTGGGCCGCACGGTCCGTTCGTATTGTTGGCGAACCGATTCGGGCGTGCGGCCGCGCTCAGCCACATCGCGCGCCAGGCGGCGCCGGTAGCACACGTCGAGATCGGTCCGGACGTACACTTTCGTATCCAGAACGCTGCGCAGCTCGGGCCAATAGAGGACGAACAGTCCCTCCACGATCGCGAATTCGCTGGGCTCGATCCGCACGGTCTCGGGGGTGCGGGCGTGTCTGGCGAAGGAGTAGACCGGCTGCTCGAAAGCGCGGCCATCGGCCAACGCCCGGAGGTGCTGGTGGAGCAGTTCCCACTCCAGCGCGTCGGGACGATCGAAGTTCAGCTTCTTGCGCTCCTCGAAGGGCATGCCTTTCAGATCGCGGTAGTAGGAATCGAGAGAGACGATGGAGGCCCCGGACAGCTCATGACAGACCTGCCGGGCGATCTCGGTCTTCCCGGAACTGGACGGGCCGGCGATGCCGATAATGTGTGGTCTCATACCTCTGGCGGGAGAGCCGACTTAGTTTCGCACATTTCGAGGATGGCTTCCACCAGCCCGTCCACGGTGTACACGCGCGCCTGCGCGGCCACTTCGATCCCCAGGCTGCGGGCGGTTTGGGTAGTGATGGGGCCGATGGAAATCGCTTTGGTGACGGCGAGCGCCGATGCGCCGAGGGCCGCGACGAAGTTCTGCACGGTGGAAGAGCTGGTGAAGGTGATGTAGTCCGCGGCGGGCATTTGGCAGGCCGCAAGCTCGTCAGGAACCACGGTGCGGTACGCTTCGACCACGTCGACCTGCGCGCCGCGCCGCGCCAGCTCGTTCGGAACCAGGTCGCGGGCCACGGCCGCGCGCGGCAGCAGGATGCGCTTGCCCTCGAGATCGTATGGCGCGAAGGCTGCCAGCAGGCTTTCGGCGACATATTCCTTGCCCATCAAATCCACCTTCAGGTGCAGCGCTTCGATGGCGGCGCGGGTGGCCGGCCCGATGGCGCAGATGCGGGCTCGCAACGCGCGCCAATCGGCGGCGGAGTGGTCCAGGCGATCGAGGAAGAAGCGGACGCCGTTGGCGCTGGTGAAGATCAGCCAGTCGTAGGAGGCGAGATCGGCGATGGCCCGGTCGAGGGGAGCGCAATCGGCGGGCGGGCGGATCTCGATGGTGGGCATCTCGATGACGTGGGCGCCGAGGGCGCGCAGCTTCGCCGAAAGGGTATCGGCGCCCTTGGCGCGGGTCACCACGATGCGTTTGCCGAAGAGAGGCAGGCGCTCGTACCAATCGAGCTTCTCGCGAAGCCGCACCACCTCGCCCACGATAATGGTGGCGGGTGGTTTCATGCCGCGCTCCGCGATCAGGCCGGGCAGCGTTTCGAGCGTGCCGGCGAGGGTCTCCTGATCGGGGCGCGTGGCCCAGCGCACGGCCATCGCGGGGGTCTCGGGGGAGCGGCCGCGCGCGATCAGCTCGCGGGCGATCTCGGCAAAGGCGGTGAGCCCCATGAAGATCACCAAGGTTTCGGAGTGGCCGACCCGGTCCCAATCGATGGCCGCGACCGCGTGGCCGGTGACGAAGGTGACGGCGGAAGTGTGCTCGCGATGCGTGAGCGGCACGCCGGTGTAGGCGGCGATACCGAGCGGCGTGGTGACGCCGGGGACCACTTCGAACGGGATGCCGGCATCGGCAAGCGCTTCGGCCTCTTCGCCGCCGCGTCCGAAGATGAACGGGTCGCCGCCTTTGAGGCGCACGACGGTGAGGCCGCGGCGCGCGCGCTCGATGAGCATGCCGCAGATCTCTTCCTGAGTGTAGGCGTGGGCGGATTTCTTCTTGCCGACGTAGATCCGTTCGGCGTGGGGCGGGGCGAGGTCGAGCAGTGCGTCAGGAGCGAGATGGTCGAAGAGGATGGCGTCGGCCTGCTCCAGAATGCGGCGGCCCTTGACGGTGATGAGATCAGGATCGCCCGGGCCCGCGCCAATGAGGAAGACTTTCATGGCGCATAGACCGCCTCAAGTATTTGGCGGGCTCCGCGGGTCAGGAGTTCGGCGCCTAGGGCGCGGCCGATGGATTCGGCTTCGCTTGCCGGGCCTTCGGATTCCGCGCGGACCAACTCGCTGCCATCGGGCGAGGCCACTACGGCGAGGATGTGCAAGCGGCCGTTTTGTACGGTGGCGTGGGCTCCGATCGGCACTTGGCAGCCTCCTCCGAGGGCGGCGAGGACTCCTCGTTCGGCGGTGACTGCGGCATGCGTGGCTGGGTGATCCAGAAGAACACTGGCTTCGAAGCCTGTGCTGGCGGCGCGCGTTTCGATGGCCAGCGCGCCCTGACCGACCGCCGAGCACATCACGTCCGCAGGCAGGATTTCGGCGATCCGATGGCCCCAGCCGAGGCGCTTCAGGCCGGCGGCCGCCAGCAGGATTGCGTCGTACTGCCCTTCGTCGAGCTTGCGCAGGCGCGTGTCGAGGTTGCCGCGGACGGATTCGATGACGAGGCCGGGGCGGAGCTTGCGGAGCTGCGCGGCCCGGCGCAGGGAGCTGGTGCCGACACGGGCGCCGGGAGGCAGATCGGCGAGGGGCTTGCCCACCACCGCATCGCGCGCGTCCTCGCGCTCGGGCACCGCGGCCAGCACCAGGCCTTGCGGCAGTTCCGTGGGCAGGTCCTTGAGGCTGTGCACCGCGAGATCGGCGCGGCCATCGAGCAGGGCCTCTTCGATCTCCTTGGTGAACAGGCCCTTGGTCCCGACCTTGGCGAGCGGCACGTCGGTGATCTTGTCGCCGGTGGTCTTGATGATTTCGATGCGGCACTCGTGGCCGCGGACCGCGAGGGCTCCCGCCACCCAACGGGCCTGCCACAAGGCGAGCTGCGAACCACGGGTGGCTATGACAAGCATGAATTAATCCTGGAGGTGGAACGCCTTGCGGATGGCGGCCACCACGTGCGCGCCCTCGGGATGCCCGGCGTGATTGCGCAGCTCGGAGATCGGCCCGTGCGCGACTTTGTTGATGATGCCGCGCGTCAGCATTTCGATGGCCTGTTCCTGTTCCGGCGTGAACGGGCCGTATTTGCGGCGCACCTTTTCGATCTCCCCGGCGCGAATCTGCTCGAGCTGCTCCTGCAATCCCACGATGGTGGGGGTGACCTCGGCGACCTTCAGCCGCGCCATCATGCGGGCAACCTCTTCGGTCACCATCGTCTCGGCGTGGCCGGCCTCCTTCATCCGTTCCCGGA
>DASQZT010000037.1:0-28945 GCA_035638575.1 Bryobacteraceae bacterium
GAAGGCGCGCCGCCCGTCGCGCCGCCGCCCGCCGCGGCCGCCCACACCGCTCCGCCGGCCGAAAACGCGCCCGCGCCCAAGCGCATCCGCATCTCGGGGGTGCAGATGGCGCGGCTGGTCCACCGCGTCGAGCCCGATTATCCGGTGCTCGCCAGGCAGATGCGCGTCGCCGGAGTGGTGCAGCTGGAAGGAATCATCGGGACCGATGGCCGCCTGCGTGAACTGCGCGTGCTCAGCGGCCACCCGTTGCTGGCGCGCGCCGCTCTCGACGCGGTCCGCCAGTGGATTTACGAGCCTACGCTGCTGGGCGGCGACCCGGTGGAAGTGATCGCCCCCATCACCGTCACTTTTCGTTTGAACTGAATGCCAGAAAGCCGCTGACGTTTTCCCACAGCAGTTGCGGGAAGCTTTTATCGAGATACGAACGGATCGACACGTAGCATTGGTCGCATTGGTTGGAAGAAGTGAACTCGCGGATCATGCGCTCGCGTTCCTCGAGCGTGTACCGCTGGAACTGCATCGAACAGGGCTGCAGGGCGCCGTCGGCGGTGACCACCAGAAACCGCAGGCCCGCCTTGCAGCCGGGGGTTCCGTTGTTGGCGAAGTAGCGGCGCGTGGCCTCCAGCGTGGTGGGCGCGTTGACGATCCAGTTGGTTTGGTCGCGGCGCGCCTTCACACGGTCCAGTTGCGCGCTCAGTTCGGCAAGCTGTTCGGGCGCGTCCGGGAAATAATCGCGGCACCCCGTGCGCCGCGCCGAGTAGGCGCTGTAGCACAGGTTCACGCCCCACTCCCGCGCCTTGTCCGCGATGGCGTTGATCTCCCCCAGGTTCTCGCTGGTGATGCAGCTGTTCAGCACGATATCGTCGTACCCGAACTTCGCCACGCGCGGAACCAGGTCCTCCAGGTGCCGGTACAATCCCGGATACGCGCGAAAATCGTCGTGCCGCTCGTCCGGAAAATCGAGGCTGACGGAGAACTGGTCGATCCCCGCGTCGTGCAGCGCCTGATATTTCTCCGCGGTCATGAGCGACCAGTTGGAGACCAGGATGGTGTACGGCAGCCGGGAGCCGTCCTTGATGCTGCGGACGATCTCGACCGCGTCGTCGCGCATCAGCGGCTCGCCGCCCGAAACCTGCACCACGCAGGGCCGCAGTTCCTCCGTGTACCGCCGGTAATCCGCGGGCTTCAGATTGCGCGACTCGTCGCGCGGGCCGCCGTGGTCGCAGTGCTTGCAGTAGCACGTGCAGGCATCGGTGACTTCGAACGAAACGACGATCGGCCTGTGGGCGAGCCAGTTCAGCGACCCCCGCCCGATAATCTTCAGCGACTCGACGAAGGGGACTCTACGCAAACCTCAATGCTATCATGCGGCACTCGGGGGACTCCGGGGCGGCCGCCCGGTAAGCCTCAGCGCAGCGTCTGGACGGGGTCGATGCGCGCCGCGCGGCGCGAGGGAAGCCAGGCAGCCGCGAGCGCCACCGCCGACAGCACCGCCGCCGCCGCGGCCAGGCTCGCTCGGTCGCGGGGCGATCCGAGAAGCCGCGTGACGACGAGCGATCCCGCAAGCCCGAGGCCGAGACCGGCGGCCGTCCAACGCGCGGCGTGCAGCAGGAACAGCCGGGCGACATCGGAGGGCGAGGCGCCCAGGGCCATGCGGATGCCGATCTCCGGCGCGCGCTGTCCCACCAGGAACGCGATGACACCGTAGATGCCGATGGCCGCGAGCAGCAGCCCCACGGCCGCGAATCCGCCCAACAGCAGCGCATTGAACCGGGGCTGCGCGGTGAGCGAAGAGACGCGCTCGGCCATGGTCTGGATGTTCACTGGCAGCGTGGGAGCCAGTTCGGCGATGGCGGCGCGAATGGCGCCCGAAATGTCACGCGGCGCGAGCCGGCTGCGCACCACGATGCTGGCCGCGCGCCAGCCCGAATCGTCCGAGGAGGCTTCCTCGGGCGCGTGCTTCCGCACCGCGTAATATTCCGCGATGGGAGGCTCGGTCAAGCCGTTGTTGCGAACATCCCCGGCCACTCCGACTACGGTGCGCCATTGCCCGTTGGCCGACTGGAATATTCGCCTGCCGACTGGATCCTCGCCGGGAAACAGCCGCCGTGCCAGCGTCTGGCTGAGGACGATGGCGGCGGCGCCGGCGCCGCGGTCCTGCTGGTTGAACCCGCGCCCGCGAACGATGGGGATGCCCAGGGCCTCGAAGTATCCCGGAGTGATGTGCCGCCAGGCCACGATGGCGCCCGCGCCTTCGGGCAGCCGTTCGCGGCCCTCGACGTTGAGCGCGGAGTAGGGCGTGGCGCCAACGCCGCCGTAGGGCGGGATGCTGCTGCTGATGGCCGCCACGCTGCCGGGCAAGCGGTCCAGCCGCGACTCCAGCCCTTCGAAGAACGCCAGCGTTTCGACCGGCGTGTAGGAGCGGCCCAGCACGATGTGGGCGGCCACTGCGTGTTCGGGCTCCATACCCAGCGACACGTGCTCGAGCGCCCGGAGATTGCGCAACAGTACGCCCGCGCCGGTGAGCAGAACCAGCGAGGCCGCGATCTGGGCCGCGATCAGGGAGTGCCGCAGAAGTCCGCGCAGGGAGACGATCGAGCGCCCGCCGGTAAGCGCTTCGGCGTCGCGGCGCTCGAGGGCCGGCGCCAGTCCGAACAGAAGGCCGGCGGCGATGGATACGGCAACCGCGAAGAGCAGAACGCGGCCGTCCACCGCGGCCTGGTCCAGTCGCGTGATTCCATCGGGCGCCACCGCGATGAAAAATCGCAGCAGGGCCCAGGCCAGCGAGCATCCGGCGAGAGCGCCGGCGCCCGCCAGCAGCAGGCTTTCGGTGAGAGCCTGGCGCACCAGGCGCGCACGCCCGGCGCCCAGCGCGTGGCGTATGGCCAATTCCCGGCGGCGCGCGGCCGACCGCACCAGCAGCAGGTTCGCCACGTTGGCGCAGGCCATCAGCAGCACCAGGGTCACGGCGCACAGCAGCGTCCAGGAGGCCGATCGCACCGTGGCGATCTGGCGGTCGCGAAGCGGCCGGACCACCAGGGAGAGGCCTTGGCGAAACTGAGCGGGCACGTTGTTGCGCTCCTGGTCGAACAGCGGCGCCAGGGCGGCGCGCGCCCGCTGCACCGTCACGCCGGGCTTGAGCCGCGCAAACGCCCGCACGGCGCGTCCGGCCTGATTGCCGGCCAGACCGGCGGGCAGCAACAGATCGACCGGGCTGAGATTGAACAGCTCGAAATCGCGCGGCAGCACACCGATGATGGCCGCGGGCCGGCCATCCAACGGGATCGACCGGCCCACGACGCCGGGGTCGCCCGCGAACCGCCGCATCCAGAAGCCGTAGGTGAGCAGGGCGGAGGCGGGAGCGCCTGGCAGGTCGTCTTCCTCAGAGAAGCCGCGTCCAACGGCGGGCCGGATGCCGAAGGTCGCAAGGAACGGCGCGTCCACACGGGCACAGCGAAGCCGCAGCGGGTTCGGCTCCGTAAGATCGCAATCCGAAATAAAGGCGAAACCCGCCATCCCGGAAAACGCCGTCTGCCGCTCGCGAAACCGCAGGTAGACCGGCGCCATCAGGAATTCGTTCGTGTCGGCCACCGGCGCCAGCATCCCGACGGACACCAGCCGGTCCGCGTCCGGATACGGAAGCGCCCGGAACAGAATGCGATCGACCACGCTGAAGACCGCCGCCGATGCCCCGATTCCCAGCGCGATGGTGACCACCGCGGTGAGAGCCACGGCGGGCGTGCGGCGGAAACTGCGCAAACCGTAGTGAAGATCCTGCACGATGGCGCCAAACATGGTCTTCCCGTCCTCACGGCGCCAGGGGAACCGCGGCGACCTTCCGGATCAACTTGTACTGCGCCCCGGTCCACTCGTAAAAGTAGGACGCGCAGTCCTTCTCCTCCGGACAGCCGCGCGCCACCAGCAGACGGCTGTCGGGCTTGTAGGCCAGTTGCTCGAACTTGTCGTCGTTGGCGGCGTACCTGCCCTCGTACTTCATCATGGTCCAGGCGAGGTTGCGAAAGGGCCCGTGGTAGACCGTGCCGGTCCTGGCGTCGACGGTAGCGATGGAAACGCATCCCGCGCCGCAGCCCCACTCGACGATGGTGTAGTGCCCCGCGAAATTCGGGCCGTCGGCCGCGCCTTCCCGGATCATGGTCCGAAACGCGCGGTCCTCGACCGTCTTGAGGACGGGAGCAACAGGTTTTCCGGTGAATGTTTCCGCAACGCGGTATTGATCGAACGCCGGGGTCGTGGTTTGAGCCGGTAGCCACCCTACCAGAGCCGCAAGCATTACAGCCTCACGCCGAACCATGCTGGCGATTCTAAGACAGCCGGGCCGGGATCGCAAGGTTGGTCAGGCGCATGTCGCGACTCGGCAGACGCGGCGCCGTGCCCTCGGGACTCTACGCGATAGCCCGCATCTCCACCGGCGCCGCCTGGTCCACGCGAAATTTGTGGGAGTTCACCCGCACGCCCACTTTGCCACGCTCGGTGCGCATGATAAACCCGGTAATTTGCAGCTCGACGGGATACTGGTCGCCATAGCGGGATGGCCAGTCCACCATGAGCTCCACGTGGGCGCCAACCGGCAGCGTTCGGCGGCAGCGGAAACTGAGGCCGGAGGAACTTAGTTCGCAGGTGGTTCCCGTTCCGGAAAAGGGCATCCCACCCCGCTCGGCGACCCGGTAATGAATTGGCAAGTGCAGCGCGTACCGCCGTTTTTCGCGCCGCTCGAAAATTTGGTTAGACATGTACTCCTCTCGTTGCCCCATCCTCCAGGTTGAGCCGAAGATCGCGAACTGCGGAAGAGGTCCGATTGTTGGTTTAAGCAGCATTGCGTTTAAGCAGGGTGCACGTGCAATTGACAAGCCAACGTGTAAACCCCGCGTTTGGTGCGCGAAATCATGAGCCGCGCCCCGAATCTCGCCGGATTGCGTATTTTTTACGTTGTCAAATGTACATTCCGCCTGTCTGCGTATATGCCGGAACATTCGCCGCCGGAACGTCGTCTGACCCATTAATTCAGCAGCTTGGAGGATGTCTGCATGCACACGGGTTTTTTGCAGGACCTGAAGTTCGGCGCTCGGATGCTGTTGCGGGAGCCCGGGTTCACGGCGGTAATGGTGATGGCACTGGCGCTGGGGATCGGGGTCAATACCACGGTCTTCACGCTGGTGGATGCGGTCCTGTTTCGGGGGCTGCCGTTCGAAAAGTCCGATCGCGTGATGTACCTGTCATCGAACAACCAGCCCAAGAACCGGACGGACATCAGCGTTTCCTACCCGGATCTGCGGGACTGGAGGGCGCAGTCCAAAGCCTTCCAGGGGATGGCCGGATACGCCGAACAGGGAATGGTGATCACCGGCGACGCCGGCGCGCCCGAGCGCTACCAGGGGCCGCGCGTCACCTCCAACCTGTTCTCGCTCATCGGCCAGAAGCCCATGCTGGGCCGCGACTTCCTTCCCGAGGAGGAGCATGCCGGCGCCCCACCGGTCTGCATCATCGGCTACGGCATCTGGGAGGACTGCTACGGGCGCAACCCGAACATCCTGGGCAAAACCATCCGCGTGAACGACGCCGCCACCACCATCGTGGGGGTGATGCCCAAGGGGATGAAGTTCCCTCGGAACTCGGACCTGTGGATTCCGCTCGCGCCGGGCGCCGAGAGAGAGAAACGCGACGCGCGCAATGTCCAGGTGTTCGGCCGTTTGGCGGATGGAGCGTCGCTCGCCCAGGCGCGCGCCGAGCTTGCCACCATCGCTTCGGCGCCCTGGCCTGCTGGCTTCCCGCGCGCTCCGCCATGAAAGTGGACCCGACCACCGCACTGCGCTACGAATGAAGGGCGGCTATAGAACGGAAAGGGAGGATCCGCATGGCAGCACTGGATTGGTCGTAGAATCGAGATGTTAAAGGCTCTCAACAGGGACCCGCCCGATGAACATCACCCTCAGCCCGGAACTTCAGAAGCGCATTGCCGAAAAGGTCGATCGCGGCGACGTCGGAACAGCCGACGCTCTTATGGAGGAAGCGCTGAGTTTCTACCTCGACTACGAAGACCGCGAGATGGACGGACCGGAGTTCCGCGACACAAAAGCCGCTATCGACGAAGCGCTGGAGCAAGGCGAGCTGCGCGAAGTCTGGACAAAGTCCCGTTTACGCTGCTGGAAAGGCCAGAACTATGGATGGCCACAGATGAACACGGATCAACGCTGATGGAAAATAATTGCCTCATCCGCGTTCATCGGCGTTGATCGGTGGCTCTAAATCGTTTCTCCCTATTCCACTTCGCGAGGCGCTTTGTAGCCGGCTTTGGCCACGATCTGGTACTTGATGGGCTTGCCCTTTTCGTCCTTCACCGGCAGCGGCTCGTTGGTGGCGGGGTTCACCAGCTCCACTTTGATCTTGCGGAAAGTGCCGTCACGCTTGGTGTTCTGCGGCGAGTAGGTGATCACGTACTGGTTGCGCAACGCCTGGTGAATCTCCTGGAAAATGCCGGGGTACTCGCCCATGAATCGCGGGAAGTATGCCTGGCCGCCGGTCTCCTTGGCGAACGTTTTCATCTCGTTATCGGCCTGGAGGAAATCCATGCGCTGAATCGGACCCATGCCGCCGCGCGCATCCATCAGTTCGCGCAAGGTCTGCATCAGGCCGATGCCGTAGATCGGCACGCCCGCCTCCTGCAGCTTCTTGCGGCACTGGTCGAAGGTCATCTTGCTGAAAGTGTCGATGCCCGAAGAGATCAGCAGGATGGCCTTGCGGCCTTCAATTCCCGACATGCGGTCGGCTGTATCGGTGATGGCGTCGAAGAGGTTGGCTTCGCGCCACGCGGCGATCTGCAGGCGGCTGAGCGCTTCCTGCGTCTTGCTGCGGTCGGTGGTGAAGTCCGAGAGGATCTCGGGCTTGATGTCGTAAGCCACCACGGCCACGTAGTCTTCCGGCTTCAGCGTGCTGGCAAAGCCCCAGGCGAGCTGCAAAGTCTGGTACCAGGCGGGGCCCCAGTAGCTCTGGAAAAGGTTGCTGAACTCGATCACCATGGAGACCGTGAGCGGCGCCTCGCCCATGTTCACTCCCTTGATCGGCTGCGGCACGTTGTCTTCCAGCACGCGGAAGTTGCCCTTCGGAATGCCGGGAATGAAATGCCCTTTGCCGTCGATGACAGCCACGTCCACGGTCACGATGTTTACTTCGCCCTTGAAGGTTGGCAGGTTGCCGACGTCGATCTTGTCCTTCTTGGTGTACTCGGAGGGGATCTTGGGCAGGTCGCTGTCGCCATCCTTCTTTTCGGCGTCGGGCTTGCGGGGCTTCGCCACCGTGGACCCCGGATCCCGAATGGGACCTTGCTCCTGACCGATTAACAGGCCTGCCGCCGCCAGTAGCGCGGAGGCGCACATAGTGTAAGCTTTCCAGGGTTGCATAGGCGTACGTCTGACGTAACTATATCAGAAGACGCGCGGCCCGGAGTTGGCGTTGCGGCGGGAATCGCATGGACGGGCCTGTCAGTTGACCCGGGGCCCGGGGCCGCCGTGTTTCCGCATGTAAACCTGAAACTTCCTCTTGGCGCGCTGCAGCTTCCACTGGCGGTAAGCGCCGCGGACGTCGGGCAAGCGGATGGCCGGCAAGCGGCCCTTGAGATACAAATAGCCGAAGGCCATCCCGCCCAGGTGCGCGATGGTGCTGACGCCGGTGTTCGGGCGGAACGTCACGATCAGCTCGATGGCGGCGTAGATCATCACCATGTACTTGGCCTTGATGGGGAACAGGAACATCATCAGCACGATCTGGTTGGGATAGAGGACGCCGAAAGCTACCAGCAATCCGAAGATCGCGCCGGACGCGCCGATGGTCGGCACAGCCCAGTCGCCGATCAACATGTTCACCACCAGGACGCAAACGGCCGCGGCAAACCCGCAATAAAAGTAGTACTTCAAAAACCGGCGGGTGCCCCAATCCCCCTCCAAAGGCATGCCGAACATCCAGAGCGTCAGCATGTTGAACAGGATGTGCAGAATCCCACCGTGCAGGAACATGTAGGTGAAGATCTGCCACACCATCAAGGTGCGAATGGCGCCCTCGGCGCTGAGGGCGAACAGCGCGGTCATGTGGCGCTCCAGCGCGCTGCCGCTGGAGAGGTAGTACACCAGGAAGACCGCGGTGTTGGAGATCAGCAGCCACTTGACGCCGGGCGGCAGGAAGCTGTACGAGAAGGCGGACGTTCGATTGCGGAACCCTTGAGGCATGCGCGGTCTCTAAAAATCAGGATATCAAAAGGCGGCATTCCTCCCTCGGGAAGTGGTCGCGTTTCGGCCCCTGCCGTACCGGTTGAGGAGGTGCGAGCACAACTCGAGCAACCCCGCCGCTACCACCCAGACCTGCCAGTGGGAGAAGAGTCCGGAGGGGATGACGAACTGGCTGGTCCACTTCAGGTCGGCGGCCAGGCGCCACAGCGCAAACACACCGGCCAGGGCGGCCGCGGGAGTGAGCAACGCTGCGAACGCCAGCGCTACGCGCCGATCTTCTCCACCCCTCCGGTCGAGCCAGCAACCCTTCCGGAATCGAATCCGCACCAACATGATTCCCTGAGATTCCCAATCTAACAACTTTTGCGTTAGATTATACATTTCGGCCCGAAAGAGGTTATTTATGAAAAAATTTAGAACCGCAGTATTCGGCACCGGCTTTGTGGGCCGGGTCCACCTGGAAGGCATTCGCCGCCTGGGCTATGTTCAACTGGCTGCCATCGGCGAACCGCAAATCGAGAAAGCCCAACATCTCGCCGATGAATTCGGCGCGGAGAGAGCCGAGGCGGACTACCGCAAGGTTCTGGAGGATCCTTCGATCGACGCCGTGCACGTCTGCACGCCCAACTTCCTGCACTTCCCCATCGCCAAGGACGCCATCCAGGCGGGCAAGCACGTGCTCTGCGAAAAACCGCTGGCGACCTCGGTGGAGGAAGGCCGGCAGCTCGTGGCCCTGGCGCGCGAACACAAGCGCCGCAACGCCACCTTCCACAACCTGCGCTACTACCCCATGGTGCAGCAGATGCGCCGCATGCGCGAAGACGGCGATCTGGGCGAGATCCTGGTGGTGCAGGGCACCTACTCGCAGGACTGGCTGCTCTACGACACCGACTGGAACTGGCGCCTGGTCGCAAAGGAGAATGGCCCGTCGCGCTGCCTCGCCGATATCGGCTCCCACTGGTGCGACATGGCCGAGCACGTCACCGGCCTGCGCATCACCTCGGTGTGCGCCGATCTCCAGACCTTCCACAAAACGCGCAAGCAGCCCAAGGGGCCCATCGAAACCTTCGCCGGCAAAACCCTGCGGCCCGAGGACTACATCGAAACGCCCATCGACACCGAAGACTTCGGCGCGGTGGTGTTCCGCATGGGCGACCGCACGCGCGGCTCCTTCGTCGCCAGCCAGGTCTCGGCGGGACGCAAGAACCGGCTGAGCCTCGAGATCTACGGCACCAAGGGCGGAGTGAGCTGGGACCAGGAGAAGCCCGACGAGCTGTGGATCGGCCAGCGCAACTCGGCCAACCAGGTGATGGTGAAGGACCCGTCGCTCCTGAAGCCGAAGGCGCGCCCCTTTGCAGACCTGCCGGGCGGCCACAGCGAAGGCTACGACGACACCTTCAAGCAGGTGTTCCGCCGCTTCTACCGTTCCATTGGCGATCCCGGCGAAGAGCCCGACTACCCGCAGTTCGCCGACGGCCTGCGCGGCCTTCAGATTCTGGAAGCCGAGATGCAAAGCCACAAGCAGCACGCCTGGGTGGACGTGGCGTAAGACAAAAAACCGGGATCGCGCGGAATGTTCTCCGGCTTTTCGGCTATCATCTACTCATGCCGAAATCTACTGGTATTTCCGTCTGGGCGGGAACACGCAAAGGGGCCTTCGTGTTCCGCTCGCGCAATCGCAAAAGCTGGAGTGTCGAAGGCCCCGTCTTTCGTGGCATGGAAGTCAACTGCGTGGCTCAAGACCCGCGCGAGCCCGAGCGGCTCTACGCCGCGGTGAACAGCGCCTGGTTTGGCGCCCACATCCACACCAGCACCGATGGCGGCAAGGAGTGGAAGCTATCCGAAGACGGCCTGGGAGTGAAGAGCCTTCCCAATACCTCACTCGTTCGCGTCTGGAGCATCGCGGCCGGGGCGGCCGACGAGCCGGGCGTGGTCTACGCGGGCGGCGACCCGGGCGTGCTGTTTCGCAGCGGCGACTGGGGCAAGAGCTGGGAGGAAGTCACCGCGCTGAACAACCATGCCACGCGCGACCGCTGGCATCCCGGAGCCGGCGGCATGTGCCTCCACACCATCCAGCCCCTGGGCGCGGGGCGCATGATCGTCGCTATCTCGGCGGCGGGCGCGTTTCGCACCAGCGATGGCGGCGCCACGTGGACGGCCTTCAACCAGGGAGTGCGGGCCGATTACAGTCCCGAAAAGTACCCCGAAATCGGCGTGTGCGTCCACAAAATTAAAGTGCATCCCAAGGATCCCAACATGCTCTATCAGCAGAGCCACGACGGCGTGTATCGCGGGCGCTTCGACGGCAAGAAGTGGACCGATGTCTCGCGCGGCCTGCCCTCG
This sequence comes from Bryobacteraceae bacterium, assembly GCA_035638575.1. GTDB lineage: Bacteria > Acidobacteriota > Terriglobia > Bryobacterales > Bryobacteraceae > DASQZT01. The sequence goes on from DASQZT010000037.1 coordinate 10,581, forward strand.
CGCTTCGGATTCGGCCTGGCCGTTCCCGCGGGCGAGGACGAGACCATGTTCACGGTTCCGATCGAATCGTCGGAATACCGTTGCACGCCGGAGGGCAAGTTCCGCGTGGCCCGCAGCCGCGACGGCGGCAAGACTTGGAAGCTGCTGAGCCGCGGCCTGCCTCAGAAAAATGCGAATATTCTGGTGCTGCGCGAGGCCATGACGTCCGACGATCGGTCCCCCGCCGGCGTTTACGTGGGCACCACCAACGGCCAGTTGTTCCACACCGCGGATGGGGGCGAAACGTGGAGCGCGCTGGCCGAGTACCTGCCGGCCGTAATTTCGGTGGCCGTCACATATTGACATGAAGCATCTCCTTTTGTTGGCCGGCTGGGTGGCCGTCGCGCTGCCTGGCTGGTCCGCGGAGCCCGTCCGCGAGCGCCGGATCTTCGATGACGCCTGGAAATTTCACAAGGGCGACGTGAGCGGCGCCGAGCGCGCCGCGGTCGACGACAGCGCCTGGCGCAAGCTGAACCTGCCGCATGACTGGTCCATCGAAGGCCCGTACAGCGCCTCGAATCCCAGCGGCAACGGCTATCTCCCCGGCGGCGTCGGATGGTACCGCAAGAGCTTCGCGCTCACCGAAGCCATGCGCGGCCGCAAGATCTCGATCGAATTCGACGGCGTGTACCGCGACAGCGACGTGTGGATCAACGGCCACCACCTGGGCCATCGCCCGTACGGCTATTCCTCGTTCGCCTACGACCTCACGCCGTACTTGCAAAAGGACAACCTGCTGGCCGTGCGGGTGGATCACAGCAACGCGGCGGATTCGCGCTTCTACACGGGCTCCGGCATCTACCGTCACGTGTGGCTCACCAACACCGGGGCCGTGCACGTGGCGCACTGGGGCACGTACGTCCGCACGCCCGTGGTGAGCGACGCCGAAGCGCTGGTGTCGATCGAAACGGCCGTGGGCAACGAATCCGCCGCGGGCGCGCGTGTCCGGCTGGTGACGTCCGTCGAGGATTCCGCCGGGCACGAGATCGCCAGCGCGGCGGCCGAAGAGGACATCGCCGCGGGCGGCGTCCACACGTTCGCGCAGCAGGTGGCTGTGGCCAGGCCGAACCTGTGGTCGCACGACGAGCCTTCCCTGTATACCGCGGTGACGCGCGTCTTCGCCGGCGGCGCGCCGGCCAACGAGTACCGCACGCCGTTTGGCATCCGCACCTTCCGCTTCGACGCCGCACGCGGCTTCTTCCTGAATGGCCGGCCCGAAAAGTTGAAGGGCGTGTGCATCCACCACGATCTGGGCGCGCTCGGCGCGGCGTTCTCCGAGGCCGCGCTGGAGCGGCGTTTGCGGCTCCTGAAAGAACTCGGCGTCAACGCCATACGCTGCTCGCACAATCCCATGGCGCCGGAGTTGTACGATCTCTGCGACCGCCTCGGGCTGCTGGTGATGGACGAAACGTTCGACGAGTGGACCGCCGGCAAGAAGAAGTGGATCGAGGGGCGGAACGTGGGCGCACCGGGGCTGGCCGGCTATCACGAGGCGTTCGCCGAATGGTCCACGCGCGACACCGAGGACATGGTGCTGCGCGACCGCAATCATCCTTCGATCATCCTGTGGAGCATCGGCAACGAAATCGAATACCCGGGCGACCCGTTCGGCCATCCCCGCGGCCGCGACGGCCTGAAGCCGGGAATGCTCGACGGCAACATGCTGCCCCTGGTGGCGCGCGGGCTCATCGCGGCGGTGAAGCGGCTGGACGGCACCAGGCCGGTCACCGAGGCGCTGGCCGACATCAACGCCTCCAACGCCACGGGACTCGCCGGCCTGCTCGACGTGGCCGGGTACAACTACCTGGAGCAATTCTACGCGCGCGACCATGCGGCTTACCCCGAGCGCGTCATTCTCGGCAGCGAGAACTCCATCTCCGCGCAGGCGTGGAGCGCCGTGGCGTCGAACGACTTCGTGGCCGGGCAGTTCCTGTGGACCGGCGTCGATTTCCTGGGCGAAGCCAACCGCTACCCGGTGCGCGGTTCCAGCTCCGGGCTGCTCGACCTGTGCGGATTTCCGAAGCCCGCGGCGTATCTGCGGGAGGCGCTGTGGAGCGATAGGCCGATGGTATATGCCGCGGCGCAGGAGCCCGCCGCGGCGGGCGGCGGGGGCCGCGGACCGAGGGCGCCGCTGGCGGAGCACTGGAACTGGAGTGGAGATGGAAGGCCGGCGGTCCCGGTCGAGGTGTACACCAACTGCGATTCCGCAGAGCTGTTCCTGAACGGAAAATCGCTGGGCGAGAAGCCGCTGGCAGACCGGCTGCAGCCCGTGCTGCGCTGGGACGTTCCCAACGAGCCGGGCGTGCTGCGGGTGATCGGAAAGCGGAAGGGACAGGAAGCCGCGCGCTTCGAGCTGGCGACCGCCGGTCCGCCCGACCACCTCGCGCTCACCGCCGATCGCACCTCGCTTCCGGCGAATCCCGGCGGACTGGCAAGCATCGAGATCCGTGTCGAGGATGCCGCGGGCCACCGCGTGTATGCGACGCCGGAGCCCATCGAGATCCGCGTGGAAGTCAGTGGCGCGGGCGAACTGGCGGCCGTGGATTCGGGCGACCAGCGCGACATGGGCCCCGTCCAGACGGACCGCCGCAAAGCTTACCAGGGCCGCGTGCTGGCGCTCGTGCGGAGCACTCACAACGCCGGAAACATCACCGTGCGGGCCTCGGCCGCGGGGATGAAGCCGGGCGAGGTGGCGCTGATCGCCAAATAAAAGCGCATGAACTCCGCCGACACCATGCTGGCCGCGATGACCAACGCCGGGCTGCTCGCCCGAGGCGTCGCCTGCGGCGTGATCATCGCGGCGCCGGTGGGCCCGGTCAATGTTCTGTGCGTGCAGCGGACCATCACCAAGGGCTGGCGCTCGGGGCTGCTTTCGGGGCTGGGATCGGCCCTGGCGGACACCATCTATGGCGCGGTCGCCGGGTTCAGCATCAGTTTCGTCATCGCGTTTCTCATCAGCGAAGTGTTCTGGATCCGGCTGTTCGGCGGCATCGTCCTGATCGGGCTGGGGGTGTTGTATTACTTCCGGAGCCCCGCGTCGGTTCAGCAGCGTCCGCCGGAGGAAACCGGACACTCGGACTATGTTTCGACGTTTTTCCTGACTCTGACCAATCCCACCACCGTGCTGTCGTTTCTCGCGGTGCTGGCGGCACTGGGGCTGGGCCACCAGCGGGCGTGGTGGCTGACGTTTCTGGTGGTGTTCGGGATCTTCATCGGGTCGATGGTGTGGTGGTTCATCCTGACGGGCGTCGTGAATCGTGTTCGCGACAGGATCAGCGGCCGGACCATGCTTTGGGTCAACCGCGCGGGCGGGCTGGCCATCGGCACGTTCGGCTTGATCACGCTGACTCTGAGCCTCGCGAGTTGGCGATAATCGGAGGATGGCAGCGACCGAATCCACCATGCTCGGGCTGGGCACCCCGGCGCCCGATTTCGAACTGCCGGATGTGGTGTCCGGCAAGACCATTTCTCTCCACACGTTTGCCGGCGCGAAGGGCCTCGTGGTGATGTTCCTTTGCCCCCACTGCCCTTACGTGAAGCACATCCAACACGGCATCGCGGCGCTGGCGAAGGAATACTCGGGCACGGCGCTGGGAATGGCCGCCATATCGTCGAACGATGTGGCCCAGTATCCCGAGGACGGCCCCGAAGGCCTGCGGCGGATGGCCCACGACCTGGGTTTCGATTTCCCCTACTGCTACGACGAGTCGCAGGAGACCGCGAAAGCTTACAGCGCGGCCTGCACGCCGGATTTCTTTCTGTTCGACCAGGGCCGGCGCCTGGTATATCGCGGGCAATTCGACGACAGCCGGCCGGCCAACCTGGTCCCGGTGACTGGCGGCGACCTGCGGGCGGCGATGGATGCCGTGCTGGCTGGCAGTCCGGTGAGCCCCCGGCAGAAACCTGGCATCGGGTGCAACATCAAGTGGAAGCCGGGAAACGAGCCGGAGTACTACCGGTAACAGGGGCTCTGTTTCCCGTAAGTAAGTGAGCCGGTACCCGCCTCTCCCAGCCGGGAGGCTGCCCTACATGCCGTGTTGTACTATAGAAAGTTACACCGCATGAAGGCGCTACTGGAAGCAATCCAGCCTGGGGATAGAGACTGGGTTCTAGCGCAGGCGATCGATCCCGCCCGCCTGCCGGCACACATCGCGATCATCATGGACGGCAATGGCCGCTGGGCGGGCCGGCGGCGCCTGCCGCGTGTGGCCGGACACCAGGCAGGCATCGGGCCCGTGCGGTCCTCGGTGGAGACCTGCGCCCGCCTGGGCGTGAAGGCGCTGACCCTGTACGCCTTCTCCATCGAGAACTGGAAGCGCCCGCGCGCCGAAGTCGAAACCTTGTGGCGGCTGCTGCGGTATTACCTGAAACAGGAACTGCCCGACCTGCAGAAGAACGACATCCGTTTGCAGGCCATCGGCCGGGTGGAAGCCCTGCCCCCGCAGGTCCGCCGCGAACTGGAAGCCGCGGTCGATGCCACCGCTCAGAATCGCGGCCTGCTGGTGAATCTCGCCATCAACTACGGCGGGCGCGCCGAGATCGTGGACGCCGTGAATTCCGTTCTCGAGATGGCCCGGCTGGATGGCAGCATCTCGTCGCTGAAGATCGATGAGGACCTGATCGCCACCAATCTCTACACCGCCTCCTGCCCCGATCCCGATCTTCTGATCCGCACCTCGGGAGAGATGCGCATCAGCAATTTCCTGCTCTGGCAGATCGCCTACGCCGAGCTGTACGTGACCGAGACCCTGTGGCCGGATTTCACGCGCACGGACCTGCTGCAAGCGGTCCTGGAGTACCAGAAGCGCGACCGGCGTTACGGCGGGCTGAGCGGAGGCGCGCCGTTGAACGGCGTGCCCAAATCCGCCGGCGACGAAGCCCTCATCGAAGCGCTGCGCCCCTCATGAAGCGGGTCCTCACCGCCTCGGTGCTGGTCCCGATTGTCGTCTATGTGGTTCTGTGGGCGAACTTCTGGGTCTTTCTCGGTGTGCTGGCCACGGCGGCGCTGCTCAGTTACAGCGAATTCAACGGCATTGCCGCGGATTACGGTTTCGGCGCGCCCGGGCCGCTGGGTTACGGCGCGGGCCTGCTGCTGCTGGTGTGGGAAGGCGACGCGTGGCTGCTGGCGGTGGTGGTGTTGCTCGTCGCGTTCGCGCTGGCCATGCGCGCGGAAGACCTGTCGAAAACACTCCCGCGCGCGGCCCTGCTGATCGCCGGCGTGCTCTACGTGTTCGGATGCTGGAAGTGCGCTCTGCCGCTTCGCCAGCATGGCCCGCACTGGCTCATGTACGCCCTGCTGGTAAGCTGGTCGGGCGATATCGGCGCTTACTATGTGGGCCGCAGATTCGGCCGGCACAAGATGGCGCCGCGGGTGAGCCCGCAAAAGTCGTGGGAAGGCGCGGCGGCTTCCGTGGCCACCTCGGTCGTCATTTCGGGAGCCTACCTGTTGCGCTTCGTCCCGGAAGTTCCGATCGCCGCCGCGATCGCGCTGACCGCCGCCGCGAACCTGGCGGGCCAGGTGGGCGATCTTGTCGAGTCGGCCATGAAACGGGGCGCCGGAATCAAGGACAGCGGAGTCATCCTCCCCGGCCACGGCGGTTTCCTCGACCGCGTGGACAGCACGCTGTTCGCGCTGCCCGTGGTTTACGCGTACGTGAAGCTGGTAACCTGAACTCGAAACTACGCGCGCTTGCCCCGCGCCAGGTAGCGCGGCGCGCAGTAGCGGTCGGGTCCCGAGTTGGAGGTGTACTTCTCCGGCGAATCGCCGTACGGGTCGTGGAAACGGGCCATCAGCTCGTAGAGGCGCGCGCGCATGTCGGCGGTCCACGTCGTATAACCCGAGTCGTCGGCCACGTTGCGCATTTCGTCCGGGTCGCGTTCCGAGTCGTACATCTCGTCGTAGTCGAAGCCGTTGAAGACGTACTTGTAGCGGCTGGTGATGGCGATGCGCTGGGTGTACAGGTACTCGCCGCCGTAGTAGGCGCAGAGGATGTCGTCGCGCCAGTCCGCACGTTTCGGATCGGCAAACAGCGGCTGCAAGGCGGCGCCGTCGGCAAAGGGTAGAGCGCGCGCGCCGGCGGCGGCCACGTAGGTGTGCGCGAGGTCGTGAGTCTGCACCAGGCGGTCGGTGCGGGCTCCGGCGGCAATGTGGCCGGGCCAGCGAATAATCAGCGGGACGCGGTAGCACTCTTCGTAAGGGAGCCAGCCCTTGATCCACATGCGGTGCGCGCCCACCATGTCGCCGTGGTCCGAGGTGAAGGCGACAAGCGTGCGGTCCGCCTGGCCGGTCTCGTCTAGGGCCGTGAGCAGGCGGCCGATCTGGGCGTCAACCTGTTCCGTGTAAGCGTAGTAGTGGGCACGGCTCTGCCGGACGTCGTCTTCGGTGACGCGTCCCCACGTCTCCGATTCGCGGCGGTGAAGGCCGGGCTTTCGCTCGAAGGTGTCGGCGAAGCTTCGGGGAACGGGGATGGCGCGGGGATCGTAGCGGTCGAGGTACTGCTTGAGCGGCATGTACGGGTCGTGGGGCTCGACGAATTGAGCTTCCAGGTGCCACGGCTCGGAGCCTGTGGCGAAGCGCTTCATCATGCGAATGGCCAGTTCCGCGGTCCGGTATTCGGGAGTGGCTTCTTCCGGGCCTTCCCGGTAGCCCCACATGACGAAAGGCTCGGAACCGGGCCATTGCATCATCCGCTGGTTGGTGGTGCGCAGCGTCTCGCGCGTGCGCGGGACGCGGTCGGGGTTGAGGTCCAGCTTTGCGAGGATGTCGGGGTCGGCGCCCGTCAGGCCCGCGACTTCGTGGTAGCCGAAATCGAGGGGGATGCGCACGTAACTCGCGTGCCACTTGCCGACGTAGCCCAGGCGGTACCCGGCTTCGCGCAGCCGCTGGGAGTAGAGGACCACGCCGGAGTTGAGATCGCGATGGACGGAGGGAGGCGAGTGCACCTGGTTGTAGACGCCGTTGTGCCAGTGATACGCGCCGCTCAGCATCATGGCGCGCGCCGGGCAGCACACCGCCGAGGGCGTGTAGCTTCGCTCAAAGAGCATACCCTCGCGGGCCAGGCGGTCGATGTTAGGTGTGCGGCACAGGGAGCGGCCGGCGATGGTGGCCCACTGCTGCTGGTCGGTCATGATGTGCAGGATGTTGGGCCGCGCCCCGGGACCGGCGGTCTGCGCCATCGCCGCGCCCGATGCGCCCGCGAGAAAACTTCTGCGATCCATCTGCATGGCTGAGCTGATGCCTCGTCGTCAAGATCTTAGCATCGCTCATTGCTGGCGCAGCGGCGGCATCGGCACGCGGATGTTGTAGTTCCTGGCGCCCACCCCTGCTCCACCCTCGCAAGTGGCCGGATCCTGCGCCTCCACTCCCCAGAACATATATCCGAGCATGCCCGGACTCACTCCGGCGGGGTTGGAATCGGGCACGATAGTTTGCAGGAAAATCCCCGTGGTGCTTTGAAGCGACGTGTTGAAGTTGTTGCACTCCGGCTGCGCTGTACTCCCGATCACCACCCTGACAGCCACGGTCACCCTGGCGGGGGCCAGCGGTACGATCGGCGGAGTGACATTGGTCCTGCCGCTCACGTGCTCCTGCCAGTTCGATTCCGCGTCCGATGCGGCGGGCTGGCCATTCGGCACCGTCGCGTTGGCGTAGTCCAGCACCGGGTTACTCCCGGTCAGCCAGTCGCTGGTGGCTTTTCGACATATGGCCACCAGGGACCGATCCCCCGCGGCCAGGTCGATTGTCAACCGCGCGGCCGGATTGGCGCCGGTGGCATCGTAGGGCAGCACCGAGCGGTAAGCAGTGATGAAGTCCTGCAAGCCCGCCAGGTTGGGGCTGGTGTCGTTCTCATAGTCGATTTCGATTCCCACCCCCAGCGCCTTCGCGGCATTCGCCGCATTGACACCGAGTTGTGTAGCGTTGGTGGTAAGTGCCTGGTCCCAAAAGGTCGTGTAAGTGGCGCCCCCGACCGAAAGCATGACGCGGACGTTGTGACTCGTGAAATAGTTCAGGATGGCCGAGTTCATCCCGATCGGTATGCCGTTGACCGTTTCCGAGTCACTCGTCAAATTGAGTAACTTCACCGGCTGGACGAAACTAAGGACCACGAGGTTCACCGAGGGCAGCCCGGAGCCGTCGCCGCGATCGATCATCCAGTGGTTCTTCTTATCGAAGTCGGTCATGTCGCGCACCGTTCGCCACGTGCAGCTATCGCTGCTGCAATGCCAAGCGCCGTAGATTTCAAACGCGGCGCCCTCGCCGGCCGGCAAGGACGAAAAGCTGGGCGAGGCCTCGGCGTTCAAAGACAGGCTGACGATCGGCTGCAAGGAAGTGATCGTGATGGAGCCCTGGAAACTGGAAACGCCCAACAGCGGTCCCATGTTCTGAGCGCCGTGCGCGCCTGCCGCAAGCGTCAGGCTGGCCGTCGCCACCGCCGCGCCGCCGGTGTCCTGCGCGCTGAAGGTAATCTTCGCCGGGTTGGCCGACGGGTTGGCGTACGCCACGCCCGTAGTCTGGTCCGCATAGGTGATGAATCGGGAGGCCGTCGCGTTCATGGCAATCACCGAGGCCTCCGCCACCGGCACACTCCCGTTGTAGCGGCGGAACAGGGAGCTGGCCTTGACCGGGCCGCTGCAGTTGGACACCGCCCAGCCGGTCACCACCGGTAAGTTCGGTTGCGCATCGGTTTGTCTCCGCGCCGTGCCCCCTGCGGCAATAGCATCGCTGGTAGATGTAACTGCCACACCGCCGAATGAGAGAGGCAAGGCGGTTCCCGTATCCGAGAAGAAGGAGGTGTTACAGGTGACCGGCTGACTCCCGGCATTCACATAGGTGAAGGTAGTCCGCCAGACGTCGGCCGCGGCGATGTGTGCAAAGTAGTAAGTCGCCGGGCTCACCGGAGAGCTGTTGTCCGGCTGCCCCGGCGGCAGCGAGGAGATAATCGGCGACGCCTCGGCATTCAACGAGAGGCTGACGATCGGCGACGTTGCGGTAATCGTGACGGACCCCTGAAAACTGGCCACACCGAAAAGCGGGCCGAGATTCTGCGCGCCATGGGACCCACCGGCCAGCGCGATGCTCTTGCTGGCAATCATCGTTCCCGTCTGATCTCTCGCCGTGAAAGTGACCGTGGCGGCCGTTTGCCCGGGGTTGGCATAGGCCACGCCGGTAAGCTGGTCGGCGTAGGTGACGAACTGGCTTGCCGGGTAAGTCATGGCAATCACCGAGGCCTCCGCCTGCGGCACGGTGCCGTTGTAACGGCGGAACAAGGAGCTGGCCTTCACCGGTCCGGTGCAGTTGGCGGCGGCCCAGCCGGTCACTCCCGGCAGATTGGGTTGCGCATCGGTCTGCCGGCGCGCGGTGCCGCCCGCCGGGATGGTGTCACTCGTCGAGGAGACTGAGCTGCCGTTGAACGAGAGAGTCAACGGTGCTCCCGAATCCGAGAAGAACGACGTGTTGCACGTGACCGTCTGGGTCGAAGCGTTCACGTAAGTGAAGGTGGTTCGCCACACATCCGCCGCCGCTATGTGGGCAAAGTAGTAGCTGAGCGTGGTTTGCTGTGCCGGCAGTGTGTTTTCCAGCACGATCAGCGACGCCGCGGCCGCGAAGAGGATATGGGTTGCACGCATCATCGTTGGCTCTCCTCTGAGCTTAACCTCGGCGTGCCTGACCCCCGCACTGTTCTCGAGACCTGTGTGTCCGCAGATGTGGTCTTCGACACAGTAGGCGGGCCGGGCGTGTCCGCCACGATGTTGCGGGCGCGGGGTCGCGAGCGACGATTCCGGCGGCGCGCGCGGGGGCCGCGATCACCAGACGCGGCAGGCGTTGGTGCTGACCATGGGCTGGCCGGCCTTGCAGGCGTAGGCCTTCTGGAATTCGGGCATGTTCTGCAAGGTGCCGTCGACGCGGTAGCGGCCGGGGGAGTGCGGGTTCGTCAGGGCCTGCTGGCGCAGCGATTGCGGCGTGTTGTTTTCGCACCAGATCTGGGCGAAGCCGAGGAAGAAGCGCTGCTCCGGAGTGAAGCCTTCCAGCTTGTCCTCCTTGCCTTTCAGCGTATCCTGAAGGGCCATCAGGGCGACTCGCAGCCCGCCGTTGTCGGCGCTGTTTTCGCCCAGCGTGAGCTTGCCGTTGACCTTCACATCGTCCACCGCGGTGAAGCCCGAGTACTCGTTGGCGATGCAGGCGGCGCGCTTTTCGAATTCGGCGCCGTCCCCGGCGGTCCACCAGTCCCGGAGATTGCCGTTGCCGTCGTACTTGCGGCCCTGGTCGTCGAAGCCGTGGGTCATCTCGTGGCCGATCACCGCGCCGACGCCGCCGTAGTTCAAGGCGACGTCGCGCTCAGGATCGAAGAACGGGGGCTGCAATATGCCGGCCGGGAAGTTGATGCTGTTGCTTTGCGCGCTGTAGTAAGCGTTGACCGTGGGAGTGGTCATGGTCCACTCGGTCTTGTCGGTGGGCTTGCCGATGCGCTGGATGCGCTGGTCGTACATTACCTGCGCGGCGCGCAGCGAGTTGCCGAAGAAATCGTCGCGCGCGATGGTGAGCTTCGAATAGTCGCGCCATTTGGCGGGAGCGCCCACGTTGCGCGTGATGGCCTTGAGCTTCTCGAGCGCGGCGCGCCTGGTGGTGTCTGTCATCCAGGGGAGCGTCTGTATGTCCGTGGCCAGCGCCTTGTCGAGCGCGTCGACCAGTTGGCCGATCTGGGCCTTGGCGTCGGCGCCGAATGCCACTTCGATGTACTTCTGGCCCAGCAGGTCGCCCAGCGCGCGATCGGTGGCGGCGACGCAGCGCATGTTGCGCGGGCGCTGCTCCTTGGCGCCGGTCAGGTAGCGCTGCCAGAAATCGAAGCTCTCGTTCTCGAAGGCCTCGGGAAGCTGGGAGGCGCCCGTGCGCAGAAGGTGATATTCGAAGTAAGCCTGCCAGGGCGCGGTGGAATCGGAAGGCACCGTGGCGGAGATCTGCTTGAAGAAGTCCGGATTGCTGACGTTGAGGGTGTCGAACGGAGGAGCGCCCACGCCCTGGAAATAGCCGTCCCAATCCCAGGCGGGCGCCAGCGCCTTGGCCTCCTGCTTGGACATCGGGTGGTAGCGCTTGACGGGATCGCGCATGGAAACGCGGTCGGCCGAGGCCTTGGCGAGGATGGTTTCGAAGTCGAGCACCATCCGGGCCTTGGCGGCGGCGTTTTCCGCGGAGTCGCCGGCCAGCCGGAACATGTTGCCGGCGTGTTGCACGAAGCGCTGGCGGGTCTCGACGGATTTCGCGTCGGCGTTGAGGTAGTAGTCGCGGTCGGGAAGCGAGAGACCGCCCTGGCCCAGCGTGGCGATGGTGCGGGTGGAATCCTTCTCGTCGGGCTGCGCGCTGAAACCGAACAGCACGGGGATGCCCATGCGGTGAAGCCGGACCAACTCGGCGCCGACGTCTTCCTGGGCGGCCATGGAGTTGATGCGATCCAGCTCGGGCTGGAGCAGCGCGAGCCCCTTCCGGTTGATGGTGGCGGTGTCCATGCAACTGGTGTAGTAGTCGCCGATTTTCTGATCGAGCTGGCTGCGGCCGGGCTTGACCGCGGCGGCGCCTTGCAGAATATCGAGCAGCACCTTCTCGTTGTGATCGCTCAATTCGGTGAAGCGGCCCCAGCGAGCGCGGTCGGCGGGCAGCGGATTGTGGGCGATCCAGTTGCCGCAGGCGTACTGGTAGAAATCGACGCAGGGATCGACGGACTTATTCATGGCCGCGGTGTCGAGCCCGCTGGCCTGATCGGCCGCCAGCGCGAGAGCGGGCAGCGCGAGAAGAGAGAGAAGGATTCGGAGAGACATGGCTTTCGGATATTGAAGGATGATTTTAGCGCGATTAAAACAGCGCCTTCGCCGAGACCTGGATCAGCCTGGGAAAGTTCTGCTGGCCTACCGGCAACATGCCGAAACGGGCGTCCTGGTAGTTGGTGTCGGGAGCGCCGAAGAGAGGGTGGTTCAGTATTCGCCCGCGGCCTCTCTCACCAGCGCGGAGCAGCGGGTTGCGTGGTAGCGCTTCTCGAGATCCTCGGCCAGCTCCAGCAACGCCTGCCGGCCGCCTCGTCCGGGCCGCAGGGCCTGGTAGATCTCGAGAATCCGGTCTTCGGGGATGTTCACCAGCTCGGCGGCGCGCCGGAGATTCTCGGCGAGCTGCGGGCGCCCGGCTGTCTCGGCGACCTGGGCCTGCATTTCGAGGGCATCGGACGTGACGCGGAGATCCTCCATGCTCACCTTGCCGTCGAGCACGGTCTCCAGGGTGATGCTCTCAAAAGCCAGCCCCGAGGGCGTTCGGAGACGTTCGGGGATCTTCTCGGACAACGGGTACTCAGGCATGCTCCGCTCCTTCCCCGGTTTGCGGGAGATGAACCGCGATCTCCTGCGGGGGCCTGTCCGGGTCGACCTGCTCGGTTTCGCGCAGGTGCAGGATGGTGGTCCTGACGATGTATTTCAGGCGCGCCATGTTGTCGATCTGAACCGGCACGGGAAGCACGGACTCGCGCTTGGCGTACTTCGCGGCGTTGCGCCCGATCACGCGATAGGACTCGAGCGTCAGGTTGGGCGCCTGGGGGAACAGCTCCAGGTTGTTGAGCGGCTCCAGGTCGCGCCGGTGGATCACGGTGGTGCCCTTGGATTGGATGCCGATGGCGATGCCCGAGCCGCTGAGCTGGGCTCCGGCGTGCCCCACGAAGCCGCAGTCGGATGTGGCGTAGATCTTGACGACTCGGGGACGCATGCCCTCCTGGCGAATGCCGTTCATCATGGCTCCGAGCACCTTGCCGTGCGGCAGGCCGAGCAGCGTGGCGGTGAGCGCGCATCCGAAAGCCGGGCCGATTGCGATCACGATCTCGCTGGCATCCGTGCCGCGCGCGGCGGGTCCTGATTCCTCCAGCGCGATCTGCCCCGGGGCTTGATCCACCTTGCCGACGGTGCGGGGATCGAGCGCCTGCGGGATGTCGCAGATCTCGGCGTACCGGGCGGCGTCGAGGTGGTAGCCGGTGCCGGGACCGCGATAGTCGTTGGGATCGTTCACCGCGCTCTGTACGCGGGCGTCCGGCAGCACGACCGCGGAAGTCTGCAGATAATCGCCGGAGACGCGCAGCTTCTGGATGGCCAGGATTTTTTCCGCGATATCGCGAAAGCCCTGGCGCGCCAGGGCGCGGATCACGTCCACGCCGCCCAGGCCGCGGCGCAGGAACTCCGTGGCGGCGTCGAGATCGCTCACCACATCGCGGTCGGGCATGTCGACGCTGGCTCGGGCGATGACGGCCGCTTCGACTTCGGCATCGGTGATGGGCGGCAGCCCCAGCTCGCGAAAGACCGCCTGGATGGCCTGGGCCGCGCGGCGCCGCACGGCCAGCGTTTCGGCCTCGCGAACGGGGCGCAGGCCGCCATCCACCAGCATGTCGCGCTGCAGGACGCCGTAATCGTCCAGGTCCTCCGCGTCGAAGTTGCCGCCGCCGAACAGGTTGTCTTCGCGCGGCATGGAGCTGTAGCCGGAGAAGATGAAGTCGGTCCCGGGGAGAAACTGCAACATCAGCTTGGATGCTTTTCGGATGTCGGAATGGGAGGCCATGGCGTCGTTGCCGGAGGCCAGCTCGAGGTCGAGCATGGCGGCGATCAGGTTCTCGGCGAGGACTCCGCGGACACCGCCGGGCAACGATTCTGGCAGCGCGATGCAGCTGATGGAACCGTTCTGCACGCCCTGCGAGCCGGCGCCCTTGATGGCCAGCAGGCAGCGCGCCTCCAGGTAGATCATCGACTTGCCTTCCGCATGCCCCATGAGGGCCTCCGAGCCGGTGCCGGAAGTGAAGCGCACCTTGACTCCGCGCGAGGCGTAGGCCGAGGCCAGGAACGCCTTCGACCACGGAGTATCGTCGCCGTCGTGGAACGCCTGCTCGGTTCCGTATACCGAGAGCGTCTCGGCATAGGTGGTGAGGCCCAGGAAGGCGAGCCGCAGCCCGAGAGCCTCTTCGACGGCGCATTGCGTCAGCGCGCAGCCGCGGCCGGTTTGCGAGCCGATGAGGATGGCCATGGCATTGAACGGCGCATACCGCGCCACCCCGACCGTGGTCTCCAGCTCGGCGAACCCGCGCTCGACGGCCTCGGCCGCATCGGCGGCCAGCAGGGCGGGATTCTCTTTCTTGTTGGTGACGTGCGCCTGATTGGAAGGAGTGCTTCGCGCCCGCATCTTCTGCAACGCCATCATCATTTCCACAACGTTGAGGCAGTTGACCACCTCCATGATCTTGGCCGGGGTGAGCCCGCCGATGATGCGCACGACGGAGGCGCGCGGGACCGCGATATCCACCAGCATCCGGGCGATGGCGAGGGAATCGGTGGCCATCGACTCTTCGGCGATCGCGACGTCGATGGCGCGGCGGGCGATGAACCGGTCGAGGATATCGAATTCCGCTTCGGGCCTGCCATCCAGCTCGACGATGCGGCCGCCTTGAATGCGGATCCGGGGTTTCGGGTCGGCCGGGCTGTTGAAGAGGACGAGGCCCGTTTCCGGCCACTCCTGGATGAAACTGTCTTTATTGATTTCGCGGTTAGCGCGGGAGCGAAAGCGTAACGAGCCAGTCATGCGCGGCACTCCTTGATGTCCGATTGTAACGCCCGTGCGGACCGCCGCCCGCGGAACGGCGTTATGATCAAAGCTCGATTGGGAGGTGTCCGGATGACCAAGCTGTTCCCTGTGGCGATCGCTTTGGTTTGCGTGCTGGCGGCGCAGGATGCGCAGCAGCGCCCGAAGAACACGTATCACTCGAGCGGCGGCGCGTCGGCCCAGCAGCGCCTGGTTTCGCCGGAGGTCCACCCTGACCGCACCATCACGTTCCGGCTGCGCGCGCCCGAGGCCGGCCGGGTCATGCTGCAATTTGCGGGAACGAAGCCAATGACCAAAGACGCAAGCGGCGTGTGGAGCGCCACGGCCGGTCCGGTGGAACCGGAGATCTACCAGTACAACTTCGTGATGGACGGCGTGCGGATCCTGGATCCGGGGAATCCGAATCTGAAGAACGGCCGCGCGCCGGACGCCAGCACGGTGGAAGTGCCGGGCAATCCGCCGCGCTTCGATGAAGTTCAGGCGGTGCCGCACGGCGCGCTGTCGATCCGCATGTACGTTTCGACTCCGCTGAAGAAGCAGCGGAAACTCTACGTCTACACGCCGCCCGAGTACGACACGGAGCCGAACCGGCGGTTCCCGGTGCTCTATCTGCGGCACGGCAGCGGCGACACGGAGGAGAACTGGAGCGACACGGGACGCGCGGGCGTGATTCTGGACAACCTGATCGCGCAGCGGAAGGCCGTGCCGATGATCATCGTCATGCCGAACGGCGATACGGACGGCTCTTGGGCGGGCGGAAGCTCGCCCGAGGGCATCGAGCTGCTCGGGCAGGAGCTGCTGACCGACATCATACCGATGATCGAGAAGACATACCGCGTGGCGCGGGGCAGGGAAAACCGCGCCATCACGGGGCTCTCGATGGGCGGCGGACAGGCGTTCACCATCGGGCTCAAGCACATGGATCAGTTCGCGTGGGTGGGCGAATTCAGCTCGGGACTGGTCAGTGACACGGATTTTCATCTGGACAAGCACCTGCCGGGTTTTCTGGACCATCCCGGCGACGTCAACAAGAAACTGAAGCTGTTATTCCTGAGCTGTGGAACGGAAGATCCGAGGTACCCGGGGCAGCTCGATCTGGGGGATGTTCTGAAGCAGCACAACATCAAGTACGTGTGGTACCCCACGCCGGGGGTGCATGAGTGGAAGGTGTGGCGGCACGCGCTCGACGAGTTCGCACAGAGAGTCTTTCAGCCGGCTTCGTAGAGAGACACTTGTGGTGTAAGTCCTGGACGAAAATAACACAGGCAAGTAAGCCCGTGTAACATTGCGGGCGGCCGGGCCTGGAGCAAGCTCCCGGACTTATCGCCGTGCGTGTCGGCCGCCCAATGGATTGAACCGCATCTATGAGGATTGAGGCCCGCTGGATGGCGGACTAACCTGTCATTTCAATGCGATCCTCTGAGAACGGTGAAGAGGTAACAGATTCACCGAATGGCTTCGAAGCCAAGATCTCCCGTCGATTGACACCGCAAGGCGTTTGACGGCCTCCGGGAGCCCAGCACCACCTGATGTGCAACGTTCGCTGGCCAGCGAAAGAACTGTCGGGACTTGCGCGGTGGGGCGCAAGCCCTATTCCAATTTGATAATAAAGGGTCTGTCAATAGATTTATGAGGGAGGAAAAGTGTAAGTGGTTGAATTGGCTCGAAAAAATTCTTTTGAAAATCTGTGACCCGAAACGGCTGGTCACCGGGGATAACAATCGCGTGGGCCCCCCGTCACGGAACGGGAACCCGATACAGGTTGCGCTGCCCGCTCTGGCGCGTGAAGGCGTATATATCGGCAGTCGGACCGGGCGCAACGTCGCTCGAAGGAATTACCCGCGCTCCCGGCAGCTTCAAGATCTCCTGCTCGGGCGGAAGCCCATGGACGATACTTTCGGGCACCAGATGGCCCGGGGCCAAAGGCAAGACGTAGGTCTTGCCCGAGTCGTTCCAAGCCCTACAGTGCACAAACAAATGTTTCCCGTCCCCGGACCACCCCATCTCCGTTGGGGGCGGGAGTTGTGTCAGAAGCGGAGCGCCGCCATCGACCCGGAAAATTACCGGACCTCCCCTCGAATGCGAGCCTAACACCAGCCAGTTACGGTCTGGGGATTCGCCCATTAGGCCAATAAGAGGCAGGTCAATGGCTTTCCGCGGCTCGCCTCCGTCTTCGCGGACACGGTAAAGGAACGCAGAAGTCCCCTCGACGCCGCGGAAAAAAACTTCACCTGTCGCGCCGAAGACGGGCTGTTCCCCTTCGATGGCAGGAATTTGCCGGGGCGGCGAGCGGCGGTCGAGCGGCGCGAGCCACAACCGCGACTTACCACCGCTATCAGGTGAGGCCACCACGACCTGACGGCCGTCCGGGGAAATGTCGTAGCCTCCCCGGGAACCAGGCCCCGCCAGTGCAACCGCAAAGCCCGGCAGCAACGGCTCGTTGCGTCCGGAATCGAGTTCCGCCACCCACAATTCGCTGGAAGCCCCTTTTCGCACGAGGTAGAGCAGCCGCTTCCCATCGGGGGTGAATTTGGGCGCGAGGGCGTAACCTTCCAGCGAGATCTGCCGATCGCCTCCGCCGTCGTGCAGCCAGATGGAACTCTGCGTCAATCCCACAGCGGTGATGAACGAGCGGCCGTCGGGCGCCATGGCGAGTCCTTCTTCTTCGGTCGGCCCCGAAGTAATCTGCTCCGGCTGGCCGTCGGGGAACCGCTGACGCCAGGTATGGAAGGTCCCGCCGGAGTCGGAGCTGAAGTACATCCACTCCCCATCGGGCGACCATGCGGCAAAGGTACATTGGCCACTGGGCGGGCCGACCTGCTGCCCTGGCGAACTGCCGTCCAGCGGGGCCAGGCGGCACCGCACAATGGCGCCCCACTCGTTCATCTCCACCAACAGCATCCGTTTGCCGTCGGGCGAGGGATAAGAGCGATGGGCCATACCGCGCTCGTGGGGCGGCACATAGAGATCGCGCGACCCGGCCCGGCTCTCATCGGCGGTCACGATCGCCATATGCAGAACCTGATCTTTGAGCTCGGAAAACAGCAGCTTCGATTTGCCGGTCCAACAGAGGCCCGAAGCGTTGGGGAGCCACAGGCGCGGTTCTCCCCCCAAAACCGGCACGGCCCAAGTGTCCCAAATCTGCTCTGGAACCGTATACGCGATCCGCGACCCGTCCGGTGAAAAAGCCGGGTACAGCTTAGGGCGATCATCGTGGGTGAGCTGGACCGGCTCGCCGCTGGGCAGCATTTTCACGTAGACTTGCCCGAGCGTAATCCAGCTCGAAGGGCCGCGAATGAAGGCGAGCATGCGGCCGTCCGGCGAGAGCGCCGGCTGGACGGCGGAGTCGGGCAGGTTCGTGATTTGCACCCATTCGGAGCGCGCCGGAGCGGAAGAAGGCCGCTTCAGCAGCCACCAGGCAAGGCCCGCCGCGGCAACTACCAGCGCAGCAACTCCCGCTGCGATCGGGACAGAGCGTCGAGGCGGCCGCGCGACCGGGCGAACGGCCGCGGCTGCCGCGACTTGCCCCGAGAGTTTGCCCGACTCGGACTCCTCCTTCAGCTCTTCGAGAGCGAGCTTGATATCGGCGATGCCCTGGGCGCGGCGTTCCGGATCCTTGCGCAGGCAACGGGCGACGATCTTTTCCAGCTCCATCGGCACGGCCGGTGAAATCCCGCTTGCGGCCGCCGGCTCTTTGTGCAAGATCGCGGAAAGC
>DASQZT010000038.1:0-3701 GCA_035638575.1 Bryobacteraceae bacterium
AACGATACCACCCTGCAGTGGCTGGCGAAGTCCGCGCTCTCCCACGCCCGGGCGGGGGCCCATATCGTGGCGCCCTCAGACATGATGGACGGCCGCGTGTGGGCCATCCGCCAGGCACTGGACGTCAACGGCTACGAAAAGATCCCGATTCTTTCCTACGCCGCCAAGTTTGCCTCGGTGTTCTACGGACCGTTCCGCGAGGCCGCCGAATCGGCCCCGCAGTTCGGGGACCGCCGCAGCTACCAGATGGACCCCGCCAACGGGCGCGAAGCCATGCGCGAGATCGAGCTGGATCTCCAGGAAGGCGCCGACATGATCATGGTGAAACCGGCCATGCCGTATCTCGACCTGATCTGGCAGGCTCGCCAGCGCTACGACGTGCCCGTCGCGGCGTACCAGGTGAGCGGCGAGTATTCCATGATCATGGCGGCCGTACAAAATGGCTGGCTGGACCACGACCGCGCCATGCTGGAGAGCCTGACCTCGATCACGCGCGCCGGCGCGGCTATCATCCTGACCTACTTCGCGAAGCCCGCGGCGCGCCTGTTGGGGTAGGGGACGGCCGGCGCCACCCATCTCATTGCTAAAATTAAAGTTCCCAAGGGAGGGGATCGATGGCTGTAAAACCCCGCCGCAAGGCGGTTGTAGTGGACGTCGGAGGTGTGAAGGTCGGCGGCAATCATCCGATTGTCGTGCAGTCGATGACCAACACCGACACGGTCGACGTGCCGTCCACCGTCAACCAGGTGATGGCGCTGGCGCGAGCCGGATCGGAGCTGGTGCGCATCACCGTGAATACCGAGCAGGCCGCGGCCGCGGTGCCTAAGATCGTCGACACGCTCGACCAGTTCGGCGCCCGCGTCCCCATCATCGGCGACTTCCACTACAACGGACACATTCTCCTCAAGAAGTACCCGGAGTGTGCGCGCGCGCTGGCCAAGTACCGCATCAATCCCGGCAACGTGAACATCGGCCGCAAGACCGACGACAATTTCCGCGCCATGATCGAGGTGGCTATTGAAAACAACAAGCCGGTGCGCATCGGCGTCAACTGGGGCTCGCTCGATTCGGCGCTGCTCACCCGCATGATGGACGAAAACTCCAAACTGCCCGAGCCCAAGGACGCCCGCGACGTCACCCTCGACGCCATCGTGGTGAGCGCGGTTGAATCCGCCAAGGCCGCCGAGCGTCACGGTCTGGCGCGCGACAAAATCATTCTCAGCGCCAAGGTGAGCGGCGTGCAGGACCTGATCGACGTCTACCGCGCCCTGGCCGCCGAGTGCGACTACGCGCTGCACCTGGGCCTCACCGAAGCCGGCATGGGAAATAAGGGCGTGGTGGCGACCACCGCCGCGCTGGCGCCCCTGCTGCAGGAAGGCATCGGCGACACCATCCGCGCCTCGCTGACGCCGCTGCCCAACGGCGACCGCACCGAAGAGGTGATCGTGTCGCAGCAGATTCTGCAATCGCTGGGCATCCGCAGCTTCACCCCGCAAGTCACCGCCTGCCCGGGTTGCGGGCGCACCACCAGCACCTTCTTCCAGGAGATGGCCGACCAGATCCAGACGTACCTGCGCGACCAGATGCCGGTGTGGAAGCCGGCCCATCCCGGAGTGGAGTCGATGAAAGTCGCGGTGATGGGCTGCGTAGTCAACGGGCCGGGCGAATCCAAGCACTCGAATATCGGCATCTCGCTGCCCGGGACTTTCGAGGAGCCGAAAGCGCCGGTGTACGTGGATGGGCGGCTGATGACCACGCTCAAAGGCGATCGCATCGTGGCCGAGTTCATCGGTATTCTGAACGACTACGTGACGTCGCACTACGCGGCGTAAGACGATGCCGAAAAAACTTCCTCCCCCTCCGGGCGAACTGCCCGTTCCCGGGGAGTTGGTAGAACGGCGAATCTACCTCATCCGCGGCCAGAAGGTGATGCTCGATTCCGACCTGGCCGAACTGTACCAAGTGGCCACCAAGCGTCTCAATGAGGCAGTACGCCGAAACATTAACCGCTTCCCTGAAGATTTTATGTTCCAGCTCAGCGAAGAAGAGGGCGATTCTTTGAGGTCGCAGATTGCGACCTCAAACGCTTTGACATCGCAAACTGCGATGTCAAAGCCAGGAGGCCGCGGTGGCCGCCGCACCCTGCCCTATGCATTCACCGAACACGGCGTGGCCATGCTGTCCTCCGTGTTAAACAGCGAACGCGCCGTGCAGATGAACATCATCATTATCCGCGCATTTGTCCGCATGCGCGAGCTGCTGGCCAGCCATAAATCCCTGGCCGACAAAATCGAAAAGCTCGAACAGACGCAAACGCGGCAGGGCTCGATCCTCGGTGCCGTGGTTCAGGACATCCAGAAGCTGAAGAACCCGCCCGTCACGAGGGCCATCGGCTTCCGGATACCGAGCCCCAAGAAGAAGTAACCCACGCTTGAAGTCACAATTTGTGATTTCAAGGTCAGGCGCGCAACCCCGCGCTTGCTATAATCGACTCACCGCGCTTCCGCAGCGGTCCGTCATGCCTAAGCGCTTCAGCCTCGCCCAAGCCCGAAGCCTCCTCCCCCAGGTGGATAGCCTGCTGCGCGATGCGCTGGCAGCCAAGTCCGCGTACGACGACGTGGAGCGCGCTATCCAGACCTTTGGCGAACGGGTGATGATGATGGGCGGCATCGCGGTGGACCGGGAACAGGTGATCGAGCGGCGCAGCCTCCGCGATTCCTCGGCCGCGCGCCTGCGCAGCGCCATCGAAGAGGTCCAGGAGCTCGGCTGCGTAATCAAGGATCTCGATATCGGGCTGGTCGATTTCCCTACGTTCTTTCGCGGCGTGGAGGTCTACCTGTGCTGGAAACTGGGAGAGCCGGACATCGCCTTCTGGCACGGCGTGGACGAAGGCTTCCGCGGCCGCAAAGCCATCGACCAGGATTTCCGCGACCACCACCGCGGCGACCGCGCGCAGTAAGGACCGATGGCACACGGCACCCGCGAAACGGAGATCAAGCTGGCGTTCCCGGATGTGAAGGCCGCGCGCCAACGCCTGCGCGCCGTGGGCTTCCGCGTCGTCAAACGCCGCGTGCTCGAAGTCAACACGGTATACGACACTCCCGGGCTCGCCTTGCGCGACGCGGCAACCCTGCTGCGGGTGCGCCGCGCGGGCAGCGTGGGGACGCTCACCTACAAAGGCCGGCCGGACGATTCCAAACACAAGAGCCGCGAAGAACTGGAAGTGAAGGTCTCCGACCCGCACAGGATGGGTGTCATCCTCGAACGGCTCGGTTTTCACGCCGCCTTTGTTTACGAAAAGTATCGCACCGAGTTCCGGCAGCCAGGGCGCGGCGGCATCGCCACTATCGACGAAACTCCCATCGGCGCGTACGTCGAGTTGGAGGGGTCACCGGCTTGGATCGACCGCACCGCGCGCCGCCTGGGGTTCAGCGAAAAGGACTACATCAACGTCAGCTATGGCCGCCTGTACCTCGACTGGTGCCGGCAACACGGTGTCGAGCCTGCCGACATGGTCTTTGGCGATCGCCCGAAGCGAACATAATAGGGTTCTGTGTCCGACAACCCTTACCACGAGATCCCCTACACCACCGTGCCCCGGCTGTCCACGCATCCCGACCGCCTGGCGGCGGTGGGCACGCTCTTCGGCATGACGCCCGCCCCGGTGACGCATTGCCGCGTGCTCGAGATCGGCTGCGGCA
>DASQZT010000039.1:0-94861 GCA_035638575.1 Bryobacteraceae bacterium
GGGCCCGCGGCCGGCGGCGGCGGGGTTCCCGCTTCCGGCTCCGCAGCCGCGTAGCTCAACTTGATGCTGGTGGCGTTTCCCACCGCGATGCCGCGCAGGTTGTCCGGCGTCAGGTCGGGCCGCCGCACGATGTGCGGGATCAGCGCGATCATCAATTCGTCGCGATTGCGGCTGACGCTCTCGCCGGAAAACAGCCGCCGCAGCAACGGAATGCTGTTGAGCCCGGGAATGCCCGTGATCTCCTTGGAGTCCTGCTGCTGGATCAGGCCGCCGAGCAGGTTCACCTCGCCCTCGTGCATGCGAATGTCGTGCTCCACTTTCCGCTGCCCGATAATCGGCTGGTCGATCCCGCCCAGGTTCACCGTCCCGGTCACACTCGAAATGTCCAGGTTCACGTGCATGGAGACGTCCCCGTTGTCGTGCACGCGCGGCGTGATCTCCACGTTGACGCCTACGTCGATGTATTGAAACTGCGTATTGACCAGGGGGTTGATCCCCACTCCGCCGATGCCCGGCTGGAAGCTGCCGGAGGCCGTCGGCTCGCGCTCGCCGATTTTCAGCGTGGCCTTGACGTTGTCCACGGAGCGCACCTGCGGCGATTGCAGCACCTTCGTCTTGGTATCGCTCAGCACCGCCTGCAACAGGGCGTTAGGCAGCGTGAGCGAGAAATCCGACGAGGCGATGTGCCCGATCTGGTTCAGCGGTATGGCCAGGCCGGAGGTGCTGCTGGTAGGCGTGGTCGTGGTGCCGGTGGTAGTGCCGGTAGTGGTGGTGCCGCTGGTGGTGGTCGTCGAGCTGGAGGTGCTCTGGGCCTGAATGCTGGCGCGCGGATTGAAATTGATCGGCATGTTCAAGCCGGTGGAAGCCAGCGCCGACGTGAGCTGCCGGCTGAACACCGAGCTGGCTTCCATCACGATGATGTCCACCACCACTTCGGACTTCGGCTTGTCGATATCCTTGATCATCTTCTCCGCCAGCGCCACCTGGTCGGCCTCGCCGCGGACGATGATCGCGTTCTGCGAGTTGTACACCACCACCCGCTGCAGTTCCGAGACCGAGCGGATGACGTTCATGACCTCCTGCAGTTCCTGCGGCGTGTTGATGTTGGAAAGGTAGAAGGTCTTGGCGACCATCTCGGCGTAGTCCCGGCGCTTGTTCGGGTTATCGTTGGTGATGAAAATCGTGTTGGCGGAAAGCGCCTTCCAGTACGACTTGGTAATCACCGAGAGATAATCCAGCGCCTGTTCCACCGTGGAGTTTTCGAAATCCACGTTCAAACGATCGCGGGGGGCCGGAGGCGTTTGGTATTCGGGGTCCCACAGGACGTTGATCCCCGCCACTTTGCCGACGGTTTCGAACAGCACCTTGATCTGCTGCCCGTTGATTTTCAGGTTAATGGGAGCCGGGTTGAGCGGCTTCAGCTCGGGGACCGGCAGGATCCGGCGAATCCGGTCCAGGGTCTGCTTTTTCTCCTGGTCCGACGGTGTGAGGGCCTTCTGTTCCGGGGTCGCTTCCTTGCCGGTCTGCTCCACCCGTTTGCGCTCCCGCTCGATCATGTCCCGGGTGCGCAGAATCTCCTGTTCGGCCACTGCGGATGAGGGGTTGACGGCGTAGGCCTTCTGGAATTCGACCAGGGCGTCGCCCAGTTGCCCCTTGGCGCGAACCTTCAGCCCCAGGTCCACGTGCACCTGCCCGGCCTGGAATCTGGCCTTCATGGTGGCCATCTGGTAGACCATCTCGCTGGGGTCCTCGGAGAGCGCTTTTTCATAGTTCTCCAGGGCCAGGTCCCATTCCTTTTTGTCTTCGTTGGCCCGCCCTTGAACCAGGAACTTGTCGCCCTTCTTGGTGCGGGCTTCGACCGGCGACATGGGGCCGATCAGCAGAAAGGCCAGAAGGATTGCAGTTATGCGATTGAAAAGAGGCATGTTACTTCCCGGCCCCGGAAGAGGCCCGAAGCCCTGTGCTAAGATGAAGTGCGCTCGAGTGGTCTCGCGGCATCTAAACTCATTGACGAGACAGGGCTTCCGCGCGTGGAGAGGAATTCGCCAGGTGAAAGACGCTCCATTCAAAATCCTGAGCGATAACCGCAAGGCCAGCCACAACTACTTCCTGATGGAGCGTTTCGAAGCCGGCATGGTGCTGACCGGCACGGAAGTCAAAGCGGCCAAGGACGGCAAGGTCCAACTAAAGGACGCCTACGCCGCCGTTCAGGGCAACGAGGCGTGGCTGATCAACGCCCACATCAGCCAGTACTCCCACGGGAATCGGGAGAACCACCCCCCGGTGCGGAATCGCAAGCTCCTGCTCCACCGGCGGGAAATCGACAAGCTCCTGGGCCAGACCCGCGAAAAAGGCCTGGCGCTGATTCCGACCAAAATGTACCTGAAGAACGGCCGCATCAAGTGCGAGGTGGCCCTGGCCAAAGGCAAAAAGCTGCATGACAAGCGCGAGGCCGAGCGCGCCCGGACCGCCGATGAGGAAGCCCGCGCCGAGATGCGCCGCCGCGCGTGAGGAGGTATCCGCTGGGCGTTCCGAGCCGCTTCGCAGAAGCTCGACCGTAAGGGAGCGGCCGGCGCCGTGCTACTGCCGCATGGCGTACATCTTCTGCGCCGCCGACAACAGGGTCTGCGCTTTGGGCAGGCTCTCGATGGACTTCAGCACTTCCGGATCGGTGGCCCACTTGGCGCGCTCGGCGGCGTTCTTGCCGAAGGCGCGGAAGTAGAACTCCCAGCGGATGTGGTCGCGCACCCAATTGCGGTTGGCCGCAAAATCGGCGTCCGTGAAAGTCACCTGCTGGTCCTTCAGGTACGACTTGAACCGCTCCATGGTCGCCTCGTCCGGCAGCCACCCGTCCGACAGCACCGGCTTATCCGCCTTAAAATAGGTTGCCGCAAACCGGTAGAACGCGTCCGGAGCGCCCGGGATCGGAACCAGCCGCCGCTGGAACAGGTTGGTGCGCGACGACGGGTACTTCTCGTCCGGGGTGATCCCGCCGCCGCCGTACACCTTGCGCCCGCTGTCGGTCGCCTTCACGTCCTGCAGGTTCTGGGCGGCCTCCTTGTTGCGGCCGTAGTAATACTGGACGAACGACTGGTTGGTGTAGTCGCGCTGGATCAGGCGCCCGCTCGGCGTGTAGTAGTGCGCGATGGTCAGCAGCAGCGCCGCCCCTTCCGCCAGCGGGAACTGCGCCTGCACGAGCCCCTTCCCGAAGGTGGTTTCGCCCATGATCCAGGCGCGGTCGTGATCCTGCAGCGCGCCCGATACGATCTCCGACGCCGAAGCCGACGCGCCGTTCACCAGGCACACGATCGGGTAGTTTTGTGCCAGTGGTCTGGCGTGGGCGCGGAAAACCTGCTCGCTCTCAGCCCGCCCGTGATGCGAAACCACGGTCTGCCCGTTGCGCAGGAACCGCCCGGCCAGCGCCACCGCTTCGTTCACCAGGCCGCCCAGGTTGTTCCGCAGATCCAGAATCATCCCGGTGACGTTCTGTTCGCCCATCTTGAGCAGCAGGTCCTCGACGTTCTTGCTGATGTTTTGCCCCTCGAAGGTCGATACGTTCACATAAGCGATGCCAGGCTTCACAAAGAACGCGTCGACATAGCTGGTTTCGATTCCGCCGCGGGTCACCGACACGGTATACGGTTCGCTGGCGCCTTCCCGTTTGACGCTCACGCTGACCTGCGTGCCTTTCTCCCCGCGCAGCCTGTCGGCCACCGCCGCCGAATCCATCCCGGTGGTGTCCTTGCCGTCCACCGCCGAAATCACGTCGCCGCGCCGCAGATCGGCATTGGCCGCGGGCGAGCCCGGAAAGGGCTCCATCACCACCACCTTCGGCCCGTCCATGGTGATCTGCATGCCGACGCCGAAATACTGCGCTTTCTGCCGCCGCTGCATCTCTTTGTACTCGGCCGGATCGACGAAGTTCGAATGCGGGTCGAGGGTGTGCAGCATGCCGGGGATGGCGCCGGTGTAGAAGGCGCGCTCCGACGAGACCGGGTCGGCAAAATTCTTCTCGATCAGCGCGTACGCGGCCGCCACCGATTGCATGTCCTTTTCCAGGTCGTCGGCGGTTGCCGCGGCGGCGCGGGCATGAATTTGGGGACCGTAGATCGGCGCCAGGAGCACCGAGACGGCGACGAGCAATGCGGCAAAGGTGGTGTTTCTGATTTTCATGGCTTTACTGTGTGTGACGACCGGGATCGGAATTCGTGAGGTTTCGGGCCGGCATAGGTACACGCCTCGGGTGGGTCGAAAACTCCCCTTCCTTGCAGTTTATCATAACTCCTAAGCATCCCCCTTGCCACGGGGGCAGGCTAAAGCGTGCCCCACCCAGTTCCACCCTCATTTTCCTCATTTTCAGACAATCGAGTTTGAAATCGAGTTAGAATAGCTTCGACAAATGCCCGCCCACCGCTGGACGGCGTCCTCGCGCACTTCGAGTTTTTGGTTGACGCTGGCCCTCACCTGCACCGTTTTGGTGCTTTGTCCTTCCGCCGCCCGCGCCAGCACCCCCACCGTGGGGAATGCCAGCCCGCAGTCCGTCACCGGCGCCGCCGCCCAACTCACCTTCACCTTTTCCGACTCCGCCGGCTACCAGGATCTCGGCGTCGTCGACGTCCTCATCAACAATTTCCTGGACGGCAGGCAGGCCTGCTACCTCGCCTACAGCCAACCCTTGAACGTGCTCTACCTGGTCAACGATCCCGACACCTCACTGAGCGGCATGGTGCTGAACGGCAGCGGCAGCCTCTCCAACAGCCAGTGCACGGTCTCGGGCGCCGGCTCTTCCGCCGTGGCCAGCGGCAAGACTCTCACCCTGACCCTGAATCTCACCTTCAACCCGCCGGCCTTCTCGGGCGGGCGCGTGGTTTACGCGGCGGGCCGCGACACCGCCGAGAACAACTCCGGATGGCAGGACCGCGCGGTGGTCTTCATCCCTCCCTCCACTGCGACCTACCCGCTTTCCGCCAGCGTGAGCCCGTCCGCGGGAAGCGGCCCTTACCAGATCTTCACCACGGTGTACCGAGATGCCACGAGCTATACCAACCTTCGAACCACGCAACTGCTCATCTCGAGCGCGCTCGATGGCAAGCATGCCTGCTATCTCGGCTACGACCGCGCCAACAACCTGCTGTACCTCGTGGCGGACGACGGCGGCACGCTCCTTCCCGCGGTCGTTCCGGGCTCCAACGCAGCCAACGGCTCCGGCACGGCGTCCAACTCGCAGTGCACGGTGTCCGGCCTCGGCTCCGTCGCGAGCGGCGCCGGCGCCGACTTGACCCTGCTGGTGAAACTCGCCTTTACTGTCCCCTTTATTGGAAGCAAGTTCGCTTACACCGGCGTGCAGACCGTGACCGGCGTCAACTCCGGCTGGCAGGCCATGGGATTCTGGCAGGTGGCGTCGGCACCGGCGGTCACCAGCGTCTATCCCGCCAACGGCGCCACCGCCGTCCCGTTGAATTCCGGGATCATCCTGCGCTTTTCCGTGCCCGTGGATTCCACGACGCTGGGCGGGGTGGACCTGCAACAGGGAAGCACTCCAGTCGCGTTTACGGTTTCGCTCGCGGCTGACGGCGTCTCGGCCGTGTTACGTCCCAAGCAGCGGTTCAGCGCGGGAGCGTCCTACACCGTCACCGTCAACGGCGTGTCCGCCGGCGGCTCCGCGGTGGCGGCCTTCTCGAGCGGCTTCACTGCCGGGTCGGTGCCCGATACCGTGGCGGCGCAAGCCCTGTTTACCAGTCCCTCGGGGACCGCGGTCCCCATCAATGCCGCGGTGCAGATCCAGTTCAACAAGCCCATCGACCCCACTTCCCTGGCCAACTGGGCCATCCAGGACTTCGTGACTCTTCAAAAGGTGCCCGCCGTTTTCCAGGTCAGCACGGACGACACCACCGTAACGCTCACGCCCGTGAACTTCCTGGCCGTGGGGCGAGCGTACTCTAGCACCCCGCTCGCCGCCGACATCTTCGGCAACGGCATTTCCGGCGTCAACGTGTCCTTCACCACCGGCTTTTCGGCGGACACCGCGGGGCCCACCATGACCGCATCGTTCCCCGCGGCCGGGGACGTGGGCATCTCCACCAATTCCAAGCCCATGCTGCGTTTCGACCGCGCCCTGAGCGCGCCCACCATCGGCGCAGGTATCCAATTGGTGACCGGGGGCCAGGCCGTGCCCGCAGCCATCAGCCTTGCCGGCGACGGGCAGACCGTCACCGTGAGCCCATCCGCCCTGTTGAATGCCGGCACCGTGTACGCCATCGCGGTAACATCCGCGTTGACCGGCGCCGGTGGAAGCCCGGTCCAGAATCCCGGAACCGTGTCCTTCACTACCGGCTCCGGGCCCGATCTCAGCGGGTTCGCGGTTGTGGCGGCGAACCCGCCCAACAAAGCCGTTGGCGTCGGCACGAATGCGGTAGTCAAGGTGGTATTCAACCGGCGCGCCAATCCGCTCGCGCTGGGCTCCATCGCGCTCTACGCCGCCGCCTACAGCAGCACCTCGATCGCCGGCGCAAGCAAACTATCCACCGACGGCACCACCCTCACCTTCACTCCCGCGCAACCGCTGCTCGTGAACACGCTGTATTCGTTCGCCATCAACGCCCTGCTGGACGGCGCCGGCAACACCCTCGTCTATTCGACTGGGTTCACCACCGGCTCCGGCGCGGACACCACCGCTCCCACCGTTCGCTACCTGGCGCCGCCCGACACAAGCACGGGGGTTGCCGTGAATGCGCATGTGGTCGCGCAGTTCAGCCAGGCGCTCGATCTCACCACGGTCAATGCGGCGTCGGTCACTCTCTCGCAAGCCGGCACGCCGGTGGCGGGCGCCATCGGCATCGGCGCCGACAACGCCACCCTCACCTTCTCGCCGGCCGCGGCCCTGATCCCCCTCACTCAATACACGGTCCACCTCAGCGGCATGGCGGACGTCTCCGGCAACCCGGCGCCGGTCGTGTCCGCCGCGTTTACCACCGCGTCGAGCGCCACGCCCGACAGCACGAAGCCCACGGTAGTTTCGGTCTCGCCCGCCAACAACGCCGCGAACGTCCCGGTCAACACGGCCATCACCATTACCTTCAGCAAGCCGGTGAGTGGCGTATCGGTCCCGTCCGGTATCGCGGTGCGCTACTCGTCCGCCGCCGGAACCGTCGCCACCGGCGCCTTCGCCCTCTCCGGCAGCGTCGTGACGTTCACGCCCGATCTGCCGTTTCCCGGCTCTACGGTGATTAACGTCCTGGTGAACGGCGTGCAGGATTTCGAGGGGAATGCCTCCGCCACATCCACCACCACGTTCACCACTCAGGCCACCACCGATCTGACGCCGCCCGTGGTGACCTCCGTGACTCCGCCCAATGGCGCAACGGGCCTCCTGCCCAACACCGTGGCGGTCGTGACCTTCTCCAAGCCTTTGAACCCCGCGACCGTCACTGCCGGAACCATCGCTCTTTTGAATGGCACCCAGCGGCTCACCACCGCGGGAATCCAGATTTCCGCCGACAGCCGGACCGTGACGCTCAATGGCTTCTCGCTGCCCGCGCCCGCCACCATCAACGTGGTTGCCACCAGCGCCATTAGCGATCTCGCCGGCAATCACCTGGCCGATTTTCGCAGCCAGTTCAGCACCGCGGTGGTCGATACCTCCAGCCCCTCGGTGGTCAGCCAGCGGCCCGCCACCGGAGCTACCGGCGTCCCCGCCGCCACCGCCATCACGCTGGTGCTCAACAAGCGGCTCGACCCCGCTTCGCTGATGGCGGGCCTGCACGTCTCGCAGAATGGCCTGCTGGCCGCCGGCACCACCACCGTCGTGGGAAATGGACAGGCCGTGCAGTTCGTCCCCACCGCGCCCTTCGCCGCGGGCGCGCTGGTGCAGGTCTTCCTCAATTCCCCGGTCTACAACGGGCAGTTCACCGTTCAGCCGGCCCCGTCTTCCACGCTGAACATCACGGGTACCAGCCTTGGCATCTCCACGATCCTTCCACCCAACGGCGTCTTCGATGTGCAATTCGACCAGGCGCTCGATCCGACAACCGTGCAGGCAAGCACCGTCTACGTGCGCGCCTCCGCATCGTCCACCCCGGTGCCGGCCACCGTCACGCTGCGCTCTGCCAACGTGATCCACCTGGTCCCTGGCGCCGCGCTCGCCGCCGGCACGTCCTACGGGCTATATATATCCACCGCCGTCAAGGGCGTGCGGGGGCAGACCTTCAACGGGGGCGGACCGTTCCTGTTCACCACCACCGGCTCCGCCGACACTGGCGCGTTCGCCATTGCGACCTTCGGGCCGCCCGCGAACTCCACCAGCATTGGCAGCAACGCCCTGGTCCGACTGGATTTCAACAAGCCCGTGAACCCTGTCACGGTCACCTCTGCTTCCGTGCAGCTCACCGCCGGCGGACTGCCGCTCGCCGCCAGCTTCTCCTATTCGCTGGACTCCCGCACGCTGTTTGTCACCCCGCAGGCGCTGCTCCCCGATGCCACCGCGATTCACGTCAACCTCACCGCCGTCGAAGCCTGGACCGGCGCCTCGCTCACCGTCTCCAGCCAGTTCACCACGGACTCTTCGGTGGACGTCACGCCGCCATCGCTGGTGGCCACCAGCATCGCCCCGGGCGCGACCGGCGTTCCCGTGAACTCGACCATCACGTTCACCTTCAGCGAGCCCATCGAGCCGGGGTCGATCAGCGCGTCCTCCTGCCACATCACCACGGCCGGAACGTTTTCCTTCTCCCCGGACCTGACGCAAGCCACCTTCACTCCCTCCGCCGCCTGGCCCGTGGGAACCAATCTCAACATAACCTGCGGGGGCGTGCAGGACCTGGAAGGCAACTCCCTGACTTCCGCGTTCCTCTCCTTCACCACCGCCTTCCTGCCCGATACCACGCCGCCCCATGTGGTCGCCGTCAGTCCCGCCGCCTCGCTCGCCAACGTGCCCCTCAACGCGCAGATCCAGGTGCTGTTCACCGAGCCCGTTCAAGTGACCAGCCTGGGCGGCATCACCGTCAGCGACGGCGGGCCCGCGATTTCCGCGGCCACGTCGCTCGCCAGCAACGGCCGCATCGCCACGCTCTCGCCATCCGCTCTGCTCGACCCCAATGCCACCTACACGGTCTCCGTGACCGGAGTCCGCGACATCGCCGGCAACCCGATGACGGGCACAATCTCGAGCACCTTCAGCACCGGAACGTCGGCGGACCTGATGACCCCCACTTTCGTGATGAACCCGCCGCCCGGCACCACCGGAGTCGGCACCAACGCGGTCATCCGGTTGACCTTCTCCGAGCGCATGAACCCGCTGCCCCTGCTGGCGGATTTCGGTCTGAATAAGCTGGGCCTCGGTTCGAGCCGCGTTCCGGCGATCGTCGCCCTCAGCACGGATGGCGCCAGCGCCACCCTCATCCCCATGGCCGCTCTCCTTCCCAATACGCAGTACTCCGTATCCATTCCGGCGGTGGCCGATCTGGCCGGTAATGCCGTGTTCCCCCCGTCCGGCGGTACCTTCACGACCGGATCCGGGCCGGACGCAACCGGACCAACCGTCACCGGCGTGACGCCACCCGGCGGGGCCACCGGCGTTCCGGTGAATACCGTCATCCGATTGCTGCTGAGCGAGCCGGCCGATCCCACCACCGTCGGAGCCAGCACCGTCCAGTTGCTGCAAGGCGCCTCGCCGGTGGCGGGCGCGGTGACCCTGTCGGCCGACGGCGCCACCATTTTCTTCATCCCCGCCGCGCGCCTGGCGACGTCGTCGTCATACACCGTGCAGGTTTCGGGCGTCACCGACCGCACCGCCAACCTGATTTCCGCGTTTGCCAGCACGTTCGTCACCTCCGCCTCGTCCGCCGCCGACACCGTCGCGCCTCAGGTCATCAGCGTATTGCCCGCCAATGGCGCTACGGCAGTCCCGGTGAACACCCAGATCGTCGTCACCTTCAGCAACCTAGTGGGCCCCGCGAGCGTCACCTCCGCCACCTTCCCGATCACCGCGGACGGAGTGCGGCTGGCCGGCGGCTACTCGGTGAACGGCAGCCAGGCTGTGTTCACTCCCGCCTCGTCCCTGCCCGGAAACGCCACCATCACCGTCAGCGTTTCGGCGGTGACGGACGTGGCGGGCAACTCCAGCGGCTCCTTCTCTTCCCAATTCGTCACCGCCCCCGGCACCGACACCACACCGCCCACCGTCACCGCCGTCACTCCGCCCAACGGAGCCACCGGCATCCCCACATCCACCCCGGTGGTGATCACGTTCTCCGAGCCCCTGAACCCGGCGACCATCACCACTTCCAATTTCGGACTCTTCAACGGCGCCACCGCCCTCCAGTTCTCGCTCGTGCGCTCCGACGATTCCATGACGGTCACCATGAGCCCCACCTTGCCCACCAACGCCAGCGTGACCGTCGTGGTGACCCACGGGGTGACCGACCTCTCCGGTAATCCCCTCGCCGACTTCACCAGCCAGTTCACCACCGCTTCCTATTCGGCCGGGAATCCTGCTTCGGTCACCAGCCTCCAGCCGCCGGCGCAATCCACCAACGTTGCCGCGAGCACCAACATCTCCATCGTCTTCGATCGGCCGATGGACCCCACATCGGTGGCCAACGGAATCTTCGTTTCGCAGAACGGCGTCCTGACCGCAGGTACGCTCTCCATGGCTGCGGCCAACAGTGTCCTGTTCACCCCGGCGGCTCCGTTCGCGGCCGCCGCGACGGTCCAGGTATTTGTCACCAGCACAGTGGCCGATACCAACGGCAATCCGGCATCCCCTTATTCGGCCATGTTCACCATCGCGCCGTCGTCGTCGTCGCAGTCCTTCGCGGTCGTCCGCACGACCGCCGTGCGCGCCCTTCCTCCGAACGGCGTCCTCGATGTGGAGTTCAACCAGCCTGTCGATCCATTCAATCTCGCGCAGCGCATCGGCCTGTTCCACGGCGGCGCGCCCGTCCGCGGCGTCGTCACGCTCTGGAACGACAGGACCATCCGCTTCGTTCCCGCCTATGCCATGACGCCCGATCCGCATACCCCGTACGAGCTGCGCCTCAGCACGCAAACTTTCCGATTCCACGTCGACAACCCGCCGTCCGTCACGCCTTCGGTCTCCGCCGTGAAGATCGAGCGCGGCGCGGTGTGGATCGAATTCACCGGCGCGATCAATCCCATCACTGCCAACTCACGTTCGCTGCGGCTCGAGGATGACTCCGGCGCAGCCATCCCGTTCCGCATCGGCTTCACTCCCGACGACCGCGCCGTGGTACTGTTTCCCTCGGGCGCCATCGGCTCCGGCCCCGTGCGCGTGTCCGTCGATGGCGTCGAAGGCTTAGCCGGCGACCGCATCCGCCGGTCCGTGGAGGTTCTCCCATGAAGATCTCAGCCCTGTTGTTCTGGGCGATGCTCGTCGTGCCAGTGGCCCTGCCGGCCCAGGCGCTGGACGTCTACGTGATCGACGTCGAAGGAGGGAAGTCCGTCCTGACCGTGGCGCCGTCCGGCGAGTCGATGTTGTTCGACGCGGGCTGGCCCGGCTTCAACGGCCGGGACGTCAACCGCATCGTCGAGGCGGCCAAGGCAGCGGGCCTCAAGCAGATCGATTACCTGGTGATCTCCCACTACGACATCGATCACCTGGGCGATGTGCCGCTGCTGGTCTCCACGTTCCCCGTCAAGCATATCATCGACCACGGTCCTCTCCAGTCGAGCGGCAAAGGCGCCGAAGCGCGCTACCAGGCCTACGCCGAGGCCCGCGACAAGATCGACCACACCGCCGTGAAGCCGGGCGACCGGATCCCGATCAAAGGTGTGGACGTGCAGGTGCTCACCGCCGCCACGAAAATGATCACGAGCCCGTTGCCCGGCGCCGGCGCGGCCAACCCGCTATGCGACTCGACTCCCGAGAAGCCCGAGCTGACGCAGGATCTCGAGGACAACATGTCCGTCGGCCTGCTCTTCACGCTGGGCAAGTTCCGCATGCTCGACCTGGCGGATCTCGAATGGTTCTACGACCGCAAGCTGATGTGTCCCGTCAACCGCATCGGCACGGTAGACGTGTACCAGGTGAGCATCCACGGCCAGGACAAGGGCGTATCGCCGGCGTTGGCGCAAGCCCTGCACGCCAGGGTGGCGATCATGGGCAACGGCCCCCGCAAAGGCGGCGCGCCCCAGACCTGGCAGACCCTGCGCGGCGCGCCCGGCCTGGAAGACATCTGGCAGGTTCACTACTCGCTGCTCGGCACCAAGGAGACCAACCCGCCCGACGACTACATCGCCAATCCGGACACCGCCTGCCAGGGCAAATGGATCAAGCTATCGGCCCGCCCCGACGGCGGGTTCACGGTCACCAACAGCCGCAACGGCTTCTCGAAGACCTACCCGCCGCGCAATTGATGGACCCGCGGCGACCCGCCATGTTTTAATTACAAACTTGTCATATTGGCGGGCACCGGGCCGTGCCGGAACCGCTTTCATCCCACTGGTCGAAGAACCAGCGCCGAGTTTGGCTCCCGGCTTGCTTACGAAATACATCATGCGGGCCAATTGGATGTTGCTTCTGGTCTTGCCTCCGGGCGTGGCCGCCCAGACCGCTGGCATCTGTAATCCCGCGGATCTGTTTGGGCCGTATGCGTTTCAGCTAACCGGCTCGACCGACATCTCCGGGACGCCCAAACCTACTGCCAGCCTGGGCCGGATCACCTTCGACGGGCACGGCAACCTGAGCGGGACTGCATCCGCCACATTCCGCGGACTGCTTCTGGGGAACCCGGTGACAGGGACCTACGAGGCGAAATCGGACTGTTCGGTGGCCTGGAAGCTGCAGGACGATTCCGGCGCCTTCCAGAATTTCAGCGGAACGCTTTCGGCCGATGGGACCACCGTGCAATTCAAACAGACCGACCCGGGCGGCGCCCAGCGCGGCATCATGCGGAAAACACCCGACACGTGCTCGGCGGCGGATCTCCTGAAGAAATATTCCTTCACGGTCTCCGGCAGCACCACACCGATGCAGCCCGGCGATGTTCCCCACACGGTTTCCGCCGCGGGGACGGTGGATATAGCCGAGAACGGCACCTTTCAAGTGAGTAGCGATTGCTCGGTACAGTTCGAATTGACCCTCACGCCCCAGGACGGGCGGGCCGCCGGACCTTCGCCCATGGCCATGCGCGGGTTTCTGGTCAACGGCGGCAAGGAAATCCTCGCCTTTCAGACCGACCCCGGCGCAATGGTGGCCGCGCGCTTCCTTCCCGATACGAACAAATAGGACGCCCGGCGGCGAAATGTCATCCACAGCACCGTGGTCCGTGCCGTGCCCCAGCCCCAGCGAAGGTTCAGAGAATAGAATATCAATATGCCAGCAACCAAGACCGCAACATCGACGTTTCCCACTCGAATTGACCTGCCTGAAAACGATCGTCACGCGATGGTCAAATTGCTCAACGGACGGCTCGCCGACACGGCAGATCTTTATTCGCAAGTCAAACAGGCGCACTGGAACGTGAAGGGTTCCGACTTCTACCAGCTGCATGAATTGTTTGATCAACTGGCAGGGGAAGTGTTCCCCTTCATCGATCTCATAGCCGAGCGGGCGACCGCATTGGGTGGATTGGCCATGGGGACCGTGCGAATGGCCACCGCCAACTCGGCCCTGCCCGAGTATCCCCTGGAAGCCACGGATGGGGCAGGACACCTGAAAGCCCTGATCGACCGCTACGCCGTATTCACCGCCAATATCCGAAAGGCGATCGACGCCGCGGACGAGCACCACGACAAGGCCACCGCCGATGTGTTCACCGAGATTTCCCGAACTGCGGATAAGCAGTTGTGGTTCCTGGAAGCGCACGTCCAGCACTAACGCGCCCCCTTACCGGATCACGTACAGGTCGAGATCCTGCTGGAGATCGCGGGCCTCTTCGGCCTTTACTCCGCGGGCGCCGGCGGTCTCCATCACGCTCGAATCGGCCGTTTGGTATTCGAACGTGGCGAGCAGCCGGTAGGATCCGGGCGCCAATCCTACGAACTGGTACTGGCCACGCATGTCGGTGCGCGCGGTGCGGATGTCCAGCACTCGCTTGCGCGGGTCCAGATCAGTGGCTTCCAGGAAGACCTTCACGCCGGCGACCGGATCGTGGCCGGATGTGGACACCGTGCCGTGGATGGCGCCGGGGCTGGGGGAAAGGGTGAAGGAGACCGAGTCCTGGCGGCCGCCGACCACGAACTCGTTCCAGCCGTCCGGGCGGGCCGGCGGAGTGATGCCGCGCGACCCCGTGCTGAAGAAGCCGCTCACGTACCAGGACGGCGAGGGAACCAGCGCCACGTCCCAACGGCCGGGCGTGAGCACCGCGCCGCCGCCCGCCGGCCGCAGGGTCTTGGGATCGTCGTCGCCCGCGAGATCCTTGCGCCGCGCCAGCACCTGGACGGTGGTCGAATCCACGAGCTGTCCGGCTGTGCTTCGGAACGTTAACCCCGTCGGTTCGTACGGGCGCAGCGTGATGCGGATGTCGGTCTGGTCGAGTTCCATGGCGAGTGGCTGGTAGGCCGCCCATTGGTCCTGGGTCACGGCGAAAAGCTCGTATTGCCCGGGCGCCACGGGATTGAACTTGAAGGTATCGGAGGTCACGACGATCTCGCGGCCCATGTCCGACACCAGCGTGACGGTGGCGGGCTTCGACACTCTGCCGGCGATATTGAGCAGGCGGCCGGGAAACGGCTTGACGTTGACATTGTCGGTCTGCTCGTCCAGCCGGACCTCCACGGTTTGCGCCTGTTCGACCACCGCGATTTCCTTGAAAAACGTGGGCAGGTAGCCGCCTTCCTCGTACTGCCGGGCGACCGTGCGGACGACGTAGATGCCGGGTTCCAGACCGGAGATGCGGAAGACGCCACGGTCGTCGGCTTTGGCGCGCGCGGCCAGTTTCGGCGGGCGGGTGTTGTGGTAGGCAACCACCTCGTGCTCCGGCAGCCCCACCAGGTTCTCGTCCTCGATCGTGCCGCCGATGGCGCCGAAGCGCTTCAGGCGGATGTCCAGGAAGGCAGCCGCCGCGTCCTCGAGCAGAATCGGGACGCCCGCCGATTTGAAGTTCTTCTGCCCGTATTGGGACGGGGCGAAGCCGCCGCGCGAGGTGCTGACCAGGTAGCCGCCGGCGGGCACCGGAGGGAACTCGAAAGCCCCGTAAAGATTGGTGCGGGTGGAGAGCGCCGGGCCGGGCGTGCCGGCCACCGGTTGCATCACCACCAGCGTCCGCGCCAGCGGCTTGCCGGTCTGGTTTTCGACCACCACGCCGCGGATCACGGCAGCGTGCAGCGCGCTTGCGGCCAGCGCCAGGAGCAGGCATTTGGACATGGGCTCTGATTCGGTGACGCAGCACGCGGGTGCGGAGTGCAGGAAAAAACGCGTCAGGGCCGGGCCGGCCGCATCCAGCCCTCGGCGAGGCAGCGGTAAACCATCGCCACCGGCAGCCCCACCACGTTGAAGTAGCAGCCGTCGATTCTCTCGATGAACTTCGAGGCCAGGCCTTGGATGGCGTAGGCGCCGGCCTTGTCCATGGGCTCACCGCTGGCCACGTAGGCATCGATCTCGCTGCCGGTCATGCGCGCGAACCACACCTGGGTCACGGCCCAATGGCTGACGCTCTCGGGGCCGCGCAGGAGACAGATGCCGGTGATGACCTCGTGGCCGCGGCCCGAGAGCAGCGAGAGCATGCGGCGGGCGTCGTCCTGATCGGCGGGCTTGCCCAGCATCTCGCCATCGATCACCACCGTGGTGTCGGCCCCCAGCACCATCTCGCCTGCCGCCGCTGTCACTGCTCGTGCTTTCATCTCCGCCAGCCGGAGGACGTAGTCTTCCGGCCTTTCGCCGGCGAGAGGCGTCTCATCCACCGGTGAGGTTCGCACGATGAACGGGATGCCCGCCTGTCGCAGAATCTCGCTGCGCCGTGGGGACTGGGAAGCAAGCACGAGCATCCCTCCAGTGTAAGGGCTTCGCAACAGACAACCGCTCCCGGCCAGGAGGGTACCCTCCGGACCGGGAGCGGCGGGTTATGAATGTGTGACCGTTTACTTCTCGCCGTAGATGGCGACCGTCGAGGTCTCTCCCGAAGGAGTCGAATCGCCCCACACCACGTTGTCGCCCCACACCACGTTGAAGCCGGACACGGTGGAATCGCCCCACACCACGTTGTCGCCCCACACTACATTGGTCCCCATGAGCACCTGGCTGCCCCACACCACGTTGGCCGCCATGTTGGTGTCTCCCCAAACCACGTTCGTCCCGTTCACCATCGTGACCTTCTTGGTGCTGCTGTATTGCACCAGAGGCGAGAGCGCCACCTTGTTCGAAACATTATCCGAGTTGTTGAGCGCCGCCCACGCATCCAGGTATCCGGCGCCGACGGTGAACAGGTCGTAGTAGACGGTGTAGACCGCACCCGTGACGGGATCGGTCGACACGCTCGACGTCGGGAAGGTCTTGGTCGCGGTCTTCATCAGCTTGGCCTTAACCTGGTCGGGCGTGAGTCCAGGCTGCTTTTGCAGAAGCAGGGCCGCCGCGCCGGAAACCATGGGGGTTGCCATGCTGGTGCCGCTCAATTCGAAATAGTAGGGCGACCCCTTTGCAGTGCCGTTCGACACGTAGTAACTCAACGGCACCTGGTTGGCGGGATAGTTGTTGGTCAGCGTGAGGCCGGTGGGCAGGGCGGAGACGATCTTGTTGCCCGGCGCCACCAGGTCGGGCTTGGCCACCTGGTCGAACAGCGTCGGTCCCTTGGAGCTGTAGCTGGCCATTTGATCGTCGCCGCGCGTGAGCGTCTTCATGTCCTTCATGGCGCCGACCGTGATCACGTAAGGGTCGTTGCCCGGCGAAGTGATAGTGCCGTACCCGCCGGTCCCCATGGTGTTGTTGCGGCCTTCGTTCCCCGCGGCCACGACTACCACGATGCCGGCCTTCCACGCCTGCTCCACGGCCTGGCACAGCGGGTCCTGGGTGTAGCTCTCCATCACCGGCCGCCCCAGCGAGAGGTTGATGATCTTGATGTTGTAGGTGGATTTGATGGCGATGGCGCGTTGGATGGCCGCGATGACCATGCTGTCGGTGCCGCTGCCGTTGGCGTCGAGGACCCGCAAGTTGACGAACTTCACGTTGGGCGCGATGCCCAGGAAGGTCCGCGTATAACCCGGACCCGAGGACATGGAAGCGTCTCCGCCCAGGATGCCGGCCACGTGAGTCCCATGACCGTATTGGTCGTGGTAATCGCTGACGGAGGTGTTGAAGTTCTCGGCGTGAACCACCCGGCTGACCCAGGTCATGAGATCGGGATGCGAATCCATGATCCCGCTGTCGATCACCGCGACGGTTACGCCGGTTCCGTCGTAGCCGTACTGCTTCGCGATGTTGGCGTTGATGGCCGGCTCGGCAAAGTCGAGCGTGGCCTTCACCGCGCGGTCGGGAGTGATGTACTCCACTTCGGGATCGTCGGCCAGGTCGCGAACGGCCGCACCGCGGATAGAATAGGATGCGCCGTTCACCACCTCGAGGCTCCGCCGCAGCACGCCTCCTCTCCGTTCCACCTTCTGATGGTGCAGCGCTGTCGGTTGACTGGTGTATCTGACGATGACGTCCACCGGCTTGTCGGCGGGCATGGCTGCCAGGTCCGGGGCGATCTTGCGGTTGCCGCCGAATGCCAGGGCTGCCGTGAGGATCAGAAGAAGGGTGGCTCTGCGGGTCATGTTCGTATCGGTCTCCGGTCACATTAAAAGCAGCCTCGGGGCCGTTTCCCGAAACGCCGCTAAGTCCCGCGATTTCATGGGCTAACGAGTGAAGCCCGCGTTTTTCGCCGCGGGACAACTTGTCCCACGGCTTCGAGCCGCTCAGGCCAACTATCTGAAAACTCAGCCAGATGACACGATGGGCAGGCTGACGGGACATTTTGTCCCCGGCGCCGCGAAGCGCCAAGTTAGAATGGAGCCGATGAAAAATCTCTCGCGCGAACTCATGGTCCGGCCGGGCTCCAAGGTCAAGCTCGCCGACATCGATCCGGAAGACACCCTCGGCATGGACAAGGACAAGGCCGACGACGATTTGGAGAAGAACCTCGAGCGGCTGTCCATGCTGCAATATCTGCTCTACGCCGAGGGGCGGCGTTCGCTGCTGGTGGTGCTGCAAGGCATCGATGCCGGCGGCAAGGACGGCACCATTCGCCACGTGATGAGCGGGCTGAACCCGCAGGGTGTCAGTGTCACTTCCTTCAAAGTCCCGGAAGGCGAAGAGAAGCGCCACGATTATCTGTGGCGCGTGCACCAGGCGGTTCCGGAATGGGGAAAAATCGGCATCTTCAACCGGTCGCACTATGAGGACGTGCTGGTGGTGCGGGTCCACAACCTGGCGCCCAAGGCGGTGTGGTCGAAGCGCTACCGGCAGATCAACGATTTCGAAGGGATGCTTTCGGACAACCACGTGCGCATCGTGAAGTTCCTGCTCTACATCAGCAAGCAGGAGCAGGCCAAGCGGTTTCGCGAGCGCCTGGAGGACAAGAGCAAGAACTGGAAATTCTCGGCCTCCGATCTGAAGGAGCGGGAATACTGGGACGATTACATCGCCGCCTACAACGACATGCTGCGCCAGTGCAGCACGGAGGATGCGCCGTGGTACGTGATCCCGGCCAATCACAAGTGGTTCCGCAACCTGGCGGTGTCGCAGATCGTGCGGGAGACCCTGGAAGACATGAACCTGAAGTTCCCCAAACCGGCCGCGGACCTTTCCGGGATCAAGTTCGAGTAAGTCAGGCGGCGCCGATGAATCCGGCGATGCCTTCCGGTAGGCGAAAACGGCCCCACGCGCTCACCTGCCGCGCCCGGAATCCCGCGCCCGAGAGCGCGGCCAGAAGATCTTCCGGGCGGTAGAGCCGCAGAACATGGACCTCTTCGCTCGGTCGATAGCGGGCGCCGATCTTGCGATAGCAGATGATGCGGCGCGTGAGCGTGTTCCGTTTGCGGTCGCCCGTGGTCTCCACCAGCACGGTCCATCCGCGGCCTTCCGTCCAGTGCCTGCGCGGGCCCTCCGCCGGGATGCGCGCCGGCGTGGCGGCGTCGAACAGGAAGACTCCGCCGGGGCGCAATCGGGCGTGCACGCGCCCGAAGAGTTGCGCGGGCGTGTGGCGGCTGCCGGAATCGTAGTCCAGGCATTCGCCGATGGATGTGACGGCGTCGCAGCGCGGAAGCCTGGCCGTCCACAGCGATCCCCGGACGAAGCGCGATTCGCCGGCGATCCGGCGCGCCAGCCGAACGAGCGCCGGCGAGCGGTCGATGCCCATCACGCCGTACCCGCGACGGTTCAATTCGCGCGCCCACCGGCCGCTGCCGCAGCCCAAGTCCACCACCAGCCCGCCGGCGACGCCGTTCTGCCGCAGAATCCGCAGCAGTCCCGGCGCGGCGCCGCGGATATAATCGCTGAATCCCGTATCGTGGATGTACGCGAGATCCGCGCCGTAGAAAGCCACTACTGGCGATCGTAGACCACTTTGATTTTTTCGTTGGTGGCGGTCGCGCCGCCGATCTCCGTCAGGGTCTTGCCGTCGGCGGACACCGTGTACTCCACTTTGTAGAGATCCTTCCCGTGATCCTTTTCGATCATCTCGAAGGAACGTGCGCCGGTCTTGCGGATGGCCAGGGTGAATCCCGGCGGCACCTGCGGGCCGGTCGCGGGGTAGTCCTTGCCGTCGAACTTGGCGGTGCAGGTGGCTTGGTAGTCGGACAGCGTCAGGGTAAGCCCGTCGCTTCCGGCGGCCGAGAATTCCATCACGCCCGGCGAGCCGACCTTCACTTGCGCGGTCTTCCATTTGCCCGCCATCCCCGGTCCTCCCGAGACCCGCTGAAAAGCGACGGTGTCGTCGAACGATTCGCCGTTGGGCTTGGTGCCTTTCGACTCCACCGTCATGCTCTTGCCGTCTGCGGAGATCTTAGTCGTATCCGTGCTGATCACCTTGCCGTTCATCTTGTCCACGGTCTCGAAGGTGACAGGATCGATCTGTTTCCAGGTGGCGGTCATACCAAAGACCGCGGGATATTCCTTGCCGTCCGTTTTGAACTTGTAGGAAAGCCCGTCGGCGTTGTACTCCATCTCGCCCGTGGCGGTCTGAGAATACGTCATCGTAGTCCCTTTGAAATCGCTCTTTGCCTGATTCATCTTCCACTTGCCGGCATAAGGAAGATCCCCAGCCGCAATGGCGCCCGCGGCCAGCAGGAAGATGGCGGCGCCCCGTATGCGAAGTTGTTGTGTCACGTTTTCCCCCTCATGTTAAAATAGCGCAATCCACCCGAAATGGAACGTGCCAGCAAAGTGATCCGGTCGCTGGGGCTGCCCGCCGACACCTTCACCTCCGAAGGGCTGGCCTCCGCGGCATGGCCCGGCGCGGTCGGAAAGACCATCGCCGCGCACACCCGCGTGGCCAAACTGGTGCGGCAACGCCTCGTGG
Source organism: Bryobacteraceae bacterium (assembly GCA_035638575.1). GTDB lineage: Bacteria > Acidobacteriota > Terriglobia > Bryobacterales > Bryobacteraceae > DASQZT01. Next base: position 20,448 of record DASQZT010000039.1, read on the forward strand.
TCGAGGTGGAGGACCACACCTGGCAGCGCCAACTGTTCGCGCTCACGCCGCACATCCTGAACAACCTGGAGAAAGCCCTGGGGCGCGGCCTGGTGGAGGAAGTGGAGTTCCGCATTCTGCCCCGGCGGCTGGAGCCGCGGCGCGCGGCCGAATCCGTTCCCGCGGGCCTGCCCGACGAAGCCGAGGGCATTGCCGATCCGGTGCTGCGCGGCATCTACCGCGCATCCAGAAAAAAGGCGCGGGCGTGAGAATTTCCGAAAAGGAAGTCCGCTACGTTGCCGATCTTGCCAACCTGACGCTGAGCGAGGCCGAGGTCGCCAGGTTTCAGACCGAGCTGGACGGCATTCTGGAGCACATGGACCGGCTCAAGGAGATCGACACCACCGGCGTGGAGCCCATGGCGCAGGTATTGTTCGAAGCGGATGAGACCGCCACGTTGCGCGCCGATGTCCCCGTGCCTCCGCTGGGGAACGACGCGGCCATGGCGAATGCCCCTCAGCCCGGCGCCGGCTACTTCAAGGTGCCGAAGGTCATCGAGCGGTGAGCGGGAAGCCGGGTGTGCCGATTCCGTCCCTGACCATCGATGGCGTGCGGGACGCGCTGCTCTCGCGCCGTTTGAGCGCCGCCGAACTGGCCGCCGAAGCCCTGCGCTTCGCCGAATCCGAAAACCCGCGCACCGGCGCCTACCTGCATTTTTCGCCGGAGCGGGCCATGGCCGCGGCGCATCGCGTCGACCAGCGGATCGCGCGCGGCGAAGATCCGGGGCCGCTCGCCGGTGTGCCCGTCGCCGTCAAGGACGTGATCCTCACCAAGGGAGTGCGCACCACCTGCGGCTCGCGCTTGCTGGCCGAGTATGTTCCGCCTTACGACGCCACCGCCATTTCGAGGCTGGAGCGCGCGGGCGGCGTGATCCTCGGCAAGACCAACTGCGACGAGTTCGCCATGGGCTCCTCCACCGAGAATTCGGCTTTCGGTCCGGTGCGGAATCCGGTGGATCCGGAACGCGTGCCGGGCGGCTCGAGCGGCGGATCGGCGGCGGCGGTGGCGCAGGGCACGGCCGTGGTCGCGCTCGGTTCCGACACCGGCGGCTCCATCCGCCAGCCGGCCTCGTTCTGCGGCGTCGTGGGCGTGACCCCCACCTACGGCCGCGTCTCGCGCTACGGCCTCACCGCCTTTGCCAGTTCGCTCGATCACATCGGCCCCTTTGCCCGGTCGGTGAAGGACGCCGCCACCCTGCTGGCGGTGATCGCCGGGCGGGACCCCTGCGACGCCACCTCGGCCGGCGCCCCCGTTCCGGACTACATCGCACATCTCGACGGCAATGTAAAAGGTCTGAAGCTCGGACTGCCCCGCGAGTATCTAAAATATTTGACAAGCGAAACCGGCGAGCTGATCTCCCGGGGCACGGAGGCGCTCGCCGGACTGGGATGCGAGCTGCGTGAGATCAGCCTGCCCACCACCGATTACGCCATCGCGTGCTACTACATCATCGCGACCGCCGAAGCCAGCTCCAACCTGGCCCGGTATGATGGCGTGCGGTACACCCGCCGGTCGGGCAGCTCGGAGACGCTTTCCGACATGTATCGCAACACCCGTGGCGAGGGGTTCGGCGCCGAATGCAAGCGCCGCATTATGTTGGGCACCTACGTGTTAAGCCACGGCTATTACGACGCCTACTACCTGAAGGCGCAGAAGGTGCGGGCGCTGATTGCCCGCGATTTCGCCGGCGCCTTTCAGCACGTCGACGCCATTGTGGCGCCCGTGTCGCCCTTCCCCGCCTTCAAGCTCGGGGAAAAAGTGGACGACCCGCTGGCCATGTACCTTTCGGATATCTACACCATCACCGGCTCCCTCGCGGGAATTCCGTGCATGAGCGTGCCGTGCGGGGCCACCGCCCAGGGGCTGCCGGTAGGGATGCAGATTCTCACCCGGCATTTCGACGAGACCACCATGTTCCGGCTCGCCGATGCCTTCGAAAAAACTCAGAGCAGATGAAGGAGAGATTATGCCATTCACGTTACCGGCGCTGCCCTATGCGCCCGAGTCACTGGAGCCGTCGATCGACAAGATGACGATGGAGATCCACCACGGCAAGCACCACAACGCTTACGTCACCAATTTGAACAAGGCGCTGGAGTCGGCGCCCGCCCTGGCCGGCAAGACCATCGAGGAGCTGCTGGCCAACAACTGCGCCATCGTTCCGGAGAACATCCGTACCGCCGTGCGCAACAACGGCGGCGGCCACATCAACCACTCCATGTTCTGGACCATCATGAAGCCGGGCGGCGGCGGACCGCCGGTGGGAAACGTGGCCCAGGCCATCGTCGGCACCTTCGGCAGCTATGACAGTTTCAAGGAGAAGTTCAGCCAGGCCGGCGCCACCCGCTTCGGATCCGGCTGGGCGTGGCTGGTGAGTTCCGGTGGCAAGGTCGATATCTACTCCACGGCCAACCAGGACAGTCCCGTGATGGAGGGCAAGAAACCGGTGATGGGATTGGACGTCTGGGAGCACGCGTACTACCTGAAGTATCAGAACCGCCGCCCGGATTACATCGCCGCCTGGTGGAACGTGGTGAACTGGGAAGAGATCGAGCACCGGTTCAACGGCCACTAACCGCCGAACCCGGACGGGCCGCGAGGCCTGTCCCGCCATGCGCAATTACGACCTCATCGTGATCGGTTCCGGACCCGCCGGCCAGCGCGCCGCCATTCAAGGGGCGAAGTGCGGCCGGCGTGTCGCCGTCATCGAGCAGCGCGAGGTCATCGGCGGCGTCTGCATCAACACCGGAACCATTCCGAGCAAGACCATGCGGGAAGCCGTGCTGCACCTTTCCGGCTTCCAGTTCCAGGGCATTTACGGCATCAATTACCACGTCAAGGAAAAAGTCACCATGGCCGACCTCGGTTTTCGGGTCAACCAGGTGATCAAGACGGAAATCGACGTGACCCAGGCGCAACTGTCGCGGAACGGCGTGGAAGTCATCATCGGCCACGCCAGCTTCGTCGACACGACGCACGTGCACGTGGTGAACTCCCAGGGCCAGGCCGATTTCGAGGCGCCGGTCATCATCATTGCCGCGGGCACCAAGCCGGCGGTCTCTTCCACTGTGCCCGTCAACGGCCGCACCATCGTCAACAGCGACCAGATCCTCCAGGTGCCCCAGATTCCGAAGACGCTCATCGTGGTGGGCGGCGGTGTGATCGGCGTGGAATACGCCTGCATGTTCGCCATCCTGGGCGTGCGGGTGATCCTGGTGGAGAAGCGGCCCCGGCTGCTGGAGTTCGCCGACTCCGAAATCGTCGAGGCGCTTTCGTACCATTTGCGCGACCACCGGGTCACCATGCGGCTGAACGAGGAAGTAGCCGGCGTGGAAGAAACTCCCGACGGCGGGGTGGTGGCGAACCTCGAAAGCAAGAAGCGCGTGGTGGGCGATATGCTGCTCTACGCGGTGGGCCGCCAGGGCGCCGTGGACGATCTCAACCTGGCGGCGGCGGGACTCGAAGCCGACAACCGGGGCCGTATCCTGGTGGACGCCGAATTTCGCACCAAGACCCCCAACATTTTTGCGGCGGGCGACATCATCGGCTTTCCCAGCCTGGCTTCGGTTTCCATGGAGCAGGGACGCCTTGCCGCCGCCAACGCGTTCGGCTTGAAAGTCAACTCCAATCCCGCGACGTATCCTTACGGGATCTACACCATACCCGAGATTTCCTTCATCGGCAAAACGGAAGAGCAGTTGACCGATGAAGACGTGCCCTACGAAGTGGGGCTGGCATATTATCGCGAGACCGCCCGGGGACAAATTCGCGGCGATACCACGGGCCGGCTGAAAATCATCTTCCACCGCGAGACCAGGGAGATTCTGGGAGTTCACATCATCGGAGAAGGCGCCACGGAATTGCTGCATATCGGCCAGGCGGTTCTGGTGTTGAAGGGCAAGGTGGATTATTTCGTGGAGACGGTATTCAACTATCCCACGCTGGCCGAATGCTACAAGATGGCGGCATTCAACGGCATCAACAAATTGATGCGCTTTTGAGGAGGGGACCTTAACGGGCCGTGGCCGCCGTCGTTACCGAGCCGCGGAGCGGTTCTTGCTCCCGTTACCAGCCACGGGTTGCTGGACTGGCCAAGGAGGGCCAAAAATGGGGCGTTCGATCGGGGTGCTGACCACGCACTACATTTGGGTCGGCGCCGTGGAAGGCACGACGCTGGGCGCCGTGCGCATGTATCCGGAGCCGGGAAAAGGCAATCTCGACCTCAAGTCCGTTCCGGCGGACGAAATCATCGCCAGGATCGTGGAGCAAATCGAAATTGTGCGCACCGGTGACCCGCTGGACTTCGTGGGCGCCGGCTTTCCGGGCATCGTGCGCAACGGCGTGATTGACGATTCACCCAACCTGGGCCAGCTCAAGGGATTCCCCGTTCACGACCGTCTCTCGGCCGCCCTGAAAGCTCGCGGTTTGGAACCGCGGGTCACGGTCATGAACCACACCCACGCGCTGGTCACCGGCCTCGCCTTCACCCGAGGCACTCTGGAGAAGCTCATTCGCGTCTGGTATCTGGGCGACGGCATCGGCTTCGCCCAGTGGCCGCACGCCGAGGGAGTTTGGGAAGGCGGGCATTCGGTGGTCACCCTGGACCCCAAGGAGCGCTTCTGCGCGTGCGGCGGCACCGGTCACCTGGAGGGCATCATGGGAAATCGCGCCATGCGGCTGCGCTTTCTCGACATGGAGCCGGAAGAGGTATTCATCGCCGCCCGGCATGGCGACGACCGCGCCAGCCAGTTCGTCAGGATGTGGCATCGCGCGCTGGCTGCCGCCACTGCCACCAGCGTGCACCTGTCCGGTCCGGGCCGCTTTTATATCTGCGGGCCGAATTCCGATTTCGTGGACATCGGCCTGGCCGGCATGTATCTGCAGGACATGGTCAAGATGAGCCCGCTGCAAGGCAGCTTCTTCGAGATCGTGCCCACCAGCCACGACCTGGCGTTGATCGGCGCGGCATTGAGCGGGACCACCGGGAATAGCGGACGAGCCTGAGTCTCCGCCAACACCCGGTATTGCCCTGATAACCGAAATACTAACCGTACCTAACCGGTACAGGGATAACTTCCGATCATCCTGGGTCACCTGCCAAGATTGGGCTTTATGGTGCGTTTGGTGGCTCTTATCTCGCTGGCCTCCGGGTTCCTGGCGATCTCTCCCAGATTCAGGCAAACTGCCTGGGACGGACTCGCCGACATGGTCGGCGGGCTCGACCGGTACAGTCCTTTCTCTTATATTGCCCTGGGGGCAGCGTTGATCTTCGGTTTCTTCTTCCTCCTCAAAGCGTCCGCCGCGCCGCGCTGAACTCTTCGAGTACCGTCCGCCCCGAGGGCTTCCAGCCCAGTTCCCGCATCGCCTTATCCCCGGAAACGCGTTGGTCGAGAACCATCGCATCAAACAGGGGACCCATGCGATTGCGCGCCTCCTCCAACGGAATCGACTCCACGGGACCGCCTGCCGCGGCCGCCTGGGCAACATCCTTGACCGGAATCGCCGGCCCGGCCGACGCGAAGTATAGCGAGCCGCCCGCCGCCCCCAGCGCCAGGACGTAGAGATCCGCCAGATCGTCCACATGCACGAACGGCCAGCGATTTTCCCCCGAGCCCACGTAGTGCACCACGCCCTGGGCGTCGGGCGCCATCGCGACGCCGGCGAGGAAGCCTCCGTCCCCGCCGTATACCATTGCCGGGCGGATCACGATGCCACGAAGGCCTTTGGCGTGCAATACCAACTCCTCATGTGCGGCCCGCCAGGCAACCATGGGAATGGGGCGCACCGGCGCGGTTTCGTCCACAACCTGGCCGCCGGTGTTGCCCATCACCCAGATGCCGCTGGTGTAGAGGAACGGCTTGTCCGAGCCGCGGAACGCGTCCAGCACCGTATCGATCACGCCGCGATCGAGCCTTGGCACGTCGGGGGTGAACTCCATGCCGAGATGGATCACGGCTTCCGCCTGGCGCAATGGGGCGCTCCACGCGTGGGGATCGCGCAGATCGCCGCGCACCGCTTCCGCTCCCAGAGTTTCCAGCTTCCGCGCGGATGCGTCCGACCGGGCAAGGCCCGCTACCCGATGCCCGGCCTCCCGCAATTTTCTGGTGACCACGCTTCCGATGTACCCGCTTGCACCTGTGACAAAAACTCGCATGATTCAGGGATGCGGCAGGCAATGGCCGGGATGCGAAACGCGGATGCCGCGGCGAAACCTGGCGTCACACTGCGCGGGCCTTGCGCGCGGCGGCCGCGCCCGTTTCGCTTCTGGCGGGCTTGCGCTCGGCGGCGGCGGTCAAACGCTTCACCTGGTCGGTCACGCACACCAGGAACATGGGCTGGCGCGCGTTCTTCAACAGGTCGATGATGCGATTGGGAGCCTCTTCCAGGTAGATGGACTTGCCGTCGGTCAGCAGATGGACATCGGAAGACGACCCCAGAGCTTCGCCCAGGCGCTTGCCCATGTCCTTTTGCAGGAACCGCAGAACGCGGCGGATCTTTTGCAGCGAGAAGCCCTTCCGCCGCAGCTCGGCGATCACCGAAATCTCCACGACCTCCTGAGGCATGTAGATTCGCTTGTGGCCGTCCTGGCGCGGGGAGACGACGCTCCGCTCATCCCACCACTGCAGTTGCCGAAGACTGACTCCGCAGATCCGGGCGACTTCGCTGCTGTTAAAACCCTGCGCATCTGTCGGGGAGACGGGCCGGGATTTCCTGGCTTTAAACATTTTCCGCCACTTCCGTTGTTAAAATTAGGACCAATTTGGATTGTACATGGCCCACCGGCGGTGTCAATAGGGTTCTCGAAGCGAACTTTGTCCGCCGCGCCTGCGCCGCCCTCGCCGGCTGCTGCTGCCGCCTCACATTTGGCGTGGTGCCCCGCCCCAAAAGGTCGCCTCCGAATCGGTACTTCCGAGCCGCGCGGCTATGCCGGCAGCAGGCTCCCGGTGCTTAGGATCAGTCCGAGGTACTAGCGGTTCTGCTTAGATCGATGCTGGTACCCGTACAGACCCGCCCTGGAACCGCAGTTTCATTGTAGAGCAGTGAGAGCGATAGTAGAATTCGGAGTGCAGGCACTGATTCCGGATTAGTTGAGTTCGGTGCTGCGGTTTGCGCTTTATGCCTTAGGTGCCTGGAATCGTGATAGACGTGGACCAGAGCCCATCAGACTATCTGACGAACGCCCCAGTGGAGGGAGAATCGCTGGCTCGCCGCATGGCCCGAAGCCGGCTTTCCGTGGAAGAGGCTCTGCGTTACGCCATCGAAATCGGCGCCATCTTGAGCAGCTCTCACCGCCAGGGCCAGGTCCACGGCAGCCTCTCTCCGGATTCCCTGGTGATCACGGCGAAAGGTGTTCGCATCCTGCAACCGTCCGCGGATGCCCCCGAACGGCTGGCTCCCTACCGCTCTCCCGAACAGGTGCGAGGCGAACCGCCCGATTCCCGCAGCGACGTGTTCACCTACGGCGCCCTGCTCTACGAACTGGCCACCGGGCACCGGGCGTTCGCCGGCGCCGGTGAAGAGCTGGACCGCGAGATTCTGGAGGGCACGCCGCCGCCGGAGGATTCGCCCGCCTGGAATCTGATGCAGCCCGTGATCGCGGCGTGCCTTCAGAAATCCCCCCTTGCCCGCAAACAGCGCCTTCACAACGCCGTCATCGAGCTGAAGTTCATCAGCCTGTCGCGGCGCATGTCGGCCGCGCGGGCTTCGCGATTGCTGCTGCGGAGACCGGCACTGAAAACCGCGCAGTACGTGGAATTGCAGCCGCAGGCAAACAATCTTCCGCGGCGCTCCTGGATTCTCGGCGTGGTTCTCGCTCTGATCCTGGTCGCCGTCTCCGCCGCCGCGGTAGTCGGGTACCTGTATCAGCGGCACGGCGCCGGCGCCTTCGCCTTTCGCGTGGAGTTGCCTCCCCATACCCGGTTCCCCGAGATGCCCGCCGTTTCGCCCGACGGCAGCTTCCTGACTCTCTCCGCCGTAGGACCGGAAGGGCAGCGGATGCTGTGGTTGCGGCCTTTGAACGAACTGCGATACGAACCTGTTCCGGGAACCGAAGGCGGCAACCAACCGTTCTGGTCGCCGGATGGCCGGTACATCGGGTTCTTCGCCAATCTGTCCTTGAAAAAGGTGCCTCGCGCCGGCGGCGAAGTCGAAACCATCTGCGCCGTGGAGTCGTCGCCCGGCGGCGGCACGTGGAACTCCGACGACACGATTGTGTTCGCTCCCGGCTTCGCCACCGGCCTGTCTCGTGTGCAGGCGGCCGCCAATGCCACGAGCCAGCCGATGCTCGCTCTGAACGCAGCCAGGGGCGAAAGCGCGTTCCTGTGGCCGCAATTCCTGCCCGATGGCAAACATTTCCTGTTCTTCGCCCAAACCGGCACGGATAAGAGTACGGGTGTGTATGTGGGCGCGCTCGATTCCCGCCAGTACCGCATGCTGCTCAACTCCGAGACCAATGCCGTTTTCTCGGCCAACGCCGAGTGGGAGCTGCAAAAGAAGGGATACCTTCTCTTCATGCACGACCGCTCGCTGATGGCTCAGTCCTTCAATCTCGCCCACCTCTCGCTCGACGGGGACTTCATCAACGTGATCGAGGATGTGGGATCTCTGACCAGCCTTTCGCGGGCGCCCGTGTCGGTCTCCAACAATGGAATGCTGGTCTATCAGACCGTTGCCGGCGCCACCCGGCAGATGGTCTGGCTGGATCGCAATGGCAGGACCGTCGCAGCCGTCGAGGACCCCGGTGAGTGGGGCGAACCGAGAGTGTCGCCCGACGGAACCCGCGCCGTGGCGGCGAAACTGGGGCCCGATGGGGAGAATGCCGACCTCTGGCTGGTGGACCTGGACGGCAAGACTTCGCAGTTCACCAATACCCCCTTCCATGAAAACTCGCCCGTGTGGTCTCCCGCCGGCTCAGGAATCGTGTTCTCCGAGTTCGGCCCGGCGGCCGGCAATTTCGACCTGTACTTCTCCAAAGCCCTGAGCGGAATCGCCAGGCCGGAACTGCTCCTGAAGAGCCAATACCCCAAGCACCCCATGGACTGGTCCCGCGACGGCCGTTACATTCTCTTCAACACCCTCAGTCCCGGAACCAAGGGCGACATTTGGGCGCTTTCCCTCCCGGACCGGCATGCCGGACCGATCCTGGCTACCATCTACAACGAAGGGTTCCCGGCACTGTCGCCCGACGGCCGCTGGATGGCTTTCCAGTCGGATGAGACCGGCAAGAGCGAAGTCTTCGTGGAGCGCTTCCATGGCATCGACTCGACTTCCAGCCGGCATTGGCTCATCTCGCGCGGCGGCGGGCATCCGCGATGGCGCATGGACGGCCAGGAGCTGTACTACATCACGCCCGCCGGGCGCATGATGGTGGTCCCGGTTCATCCTTCTTCCGGCGAGACCTTCGACTTCGATGCGCCGCGGGCGCTCTTCCAGTCCCGTCCCCTGCCGCGAAAATGGAACCTCTACGATGTCACCCCGGACGGGCAGCGGTTCCTGCTGAATCTGCCGCTCGAGCTGGCCAACTCCAACACCCTTTCGATCGTGACCAACTGGGCCGAGAAGCTCAAACAGCCCGCCGCTCAACCCTAGCCGGCACTTTGGCCCGAACTCTCAACCCCATTTAAATTCAGACACTTACGGATATGGAACGGGCGGTGTTATAATTAGAGTGCTGCCCCCCTGCAAGGAATCAGGGTGAATCTTATGAATACCCGAAAGTTTTGGCCCCTGGATATCGACCCCGAAGGGGAAATCTACGAGAATGTGGCCTGGGATCTTCCCGGTTTGCGTCCGGGCCCGCGAACCCGGCAAGATCGCGTCGGCCAAGCGCCGGAGAAATGCCGCCGGGTGCTGAACCGTGCGGGTTCCTGAGCCGCGCGCGTAAGCCGGCGGTCTCCTCCCCCGGCCGGCCCGGAAATCACACCACGCGATCCGAATCTCGCATGAAACGTGGTCCGTCTCCGGGCCGGTTTGCGTAAACCTTACACTCGCGGCCCGGCGCTAAAGCCCTCTCGGCCGGTCTGTGTTATTGAAACAACAACTCTTAGGAAGTATGGTTGCCGGATTGCTCATGAAAGAACCGAGGTTTTGAACATGAGATCTTTACTAGCGACATGCATCGTGACGGGCGCCTTGCTCGCGGGCGGATGCGCCACGAAAAAATATGTTCGCAACACCACGTCCCCCATTCAGGCAAAAGTGGACCAGGTCGGCGAGCAAACCACCCAGAACAGCCAACACATCCAGGATACGCGCAACCAGGTGAAGGAGGTCGATGACAAGGCGCAGACCGGAATCAGCGCCGCGCAGGAACGCGCTTCGACGGCCGATCAGCACGCCCTGGCCGCCGATCAGCACGCCGTGGCCGCCGATCAGCACGCCGGCGAGGCCATGAACAAGGCCAACGAAGCCGCCCAGGTCGGCCAGCAAAACTCGCAGACCATCAGCAGCCTGAGGCAGACCGTGGCCAACATCGACGATTTCAAGCTGCGGACCACCGTGAGCGTGCCATTCAAGTTCGACAAATCCGCGCTGACGCCCGACGCGCAGCAGGACCTGGATAAGCTGGCGGGCGACGTGAAGTCCGACAAGCGGTTCTTCATCGCCGTGGAAGGCTACACCGACGGCACCGGCTCGAAGGCCTACAACGAAATGCTCAGCCGCAAACGCGCCGATGCGGTCATGGAATACCTCGTGGCCAAGCACGACATCCCGGTCTATCGCATTCACATGATCGGCCTGGGCGAGCTGCGGCCGGTGGACGAAGCCCACAACCGCGCTGCGCGAGCCAAGAACCGCCGCGTAGAAGTGAAGGTCTTCAGCGCCGATGAGGCCACCGCCTCGCTGAACGGCGACAATTCCGCCAGCCGCCTGCAAGCGGACAAAGAAAAGTAAGTCTGCGCAAGCCGATCCTCCTGTCTGGCTAAGAGCCGCCCCGCCCCGGGGCGGCTTTCTCCTTTTATAACGGCTTCTTTTCGGTGCGAAACGTCTGCCACACCAGGAACAGGAACAGCAGATTGCTGAGCATCACGATGCCATCTCCCACGGCCGTTATGAAGGAGTACCGGCCGGTGGATAGGTGGCGAAGAGAATTGCCGATTGCCTCTCCCGTGAACATGACCCCCAGTGAGCCGCTCAACATCAGTAGGCGCGTATCCTTGTCTCTCGATGCCAGCAGCACTGCCCACAATGCCAGATCCAGAATCGTGGCGCACAAATTGAGGTCGCGGGACCACGGCGTCATCCACTTGCTGGGATTCGCCAATGGGTCGGGCGGGCAGTGAATCAGAAATGAGACTGCCGCGAACACCAAGGCCCCCGCGACCAGCGAAGTCCGCAGGATTCTGCCAGTCTGCAGGGCCGCGGTAGCGTAGTACAGCAAGCTGATGACCGCCGCAAACACCAGGACTTGCAGGATCAGCTCATCCAGCCAATAAAGCCACACCAGCCTCGCCCAGGACGCCTTGTTTCCGGAGTAGAAGGAGAGATACACCGGCATCTCCGCGGCGGTCGTGAGGAAAGTAGCGATGAGATAGGCGAAGATGAATGGGAAACGGCGGAAGGCGTCCCGAAGGAATACCTTGATTACCAGGAGTTGCAGCGGTATTGCGGCGAGATACGAGCAAACCTGCAGAGCGAACTGCATCCAAGTTCAATTCTAGGCCACCAACAGCCCAATGTCCTGGTTGACTATCGGAATCCAGGAGAATTGGTAAGCCCAGCACGCGCGTTCCAGGACGGCCCCCTCCTTTTAGACCAGCTTGATCGAGTCGCCGGAAGGCGGAATCCAGGGATCGGGCGGAATGGACGGACCGTGGGCTACCAGCACGTTGGTGCGGTCGCCGGAAGGCGGAATCCAGGGATCGGGCGGAATCGACGGACCATGCGCCACACTGACGGCCGGTGGCACTAGAACCATGTGACTGGCAAACGGCATCCCGGACCCCTGAACGACATTGGAACCCAGAGCTATTGTGAACGAGCAGGCAACGGCCGCAAAGAACAGCTTGTTCTCGATGAATCGGCGCAGCATCTTGAAATCTCCTTCCGCCGGAAGCCCTGGAGTCCAGGCTCCCGGTCGGTTCGAGACCAGAGCAGGCCCAGCTTCTTCCCCGGACACGGTTTTCCCAAAAGATGCTACGGTCCTACCTGTCTCATCCCGAAGTGTACCGTAACTTGAGCCTATTTGTTTAGTTCCGTAAGGTTAAGTATAGTACTTTTTAGCTACACACACGCAGAACCGCTACCGGGTGAGTACTGGAACTTTATTCGCTATTTATTCGCCAACACGGAACGGCACCTGAGAATGCCGCTTCATGTGCTCCGGATACGCGGGACTGGGGCGGAAAGGACGCTCGCCGGGGTAATCCAGCCGCATGTCGGCGGTTACTTCGTCCAGCATCTCCCGCGTCGCGGTGCGCGTCTCCATGGCGAATGCCGTCAGCAGAAGGTTGTCGCAGATCGCATTGATCAGGCGGGGAATGCCTTGCGCCCGGTAATGCACCTCTTCCAAAACGTCGGCAGGGATGAATGTTTGGTCCTGGATGCCCGCCCGCACAATTCGGGTGTTCACGTACCCGATCGTCTCCGGCAGCGAGAAGCCGTGCAATGTGCAGCGCAGGGCGATGCGCTGCTTGAGTTGGCGAAACTCCGGCGCTTCCAGCTTGCGGTCCAATTCCTGCTGGCCGGCGAGGATGATCTGGAGCATCTTGCCGCGCCGGTTCTCCAGGTTGCCCAGCAGTCGGATTTCCTCTAGTACGTCCCAATCGAGATTATGGGCCTCGTCTACGATCAGCACCGTGGTCCGTCCCGCTCCGGCCCTCTCGAGCAGCATGTGATTCAGCGAAAGTAGTACTTCGGTTTTGGAGCGGCGGTCGCACCGCAGGTCCAGGTCGTACGCCAGCATCTCGAAGAACTGCTCCACCGTGAGACGCGAATTGAACAGCGACGCAAATGCCACCTGCTGCGCGTTGAGGAAGTCGCGCAGGCACTCCAGCATGGTGGTCTTGCCCGTGCCGACTTCGCCCGTGAGCACCACGAACCCCTTGCGGCTCTGCACGCCGTAAATCAGGTTCGCCAACGCCTCTTCGTGCTGTGGGCTGCGGAAGAGGAACGACGGATCCGGGCTCATGTTGAACGGGTTTTGGGTAAAACCGAAGAATGCTTTGTACATAATCGGCGCGGGCGCGGCGGGCTCTATCGCATCTTAGCATGTGCGCCGGACGGCGGCCAGCAGGCGATGAGTACGGAAGTACTGCTAATCCCTTTTTTGTGGCAATTCCCCGTCAGGCCGCGGGTGGCGGCGGCGAAAGTGGCTTTTCGCCTCCGGGGCTTTTGCCCGGAGACTTCACCGGGCTGATCAGGATGTGGGCGTTGCGCCCCTCCATGCGGGGCTGGCCTTCCACGGTGCCGAAGGACGTCAAGTCGGCCGCGAACCGTATGAGCAGCTTCTTGCCCAGATCGGCGTGCGCGATCTCCCGGCCGCGGAACTGCACCACCGCTTTCACGCGGTTCCCTTCCTGAAGGAACCGTATGGCGTGGTTCTTCTTGAAGTCGTAATCGTGGTCGTCGGTATTCGGGCGGAATTTCAGTTCCTTCACCTGGACCACGTGCTGCTTCTTCTTGGCGTCGTGCTGTTTTTTTTTCTGCTCGTACTGGTAATGGCCGAAATCCACGGCCTTGGCCACCGGTGGAACCGCCGTAGGCGCCACCAGCACCAGGTCCAAACCAAGCTCCTGCGCCTTGCGCAGTGCCGCCGATGTGGGCATCACTTCCGTGGTGCCATCCGGGAAAACCGCGCGCACCTCGCGTGCGCGAATGGATTCATTCACATTCTCTCTGCGGTTCTGCTTGCGGGGAGGAAAGTTTCTGGGTGGATACATTCGTGATTAATCGTGTGATTCGGGATGGTTGCGGAAGCAAGCAAGCAAGGGCTGGGTGCCCGGGAAAATGCTCGGATCGGGAATCGAAATGGTGGAAGTCAAAAACAAACCAATTTGCGTCAATATCAGTGTACACCAAAAACGATCCCGCAAGTGCCATCCCGGGCCGCCGCCGCCACCGCCACCGCCCCTCAACGCGCCTCCGTGACCTTCACCAGGTTGTCGTCCGGCTTGCGGTCCACCAGCTTGTTCCAGGGATCGATGCCGGCTTTGGCCGGTACCCCGTCCACCGTCAGGGTGAACTCCGTCTCCGCCTTCTCGATTTTGTGCCGCTCCAGGTAGAGCGGCTTGTCCTTGGCATCCAACACGCCGATGTCGATCCAGTCGGCCAGCGGCACTTCCTTCTCTTCTCCCAGCTCGCCGGCCTTCAGCTTGCGCGCCGCCACCTTCAGCTTCACTTCGTACTTGCCCTTGGAGACCTCGCGGTACGTGGCCGAGATCGCCCGATTCTCGTACAGCGTGATCGAATCGAACATGTCGTCGATCAGGTACCGCCACTCGGGCGGCGTCACGGCCCGCAGCCGCTCTTCCAGCTCGAGCGCGGTGGTATACGGCGGGTCCTGGAAGCCCACGGCGTTCACGTAGTCGCGCAGCGCCCGGTTCACGTTGTCCTCGCCGATATAGTCTTGCAGCGCGTAGAACACCACGCTGGCCTTCTGGTAGTGAATGTAGCCCTGGTCCTCGTTGAGCACCAGCGGCATTTCCTTCTTCTTCTCCGCGCTGCGGCCGTTCAGATATCTATCCATTTCGTACTTGAGAAACCGCTTCATGTGGTCCGGCCCGTACTCGTGCTTCATCACCATCATGGCGGTGTACTGCGCCAGCGACTCGCTGGTCATGGTCGCGCCCTGCACGTTGGCCCCGATCACCTGGTGGGCCCACCACTGGTGGCCTACCTCGTGCGCCGTCACGTAAAAGGGATAATCCACGTCTTCGTCGCTCGAGGGATCCACCCGCGCGATGAACCCGATGCTTTCCGAGTACGGGATCGTCGCCGGGAACGATTGCGCGAAACTCTGGTAGCGCGGGAACTCCACGATGCGCACCGTCTTGTTCTGGTACGGGCTGAAGTTGCGCGTGCAGTAGTCCAGCGACTGCTTCATGCCCTTCATCATGGCCGCCAGGTTGTACTCGTGCCCCGGCTGATAGTAGATCCCCAGCTCCACGTCGTTCCAGCGGTCGCGCATCACGCGGTAGCGGGCCGAAAGAACCGAAAAGAAGTCCAGCACCGGGCGCAGCGTGCGATACCGGAAGTAGTGGCGCGCCCCGTCGCTCCACTCGCCCACAAGCTCTCCGGGCGCGATGGCAATCTGGTCCGGCGCGGTCGCGATCACGGCTTCGAATGGCACCCAGTCGGCGTCCTGGGAAATGTAGTTATTGCGCCGCGCCTGCTCATCGTGGATGTCCGCCATGCGCGGCTTTTCCTTCAAATGGTGCTTGCGGCGCGTGTCGTCGTCGGATAGCTCCGACCCCTCCTGATAGCCGAAGTGCGGCAGCGATTCGCTGTTGAAGAAGGTGCCGTTTTCCACCACGAACGTGTCCGGACCGCTGTTCGCGAAACCGTGCGGGAGAAATTCCAGATCGAACTCCGCGGTCCCCGTGGCGCCCGCGGGGAACGGCTGCTGCATGCGGTAGACCTGGACGTCGAGCGGGCGATCCTCCGACTCCAGGCGCGCCGGCGGCGTGAACCGGATCCCCCGGATCTTCAAGTCTTCCGGAACGCCGAGCAGGAAACGCTCGATCGGCCGCCCGGTCTTGTTGGCGATTTCATATTTGCCGCGGATGCGCACGCTGCCGCGGTAAGGCTGCAGGTCCACCCACAGGCTGACCGACGTGATGCGCGGATGCGGCATCTGGAGGAAGGGCTTGTAAGTCCGCTCGTAGCGCTCCGCCAGCGTTTGCGTCTTCCAAGTGGTGCGGTAGTGATTCAGGACGTTGGTGTTGTAGAAGATGAAGGAGCCGGCCGCCACGAAGACGCCGGCCGCCACCCCCGCGATGGCCCGCTGCGGCTTCCGGAACCGGCGCCGCGCCTCGCGCAGCCTCGAACGCCACTCCACCGCCAGGCCGCGCACGAACAGCAGGTGCGCCGCCAGCGCCAGCAGCACCGCCGCCGCGGCCCAGTAGGCGTCGAACCACACGATCGGCCGGACGTACGGGCCGAAGCGGTTCATGTCCGAGTAGGTGTGGTCCGGAATCGAGCCGTAGTCGTACAACCTGTGCTCCAATCCGAACTTGCCCATGAAGGCCGACACCAGGTAGTACAGCACCATCAGAAAATGCCCCAGGTACTTGTTGTTCACCAGCACCTGCACGGTGAGCGCCAGCACGCTGATCGAGGAGTACTCCAGCAGTTGGATGCCGAACAGCTCCTTGATGTAGAGCAGCGGCTCCAGCCGCGTGTAGCCCTTGCCCAGTTGGATGGCCATCCCGGTCGCCATCACGACGGCTTCGAGCGTGGCCTGGACCGCCAGCAGCGCGAGCAGTTTGGAGACGAACTGCGCGCCGCCCGAGAGCGGCAGCGAGTCCACGATCTCGTGCGTCCCGGCGTCGCGCTCGCGCCAGATCAGCTCCCCCGCATAGAAGGTGATGATGATGAGCATGAACAGCTCGAACGTGCCGCCCACCTCGTCGATCACCTGGTACGTTACGGGGTACGTCGGGGTGCCGTAGATATCGCCCATGGTACGGGCGCTGACCACCATGAACAACACGCCGGCCAGCACGATCACCGCGAAGTAGATGTTCTTGACCGTTTCCACGAAATGCAGCCACGCCAGCCTGAGCAGCGGCGACCCAAACGTGGCGCAGGCGCTCCCGCCTGCCGCGTCCCCACTCTTGGGGACGCTCTTCTTCTTCACGCGCTCCACCGTGCCGAAGCGGAACTTCCACACCGTAAAGGCAGCCACCGCGGCGGCCACGCCCAGCCACAGCACCCGGTTCCACAACAGGTAGCCCTCGAGCGGCACCAGCCGCGTGTTCTTCTCCGCGATGGTCCAGTATTCGGTGAGAAACTCCATCGCCGACGCGCCGAAAGGGTCCACCAGCGAAGCCAGGAACTTGTGTTCGATCTTGTGCGAGATGGTGCCCGCCAGCAGATACCCCATCAGCAGCAACACGCTCGCCATGTACACCGGAAAGATGCGGCGCGCCAGGGCCGCCAGCGAAAAGAACAGCGCCCCCATCACGATCACGTTGGGAATGACCGTCACCAGGTAGGGCTGCACGTATGCCAGCACGTGGTTGGCCTCCAGCCGCTGGCGGTCCACCGTGGGCATCAGGGTGGCGAGAAACATGCCGATCGCGAGACTCGAAAAGATCGCCGTCAGGAGCAGAACGGCCTCGGCGTAGCGGCCTCCCAGGTAGGCGCCCTTGCCGGCGCGCGAGGTGAAAAAGAAGGAGTCGGTCTTGTGATCGAAATCCTGATACGCGGCGCGGCCGCAGAACGCGGCGATCACCAGCAGCCCGAAATAGCTCAGCAGCCCGATGCTCTCGGAGATGCCCCAGGGAGAGTTGGCGTACACCTTTCCGCCCGATCCGAAATTGACCGACACCTCGCTGATCCCGCCTGCCGCGCCCAGCATCATGAGAAAGCCCAGCGCGCCGAACAGCAGAAAGTATACGTACGTGGAGATCGCGCGCACATGCCGGGCCAGCTCGAAGCGGACGATCTCCCTCAGCACAGCGCAACCTCCGGCATCGTCACGGCCGCAAAATAGACGTCCTCGACTTCGGGCTCGGCCGCCTGAAAATCTCCGCCGGGACTTTGCTGTCCGTAAACGCGGACCAGCGTGCGGCCGGCCGCCAGGCGCGTGGAGATCACCGGCATGGTCTCTCTGCAATGTGCCAGGTCCGCACGGGAAACGTCGGCCTGCCAGATGCTGCCGCGCAACGAGCCCGCCAGCTTCAGCGGATCGCCCTTGGCCAGCAGGCGCCCCTGGTGAATGATCGCCATCGAGCGGCACAGATCGCTCACGTCGCTCACGATGTGGGTGGAAAGGAACACGATGACATGCTCGCCGATTTCGCTCAGCAGGTTGTGGAAGCGGATGCGCTCCTCCGGATCGAGTCCCGCCGTGGGCTCGTCCACGATGATCAGTTGCGGGCTCCCGATGAGCGCCTGGGCGATGCCGAAGCGCTGCTTCATCCCGCCCGAAAACGCCCCCAGCCGCTGGTTCCGCGCTTCCCAGAGGTTGGTCTGGTGCAACAGCCCTTCCACCACGTCGCGCCGCCTGGCGGTATCGGTCAGTCCCTTGAGGTGGGCGAAATGGTCGAGGAGCCGGGCGGCCGTGACTTTGGGATACAGGCCGAATTCCTGCGGCAGGTAGCCCAGCACCTCCCGCACGCGCTCCTTCTCGCGCAGCACATCGATGCCGTCCAGCCGCGCCGAGCCGGAATCGGCCTCCTGCAACGTCGCCAGGATGCGCATCAGCGTGGATTTGCCCGCCCCGTTGGGCCCCAGCAGCCCGAAAATCCCTGCGCCGATTTCGAGCGAAACCTGGCGCAAAGCCTGCACCCCATTGGGATAAGTCTTCGAAAGATCCTGAATCTTCAGTTCCATAGGTCTCGTAACATTGATTATCCTGTAGTGTTGATGAGAACGCTGGTGGCGCTGCTGCTCGGCCTGATGGCGGCGGCGATTGCACAGGAAGACCCGGTCCGGTTGCGCGAACGGGCCGCCTCGCTGGTTGCCTTGGGCAAGTACGCCGAGGCCGAGCCGCTGCTCACGGGCGCGCTGGCCGCGCGCGAGCAGTCGGGCTTTGCCGAAGACCCGGCGCTGCTGCCGTTCATCGGCGATCTGGCCGCCCTGTATCGCGCCCAGGGGCGCAACGCCGATGCCGAAAAGCTCTACCTGCGGTCGCTGGCCATTCGCGCCAAAGTGGCCGGCTCCGACAGCACCGAGCTGATCCCCGACCTCAAGCTCTTGGGCAGCCTCTATGTCACCATGGCCCGCCCCATCGACGCCGAAAAGCAGTACCTGCGCGCCGTCTCCATCCGCATCAACGCCAAGGGCACCGACGATCTCGACCTGGCGAAGGATTGCACCGAGCTGGCCACCTACTACATCAGCCAGAAACGCTACGCCGTGGCCGAGCCGAACCTGCGCCGCGCCATCGACATCCTCATGCAGAAGCTCGGCCCGGAAGACCTGTCGCTGGTGCCCGTGCTGGATGCGCTGGCGACGGTGTTCATCGAGCAGAAGAATTTTCCGCCCGCCGAGAGCCCTCTGCGCCGCGCCATTTCGATCCAGGAGAGCGCCAACGGCCCCATGCACCCGAACGTGGCGCCGCATCTCGACCGGCTGGCCATGCTGTTCTATCTCCAGAAGCGATACACCGAAGCCGAGCCGCTTTACAAACGCTCGCTGGCCATTTGGGAAAGCGTCATGGGACCGGACAACCCCGACCTGGCCACCACGCTGGACAATCTCGCCGTGGTCTACGCCTCCCGGGATAAGTTCGAGGACGCCGAGCCGCTCTACCGGCGCTCTCTAGCTCTGCGCGAAAAGACCACCATCGCCAGCCTGAACAACCTGGCCATGGTGCTCGAGGGCAAAGGTCAGGATGCCGCCGCCGAACGCCAGTACCGCGTGGCGGTGGGGCTGGCCGACAAGATGCCGGTGGTCGCGGGCACGGACTACGATCCGCTGGTGAAGATGTTCGAGAACTACGCCGCCCTGCTGCGCCGCCTCAAACGGGAGACCGAAGCCAAAAAGATGGACGCGCGCGCCAAAGCCCTCGCGCCGCCGGACAAGCCGTAACGGCGCGGCGCACAAGCCAACCTGCCGCTCTTGTATCATAGAAACCGTACCGGCGGGAGAGAGATGCGTCCGGCGGTAAGGAGAACACCACCCATGAAACGCCTGCTCACGATCGGGGCGAGCGCCGGCATTCTGAGCCTCGCGTTCCTGGCGGCCGTTGCGGGCCATGTCCGCGTCCTGGCGCAGAACCGCATGAGTTTCCCGCTGGTGTCGCAGGACAGCGGCCACGTCGCGCTGGGGCTGGCGCTTCGCAAGCTGGGCGTCTCGGGTACCTTCATGCAAATCGCCGCGCATCCCGACGACGAGCACAACGCGCTCTACGCCCTCTACACCCACGGCATGGGCCTGCGCTCCATCGACGTGCAGACCACGCGCGGCGACGGCGGGCAGAACGAGATCGGCCCCGAGCTGTTTCGCGACATGGCCGTGCTGCGCACCTCCGAGCTGCTGTCGGCCCACCGCCTGGACGGCGCCGAACAGTACTTCGCCCGTGCCATCGACTACGGCTACTCCTTCGACCCGGAGGAAGTCATCCAGAAGTGGGGCCGCCAGGAGACCGTCGGCGACTTCGTGCGGCTCATCCGCACCCTGCGGCCCGAAGTGTTGGTCACCATGAACATCCAGGGGCGCGGCGGCGACCGGGCTCACGAAGCCGCCGCCATACTGGCCCGCGAGGCGTTCCGCGCGGCGGGCGATCCGTCGAAGTTCCCCGAGCAGATCCGCGAAGGGCTCCGGCCCTGGCAGCCAAGGAAGCTGTATTTTTCAGGCGGGCCAGGCGGCCCGGGCGGCGGGCGGGGCGGCCCTGGCGGCGCTGACGGAAGAGGCGCGCCCGGCGCACCGGGCGCCGGTGGCGGAAGAGCAGGCGCCGGCCGAGGCGGAAGGGGCGGCAGGGGAGCGGCGGCCGCGGGTAGTGCCCCGGCCCCCACAACGGCCCAGGCTGCCAACGCGGCTCCCGCGGCGCCGCCCGCCAAGATGGCGCGGCCCAACACCGCCATGTACGACACGCTCCTCGGCCGCACCTACGCCGAGATCGGCTCCGACGCCCGCAGCAATCACAAGTGCCAGGGGATGGGCGGACCTCCGCCTCTTCCCGGCGTGGGCGGCGGGCGCGGCGGCGGCGGCGGGGCCTACCAGCTCGTCGACAGCACCATCGCGGGACTGATGGATAAGGACGAGACGTCGCTGTTCGACGGCCTGGACATCAGCCTTTCCGCGCTGGCGCAGTTCGCCGCGCCTGACCCGCCCGAAGCGCTGGCCAGCGGGCTCGCCTCGATCGCCGATGCGGCCCGCCGCGCCCAGAGCGCGTTCGCCGCGGGCAATGACGCGGGTGCCGCCGCGCCGGTCGAGTCCGGTCTCGGAGCCCTGCGGGCGCTGCGCGCGCAGCTCGCCTCGCTTCCCATCTCCGAGGAGGCGCGGTACGAAATCGACTTCCGGCTCAAGATCAAGGAGCGCGACTATCAGGACGCCGTCCTCGCCGCGCACGGCGTGACCTTCGATGCCGTGGCCGACGACGGGCTGGTGATCGGCGGCCAGCCGGTGAAGCTTTCGATGGTGGCGGTGAACCGCGGCGCATCGGAGGTCGGCGTGACCGGCGTGGCGATCGCCGGCTTCGACGCGCCTGGCAATTGCGCGCCGGGACCGGTAAAGAAGGATGGCGTCTTCACCTGCACCGTCGACGCGCATGTGCCGGAGGACGCCAGGCTGACCACACCCTACTTCACCGACGATTACTGGAGCCACCCGGCGAATCCGGCCATCAACTCGTTCGAGCCGGACGTGCCGTTCGGCGTTCCGTTCCGCCCGACGCCCTACCGCGTCACGTTCCTGGTGAAGGCCGGCGATGCCGAAGTCACCCGCGAGCTGCCCTTCCAGTTCCGCTACATGAAGGACACCTACCTCGGAGACAAGCGGATGGAGCTGAACGTCGTGCCGGCGTTTTCGGTGAGGGTTACGCCGCCGCTGGCCGTGATTCCGGCGGGCGCCGGAGGAGCCGCGAAGGCGGCCGAGCGCGAGATCCACGTCACGGTGACCAACGGCACCAAGGGCGCGGCGCAGGCCACGGTGGCGCTGGAGCTGCCGGCGGGATGGAAGGCCGCCCCGGCGAGCGTGCCGGTGAGCTTCGCGCACGAGGACGAATCGCTGTCGGCGCGCTTTGTGGTGACCGCTCCGCCGCAGGTGAAGACCGGCGGCTACACCGTCCGCGCGGTGGTGACCTCACCCGCGACCGGGAGCGAGAAGTTCGCCAACGGATACCAGGAAATCGAGTACCCCCACATCCAGCGGCGGCAGGTGATCAAGCCGGCCGAGACCGCCATCAACGTGGTGGACGTGAAGATCATTCCCAACATCAGCGCCGGTTACATCGCCGGCGTGGGCGACCAGGTCCCGCCGGCCATCGAGCAGTTGGGCGCCAGGCTGTCGTTCATCGGCCAGGACGAACTCGCCTGGGGCGACCTGTCGAAGTACGACGTGATCGTCACCGGCGTCCGCGCCTACGAGCGGCGCGCCGATCTGCGCGCCTACAATCGCCGCCTGCTGGATTACGTGGAGCGCGGCGGAACGGTCATCGTTCAATACAACAAAATGGAGTTCAACCAGGCGCAGTACGGGCCGTACCCGGCGAGGGTCAGCGGCAACCGCGTGTCGGACGAGACGGTCCCGGTGAAGGTGCTGGCGCCGGCCCACCCGGTGTTCAACTACCCCAACAAGATCGGCGCGGCGACGTGGGCGGGATGGGTGCAGGAGCGCGGCCTCTACTTCCTCGGCGAGAAGGATGCCAAGTACGTCGACCTCGTTTCGATGGTCGACTCCTACAAGGACAACCCGGGGGACAAGCTCGGGTCGCTGGTGGAAGGGAAGTTCGGCAAGGGTCGCTGGATCTATGTGGGGCTCGGCCTGTGGCGCCAACTGCCGGCGGGAACCGACGGCGCGTATCAGCTTCTGGCCAACCTGATCAGCCTCGGGAAAGCGCCGGCAGCGGCGCGCGCGGGAGTCTCGGCCGCCGGCGGGCGCTGACCTCACGTCCCGGACTTTCGGAACCCCGGCGCCACCGCCCACACCACCGTGGCCACCAGCACCACCGTCACGATCCAGCCTTGCAGATGGAAGGACGGGTTGTCGTTGCCCGCCAGTTCCGCCAGCCGGCCGCGCAGCGCGAGAAGCCACAGCACGACGGCGTAGGCCAGCGGATTGGAGCGCCCGAAGCGATAGCAGAATACCGCCGCCGCGCCCGCGAACAGCAGCGCGCCGCCATATTCGAGGGCCAGTTCGCCGGGCGTGCGGACGTCGCCCGAAACCGCGGCAAACATCGCCAGCAGCACCATGGGGACCACCAGCCAGCGCCGCGGCATGTGGCGCGCGATCAGCACGAAAGCTGCGAGCATGCCGGCCCACAGGACGGCCGACTGCACCGCCCCGGTCAGCGCCGAGACCGCCGGCGCGGCGGTGGCCAGAAGGTTCGGCGGGCTCAACTCGTACAGCGCGGCGCCGTGGAAACGTAGCGCGAGAAAGCCCGTGACGCGGCGGAGCGCCAGTTCCAGCCCCACCGCGGCCAGGACCGCCGCTGCCGCATCCCTGCCGAGCACACGGCGGTTGACGGCGCGGAAGGCGGTCGCGCTCTCCGGGAAGAACGAAGTGACCAGCGCCACCGCGGTCGCCACCAGCAAAAAGCTGCCGATGGCGGCCATAGCCAGCCCGACGTACGCCATGGTTTGAAAAGTGGAGATGGGGATGGCCGTGGGGTAGTTCTCGTACAGAAGCGTGAGCGCGAGAAGTCCTCCCAGCGACGTCAGCAGAGAGGCGGGCAAAGCGATCCGCATGGTGGCGACCCACGGCACCATGCCTTTGCGGATGTTCTGGATCAGCAGCCACAGCGTCCACACCAGGCCGGTGACCATCACGGCGATGCGCAGCGCCAGCACTGCGATGGAGATGGCGTTCTGGCGCTCGCGGGCGCGCGAATAGTCTTCGGGAATCTTCCAGAACGACCGCGCGGATGTGACGCGATCGCCCGCGACCCCGATGGCCAGGCGGAAATGCGCTTCGTCCAGGTTGCGCGAATCCCCGGGCCGCGCCTCCCAAACCAGGTTGTGGTCGCGGCGCGCTTTCTTCTTCTCCGACTGGCTCTCCTTGAGGTCCATGGCGCCCGTGTCGAAACCCTGTGACGCCGCATAGGCGGAGGCGATGCGCTGCGCCTCGGCGGCTTCGATGTCCGCGCCGGGCCGGTCTTCAGGCAGCGCGTGGCTGAAGCCCAGCACCTTGCCGGTCTCGGGATGCACCGCGACGGTAATCTCTTCCTTGTCGAGCGAGCGGTAGTAGCGCGTGTTCCACACGCGCAGCGGCCGATTGCCCTCGAAGCGCGCGGAGACATCGGCGGTGGGCTGCCGCTCCAGGAAGTACTTGGCGGCGAGGCTGTCCTCCTCATCCCAGCGGACCACCGGGTACGTGACGTGGCGGAAGGAATCCGGGTCGAGCCCTTGCGCGCGCACGAAAGCGTCGGCCGAAACGCGCGACTGTGCGGCGCCCAGCTTGTACTCCGGAGAATCGCCGAAGCGGCTCACGGGAAGACGGAGGGCGAGCAGCCCCACGGCCAGCAGCGCCAGAGCCGCCGCCCACGCCCGCCGTTCCAGCGGCCGGTAACCGGGAATCGCCGCCTGGAGTTGTGCCGCCGGCTGCGCGGGCGGCTCGACGGGCCCGGCTTCGTCGCCGTTGAGCAGGCCGGCCTCGGGCTCGAACCCGCCGCGCCGCCAGTAGGCCGCCAGCGCCAGCACGATCGGCAGCACCACGATACCCGCGCTGGCCGCGCCGGACAGCCGGAAATACAGGCTGTGCGAGCGCAGCAGCAGCATGGCGCTGTACATGGCGTCCACCGAGTAGTGCCACACCAGCGTCGGCAGAATGCCCCAGCGCAGCATGATGAGTCCCAGCACCAGCCCGCCGATCCCCACTTCCACGCCGCGAATGTAGAACGGCTGGTTGGGGTAGGTGGCGTGGCCGAACCCCCAGATGAAGCCCGCCAGCACCAGGGCCGCGGGCATCCATCGCACCAGCTTGCGCAGGAACGGGATGGCGAACATGCGGAACAGGAACTCTTCGGAAACGGCCGGCAGGTAGCCGCCGAACAGAACGAACAGCCACGGGAAGCGCGTGTTGAGCAGATCGCTGTAGGGAACATCGGCCGGCGACCACGCCCCCAGGCGCGACGCCACGATGTAGAACCCCGTCTGGTAGGCGATGAACAGCCCGGTGAGGGTGATGCCGAGGATCGCGCCCAGCAGGAACCGCCGGGTGCGCAGCCCGCGCGCGCCGAACAGGTTGCCGAGCGAGATCTTGTCGCGCATCGCTTCGCGGTAGAGCGGCTCGGCGCCGGCCGCCAGCACGAACAGCAATCCGCCGACTGCCAGCGCGCTCACCACCGCTCCAATCACCTGGCGGCTGATGAAACTCTCGTAGGAGTCGGTGGTGGGATAGCCGAACAGCGAGAGCGGAAACTCGTTCAGGTTGGAGCACAGCGAAAGCGCCACCCCGATGGCGCCCACCCAGGCGGCGCGCCGCCAGCGGATATCCTGGCGCCGCACGCGGGTCACGATGGTCACGATCAGTCCCACAACCAGAGCCAGCATGACGGCGACGTCGACGGTGCCGGTCACTTCGTTCTTGGAGCGCAGCCGCTCGTAGTCGCGGGTCCACTGGTCGGGCACTTTGAGGTACTCGCGGTAGCCGCCCACTTCGTTGCCCAACACCGTGACCTCGACGCGGTTGGTGGCATCGTGCAGGTTGAAGTCGCGCTCCTTCCAGGTGAAGGTGCGGTCGGTGCGGTGCGGCCTCGCCTGGTCGGACTCCTCGACGAATTCGAGCCCGGCGGGATCGCGGCGCATGGAGTCGCGCAGGAAATTCTCGGCCAGTGCGCGCGCCTCCGCCGCGGTGGCGGCCGGCCGCGCGGCGTCTTCGGCCAGCTCGTGCGCGAAGCCCACGGCCTCGCCGGCGGGCGTGATGTCGGCGCGGAACTCCTCTTTCTGAAGCGGACGGAACCAGCGGTTGGACCAGTGCCACAGGCGCACGCGCGAGCCCATGATGCGGTTGGCCTCCTCGAGGCCGGCTTCGCGCTCGAGGAACGTCTTGGCCTGGTCGTCGAAGCCGAAGCTGGAGGCCTGGCGATACCCGGCGGTGCTGTAGCCCTGCTGCGCGAGGAAGCGCCCGGCCAGGACGGCGGCCTCATCGCGGTTCACCTGGAAGTTGATCGAAGCCTCGGGAAAAGCGCGGTAGAAATTCCGGACGGAGAACCACGTCGCGGCCGCCAGCAGCGCCAGGCACACGGCGATGAAGCGGAAATCGGTGGCGCGAAGCCTTTCAGTCATAGGGATTCCGGCTTCGCCCAGGATACAACAGCGCGGACAATCGGGACGGTCCGGCGCCCCTCCGCGTCACAAGCTCCGCAGGTGGAATCCGCCGTCCACGTTGAGCACCTGGCCGGTGGAATAGTCCAGCAGCCCGTCGGCGATGGCGCGCACCGCCTTGGCCACGTCGCGGCCCTCCCCTATGCGCCGCTGCGGGAGCAGTCCCGCGGCGATCTTCTCCTCGTACGCCTTCTCCACTCGTGCGATCATGTCGGTGCGGATGATCCCCGGCCGGATCTCGAAGACCTTGACGCCGGCCTCCGCCAGCCGCTCGGCGTACAGCGCCACCGACATGCTCAGCCCGGCCTTCGAAATGCAATACTCGCCGCGATTCACCGAAGCCGTGTAGGCGGAGATCGACGTCACGAACACGATGCGCCCGTCTCCCCGCTCCGCCATCCACCGCGCCGCCGATTGCGTCAGAAAATGCGGGCCCTTCAGATTGGTCGCCACCAGCTCGTCGAAGCTTTCTTCGGTGGTCTCCAGCAGGTCGCGGCGCTCGCGCGGCCCCATGCCCGCGTTGTTCACCAGCAGGTCCAGCCGCTCGAACCGCTCGCGTGCGAACCGCATCAAGGCCTCGCGATCCTCCCGCCTCGATACGTCGCACTGGAAGATCTCGCAGCCCGTCTCGCCGCGAAGCTGTTCGGCGGCGTCGCGGCGGCCGCGATACGTGCCAATCACGTCGTGGGTCCCGGCCAGCTCCGTCGCGATGGCGCGGCCGATCCCCCGGCTCGCGCCGGTCACGATGCTACTGGGCCTGGGCAAGGGCTGCTTCGATTCCTTTCGCGATCTCTTCGAAGGTGAACGTCTCGATGAATGGCGCGCCGTTCACCAATACCGTGGGCGTGTGCACCACGCCTCGAGCTACTCCGTCCTGATAGTCCTTCTCCACCGCCTCGGCGTATTTCGCATTGCCCAGCGCGGCCACGGCCTCCTCGGGGTCGATCCCGTGCTCCGTCGCGAATGCCGCCAGCCGCGAATTGAAGTTATCCGGCCTGGTTTCGGCGCGGGTGGCCATCGTGTGCCGCCGGTACTCCAGCCCGAGCTTGGCGTCTTTCCCGGTGAAGAACCGCGCGGCGATGGCCGCCTGCCGCGCCCAGGCGTGCTTGGCCAGCGGAAAGTCGCGGTGGATGAACTCCACCCGGTCGCCGTACTTTGGCAGAATCCGCTGGTCCAGCATCACCCGGAAAGCGGCGCAGTCCGGGCATTGCAGGTCCTCGTAAATCACCGCGCGAACTTTACTGCCCGAATGTCCCTCGGTCAGCCCCTGTGCCGATAGCACGCCGCAGAGGCTCAAAAACGCGAGGGCGGTTCTCATATTCTTACGGGGTTATCCAGCACGAATGTCAGCCGCGTCTCGGAGGGAATCTTGACCCGTTGGCCCTTGGTGACCACTTCGGCTCCCGCGCCGGCTGCTCCGCCGGCCGCCGCGCCCGCCGCCGCGCCCTTGCCGCCGCCCGCGATCGCGCCGATGATCAACCCCACCGCCGCGGTTCCGCCGGCCACCTTCGCCGTGCGCTCCCCGCGCGAGCTGCTCTGCTGCGTCACCGTCTGTGTGTTCAGGTCCACCATCTGCCCGTTGACCTTCACCGACACCAGGCTCAGCGCCAGTTCCGCCCGTCCGGTGAGCTTGCCCGATTCTTTCGAATCCACCAGCTTCACCACGATATCGGCGCCGCGCGGGATCAGCGTATCCCCGCCGGGGCTCCGGACCGGCTCCTCCAGGCTGGCCGCGAAGGTCTGCCCGACCCGGTTCACTTCCGAGTCCACTCCATCGATCATGCGGATCACGAAGTTGGTGCCCGCCGGCAGCTCTGACGATCCGGTCGCCACAGGCGGCGGCGTGCCCGGCGGCGCCGGATCCGGCCGCAGAATGCCGCTCCCGCTGTCGCTCCTGTCGTCGCCGTCGTTCCGCCGCAGGACCGGCCGGCGGTCCTCTTCGGGCGGACCAGGCGGCGGACCGCCGAATTCGATCCGATTCACGTCGGAGACATCCAGCGTCTCGATCCGGTCCCCGAGGTCCATTCTCACGGTTCGTGCCGTGCCCCCGAGATATGTGCCGCTAATCACTCGGCCGCTCTTCAGCGTCACCGTATCCGCCAGGCAGGCCGTGGTCAGGAAAGCGATTGCAATACCAACATGTAGCAGGCGCATAGAACTCCTCGCAATTTCCTCCTGATTGTACGACGTACCACCCGCCTGATTAGTTTACGCCGATCCCGTTGGCGGTTCGCCCGCGCTCAACGATTCCGCCACGCCTTGTCCCTTCTCGAAGCCCTGGCGGTAAACCTGGTCGCTCTCCTCGCGCGTGTAATGCCGGTTCGCGTGGTAGAAAAACTCCAGGCTCTTCCCCACCGCGAACGTCCCGGCGTAGGCGATGGCGCCCTTGGGGATCAGGCCGCCGCCCAACGGAATCTTCCCCGCCAGCTCGCGGGCCAGGGCGCGCCATCCGAACGCGCCCGCCACGATCGAAAGCACCGCCCCCGTCTGGTGCGAAAAGCCGACCTCCTGTCCGCAAGCCCCGCCAATCAGAAACGCCATGCGAATCTGGTTGGCGGTGAGAAACGCCGTGTCCGACGCGAACTCGCCAAACGCCCACGGCAGTTCCATGAAGTTCGGCACCACGTTGGGCAGCGCCGTGGCGATAGAGAACAACGCGTTCTCCCGGGCCACCGCCTGCACGATCCGGTCCACTACCGGCTTGCGAAACGCCGGAAACTGCCGCGCCAGCGCCAGCGCCAGCTCTTCGTGGTCGCTCATGATCTCCGCCGTCAGCGATTCCGGATCTCGAGGATCCAGCGTGTACGATCCTTCACCGCGCGCGACCGTCCGGTGGTACATCACCAGGTCCACCGATGGCGGCGCGTCCGCATCGCCCACGCGGTGCACCCGCCCCGTCATATCGAGCCGCGCCTCCCGCGACATCCCGGCGGGGAGCAGGAAGTCCTCCATTTCCCCATATGCTTCGCCGTCCGGCGCAACCAGGCCGACGTTGAGCGGCCTGCGCGCTCGCTTGCGCACCTCGACCGGATCCAGCATCGAGACCGCCGCGCGAGCCTGCTTGATGAGTTTCATCATGTGAGTGGTGGATCAGCGGGGCCGCTCGGCGCCGGTGAGCCGGAACATCACCTGCAACCCCTTCCGCCATTCTACTCCCAGCCCGATCCGCTCCACATCGATCTCCGGTGAGAAAAAGCCCAGTATGGTTTCCGTGGTGGGATGGAATTCGAGCGATGGCGACACCAGCAGAAGCCGTGGCGGCTCGCGCCTCAGCTCCACGCCCGGAAAGTATCCCTGCGCCGAAAACTCGCCGCGGTCCAGGTGCCACTTCACGCGGATCCAATAGTCCAGCGCTTGCAGCGGCAGGTGCAGATCGGCCGAAGCTTTCAGCTCTACCACTGTCAACCGCCCTGTCCGGTCGACTCCCAGCAGGTCCATGATGCCGCGCTCGCCGCCCGCGAAAGCCGGCACCTGCCCGTAGATCGGCTCGGGCAGCACCGACGCGTCGAGTGTCTCGATCTGCGCGCGCGCCTGCGATTCCAGCCAGGCCTCGGGATACTGCCGGTACAGCGGATGCTCGCGGTCCGCCGCGCCGCTGGAGCGCGCGCGGTCTAATTCCTCCACCAGCCGCTCGATCTCCTCCACGTGATGCTCGCGCGCCGGCCGCCGCTCGCCCAACCCGTAGAGCAGCTCGCCCTCCGCCAGCTCCGCGAATTCGATCCCGCGCACGCGCAGGCTTTCTCTCCCGTCGTGCTTCACCACGCGCTCCACGCCCGCCAGTTCCGTGATGCGCTGCCATCGCTCGCGCCGGTTCGGCTCCGGCCGCCGGCATGGTTCCAGCCGCGTATCCAGGTTGCCGTGATCCCGCGGGTCCACCCGCACCACGAAATCCTCTTCGGAATACGCGAACAGCTCGAACCGCGCCGCCTCCGCATTGAGACACAGCAGCCGCAGCGCCGCCGCGCGCTCCCGGCTCGCCGGGACGTAGATCGCCAGGCCCTCCACCGTCACCCGCCGCTCGCGCGCCCGCAGGTACGCCAGCCAGATCAGCCCGAAGCTCAGGATCGCCGCGGCGTCGCCCTCCGGCGGGCACGCGATGGCCGCCCACGCCTGCTGCCCGTGCCGCAGAAAAGCGCGCGGAAACGCCGGCGACAGGCTGAATTCCAGGTTCGGCTCCGCGCTCACCTCCACCAGGTTCCACGCCGGAAACTGGCGCCGCAGGAAGATCCGGAATCGCTCGCGGAACACCAGCCGCCCGCTGCGCCGCCCCAGGTCCGCGCCGGCTCGCCGCCCCAGGTCCAGCAGGAACATCTGGCCTTCGCGCCGCGCAAACCGCTCGACCGTCATCTCCAGCCGCGCCGCCGTGGTCTCACCGATCGACGTGATCCGCCGCGTCAGGTTCCGCGTGCGGTCCCAGGCCTGCAACGTGAGGCGCGAGCCGCGCACCTCCAGCGCGAAGTTGTCTCCGGTGAGCGGCATCAGTTCCTCGCCCGGCTCCATCAGCGCCGGCTCCCGGCAGTTCTTGAGGAATCCCTCGATGGCCGCGCGGGTCTCCTGCGGTGTCACCGTCATCCCCCGAATTTTGCCCGGTGCCGCTCGGGACCCAGCGCCGTGGCCAGCGCGGCCATCGCGCAGACCACCGCGGCCGTCAGCGCCATGGCGGTGGCATAGCCCGTGCGCTTTGCCAGCACCGCTTCCCCGTAGCTGACGAAGCTGCTCAGAAACACCCCGACCTGGTACCCGAATCCCGGCAGAAAGCCGCGCACCGAGTCGGGCGACAGCTCCGAAAGGTGCGCCGGAATCACGCCCCAGGCCCCCTGCACCAGGAACTGCATCGTGAATCCGCCCGCGTACAGCAGCGCCACCGTGGGCGCGTACGCCCACAGCGGAATCGCCATCACCGCGCCCACCAGCGCCACCACCATCGTGCGCCGCCGCCCGTAGCGGTCCGAAAAGAACCCGCACAGCGTGCCGCCGATGATCGCGCCGACCATGGCAAACGCGCTCAGCAGGTTTTTCTGTCCCACGTGGAAGCCCCACTGCCGCTCCAGGAACGTCGGGTACAGGTCCTGCGTGCCGTGCGACGCCAGGTTCATCGCCGTCATCAGCGCCACGATGTACAAAAACATCTTCCAGTGCGAGAGGATCGCGCGCCCGAGCTGCCCCCAGGTTTCGTGCCGCGTCTTCTTCCAGACCTCCGACTCCTTCACGCGATACCGCACGAACACCGCCAGGATCGCCGGCAGTCCGCCCAGAAAGAACAGCGGACGCCAGCCCAGCCGCTCGAACAGAAACACGTTGCACAGCGCCGCCAGCAGGAACCCCATGGCGTATCCCTGTTGCAGAAAACCGGACAGCACTCCTCGCAGCCGCGGCGGAACTTTTTCCATGGCGAGCGACGCGCCCACGCCCCACTCGCCGCCCATCCCGATCCCGAACAGCGCCCGCAGCACCAGGAAAACGGTGTAACTCGGCGCCAGCCCGGACGCCACCTCCACGATCGAATAGAAGATGAGGTCCAGCATGAGCGGCAGCCGCCGCCCGTAGCGGTCCGCCATCAGGCCGAACAGAAACGCGCCCACCGGCCGAAAAGCCAGCGTGGCGAGCAGCGTCAGCGCCATCTCGGCGTCGGATTTATGAAACTCCCGCCCGATCGCGGTGAGGCACGAGACCACCAGAAAGAAATCGAACGCGTCCAGCGTCCATCCCAGATAGCCCGCCAACAATGCCGCGCGGTGATCGCTCGGCGCCGTTTCGTTGGTTTGGGAATTGGTCACGTGCCCGACATATTAACAGGTGGCGTTCGCCTCCCGGCCGCTGGACGTGGCGCAGCCACTCCTGGCTGCCGCGCCGAGACTCCCTCGGCGCTCCGGTCTGGTTTGGCGCCACCCCTTATAAGCCACCCGACCCCCGAGCCCCACCTTTATAATCGGATGAGGAGTCTGGCACGATGAGCAAGCTGCGCGATCTGACGAGGCAGGGGCACCGGAGTTTTATCGCCGAGTGGGCCGGCAACATCATTCTGCTCCTTTTCGGCACCACCACCCTCTTGCAGGCCTTCGTGATTCCCTCCGGCTCCATGGAAAGCACCCTGCTCATCGGCGATCACGTGCTGGTCGATAAGCTCACCTACGCCCCCGCCGGCGCGCTTACCAGGCACTGTCTTCCGTACCGCGAGGTGCGCCGCGGCGACGTCATCGTGTTCCGCTTCCCGCTCGACATCCGGATCGACTACGTGAAGCGCGCCATCGGCGTGCCGGGCGACCATATCCGGCTCGTGAACAAGCAGCTCATCCTCAACGGCAAGCCCGTGAACGAGCCTTACGCCATCCACATTCCCGCCATGGCGGATGCCTATCGCGACAACTTCCCCGGCGCTCCGCCCACGCCGGATGTGCGGCCCCGCGGTGTCGGGATGCTCCGCCAGAACGTGGTGAATGGCGAGTTGGTGGTGCCGCCGGGTTTCATCTTCGCCATGGGTGACAACCGCGAGAATTCCTCCGACAGCCGTTATTGGGGCCTGGTCCCCCGCGAGAACATCAAAGGCACGCCCATCCTGGTCTATTGGTCGTTCGACGCGCCGGAGGAAGATCTGGCCAATCCCGATATCGGGATCGGCCACCTGCTGGACGTCGGCGCCCACTTCTTCACCAAGACGCGCTGGTCCCGGACCTTCAAGCTGATCCGTTCCTATCCTCTGAACCCGTGATTGATCCGCGCTGATCCGCGGCCCGAATCGTTTCCCGCCTGCGACACCCATCCCTGCCTGCCGTTATATTGGTTGCTGATGAAGAAGCTCATCAATGATCCGCAGGCCGTGGTGCGCGAGTCGCTGGCTGGTCTCGCCCTCGCGCATGCGGATATCCTCCGCGTCTGTTTCGACCCCGTCTACGTAGTTCGCGCCGGCGCGCCCGTCCCCGGCAAGGTCGGAATCGTCTCCGGCGGCGGCAGCGGCCACGAGCCCATGCACGGCGGATTCGTGGGCCGCGGAATGCTCGACGCCGCCTGCCCCGGCCAGGTCTTCACTTCTCCCACGCCCGACCAGATCGAGGCCGCCACGCGCGCCGTCCACGGCGGAGCGGGCGTGCTCCACATCGTCAAGAACTACACCGGCGACATCATGAATTTCGAAATGGCCGCCGAGCTGTGCCAGGCGCAAGGCGTGCAAGTGGAAGCCGTGGTCATCCACGACGATGTGGCCGTCGAAGACAGCCTCTACACCGCCGGCCGCCGCGGCGTCGGCGCCACCGTCCTCGCCGAGAAGATCTGCGGGGCCGCCGCGGAGGCGGGCGCGGACCTCTCTTGCGTCGCCGCGCTTTGCCGAAAAGTCAACGACAACGCCCGCTCCATGGGAATGGCCCTGACCTCGTGCACCGTGCCCGCCGCCGGCAAGCCCACCTTCGATCTGGCCGAAAACGAAATCGAGATGGGGATCGGCATCCACGGCGAGCCCGGCCGCGAGCGAATGCAGTTGCTCCCCGCGCGCGAGATCACCGCGCGCATGGCCGACAGCATTCTGCGCGACCTGCCGTTCCGCGCCGGCGACCAGGTCGTCGCCATGGTCAACGGCATGGGCGGTACCCCGCTCATGGAGCTGTACCTCGTCTACGGCGAGCTGGAGCACGTGCTCCGCAGCCGCGGAATCGCCGTCGCGCGCCGCCTGGTCGGCAACTACATCACCAGCCTCGAAATGGCCGGCTGCTCCATCACCCTGCTCCGCGCCGGCGACGAGTTGCTGTCGCTTTGGGACGCTCCGGTGCTGACTCCCGGCCTGCGATGGGGGATGTAACGGGATGGCCGTTCGCCGGCAGGACATCCTCGCGTGGCTCGCGGACTTGCAGCGCATCTATGCGGACAATCGGGACCGGCTGACCGAGTTGGACTCCGCCATCGGCGACGCCGATCACGGCATCAACATGGAGCGCGGCTTCACCGCCGTCCGCAACGAGCTTGCCGCCAACCCTCCGGCGGACATTGCGGCCATCTTTCAAACCGTCGCGACCGTCCTCATCCGCACCGTGGGAGGCGCCGCGGGCCCCCTCTACGGAACGTTCTTCCTGCGGGCCGCCGCGGCGTGCGCCGGAAAAACGCAACTGGAAACCGCTGACGTCGTGGCCATGTTCCAGGCCGGCATCGAGGGCCTCCAGCAGCGCGGCAAAGCCGTGCCGCAAGACAAGACCATGGTGGATGCCTTGCTGCCGGCCCTGGACGCCATGAAGAAGGAAGGTGCCGGCCTTGCGCGCGTTCTCGAAGCCGCCACTGCGGCGGCCGAAGCGGGCATGCTGAGCACCATCCCGATGCAGGCCCGCAAGGGCCGCGCCAGTTACCTGGGCGCCCGCAGCATCGGCCACCAGGACCCCGGAGCGACCTCCGCTTATCTCCTGCTCAAAACCGCGGCGAGCGCGTGGCGCACATGATCGGCCTGGTTATCGTTTCCCACAGCGCCAGGCTGGCCGAAGGCGTCTGCGAGCTGGCCGCGCAAGTGGCCCAGGACAAGGTCCGCATGGCCGCGGCCGGCGGCACCAGCGACCCGCAAAACCCCATCGGCACCGACGCCTTCAAAGTGCTCCGGGCCATCGAATCGGTCTACAGTGAGGACGGCGTCTTCGTCCTCACCGATCTGGGCAGCGCGGTTCTGAGCGCCGAAACCGCGCTCGAGATGCTGGACGCTGGCAAGCAGCCGCACGTGCGGCTGTGCCCCGGCTCTTTGGTGGAAAGCGCGGTTGCCATTGCCAGCCAGGCCGGCGCCGGTGCGGCGGTGGCCGAGATCGCGGGCGGGCGCCAGGAGGAGCAGTTCGTCACCGTTGCCAACCGCCTCGGACTGCATGCGCGGCCCGCCGCGCAGCTCATCCGCCTGGCGCGCCGTTTTCAGGCGCGCGTCACCATCGAGAATCTCTCGCGCCCGGCGGGACCGTTCGATGCCGGCGGCATCCACGGCGTTCTCAGCCTGGGCGCGCGCCAGGGCCATCGCCTGCGGGTTCGCGCCGTAGGCCCGCAGGCCGCCGAGTCCGTGGCGGAGCTGGCGGCCTTCATCGAACGCCGCGAACCGGAAATCGCCGAAGCCGCACCAACACCCGCGCCGCCGTCCCAGCCTGCTGATGGAGAGCTGGCGGGAATCCCCGGATCGGCGGGCATCGCCATCGGGCCACTGGTGAGACCGCGCCCCGCCGCTCTTCCCGAGACCGCCCGCGTGGCCGCCGGCCCCGAGGCCGAGCGGCGCCGATTGCTCGACGCCATTCACGCCGCTCGCGCAGAGACCCGCCAGCTCTACGAATGGGCCGCGGCCCACGCTGCCGGCGCCTCCGGCATCTTCGACGCCCAGTTGCTCTTTCTCGAAGACCCCGAATTGATCGCCGCCGCATCGCACATGATCGCCGGCGGCCGGGCCGCCGCGGAATTCGCCTGGCGCGAATCGTCGCGCAAATTCGCAGAACGGATCAACCAGTTGGAGGATCCGTACCTGCGGGCGCGCGCGGCCGACGTGGAAGATGTCGCCGCACGCGTCTTGCGCCGGCTCATCGGCCTTGCGCCGCTTCACTCCACCGCCGGCCAACCGTGTGTAGTCGCCGCGCGCGACCTGACTCCCTCCGAAGCCGGCGGGCTCGATCCCGCGCTCGTCCTCGGCGTGTGCCTGGAGATGGGCAGCGCCAACCAGCACAGCGTCATCCTGGTGCGCGCCATGGGAATTCCGGCGGTGGTGGGGCTGGGGCCCGGCATCTCCGCCCTCCCCGACGGCACGGTCGTTGCGTTGGATGGCGAGCGTGGAACCATCTGGGTGTCGCCCGCGCCCGATCGGGCACGCGAACTTGAGCTCCGCCGCCGGCAATGGCTGGCTGACCGGAGCGCCGCTCAGGCCGAACGCCAGGCCCCCGCCGCCACGCGCGATGGGCATCGCATCCAGGTGTTCGCCAACCTGAGCCACACGGCTGAAGTCGTCGATGCCTTGAACTGCGGCGCCGAGGGCGTGGGCGTGTTGCGTACCGAGTTCCTGTTTCTCGGCCGCGCCGCCGCGCCCGGCGAAGAAGAGCAACTGGCCGCCTACAGCACCATCGCCGAGGCGCTGGCCCCCCGGCCCCTGGTCGTCCGCACGCTCGATATCGGCGGCGACAAGAGTCTGCCCTATGTCGACATCGGCGAGGAGGCCAACCCGTTTCTCGGCTGGCGCGGAATCCGCGTGACTTTGAGCCGCCGCGATCTGTTGCGGACGCAGCTTCGGGCCATCCTCCGCGCCGCCTGCGGCCATTCCGTCGAGGTGCTCTTCCCCATGGTCTCTTCGCTGGCCGAGTTGCGCGAAGCGAAAGCGATCCTCGCGGCCGTTCAGGACGAGCTGCGCGCCATCCCCGCCGGCGTTCCGGCCGAGCCGCCCCCAGCGAAAGCCATCCCCGCCGGCGTTCCGGCCGAGCCGCCCTCAGCGAAAACCCTCCCTCCCGGCGTTCCCCCCGAGCCGCCCCAAGGGAAAACTATCCCGCCCGGTGTTCCCCCTGACCCGGGTCGACAGAAAGTGAAGGTGGGTATCATGATCGAAGTGCCCTCGGCCGTTGCAGTCGCCGACCAACTGGCCCCCGAAGTGGACTTCTTCAGCATCGGCAGCAACGACCTCACGCAGTACACCATGGCCGCGGACCGCACCAACGCCCGCGTGGCCTTCCTCGCGGACGCCTTTCAGCCCGCCGTGTTACGCCTGATCCGCCAGGCCATCGATGCCGGCCGCCACGCCGGTATCGGAGTCACGCTCTGCGGCGAGCTGGCCGCCGACCGCCTGGCGACGCCCTTGCTCCTGGGCCTCGGGCTCCGCGAATTCAGCGTCAGCGCGCCGCTCATTCCTCAGCTCAAGCGCGCCATCTTGCGCTGGAGTCTACCCGAAGCCGAGGCGGTGGCTCGCGAGGCGATGTCTCTCGATTCCGCCGATGCCGTCCGCGCGTTTCTGGCGAGCCGTGTGGGAGGCGTCGCATGACCGCCCAGGCGCCCGCGGCCCGCATCGCCGAAGCCCTCGGCCACCGCGCGCCCGGCCGCATCCCGGTGGATCTCGGATCGACCTTCGTCTCGGGCATCCACGTCAGTTGCGTTACGGCGCTGCGCGAATACTTCTCGCTCGACCCCGGTCCGGTCCGCGTAATCGATCCCGGACAGATGCTCGGCGAGGTGGCTGGCGATCTGAAAGCGCTGCTGGGCATCGACACCGAACCGCTCTTGAGGAGAGCCACCAAGTTCGGCTTTCCGCTCGACGGCTGGAAGCCCTGGCGTATGGACGATGGCCTCGAGGTGCTGGTGCCCGGCGGCTTCAACACGACTAAAGATGCGGATGGCGCCACGCTGCTCTATCCTTCGGGCGACCTCGCCGTGCCGCCCAGCGCCAAGATGCCCGCCGGCGGATATTTCTTCGACGGCATCATCCGGCAGCAGCCCATCGACGAGGACCGTCTCGATCCCGCGGACAACCTGGAGGAATTCGGGCCGGTCTCCGATGCGGATCTGGACGATCTCGAGAGCCGTGCGCAAGCCGCCCGCGCCACCGGCAGGGCGGTGGTGGCCAGTTTTGGTGGAACCAGTTTCGGCGACATCGCGCTGGTGCCCGGCATGAGCCTGAAGAATCCGCGCGGCATCCGCGACATTAGCGAGTGGTACATGTCCATCCGCTCGCGCCGCGACTACATCCGCCGCGTCTTCGAGGGACAGTGCGAAATCGGTCTGCGCAACCTGGAGCGGATCGCCGCGCGCGTGGCTCCTCTGGTGGATGTGATCAACATCTGCGGGACGGATTTCGGCACCCAGACTTCGTCCTTCTGTTCGGTCTCGACCTTCCGCGATTTGTGGTCGCCGTTCTACCGCCGCATCAACGACTGGATTCACCGCAACACGCCGTGGCGGACCTTCAAGCACTCCTGCGGCGCGGTGGAGAAGTTCATCGATCCGTTCCTCGAGTGCGGCTTCGACATTCTGAATCCCGTCCAGTGTTCCGCCGCCGGGATGGATCCGCGCGAGTTGAAGGAGCGATACGGCAGCCGCATCGTCTTCTGGGGCGGCGGTGTGGACACGCAGCACACCCTTCCGTTCGGAACGCCGGAGGAAGTCCGCGGTCAGGTGCTCTCCCGCTGCGAAGTCTTCTCGCGCGGCGGCGGCTACGTCTTCAATCCGGTGCATAACATCCAGGCGGGCACGCCCGTGCGCAATATCGTGGCCCTGTTCGAAGCGCTCGGCGAGTTCCGCGGCTCCTGAGAGAGTTACCGAGCCGCGACCGTAAGGGAGCGGTTCTTCAGCGGGGTGCGACCGGTGTCGTAGCAAACTACTCGACGCCAAACCCAGCCGTAAAGCACACCCGCACCGACTCCCAGTCCGAATCGGAGAGTCTTCCGATCAACCGGACCTCGCGCTGGGGTAGAGTGACCGGAAACAGCCTGAAGAACGACGCCGCATGCAGACCCGCTTGCTTCCAATCACGCAACGCACAATCGGTCGGAGCCAACGGCTTCGGAGCTTGTGTCGTCATCAGGCCGACCAGCACGTCGGGCCTGTGTCGATGGTAGTCTTCCGTTGAGAGCACCACTGCGGGACGAGTCTTGGTAACCTGCGCGCCGGGAAACGCCCAAATGACAACGTCTCCGGGTTTCAACGGTCCTTCCGTTCCTGATCTTCGAAGCGCCGCACAGCGGACGCGGTCGCTTCAGCGAGATCCTCGTCAGTCCAGGAATCGGACCACTGGATCGGGCGCCCGCTCGCGAGATCAGCAAGTGGACGAGCCCAATTCAGGACCTTCCCAACTTTTTCCGGCGGGAGTGCCCGGACGGCACGGATTCGCAATTCTTCCTGTGCGCTGAGCACCATATTCCTATTCTATCCTCACCGAATTACCGCGAATGCCGATATGGGAGCCAGGCGTTCGTCCTCAAGTCCATCCGGTGAACTGGAGTCCGGAAAAGCTGGACGCCGGAAAAGCTGGACGCCGGAAAAGCTCCGGAACATCACCCGGCGATTCGCCTCTGACTTTACAGACTACCCACTTAACGGCCAAGCGCTTCAACGGCCGGCCTGACTCCGTCAACGGCGTTTCACGGGAGCGACCCGCCAGCACTGGCACTCCGGGCGGGATGGTGGCTTGCGTGACTAATGTCTTTTCGCGACCCTTCAGCCGGGTTTTTCTTGGGCTCCTGGTTCGGTGGAGTGCGAGACCGCCGGGCCGTGCCCTCGATCAACTTGCGGGTCTGAGTTCATTACGCACCGAACGCGCCCCAGCCTCAAGCTTTTTCGCCATTGCGAACCTGCGGGTGCTTTCCCTTCGATGTATATTGAGGATGACCGCTCGAAGCTGCGGCCAACACATATGGACTACCCACTAGAGAACCTTGGCCCTGAGCACTTTCAGGAATTCTGTCAGGCGCTCCTGTTACGAGAGCACCCCAATGTCCAGTGTTTCCCTGTTGCGCAACCCGACGGCGGACGCGACGCAATTTCCTACATTTCTGAGCAGAGCGCGGGCAAATTCGTCATCTTTCAAGTCAAGTACTCCAGAAGGCCTTTGGCAGAGGCCGATCCACACAAGTGGTTGCTCGCGATAATGGATGAGGAACTTCCGAAAGTTAAGAAGTTGGTGCCGCGCGGAGCCATACAGTTCTACCTGATCACCAACATCAAAGGCACTTCCCACCTCGATGTCGGATCGATGGACCAACTTAGCGACCGCTTCCGTGGTGAGCTTTCCATCCCATTCATGTGTTGGTGGCGTGATGACATCAACCGGCGCCTTGACAACGCCTGGGCGGTCAAGTGGGTCTACCCTGAGCTCATGACCGGTCCGGACTTTCTTCGGGCCGTAATCGAATCAGGGCTGTCCGAGCATCATGAGCGAAGGGAAGGCGCGATTCGGGCATTTCTCGCCCAGCAGTACAGCACTGATGAACAGGTCCGCTTCAAGCAAGTCGAACTCCAGAATCATCTGATCGACTTGTTCGTGGATGTCCCCGTGGTATTTCGCGAGCTTGGGTCCGACTATCGGCAAGCCAGGCTATTCCAGGGAATCGTTGGGAATATTCTCCACCGCACCCTCGACCCTGATGACGCTCAGGCAACGATGTATCAGCATGACTACCGACACTATGGCGAGGCGCCAGTCGGATCAGCAGCCCTGTTGCTGGACGCACAGTTTCAGGCTAGATTGCCCCACATTGTCTTGGAAGGCGCACCAGGGCAGGGTAAATCGACGATAACGCAGTATGTTTGCCAAGTGCATCGGATGAGGCTGCTGAAGGATGCCGAGGCCCTAGGGAAGCTTCCTCTTGAGTACCGAGACGTGCCTCCCCGCTTGCCGATTAGAATAGATCTTCGAGATTTTGCCACGTGGCTAGGCAGGCAAGATCCCTTCGGTGGCGATGAGAAGAAGGAGCCTCCCGCTGGGTGGCGTAAGTCCATCGAGTCCTTCATTGCCGCTCTCATTGGATTCCATTCTGGCGGTACGAATTTTACGACTGACGATCTTTTGGCAGTGTTCCGAATCAGTTCAGTCCTTATCGTGTTAGACGGATTGGATGAGGTCGCCGACATCAACCGACGCCACGAGGTAGTTGAGGAGATCATGAAGGGTATTCAACGGTTGGAGGCTAACGCGGCGTCGCTTCAGACCGTAGTCACCAGCCGTCCGGCGGCGTTCGCAAATTCCCCTGGCATGCCGCCAGATAGATACCCTTACTTTCAGCTCGCCTCCTTGACGCAGTCTCTGATCAACCAATACGCGGACAAATGGCTTCGAGGTCGACGGATTGACGGCAAAGAGGCATCCGACTTCAAGAAGACGCTCAGAGACAAACTCGAATACCCGCACCTTCGCGATCTCGCCCGAAATCCGATGCAGCTGACGATTTTGCTGAGCCTAATTCTCACCCGAGGGAGTTCTCTCCCCGACAAAAGGACAGCGCTCTATGACAACTATGTTGATCTATTCTTCAACCGAGAATCAGAAAAGAGCCCTGTAGTCCGCGAGCATCGCGACCTTTTGATAGACATTCACAGGTACCTTGCGTGGGTGCT
Source organism: Bryobacteraceae bacterium (assembly GCA_035638575.1). Lineage (GTDB taxonomy): Bacteria > Acidobacteriota > Terriglobia > Bryobacterales > Bryobacteraceae > DASQZT01. The sequence continues at coordinate 61,598 of DASQZT010000039.1, forward strand.
CCAATCTGAGGCTGAGCAAGGAGACGCTCGCGGAAGTATCTCACAGGATCGTTTGCAGCAGACTCTAGCGAGTTATCTCGCCCGAGAGGAACAGCCAACAACCCTTGCAACGGAATTGTTCACGGGAATGGTCGAGCGAGTCGTGTTTTTGGTTTCTCGAGTCGAGGGTACGTTTGAGTTTGAGGTACAGCCCTTACGTGAATACTTCGCGGGTCGCTTTTTGTATGAAACCGCTCCGTACTCGCCGCCTGGAAAAGAACAACGTGGAACGAAGCCAGATCGATTTGACGCTCTCGCTCGAAACTTCTACTGGACGAACGTCACACGGTTCTACGCGGGGTGCTTCAGTAAGGGTGAGCTACCAGCGCTTGTAGAGCGCTTGGAAGAGCTAGCGAACGATGAAGGATTTAAGACGACTACGCATCCTAGAATGCTTGCTTGTACGTTATTGGCAGACTGGGTATTTTCGCAGAATCCCAAGTCAGTCGCAAAGGTAGTGAAGCTAGTGCTTGACGGCATCGGCCTACGGTACCTATTAGCCTCTGGGTCGCACCCACGTCGGCATCGAACGTCTTGGAACCCGATTACACTGCCGCCCAAGTGCGGTCGAGAGGAACTAGTTAAAAGGGCATTCGACATCCTTGCAAGCGCTCCTCCGGCCGACTACGGATTTGAAATTGTCGAGCTGCTCAGAGCCAACGTTATATCAGTAGACGAATCCATATCGGCGTGGCGGGAACGTGCGAGTTCGGTGATGCCGCCTCGGTGGCTAGAGTATGGTCTGAGGCTCGGAGTCCTATCTCGGCTTGCTTTGAGCGAGATTGCCGACCTTGTAGAGAGGCCGGATTGCTCAGAAGAGTCTATGGATCTCCTCTATCGGGCTAGGCGGCTCGATTATCTGGAGCGGGACGAGAGGACTTTTGAGCTGTCCGTGGCCGCTATTTTGGCGCGGGAAATGCGTCCACATCACCAGCGGCGTATGGAATCGGCCCTCGACGCGTTGAGCCACGCGCTTGATCTTACCCGGTACGCAACAGCGTTTTCGGATCGGGTGCCAGTCGCCTTGTCAAAGGTGCTAGCCCAGCAGAACGTACCGGAGCACCTGCACTGGGGGCCAGAACTCGCGACAAACACCGAACTGTACCTGAGCCACAGAAAGTGCGTTGAAGTTGCTGCTCTCGCACAGGAGGAGTCTGAGAAAACCGCTGCCGAGTGGGCAACGGAAATCTCACCGTGGGAGCGGATTGTGGAGGCCGGTCGGGCCGAGTGGGGTGATCGTTGGGCTTTCTTCTCCTTGGCAAATCTAGCCGCCGGCATCAAATCAAGTTCGGAGCGGTGTGGGGATTCCCCGGATCTACTGGATCGCTCTAGGAGTCTCTGTCGCAGAACCAGACATGCTCGGTTGAAGTCTGGTTCAAAGCTGTGGTGGAAAGGGCAGTTCAGCGCGGCCCGTACTCCAGAAGATCGCATGATAGTCTCCTTGGTGGCAATGACATGGGCGACCCCGGAGACCCTAGCGGCAGTACATGAGAGTCTGAACGACACGTTGGTGCGGTTGGACGACCAGCAGTGGCATCAAGTATTCACCTCTACCAGACTATCGATCAGTCTTGCCCATCTTCGAAAAGAAGATGTCATGACATCGTTCGATGCTAAAGCACTCACTGGAAGCCTATCCGCTCGAACAGTTGTAGCTTTGGCGAGTCGCGCGGTCCCCGAGACGGCACACCAGCTACATCAACGTTTTTTCGCGGATCAGGTCGACAACGATCCCGCCATTCTGGAGTTCGTTCAAAGTGAAGCGCTTGACGTCGAGAGATTTGGCACCGGAGACTGGGAGCCGGATCTGCAGCGAATTCAGCGCTGCTACGAATCGGGAGCACTCGAGCCCTACAGGCTAGCCCTCCGCCGCAGACGAGCTGGCATCATGCGCTTAGCAATCGCGAAGGCAATTGCTGGCGAACCAGCAATGTACCCCAGCTACCTGGTCAGCCTTGCGGACGAGAGTTGCACCCGTAGCGTGGCGCGGCGGGCGAAGGCCGTTGCAGATATTGCGATACGGGAAGGCTGGTTCGGGGAGCCTGTGCCTCTAAGACTTTTCGAATCTTGATGCGTACCTCGTTTCTCGCTCCGAAACAGATCGGACCGGTCCTCATAAACGCCCTAGGCTCTTGGAGAAGAGGCCTGGTGGGAGCCAGCGGCGACATAGATCCCGTGAAGTCCCGGTCACTTCATCTGCGCAAACACCCGATGATGTCTTCCAGGCGGCGGGCGGGTTTGTCAGAAGGCACGGGCGCGGTCTCGGTCGATCTCTATTTGAAGACGTTTCTTGCGCACCGGCTCTTCGATGACATCCACTTTGCATCCCAGTATTCCGGACAGACGCCCTTCGAGTTCGCTCAAGCGCCGGAGATAATCGAGACCTGGCGCCGAGAAATTCTCGCCGAGCCGCACCGCCACATCGACATCGTGCGCGGGATCCTCCCGGCGTGCGACCGAGCCGAACACAGACACGCTCAACACGCCAGCCGTGCGGAGTTCCTGTTCCTGGGCCTTCAAAGCGGCTATGACACGGTCGCGTTCCATGGACCCAATTTTGCACAACTCCCGACTGCATGCAACCGCTCGTAGCTGTCCTCCGGCGTCCTGGTATTATTCAGGCGTCCTTCTCGCGCGGCGGCGGCTACGTCTTCAATCCGGTGCACAACATCTACGCCGGCACGCCCGTCCGCAACATCGTGGCCCGTTTGAAGCGCTCGGCGAGTTCCGCGTCGCCTGATGGTGGCGCAGCCACTCCTGGCTGCCGCGTCCCGACCGCTTCCCTTCAGGCGACTTTCAGTCGCAAGCCAACCCGCCGGCTTTCAACCGGCAGTCGGTTAGCGTCCCCGATCCCTTTGATTCTGAATGGCTTACTTCACCGCCTCACTGCGGCCGCACTCCCTCGAAATCCCGGTCACAAGACTTCGAACTTTTTTCAATTCCCTCTAATCCCATGATCCTGCACCACTTATTCCATTGCACCCGATCCGCCGCACCCGTCCTCCGGGACACCTCGGGCGGATAATAGGGTTGAGAGGGAAGTGCGGAACCTGATGCAGAACGAATCCAGCCCGAAGAGGCTCCGGCGCCTCGCCGGCTTACCCCCGCCCAAAGCCCCTCGCAGCGGACCAGATGCGTCACCCAACATCCGAGCCATCCTCGCAACCAACAGAAACAAAGCATCTTAGTGAGAGCCGAATGGATTCCCCCACTCTCCATGCGATTCGTCACCCGATGCGTCACCCACCAGCCACAGCTTTTTCAACGCACATTTTCCTCCAAAATACATGCTCATGATACTTGACAATATTACGCGCATATTTTATGATTGCAATTGGGTGAGGTCGCCAGCCGGCCTCCACCAACTTTCACTATGAGGAGTTCAATCAACATGTCTCTCAGCCATTTCGATCCTTTAGCCAATCTCCGTGTCTTCGAAGACGCCTTCACGCGGTTGCTCTCCGAGCCGCAGTCAAACCGTCCGTGGTCTCCCGCTGTCGATATCTTCGAGACCGAGGAGGATCTGGTCCTGAAGGCCGACCTCCCGGACGTGGACCTGAAGGACATCGATGTCCGCGTCGAGAACCAGACGCTCACCATCTCCGGCGAACGCAAGTTCGAAAAGAACGAATCCGGCAAGGGCTATCACCGCATTGAGCGCAGCTACGGCACCTTCATGCGCAGCTTCGCCGTGCCCAATTCCTTCGACACCGAAAAGGTCGGCGCAGCGTTCAACAACGGCGTGCTCACCGTCACGCTTCCCAAGAAGGAAGCCGCCAAGCCGCGCCAGGTCAAAGTCGAAGTCAAGGCCTAACGCATCTAATAACTAGTTTGTGGGGCAGGCTTCAGCCTGCCACGCCCGCTTGCGGGCGCGTTTTTCACGTCGGCAGGGGTCAACCGCCCCCCGACAGCTATCTTGACGGGCCGGGCCTTCCCGGCCCAAAGTTTATTTAGGGGTCCCCATGTTCCGAATCGATCGACTCACCCAAAAGGCCCAGGAGGCCTTGCAACAGTGCCAGGGCATAGCCGAGCAGAGCGGCACCCAGGTCATGTTCCCTCTGCATCTGCTCATCGCTCTCGCCCAGGAGAAGGAGGGCATCGTCCGGCCCGTGCTCGAAAAGTGTGGAGCCCATCCGGACGCCATCGTCTCCGAAGCCCAGCGCATGCTCGCCAACCTGCCGAAAACCGGCGGCGCCCAGCCCGGCATGTTCCTCTCCCAGCCGCTCAACAACATCCTGGAGCGTGCCTTCGACGAAGCCGGCCGCTTCAAGGATGAGTTCGTCTCCACCGAGCACCTCCTCCTCTCCCTCGCCGAGCAGCGCAGCGACCCCGCCGGCCAGTTGCTCGACCGCGCCGGCGCCACTCACGACGCCATCCTCAAGGCCCTCGTCTCCGTCCGCGGCAGCCAGCGCGTCACCGACCAGAATCCCGAAACCAAGTACCAGGCCCTCGAGCGCTACGCCCAGGACCTCACCGAGTCCGCCCGCAAAGGCAAGCTCGATCCCGTCATCGGCCGCGAAGAAGAGATCCGCCGCATCATGCAGGTCCTCAGCCGCCGCACCAAGAACAACCCCTGCCTCATCGGCGAGCCCGGCGTCGGCAAGACCGCCATCGTCGAAGGACTCGCCCAGCGCATCGTTCGCGGCGACGTCCCCGACCAGCTCAAGAACAAACGCCTGGTCGCCATCGACCTCGGCTCCATGATCGCCGGCACCAAGTTCCGCGGCGAGTTCGAAGACCGGCTCAAGGCCGTGGTCAAAGAGATCATCGATTCCAACGGTGAGATCGTCTGCTTCATCGACGAGCTTCACACCCTGGTCGGCGCGGGCTCCGCCGAAGGCGCCATCGACGCCGCCAACCTGCTCAAGCCCGCCCTCGCCCGCGGCGAGCTGCGCTGCATCGGCGCCACCACCCTCCGCGAGTACAAGAAGCACGTTGAAAAGGACGCCGCCCTGGCCCGCCGCTTCCAGACCGTAATGGTGGGCGAATCTTCGGTCGACGACACCATCGCCATCCTCCGCGGCCTCAAAGAGAAGTTCGAAATCCACCACGGTGTCCGCATCAAGGATTCCGCCATCCTCGCCGCCGCCGTGCTCTCGCACCGCTATATAGCCGACCGCTTCCTCCCCGACAAGGCCATCGACCTGATCGACGAAGCCGGCTCCGCGCTGCGCCTTCAGATCGGCTCCATGCCCATCGAAATCGACGACCTCGACCGCCGCATCTCCCACCTCGAAATCGAGCGCCAGGCCCTCAGCAAGGAAAAGGACGCCGCCTCGCACGAACGCCTGCGCCACATTGAAAGCGAGCTCGAGCATTTGCGCGGCGAAGCCGCCGGCCTCAAGGAGCGCTGGAACCGCGAGAAAAGCGCCATCACTCGCGTCCGCCAGCTCAAGGAGGAGCAGGACAAAATGCGCCTCGAAGAGGAGAAGGCCACCCGCGCCGGCGATTGGGAAAAAGCCGCGCAGCTCCGCTACGGCCGCCTCTCGCAGATTGAAAAGGATATCCAGTCCGCCGAGCAGGAGCTCGAATCCGTGAAGGAAAACGCGCTCCTCAAAGAGGAAATCGGCGAGGACGATATCGCCCGCATCGTCGCCAAGTGGACCGGCATCCCCGTCACCCGCATGATGGAAGGCGAAATCCAGAAGCTGGTCCAGATGCCCGAGCGCCTCAAGGACCGCGTCATCGGCCAGGACGAAGCCGTGCGCCTGGTCTCCAACGCCATCCTGCGCAATCGCGCCGGCCTCAGCGATCCGGACCGGCCCATCGGCAGCTTTATCTTCCTCGGCCCCACCGGCGTGGGGAAGACCGAGCTGGTCCGCGCCCTGGCGAACTACCTGTTCGACGACGAGCGCGCCATGATCCGCGTCGACATGTCCGAGTACATGGAGAAACACGCCGTGGCGCGCATGATCGGCTCGCCTCCCGGATACATCGGCTACGAGGAAGGCGGCCAGCTCACCGAGCAGGTCCGCCGCCGGCCTTATTCCGTCGTCCTGTTCGACGAGATCGAAAAAGCGCATCCCGAGGTCTTCGGCACGCTGCTCCAGATCCTCGACGACGGCCGCCTCACCGACGGCCAGGGCCGCACCGTCAGCTTCAAGAACACCGTCATCGTGATGACCTCCAACGTCGGCACCGGCATGGTGGAGAAGAACACCATCGGCTTCTCGGTTCATGGCAAGGACAAAGGCGCCGAAGTCCCCCGCAAGATGCTGCTCGATACGCTGAAGCAGCAGTTCCGCCCCGAGTTCCTGAACCGCGTTGACGATATCATTGTGTTTAACGCCCTGACTCGCGAGCACCTCGGCCAGATCGTGGACATCCAGTTGAACAACGTGGCGAAGCTCTTGCAGGACCGTAAGGTGAGCCTGGAAGTCACCGCCGCGGCCAAGGACCAGATCATCGCCGAGGGCTTCGACCCGCAGTACGGCGCGCGCCCCATGAAACGGGCCATCCAGCGCCTGATTCAGGATCCCCTGGCGCTCAAGCTGATCAACGCCGACTTCATCGAAGGCGACACCATCCTGGTGGACGTCACCCCCGATCGCGGCGGCCTTCAGTTCACGCGCCTCGTCCCGGTGGAGCAAACCCACTCATGAACACCGTCAAAACCGTGGTCCTTCTCGGCCTGCTGAGCGCCCTGCTCGTCCTGGGCGGCGGCGCCATAGCAGGCCGGAACGGCCTCTACATGGGCCTGGCCTTCGCGGTCGTCGCCAACTTCGCCAGCTATTTCTTCTCCGACAAGATCGCGCTCTCCATGTACTCCGCGGCGCCCGTCACCGAGACCGAAAATCCCGAGGCGTACCGCCGCGTGGCGCCTATCGTGCGGGGCCTCTGCCAGCGGATGGGCCTTCCCATGCCCAAGCTGTACCTGATTCCCGAGCAGTCGCCCAACGCCTTCGCCACCGGCCGCAACCCTTCGCACGCCTCGGTGGCCTTCACCTCCGGCATCCTCACGATCATGAACGACAACGAGATCGAAGGCGTGGTGGCTCACGAGCTGGGCCACGTGCTGCACCGCGACATCCTCATCAGCTCCGTAGCCGCCACCATCGCCGCCGCCATCACCATGGTGGCCCGCATGGCCATGTGGTTCGGCCCGTCGGGCGACGACGACGAGCGCGGCGGAAACATGGTCGCCGCCATCGCCATGATGATCCTCGCGCCGTTTGCCGCGCTCCTCATCCAGATGGCCATCTCGCGCTCGCGCGAGTACGACGCCGACGCCGCTTCCGCCAAGTACGTCGGCTCGCCCTACCCGCTGATCAACGGCCTCAAGGAGCTGGACGGCTGGTCCAAGCGCATCCCCATGGAGGCCACTCCCTCCACCGCGCACCTGTTCATCATCAAGCCCTTTGTCGCCGGGGGCATCGGCCGGCTGTTCTCCACCCATCCCCCCACCGAGGAACGCATCCGCCGCCTGCAGGCCATGCGATGAACGAAGTCCGCGTGAACCGCAAGGCGACCGATCGCGTCGCCTCCGGTCACCCGTGGATCTTCGCGAGTGATGTCACCGATCGCAATGGCGCGCAGCCCGGCGAGGCCGTGAAGGTCGCCGACGCGCGCGGCCGTCCCCTGGGCACGGCGCACTACAGCTCGGCATCGCTCATCGCCCTCCGCATGCTTTCGCGCGAGACCGTTCCGGTGGACCGCGGCTTCTACCTCGCCCGCCTCCGCGCCGCCGTCGAGCATCGCCGTAACGTCGTACACAACACCGACGCCTGGCGCGTGGTCCACGGCGAAGCCGATCTCCTGCCCGCGCTCGTGGTCGATCGATACGGCGACTACCTCGTCGTGCAGACGCTCGACCAGGGCATGGATGCCGCCAAATCCGAGATCGCGTCCTGCCTCGAGGAGATCTTCCAACCGCGCGGCATCCTGGCCCGCAACGACGTCCCGGTCCGCGCCAAGGAGCAGTTGCCGCTCGAATCGCCGGTGCTGGCGGGAGAGGTCCCCGAGACCGTGATGGTGCGGATGAACGGCCTCGCGCTGCGCGTCGATCTCCTGCACGGTCAGAAGACCGGCATCTTCCTCGACCAGCGCGAGAATTACCTCGCCGCCGCCCATTATGCCCGCGGCGGCAGCGCGCTCGACTGCTTCACCTCCACGGGCGGCTTCGCCCTGCACCTTGCCGCGAAGTGCACCAGCGTGGAAGCCGTGGACAGCTCCGCGCCCGCCATCGCCGCCGCCCGCGCCAACGCCGAGGCCAACGCCATCGCCAACGTGGAATTCCGCGAAGCCGACGTGTTCTCCCTGCTGGCCGGTTACGCCTCCGCCCGCCGTCACTTTTCGCTCGTCGTGCTGGACCCGCCGGCCTTCGCCAAGTCGCGCCAGTCGCTCGAATCCGCCGCCCGCGGCTACAAGGAAATCAATCTGCGCGCGCTTCACCTGCTGCCTCCCGGAGGCATCCTGGTGACCTGCTCCTGCTCACATCATCTGAGCGAGGCCGATTTTCTGGAGCTGATCGCGTCGGCCTCGCTCGACGCCCACCGCACGCTGCGCATCCTGGAGCGCCGCACGCAGGCTCGGGACCATCCCATCCTTCTGACGGTTCCCGAGACCCTCTACTTGAAGTGTCTGATCCTGGAAGTGCTGTGAGCCTTACTGTTTCCTGGAGCTGGACTGCCGCTGATCGTCCTGGCGCCTCTGCTCGTCGGCGCGGTTCTGGGCTTCCTGCCGCTGCGCCGCGGCCTGTCGCTGAGATTCCTGCCGCTGAGATTCCTGCCGCTGAGCCTCGGCCTGCCGCTGCGACTCGGCTTGTCGCTGGGCTTCCCGCTGTTGCTGCTCCTGAGCCCGCTGCTGCTGCTCCTGGCGGTGTTGGTCGTCCGCCCGCCGTTGTTCATTGGCCCGCTGCTGCTCTTCCTGGCGGCGTTGGTCGTCAGCCCGCCGTTGTTCGTCGGCCCGCCGCTGGTCGTTGGCCCGCTGTTCCGCTTCCTGCCGATGATCCACTACCGGAACTTCACGCCACACAGGTTCGGCCCGCTCAGCCACCTGCGGCGTCACCGGCGCAGCCGGCGGCGTCACCGGCGGCGGCACCGCCACCGTCCGGCCCAGGTAACTCTCCGTCCGCGGCTGCACGTCTGGAGCACCCGCCGCCCGTGGATTCAGTACCGTATTCCGCGTTCGCGCCGGCGCCACAGCTTGCGCGCCGGCAAACGCGTCCGCCGGCACGGCCGTCGCCCAGGCGTGGTTGATGTACGGAGCGTTCAGCGCGCGGCTCCGGAAATCCTCTTTCGGAGCCAGCGGGATCCACGCCACCAATCCCGCTCCCCACCCGCTGACGAACGCCACCTGCGCCGGCGAGTACAGCGGCCGAATCCCGCGCGGCCCTGGCGCCCACTCCCAGACCCCACGCACGTTGACCCACTGGCCATAGTGGAACGGCGCGAATCCCCAGGGCGCATCGTCCACCCAGGTCCATCCCCACGGCGCTTTGTAGATCCAGCGCCCAAAGCGGTACGGGCACCAGTCCGGCGGCATGCCCCTCGGGGTCCACACCGCTCCGTAGCTCGCGTCGACCTCCCAGTCGCCGTACTGGCCCATGTCCTCGGCGCCTGCCATCTCCGGCGGTATGTACTCCTCCGACACCGCCATGGAGCTTTCGGCCTGCTGGTCCCGGCTCATGCACCACTCGTCCCACGGATCGGTCTCCGCCGCCGGCACCGACTCCGCGGTCACCGGGTCCCCGCGCGTGAGGCGCAGGGCCTGCCCGGGTTCGACCGCCAAAGTCTGGCCTCCGGCCGCCACCTCCGCATCGCCGGACCGCACGGTAACCAGCGTGAAATCGCCCTCCGGGGTGACATCGATGCGGTACGCGCCCGGATGCCGCACGGTGATTGCGCCGGCCGGCGTATCGATGCCGAAAACGTCGTTCTGGTCCATCAACGGGATCCGCACGTTGAGGGCGCCGCGCGTGAGGCTCAACCGCGCCACACTGCCGGTCAGATGCTCGACGGCGATTACGGTCTGCGGCGCCAGGTGCACCGCGCTCGCGCCGATGTGCACTTCGGCGTACGAGGCATCGTTGGTCCAAAGCTGGTCGCCGGTGTACAGCGGATAGTTCAAGGTCGCCGCGGCCGAATCGTCCACGCCTGCCGGGCGTATGATGACCGAACCATCCAGGTAACTGAGCCGCGCCACGCGCAGCGGAAGGCCGGAAGCCGGTTGCAACATCAACCCGGCAGCCGCCGCAAGGAACATCCACCCCAGGTTCCTGAAGTTCCGAAGTTCCATAACGCCTCCGTACTTTTACTCACCCAACCCGAGCGTAGACCTTTTTCGACTCCGCGGTTGGAAGAGATTGAAGTGGAAATCCGCCAGTTGGAGGGGGAGATTCTGAAGGCTCTGGCGGTGGTGGGCAGATGACGTGCGTAAAGCTGAAATACCTCTGTCGAATCGTCGGGGGCGGGACACCATCCAAAGCCAACGAAAGTTTCTGGAAAGGCGACATTCCGTGGGTCTCCCCGAAGGACATGAAGAGCTTCAGAATCTCCGACGCCAAGGATCATATCAGCCTCGCAGCCGTCGCGGAGAGCGCGACGCGTATCGTCCCGCCGGCATCGGTTTTGATAGTGGTCCGGTCCGGCATACTTCAGCATTCAATACCAGTTGCACTCAACGAGGTACGGGCAGCTCTCAATCAGGACATGAAGGCACTGATCCCGTCCGCGGCACTACAGCCCGAGTTCCTGGCCTACTTCATTGCAGGATCGCAACAACGCCTCCTTGCCGAGTGGACGAAAGAGGGGACAACGGTAGAAAGCATCGAAGTAGCGGACTTAGCGAATACAAAGTGCCCGGTCCCGTCTCGTGAACGACAAACAGAAGTAGTCAGATTTCTCGATCGCGAAACCGCCAAAATCGATGACCTGATCACTAAGAAAGAACGTATCTCTAACCTTCTAGGCCACCGAGCCTTCGCACTGGCAACGCAGGCCGTCCTCAGGGGACTCAACCCAAGCGCCCAATACAAACCGTTCGGGTCTCCATGGGCAGACGAAATCCCGAGTCACTGGAGTGTGCGAAAACTAAAGTTCGTGGCTACCCTTCAAACCGGTGTGACACTCGGCAAGACCTACGAAGCGGTCGCGACCTGCACCCGCCCGTACCTGCGCGTGGCCAACGTCCAGGACGGGCGATTGTCCCTGGAGGAGCTAAAGACACTTGAAATACCCGCTTCCGAGGTTACCCGTTACGAGCTTCGGAATGGCGACGTCCTGATGACCGAGGGTGGCGATTTTGACAAGCTCGGCCGAGGCTATGTTTGGGAGGGCCAGGTTCCAGGTTGCCTGCACCAGAACCACATATTTGCGGTCCGCTCCCGAACCGGCGCACTCACGCCGGAATATTTTGCGGCATTGTTAAGATCGGACTACGGTAGGACGTACTTTACTGCGACGTCGCAGCAGACCACCAACCTCGCAACGACCAATAGCTTCAAGCTGCTGAATTTTCCAATACCTGAACCACCCCTCACCGAGCAACGCGCAATTGTGGCCTATCTAAAGGCGGCGGATGAGAAGGCCGCCCTGGCCATGGCAAAGATCGACGCCGCCATCTCCCTCCTCCGCGAATACCGCGCCGCCCTGATCTCCGCCGCCGTCACCGGCCAACTCGACATCCGCAAGCACGAAAAGCAACTCGAGGCCCTCGCATGATCGATTACCCCGCCCGGTGCTGAATGTCAGCACGCCGCGCAAAACAGCTTGCAGGCGCCCGGCGTTCGGACACCTCGGCTCGATTTCTTCATGAGAGATCTGCCTGCCGCTCTCCGCCGCGGATTCGTCAGCGATTTTGAAAGCTCACGCCCAGCTCGCATTCGCGCCGGTCACTCTTGGCTCGGGCTTTTCTGTATGGTCCTCCTATCCCATCCGTCCAACAGCGTATGATGGAAACAAGCGAACATGTTGGCAGCTATCGGGTTCGCCTCGCTTGGGCATCGATATCGACGAAACGCCCCGAGCACGCCCAGGCCGGCAAGATACGGCGGCAATCGGAATGACGAAACTGAAGAAAGGAGCCCGCGGAATGACCGCCCGTAAACTGATACAACTATTGGGAGCCTTGCCGCCCAATACCCGGATTCCCGTTGAACCATCGGTGATTTCAAGCCTGAAGGGAAAGGTCCGAAACAAGGTTAAGTACGTCTCCGAAGAAGAGCAAGACCGGATAGACGCCGAACTGTTGCGGAGTAGATCGAAAGCGGACCGGAAGCTGGTAGATTGGGAAAAAGTGAAACGGCGTTATGGAGTCCGGTAAATGGACCACCAAAATCGAACGTGGAGCACAACGCCAGCTTGAAAGCCTTCCGCGTCTCGATCTGGTAAAAGAGGCTGCTGAGATCATTGACGACCTGGCATACGAGCCCGTTCCGTCTGGCGCCATCGCAATGCGCGGCTACAATAACATGCACCGCCTGCGGTTCGGAAGCGATGCGTACCGGATCGTGTACAGAGTGGACCGCAAGAACCGAAGGATTATCGTACGGGTCGTGGGACCGCGCGCAACGGTGTACAGAGGAATGAAACGCTAAAGAGAGTGCCTGGACGTGACGCCCTTCTCGAACTCCCGCGCTGCCTTGGCCGTGACATGGCCGGAACCTAAGAAAGCCATCCCAGTGCCCGCATGATCGATCACCGCGAAATCAAGTTCGAAGAAGCCATCGAGCGCCACCTCACTCACCACGGCTACACCAAAGCCGATTCCCAAAACTTCGACCGCGCCCTGGCCCTCGATCCCACCGTCCTGCTCCCCTTCATCCGCGAAACGCAACCGGCCAAGTGGAAGATCGTCGCGGACTATCACGGCAAGAATGCCGAGACCGTGTTCCTCGAAGAGGTCACCCGCGCCATGGACGCCCGCGGCTCCCTGGACGTCCTCCGCCACGGCGTCGATTTCTTCGGCAAGAACTTCTCCCTCGCCTTCTTCCGTCCCGCGCACCGCATGAATCCCGACGCGGAGAAAGACTATAACTCAAACCGCCTCACCGTCACCCGTCAGCTTTACTACAGCGCCGGGCACAACAAGTCGCTCGACCTCGTCCTCGGCGTCAATGGCATCCCCGTCGCCACCGCAGAGCTCAAAAATCAGTTCACTTCCCAAACCGTCGAGCACGCCAAACATCAGTACCGAACCGATCGCGACCCGCGCGAAAAGATCTTCGCCTTCAAGAAGCGCACCCTTGTCCACTTCGCCGTCGATACCGACGAGGTCTATATGACCACCCGCCTTGCCGGTGCCGAAACCGCCTTCCTTCCCTTCAACCTCGGTGACGGCACGGCCGCCGGCAACCCGGAAAATCCCGACGGCTACAGAACGGCATACCTCTGGGAGCGCATCTGGGCGCGTGATAGCTGGATGGATCTCCTGGGCCGCTTTCTCCACCTCGAAGTCATCGAAAAAATCGAACACGGCAAGAAGGTTCGCAAGGAAGCTCTCATCTTTCCGCGCTTCCATCAGGTCGATGCCGTCCGCAAGCTCATCGCCGATGCCTGTGCCAGCGGTCCCGGCCATCAATACCTCATCCAGCACTCCGCCGGCAGCGGCAAAAGCAATTCCATCGCCTGGCTGGCCCATCACCTCTCTACCCTCCATGATGACCAGGACCGCAAGGTTTTCGATTCCGTCATCGTCATCACCGACCGCCTCGTGCTCGACAGGCAGTTACAGGACACCATCTACCAGTTCGAGCACAAACAGGGCGTGGTCCAGAAGATCGATGAGAACGCGCAGCAGCTTGCCCTCGCACTCAAAACCGGCGTCCCCATCGTCATTACCATCTTGCAAAAGTTCCCCTTCGTCACCGGCCACATCGGCGAACTTCCGGACCGCCGCTATGCCGTCATCGTGGACGAGGCTCACAGTTCGCAATCGGGGCAGGAAGCCGTCAAAATGAAGGCCGTTCTCGCCGCCCCCCACATCCGCGAGGAAGCCCGCAAGCGCGCCGAAGAGGAACAACTCCCCGACTACGAAGAGGAGATCATCCGCTGCGTGAAGGCCCGCAAGCACCAGCCCAACATCAGTTTCTTTGCCTTCACCGCGACGCCCAAGTACAAAACCAAGGTGCTGTTCGGCCGCCCCGGTCCCGATGGCAAGCCCGAGCCGTTCCACCTCTATTCCATGCGCCAGGCCATCGAGGAAGGCTTCATCCTCGACGTGCTCAAGAACTACACCACCTACAAGACCTACTACAAGCTCGTCCAGTCCGTCGAAAACGATCCGGAAGTCGAGCGCAAGCGGGCCGCCAAAGCCCTCGCGCGCTTCATGTCGCTCCACCCCCACAACATCGCCCAGAAAACCGAAGTCATCGTCGAGCACTTCCGCAAATACACCGCCCACAGGATCGGCGGTCGTGCCAAGGCCATGCTGGTTACCGGCTCCCGGCTGCACGCCGTGCGCTATAAGCAGGCCTTCGACAAGTACATCCAGGAGAAAGGCTACGCCAACATCCACACGCTCGTCGCCTTCTCCGGAACCGTCGTCGATCCCGATCTGCCGGATAGCGAGTTCACCGAAGTCGGCATGAACGGCGGCAGGATCTCCGAAAAGAAGCTGCCTGAAGAGTTCTCCAAGCCCGAATACCAGGTGCTCATCGCCGCCGACAAATACCAGACCGGATTCGACCAGCCGCTGCTCCACACCATGTACGTCGACAAGCGCCTCGCCGACGTGCAAGCCGTGCAAACGCTGTCGCGGCTCAACCGCATCTATCCCGGCAAAACCGACACCTTCGTGCTCGATTTCGTCAATGACGCGGAAGGGATCCAGCAGGCTTTCCAGCCGTACTACGAACACGCCACCGTCAGCGAACAGGCCGACCCGCGCCAGCTATACCATCTCCGCGCCGCCATCTATGCCCTGCACATCGTTTTCGAAATCGAAGTCGAACAGTTCGCCGCCGTGTTCTTCAAGAACCGCCGCAAGCAGACCCAGACGGACCACGCGCTCCTCAATTCCATCATGGACAAAGCCGTCACCCGCTATGAGGATGCCGGGGAACAGGCAAAGCTCGATCTCCGCGCGCGCATGCAGGCGTTCAGTCGCCTGTATACGTTCCTCTCGCAGGTCATCCCCTACGACGATTCGAGCCTGGAAAAATTCGACGCGTACCTCCGTTTCCTGGATGAGAAGCTGGGCAGCCCGAACCCACACGACCCTATCAACCTGGATAAAGACGTGCGCCTGAAGTACTACCGTCTCCAGAAGATCAGCGAAGGTCGAATCGTGCTGGAAGCGGGAACCGGTGGCAGCCTGTCCGCGCCATCCGAAGTCGGCACCGGCCGCAACGAGGATGAGCAGGTGCCTCTCTCGCAGGTGGTTCAGGTCCTGAACGAGCGCTTTGGCACCAACTTCACCGCCACCGACGAGCTTTTCTGGGAACAGGTCCGCGATGACGCCGTTGCCAACCGGAACTTGCAGCAGGCCGGCGCCGCCAACACCCGTGACGATTTCGCCTATGCTCTGTTCCAGCAGCTCGAAGAGCTGGTGGTCGGCCGAATGGACCGCAACGGCGGCCAGGCCGGTCTCTTCTTCGAGAACCCCGAGGTCCGCGGCGTCATCCAAAACTGGATGCTCGATCAGGTCTACGACCGTATCCGCGCTTCCCAGTCCGCCGATGCCGCGACCAGTTCCAAAGGCTAAAGCCCAACGCACTCGGACCCCCTGGAAATCTCGCATGAGCTGAGTGCTCTGCTCGGGCCAGTCTGGAGCTATCAGCAGGCGGCGGGGTGACGGAAACGGGCTGAGCGGTGCCAAGCTGACGTAAAACGCCTAGATCCGGAAACTCGACCCCAGGGCCGATAACGCCGGCTTCCCTCGCGAGAGGCGCGCTCTTTTTGGAACGGACACTCCGCGGCTCAGCGAGGAAAAGCATCTTATTTTCAATCACTTTCAGCCTAAGGGAAATGCCGGATCTCTCCTGAAAGTTCCCTTCCGCCCGCCCCCCGTGTTTTCCCTTCAAAACCCAGTCATCGTCTTAAAAGACGAGTCGCCCGAAGCCTTCTCGACACTCTTCTCTGACCACGTCGAACGCCTCCAGCCCGCCGATGGCGTGGAATTGGGCATGGTCGAAGAAATGGCAGTCTCCCACCCTCGGCCTCATGCACCGCTACGAGACCCGCCTGCACCTCATGTATCAGCGCGCCTTGCACAACCTGGTCCTCCTGCGCGCTGCCTCACCCTCTCCCCCCGCGCCAAACCCCGGTGTGCCAAACGAACCTAGTCCCATTTCCGGACACTCGCCGGAAGGGAACGACACCGACTGCACCGCCAGGTTGGGCTTCCTTGCCGGGGCGTCAGGCGACAGAAACCGATCCGTCTCCAAGAATATGGCCACGATTCAACGCCGAGGCCGCCTTGGCCTCCTGCGTAAAGCGGCGATTGCGATCGGGATCGGCCACCTTCTCGGGAGGAAGGACACCGGGCGCCACCAGGGACAATCAACGCACTTCCGGCCGCTACCTGGCAGGTGGGGCGTTTCGACGCTTTGTTACCATTGAAAGAGCACTCCCCATGACTACACCAGAAGAGCGTCAAAAGGCGCTCGCCGACATTCTCGACCAGCGTGTCCTCGTCCTCGACGGGGCCATGGGGACTATGTTGCAACAGCGCAACCTCAACCCCGAAGACTTCGGCGGAGCCGCGCTCGACGGCTGCAACGAGAACCTCAATCGCACGCGGCCGGATGTGGTTCTCGACATCCACCGCTCGTATTTCGCGGCCGGCTCGGACATGGTCGAGACCAACACTTTCGGCGGCACCGCGCTCGTGCTCGCCGAGTACGGATTGGAAAACGAAGCGTACGATCTGAACTTCCGCGCGGCGCAACTGGCGCGGCAGGCGGCGGCGGAGTTCTCCACCACGGCGCGTCCGCGGTTTGTCGCGGGTTCCATGGGGCCGACCACCAAGGCCATCACGGTCACCGGCGGCGTGACGTTTCCGCAGTTGACGGATTTCTTCTACCGCCAGGCCAAGGCGTTGGTGGAAGGCGGCGCCGACGTGCTGCTGGTCGAGACCTGCCAGGACACCCGCAACGTGAAAGCCGCGCTGCTCGCCATCGGCCGGTTGCGGCGCGAGACTGGGCAGCGGATTCCGGCCATGGTCTCGGGCACCATCGAAGCGTCGGGCACCATGCTCGCCGGCCAGGCGGCGGACGCGTTCTGCGCGTCGATCGCCCACGCCGACCTGCTTTCCATCGGGCTGAACTGCGCCACCGGCCCGGAATTCATGACGGACCACATCCGCACCATCAGCGAGATGAGCCCGTACCGCGTCTCGTGCTATCCCAATGCCGGCCTGCCCAACGAGGAAGGCAAGTACCACGAGACCCCGGCGTCGCTTGCCGCGCAGCTTGAACGGTTCGTCGAGAACGGCTGGCTGAACATCGTCGGCGGCTGCTGCGGCACCACCGACGCGCACGTACGGGCTATCGCGCAGATGGCGGAAGGAAAGCGGCCGCGTCCCGTGCCGGGGCGCTCGCACCGCGCCTACTACTCGGGCATCGAGCTGGTGGAGGCCGAGGAGAGCAACCGGCCGCTGATCGTGGGCGAGCGGACCAACGTGATCGGCTCGCGCCTCTTCAAGAACATGGTGGCCGAAGAAAAGTGGGAGGAGGCCACCGAGATCGCGCGCTGGCAGGTGAAGAACGGCGCGCACGTGGTGGATGTGTGCCTGCAAAGCACCGACCGCGAGGAGATCCAGGACATCCCGCCGTTCTACGACAAGCTGATGCGCAAGATCAAAGCGCCGGTGATGATCGACACCACGGACCCCAGCGCCGTCGAGTTGGCGCTGACCTATTGCCAGGGCAAGAGCATCATCAACTCCATCAACCTGGAGGACGGCGCGGAGAAGTTCGAGCGCATGTGCCCGGTCGCCAGGCGCTACGGCGCGGCCCTGGTGGTGGGGTCGATCGACGAAGACAAGCTGCAGGCGCAGGCCTTCACGCGCGAGCGCAAGCTGGCGGTGGCCCAGCGATCATACGGACTGCTCACAGAAAAATACGGCATCCAGCCGGAGGACATCATCTTCGACCCATTGGTGTTCCCCTGCGCCACCGGCGACGCCAATTACATCGGCGCGGCGGTGGAGACCATCGAAGGCATTCGGCTGGTGAAAGAGAAGTTGCCGCTGGCCAAGACCGTGCTGGGCATCTCGAACATCTCGTTCGGCCTCCCGGCGGCCGCGCGCGAAGTGGTGAACTCGGTCTTCCTGTACTACTGCACCAAGGCGGGGCTCGACCTGGCGATCGTCAACGCCGAAAAGCTGGAGCGCTTCGCCTCGATCCCCGAACTGGAGCGCAGGCTGGCGGAGAGCCTGCTCTTCAATTCGCCTCCCGTGGATGCCGGGGATGAGTCGCTGCGCACCGCTCCCGAGGACTGGCGGCAGCAGACCGCCGCGCAGAAGGCGGCCATCAACCAGTGGCACATCGCCGCCATTACGGAGCACTTCCGCAAGACCGGCAAGCGCGTGAAGCAGCGCGCCGAGGACCTGCCGCTCGACCAGCGCCTGGCCAACTACATCATCGAGGGCACCAAGGACGGGCTGGTGCCCGACCTGGAGCGCAAGCTGCACGAAGGCGCTGCGCCGCTCGACATCATCAACGGGCCGCTGATGGCCGGCATGGCCGAGGTGGGCCGCCTGTTCAACAACAACGAGCTGATCGTGGCCGAAGTGCTGCAATCCGCCGAGGCCATGAAGGCCGCGGTGAGCTACCTCGAGCAGTTCATGGAGAAGGCCGAATCGGCATCGCGCGGAAAGGTCCTCCTCGCCACGGTGAAGGGCGACGTGCACGACATCGGCAAGAACCTGGTGGAGATCATCCTGGCCAACAACGGCTACCGGGTGATCAACCTGGGAATCAAGGTCCCGCCCGAGGTGCTCATTCGCGCCTGGCACGAGCACCAGCCGGACGCCATCGGGCTTTCGGGCCTGCTGGTGAAGAGCACGCAGCAGATGGTGATCACGGCCACGGACCTGAAGGCCGCCGGCATCTCCGCGCCGCTGCTGGTGGGCGGCGCGGCGCTCTCCGAAAAGTTCACACGCACGAAGATCGCGCCGGCCTACGGCGAGGCGGTGTGTTACGCCAAGGACGCCATGACCGGGCTCAGCCTGATGAATCGCATCATGGACCCGGCGGAGCGCGCGGCGGTGCTGGAGAGCCACCGGGCCGTGGCAGTCGTGGCCGCGCCGGAAGCGGTGTCGGAGGCGCCGGGGCGGGTGACCACCCGGCGCAGCAATAAGGTTCGCATCGATTTGCCGATTCCCGCGGCGCCTTACCTGGAACGCAAGGTGCGGGACGTGCCGCACCTGGCCGAGGTCTGGAGTTATGTCAATCCGTTCATGCTCTACGGGCGGCACCTGGGGTTCAAAGGCAATTTTGAAAAGGCCCTGGTGGAGCACGATTCGCTCGCGCTGGAACTGTTCCACAACGTGGAGGAGGTGAAGCACGAGGCCGCGCGCTTCATGAAGGTCAAGGTGGTGTGGCAGTTCTTCGAGGCGGAGCGCGACGGCAACTCGATTCACCTCTTCGGTCCGGGTGCGGCCGCTCCCCTGCACACGTTCCGATTCGGGCGCCAGCGCCGCGAAAACGGGCTGTGCCTGAGCGACTACATCCTCGACGCCGAAGAGGGCCGGCGCGACCACCTGGCGCTGTTCGTGGTGACGGCCGGCGCGTGCATCCGCGAGCGGAGCGAGGAATGGAAGCAGGCCGGCGAGTTTTTCAAAGCGCACGCCATTCAAGCCCTGGCCATCGAAACGGCCGAAGGCGCCTCCGAGTGGCTGCACCGGCGCATCCGCGAGGATTGGGGCTTCCCCGATCCTCCCACCACCACCATGCACGACCGCTTCACTTCGAAGTATCGCGGCAAGCGCTACAGCTTCGGCTATCCGGCATGTCCTGATCTGGACGATCAGCAGGGCCTCTGGAAACTGCTGCGGCCCGAGGAGATCGGTGTGCGGCTCACCGAGGGCATGATGATGGAACCCGAGGCCAGCGTCAGCGCACTGGTCTTCCACCACCCGGATTGCGCGTACTTCACGGCGGACGAGGGGTAGCGGCCGCGCTATCCCAGCACGTCGCGAAGGTTCAGCATGCGGATCATGCGGCGCAGCGAATTGGGATGTATGTTCAGGCGCGCGGCAGCCGCGTTGTGATCGCCTCCCGCTTCGCGCCAGGCGTTCAGGATGCGTTGGCGCTTGGCTTCCAGCATCGAGGAGTTCAGGCCGCCGGGAACTTCCGGCACGCCGGCCGATTCGAGAATCGTCTCGGGAAGATCTTCCGGCAGCAGGGTCTCGGATTGGCCCAGCACCACGGCGCGCTCGATGGCGTTTTCCAGCTCGCGGATGTTACCGGGCCACGAGTATTGCGCCAGGTGCCGCTCGGTTTCGGGCGCGATGGCGTTCACGCGGCGGCGGCACTGCGCGGCCGAGCGCTGCAGGAAGTAACGGCTCAGCGCCGGGATATCGGCGGGGTGCTCGCGCAGCGGCGGCACGCGGAGGGAAACTACGTTGAGGCGGTGGTACAGGTCCTCGCGGAAAGCGCCGCGGCGGGCTTCGGCGGCCAGGTCGCGGTTGGTGGCCGCGATCATGCGGACGTTCAGCTTGTGCGTCCGGGTCCCGCCCACGCGCTCGAATTCGCGCTGCTGGAGAACCCGCAGCAGCTTGGCCTGGAGCGGCTGCGCCAGCTCGCCGATTTCGTCCAGAAACACCGTGCCGCCCTCGCCGATTTCGAGCTTGCCCTTTTTCTGGACGACCGCGCCAGTGAACGCGCCCTTCTCGTGCCCGAACAGCTCGCTTTCGAGAAGCGTCTCGGTGATGGCGGCGCAGTTGATCGCCACGAAAGGTTTCGAGGCGCGCGCGCTCTGCCGGTGCAGGGCTCGCGCCACCAGTTCCTTCCCGGTTCCGCTCTCGCCCAGGATCAGAACGGAAGTGTCCAGCGGCGCCACCCGCTCGATCATCTGGAGGAGTTTCCTGATGGCCGGGCTGTCGCCCACGATGCCTGTATCGCCGGCGCCCAGGCGGTCCAGGAGTTGCGCGTTTTCCGCCTGGAGGCGTTCGATGTCGCGCACGGTTTCGAGCGCCGCGGCCCCCAGCGTGGCGATCGCGCTCAGAGTCTCGCGGGCGTAATTCAGGCTGGCGGCAGCTTCCGGGGGAAACCAGGCGGCCAGGATGCCGGCGAGATCTCCGCGCATGTAAAGCGCCAGCGCCACCACGCGCTCGGAAGGCCGCACCACGCTGCCTTCGCGGGCGGTTTGCGCGGCTAAGGCCTCGAGATCGCAGGGCGCGGCGGACCCGGAGGGCGACCCGGCTGCGGCGGCACGGATCTCGTCCTCGTCGCGGCCCAGCAGGATGGCGCCGCCCGAGCACGGTACCAGGTCGGCGATCAGGCGCAGCAACGGGGCCTCCAGCGCGCTCCGGATCTGGCCGCTCTGCGAGGTGGCCAGCGCGCGGAACAGAAACAGGAGCGAACACGCGCGCAACAGGGTGTGCTGCGACGCATCCTCGGCGGCCGGCGGTGTGTCTTCGCGGTAGATCAGAACCGTCTCGCCGATGCTGACCTGGTCGCCGGGCTCGAGACAGTGCTCCACCGTGCGCATTCCGTTTACATACGTGCCGGCGCCGCTGCGGCGGTCCACCACCTGGTAGCGGCCCTCGCGGGCGCGGATGATGCAGTGCTCCCAGGCGACCTCGGGCTCGGTGAGCTGGATGTCGGACGACGGAGCGCGCCCGATGCGCAGCTCGGCCAATCCCAGCGGAAAGCTGGCGCCCAGCAGCGGTCCGCCAACAACGATCAGTTCAGCCTCCATGTTGTTCGATTGTAACCGCTCGGTTCGCCCCGGGTGAACCGGCCGGTTCACCTGGATGAGGCCCCGCACGCATTTGCAATGCTTTACGGGTGTGGAATGCGTTGACGCGTCAACTGCTCCTATCCAACCGACTCGGGAACGTGACAGCGGACCCGATGGAGGGTGCGACGATGACGAACTTTACGAAGAACCTGATAGTCGGGGCGGCCGCTCTGGTAGTGGCGGCCGGTGCTGCATCGGCTGAATCGCTGAAGGCGGACATCCCGTTTGCGTTTCAAGTCGGAGGCAAGACGATGCCGGCGGGGACCTACCTGGTCAGCAATATCGCCGTCAGCTCCACGGGGGTTCTCCGCTTCACGGACAAGGGTGGCGGGTCGGCGGTGGTCATGCCCAGAAACAAGCACGACGCGAGGAAGGAGTGGAAACTGGACGGCAGCCCGAGACTGGCATTCGAGTGCGGCGCGAGCGGTTGCGCGTTGATCGAAGCCTGGGACGGCACCGGGAATCCGGCGTACGGCATGAGCCGTCCGAAAACCGTGGATATGGAAACTCACATCGCCGTCGTCTTAATGCGGCCTGACAAGGGTGATTAATCGCCGCTGTAACGAAAGCGGGTAACGGGACAACAACTAATCGGAGGAACACCGGCGCCATCCGGAAATCGGGCGGCGCCGATTGGTTTTTGAGGGTGCGACGATGACGAACTTTACGAAGAACTTGATGGTCGCGGCGGCCGCTCTGGTGGTGACGGCCGGCGCTGTTTCGGCGCAAACGCTGAAGGCCGACATCCCGTTCGCGTTTCAGGTGTCGGGCAAGGTGATGCCCGCCGGGACATACCAGGTGGACTACAGCCGGATCCAGTCCGACCGCACGGTCTTGTTCCGTGGCGTCGATAACAGATATTCGGCCCTGGCGATCAAGACGTCCACCGCCGACGCCGGCCGGCAATGGAGAGAGGACGGCCGGGCGCGGCTGGCCTTCGAATGCGGCACCAGCGTTTGCTCGCTGACCGGCATGTGGGACGGCACAAGCGTTTTCGCCTACGGATTGAGCCATCCCAGGACCGTGGAGATGGGGACGCGAATCGCGGTCGTGATCATGCGGCCGGACAATGGCGAATAGGCCGAGTGCCATCGGCGGCTCTCTTTTGGGGAAAACTGATTGGGAAGAAGCGGCGCCAGCCGGAAACGGTTGGCGCCGTTTGTGTTTTTGGGCGCTGCCGGCACCCTGAACCGAATGGTTCCCGCGGAATGAACCGGCCTGTTCACCAAGAAGGGCGGCCGTGCGTGCTTTCAGCAACTTGCATGTGCGGAACGGGCTGGCACGCCAGATGCACTTTATCCCGCCGGCTCGGGAACGTTGAGAGCGGGCCCGAACGTAGGTTGCGGCGACGACGAAAGCGGAAACGCTGAACGCCGACATCCCGCTCGCGTTTCAGGTGTCGGGCCTGGTGATGCCCGCCCGGACGTACCGGGCCGAGCCCGCATCCGGACCCGTATTGCGGCCGTCGTGATGCGCCATGAAAAAGGGCGACTGAGCGGAACGTGACCGCCGGCCCTTTTAAGTTGACAGCCGGAGGAAGCAACGGCGCCACCCGGAGACGGGCGGCGCCGTTCGCTTTTTGTGCGCCGCGACCAGCGATTCGGGTCCGGCAGTGTGCTACCATTCGAGAGGACATCCGCTCCGGCGGCGTTGGCGTGTCCTTATCCGAAGTCAATCACCTTAAATGAATTTACGCTCTCTTTTCAGCTTGTTTTCCTCCGACCTTGCCATCGACCTGGGCACGGCCAACACGCTCGTGTATGCCAAGGGCAAGGGTATTGTTGTTAACGAACCATCCATCGTAGCCATCAACAAGAACACCGGCGAAGTGGAAGCCGTCGGCAAAGAGGCCAAAGAAATGCTGGGCCGCACGCCCGGCAACATCGTGGCCATCAAGCCCATGAAGGACGGCGTGATCGCCGATTTCAAAGTCACCGAGCGCATGCTGAACTACTTCATTCAGAAGGCGCACGGGCGGAAGATGCTGGTCCATCCGCGCATCGTCATCGGAGTTCCGAGCGAAATCACACAAGTCGAAAAGCGCGCCGTGATGGACTCGGCGTATCGGGCCAAGGCCAGCGAGGTTCACCTGGTGGAGCAGGCCATGGTGGCGGCCATCGGCGCCGGCCTCCCCATCACCGAGCCCTCAGGAAACATGGTGGTGGATATCGGCGGCGGAACCACCGACGTGGCCGTGATCTCGCTTTCGGGCATCGTGTATTCTCGCTCCGTCCGCGTGGCGGGCAACGAGATGGACGAAGCCGTGATGCAGTATCTCAAGCGCAAGTACAACCTGCTCATCGGCGAGCGTACGGCCGAGGCCATCAAGATGGAGATCGGCTCGGCGTTTCCCCTGGACAAGCCCCTGACCATGGAGGTCAAGGGACGCAACCTTATCGAGGGCGTGCCGCGAACCCTTACCATCAACGACGCCGAGATCCGCGAATCGCTTTCGGAATGCGTGGCGACCATCGTAAACGCCATCCGCGTGGCGTTGGAGCGCACCCCGCCGGAGCTGAGCGCGGACATCAGCGACCGCGGCATCGTGCTCACCGGCGGCGGCGCGCTGTTGAAGAATCTCGACAAGCGCATCCGCGAAGAGACTGGGCTGCCGGTCTCCATCGCCGACGACCCTCTGGCGTCGGTGGTTCTGGGAACCGGCCGCATGCTGAGCGATTTCCGGCTGCTGCGCAAGATTTCGATAGACTGAAGACGGAAGGCGGCCCGGCCGTATGGAAGGGTTTCTCAACCGGTACCGGAACATCACGGTTCTGCTGCTGGTGATCTTCGCGCAGCTCCTCCTGTTGGCCTTTCAGGTGAAGAGCGACCAGGATGTGCGGTTGATCCGGGTGTGGACCGTGACGGCGGTGACGCCCCTGGCCCGCCTGCTCGAGAATCTGCGCGGAGGCGGGCTGGGGTTCGCCCGCAACTACATCCTGCTGAAAAACTCCGATGCGGAGAACCGGCGCCTGCGCGAGGAGAACGGCCGCCTCAAGCTCGACAACATTTTCCTGACAAACGAAATCACCCGCGCGGACCGGGCCAAGGCTCTGGAGGTGTTTGGGGCGCGCACGGCTTCGAAGATGGTGGCGGCTACGGTCATCGCCATCGGCGCGGGATCCAATTCCAAGGTGGTGTTTGTGGACCGCGGAACGGTTGCGGGCGTCATGCGCGGCATGGGCGTGGTGACCCCCGACGGCATCGTGGGGAAGGTGATCGCGGCGTATCCCACGGCTTCCCAGGTCCTGCTGGTCACCGACCCGGATTTCGCCGCCGGCGTGGTCTCGCAAAAGAACCTGGCGCGCGGAACCTTGAAGGGCGAAGGCCGGCCCATGTGCAAATTGGATTATGTCCCCGTCGAACAGAAAATCGAGGTCGGCGAGTGGCTCTACACCTCGGGCGACGACCGCCTGTTCCCGCGCGGATTTCCGGTGGGAGTGGTGAAGTCCGTCAAGGCCACGCAACCGTTCCAGGAGATTCTGGTGGAGCCCAGCGGCGTGCAACGCGGGGTGGAAGATGTGATGATCCTGGTGCAGGGAGTGCATCAGGAAATCCCGGATGTGCCCGCCACGAGCCAGCCGGTGTATATCGCGCCTCCGCTGCCGGACACCGGCGGCCAGGGGAATGCCGTGCCGGCCCCCGCGCCGGGGCCCGCGGCTGGGACGGAGGCGGACAAGTTGCGCGCCATCTACAAAGCGGTGGGGGACGCCCAGGGGCACAATTACGGAGAGGGAGGCGTGGGCTCGAAGCCGCCCGACTTCACCAGGTTGCCGAACCAGGTGCCGGCGAACCCGGGGCCGGGGGCCAGGGGTCCGCTGCCGGGGGTTCCGGGTCCCAAAGGTGCGACCGGGGCTACCGGAACCGGGCCTGGCCGTGGACCCGGTGGGCGCAACCCGGAAACCGCGCGGCCCGAGGCGGGACGCAAGTCCAATCAGGCGGCCGGTGCTCCGGGAGGCCCTCCCCGCTGATGAGTTATTCGAGCCAGCGCATCCTCCTCAGCAGCCAGCGCGAGGGACAGGTTTCCCGATTCCGCGCGTGGGTCATGCTGGCCGTGCCGCTGGCCGCCATTCTGTTCCAGGTGTACGTTCCGCTGTTCTTCCAGTTCCTCGGTTTTGTGGAACTGCCGCTGCTGGTGGTGGTCTACTTCGCGCTCATGCGCCGCAGCCCGATGAGCGGCCTCCTGGTGGGCGCGGCGGTGGGGCTGGCGCAAGACTCGCTCTCCAAGAACCCGCTGGGCATGCTCGGAATCGTCAACACCCTGGTGGGATATTTTGCCGCCTCCGTGGGCCTGCGGCTGGATGTCGACCATCCCCTGATCCGCCTGCTGCTCGCCTTCTTCTTTTATCTGTTTCACCAGTCCATGTACTGGGTGCTGGCCCACGCGCTCCTGGGCCAGCAATTTGCCATCGAGATTCAAAAAACCATCCTGATCGGCGCGCTGAATGCCGTGGTGGGCATTGCGCTGTTCCACTTCCTGGATAAGCTGCGGGAGTTGGCGTGAGCGGAGCTCGCGCGCTTTGGATCTCGTGCCGCCCGCGGCAATGGATCAAGAATGGGCTGGTGTTCGTTCCGCTGATCTCCTCGAGCACGTTCGAGTCGCCGAAAGCGGTGCAGCACAGCGCCCTGGCGGCGCTGGCATTCTCGCTCATGGCCGGCGCGGTGTATTTGCTGAACGATATCGCCGACCGCGAGTACGACCGGGCGCACCCCGCCAAGAAACTGCGCCCGATTGCCGCCGGGGCGCTCGGGGTTCCGGCAGCCGTGGGTTTCGGCGCGGCGCTCGCCCTGGGTGGGCTGGCCCTGGGCGCGGTGCTGGGTTGGAAAGTGCTGCTGATTCTCGCGGCGTACGGCGCGTGCAATCTCGGATACTCGCTGGGGCTGCGCAAGGAGCCCGTGCTCGACGTGCTGCTGGTCTCCGCCGGCTTCGTGATGCGGCCGGTGGCGGGCGCCTACGCCATCCCCGTTCGCGTTTCGCCGTGGCTGTTCGTGGTGTCGCTGCTGCTGGCGCTTTCGCTCGCGCTGCTCAAGCGGCGCGCGGAATTGGTGAACCTGGAGGGCCTGGCGCTGAACCATCGCCCGGCGCTCGGCGGCTACAGCGTGCGGTTTCTCGACCAGCTCATCTCCATCGTCACCGGCGCGGGCATCATCAGCTACGCGCTGTACACCTTTCAATCCGAGCACAGCGAAGCGCTGGTGGGCACGCTGCCCTTTTTCCTCTACGGCGTGTTCCGCTACCTGTACCTGGTGTACGAGCGCGGCGCCGGCGGCAGCCCGGAAGACATCTTCCTGCGGGACCGGGCGCTGCAGATCGACGCCATACTCTACCTGGGCGCCGTGGTGGCGATCCTGGCTTCGCGGTATTGAGCCATGACGCCGGGTGCCATTCTGATCGCGATGCTGCGCTTCGCGGGCTGGGAGGCGGCGCTTTTCGCGGCGAGCATCCGGCTGGCGCGCTTCCTCGAGTGGGAGAACGCGGCGGAGGAGTGGCTGGCCGTGCTGGCCATCGAGGTGACTCTCGAATCGTCCATAGCGGCGGCGTTCTCCTTTGCGCGGATCAATTCGCAGGCGGCGTATTGGGTGGCGGCGGCGGTTTGCGGTTTGGCGGTGCTGGGCGTCCGCAGGTTTCCCGCCATCCCGGGCAAGGGCCTGGGCGTGGTTCCGATTCTGGGTGCGCTCGCCGCGCCTCTGATGCTGCTTTCGTTCCGCCCGGTCGAAGAGATCGATTCCATCAACTACCTGCACTACCTCATCGAGTGGATGGCCAACCGCGCCACCCCCTACGTGTTCGCCACAAATTACGTGGCATTCTGGGAGCTGTCGTTTCTGCCGGCGTGGACCGTCACGCGCGTCGACCTGTTCTTTCCCCCGCTGGCCTTGAAGGCCGTGGTGCTGCTCGGCCTGGCGGCGTGGCTGGTGGGCAGGGAACTCGGCATCGGGCGGACGCTGCTGTCCGTCACCGTGTTCGGCAGCCTCCTGATGCGCCACTACTGGTACGAATACTCCGGGGTGCCTACCCTGAAGAACGACGTTCTGCACGGCGTGGGATTCGTGCTGCTGACGCTGGTGATGGTTCGCGCGGTGCGTGGAAAGCTGCGGGCGGCGGATGTCGTCCTGCTGTCTTTCGGCGCGGCTTTCGCCGCCGTGAAGTACACCGGGATCTTCTTTGCGGTCATCGCGGCCGCGGTGGTCTTGTGGCGCGGGGCGGGACGGCGGCTGGCGGTGGCAATCGGCGTCCCGCTGTTTTTGCTGGCCACCAGCGGTCATTATTATCTGCATAATTTCCTTCTCTACGGCAGCCCTTTCTATCCCTTTCAAATCAATCTCGGGTTCATCCATCTGCCGGGCACGGCCGACCTTTCTTACAGCTCGATTCTGTATAACTTGCATGACGCTCGCTTGTGGCGGGCCCTGTTCCTGCCGGCGGGTGGGGTATCGCCCGCGGGTCTGCTGTTTCCCGCGATTCTCGCCGGGGCGCTCGTTGCGGGTGCGTGGAAGTGTTGGCACGCCGGCAGGAACGCCTGCGGCATGGTGGCATTCTGCATTCTCTGCGGATGGTTGCTGTACTTCCGCTCGGTCTACAGCGCCTGTGCCGCGCCGGGGGATCTCGGCTTCATTCTGAACAGCCTGAACAGCGTGCGGTACGTGGACGGCGTGCTGGCGGTCAGTGAGCTGTTTCTGGTGGCTCTGATGGGCCGGTTCGTCTGGCTGGCAGCGGGGCTGGTGGCCGTCAATGCGGTCAGCCGGCTGGCCATCTTATACGGCAAGGAGAGCTACCCGCCGATGCTGCTGATCGCCGTCGCCGGACTCGCGTTGGTCTTGCTTGTCATTTTCAAGAACCGCTTCTTCACGGTCGCGGCTCTGCTGGTTTTCATCGGCGGGCCGTTTGTGGTGGAGCTGAACCGGTCGCAATGGACGACTTATTGGAACGATCTGAAGCCGGCGATTCAGGGGGTCCGCGGCAAGGACCTGGCTGAATTGGCGGTTCCCGATGGCGGATACTTCGCGGGGCACGTTGTGGCGGCGGGCAACCCGGTCGATCCCGCGGTCCGGTCGCTGCTGCCCGAAGAGGTTGTTGCCGCCCCGCCTCGCTACCTGGCGGTGCTGGTCACCCCGGGATCGGAAGCCGGCGGCGGCTGGCAGGCCCGCTACGGCGCGCAACTTTCCGCCTGGGGATATCAAACAATTGTCAAATCTTTGTCGGGAGCCCTTTTAGAGAGGCCCGGCATTCCGCTAAAATAAAGATAGAGCCTCAGCTCCGCATCGTGACCCAGCCGCCAGCCGATCCGAATCTCGAACAGGAACCACAAGTCCTGGACAAGCCGCCGTTGCGCGACGACACGCATTTCGCGGCGGGCAAGATCGCCGTCTTCCAGTACGTCACGGTTGCCGTCTTCATCTTCCTGATTTCGGGATTCTGGAAGCTGCAGATCCAGAACCCGCAGTTTTACGACGAGCGGGCGCAGGCCAACAGTATCAAGTCGGTGCCGATGATCGCGCCGCGCGGCCGGATCCTGGACCGCGACGGGCGCGTCATCGTGGACAACCACTCCTCGTTCATGCTGTACCTGGCGCGCGAATCGCTCAAGGAGGAGCACCTCAGGCCGATCGCCCAGGGGCTCGATCTGGATTACGACGACTTGGCCGCCCGCGTGCGCCGCGTCCAGTCGGCGCCCAAGTACGTGCCCATCGTAATCAAGGAAGAGCTGTCGCCCGGCGACCTGGCTTTCGTCGCTTCGCATCACGACTTCTTTCCGGAGCTGGTGTTGACCCAATCGGAACGGCGGCTGTATCCCCAGAACGGCATGCTGGCGCACGTGATCGGTTACACCGGTGAAGTCAGCGAGGCGGAGCTGGACTCGCCCGATTTCGCCAAGTACGAACCAGGCGCGGTGGTCGGCAAGTTCGGCATCGAAAAGGAGTACAACGACTGGCTGACCGGCGTGGACGGCCAGCGGCAGGTGGTGGTGGATAACCGCGGGCAGATCCGGCAGGTCCTGGCCACCAAGCCCTACGTGGCGGGCAAGGATCTGCAGCTCACCATCGACCTGGACTTGCAGGCGGTAGCCGAGTTGGCCATGGATGGGGCCGTGCAGGAATTGCACGTGGACCACAAGAACGGCGCCGTGGTGGCGCTCGATCCGCGCACCGGCGAGATCCTGGCCATGGCCAGCCGGCCGACGTTCGATCTCAACAAGTTCTCGGCGCACATCAAGCCGAAAGACTGGAAGGAGTTGCTCGACAATCCCGACCACCCGCTGATGAACAAGGCCATCCAGGCGCAGCAGGCGCCGGGTTCGACGTTCAAGCCGTTTACCGCGCTGGCGGCGCTGGAGTCGGGCACCATCGACAAGAACTTCACCGTGCACTGCACGGGCGGAGTCAGTCTCTACGGGCGTTACCAGCACTGCTGGGTCAAGACGGGCCACGGCACGCTCTCGCTGCACAACGGCATCGTGCACTCCTGCGACAGCTACTTCTATACCATCGGCAACAAGGCCGGGATCGACAACCTCGCGTTCTACGGCGACCTGGTGGGCTTCGGGCACCTGACCGGAGTCGACCTGCCGCACGAGGCGGCGGGCATCATGCCCTCGCCCGAATGGAAGTTGCGCACGCAGCGCACCAAGTGGTGGGCGGGCGAAACTCCCTCGGTGGCCATCGGCCAGGGCGCGCTGACGGTCACCCCGCTGCAACTGGCGCGCGCCATCGGCGGCCTGGCGATCGGCGGCACGTGGCATCACCCCCACCTGCTGAAATCGCTGGACAATACCGACAAGCCGGTCACCTGGGCGCTGAATCAGGACGACGTGAGAGACATCATCGACGGCATGTGGGGCGTGGTGAACGAGGGCGGGGGAACTGGCGGGCGGGCGCGTTTGCCGAACGTCGAGGTGTGCGGCAAAACGGGGACGGCGCAGCTGGCCTCCTACGATTACATGAAAGCGAGCGGCAAGGAAAAAGAGCTGAAGGAGAACGCCTGGTTCGAGGGGTTCGCGCCGCGCTCGGCTCCCGAGATCGTGGTGGTGATGTTGTTCGAGCACGGAACGCACGGACAATACGCCGCCCCCATCGTGAGAGACATCATCAAGGCGTACTTCGATAAGAAGACCCGGCTGGTGACCTTGCAGCAGGAGAAGGACGCCGAGCAGCGCAAGCTGACGGCCATGAGCGGATTGGGGCTGCCGGGACCGGCCGGGCTGGCGCCCGCGGCTGTGAGCCGGAGAGCCCCCGCCCCGCCCCCTGATTGATATGGCACGCTATCTTTCCTTCCGCGACATCGATTGGCCGCTCCTGCTCATCACCCTGGCGGTGTGCGCGGTGGGGGTTCTCCAGATTTTCAGCGCCACCATGGATACCAGCTTCCACAGCGCCTGGTGGAAACAGATCCTGTACGTAGCCGGCGGGCTGGCGCTGATGTGGCTGGCCCTGGCGATCGATTATCACACGCTGCTGCACCATGTTCCGCTGCTGTTTGCCGGAAGCGTGGTCTCGCTGCTGGTGACCTATGCGTTCGGCGAATCGGCGTTCGGCTCCCGGCGCTGGATTCCGCTGGCCGGCGGGTTCCACTTGCAGGTATCGGAATTCGTCAAGCTGGTGATAATATTGTTGGTAGCCCGCTACCTGACGGATTACGTGAAAACGGACGAGTTGGAAATGCGGGAAATGGCGATTCTGTCGGGCCTGGTGGTGATTCCCACGCTTCTGGTTTTGAAACAGCCGGATCTGGGAACGTCGCTGACGTACATCGCTGTTTTGATCGTGGGTGCGTTTATAGCGGGACTGCGCTGGAAGTACGTGGCCGTCATTGCTGTTGTGAGCGTGCTGGTGCTTCCGTTGAGCGTGCATTTCTTGAAGGATTACCAGAAGGCGCGTTTGGTGAGTTTCATGGATCCCGACCGGGATCCGCAGGGCACTGGCTACCAACTGATTCAGTCTCAGATTGCAGTGGGATCAGGCGGGATATGGGGCAAGGGTATCACCAAGGGAACCCAGACCCAACTGCGTTTTTTGCCCGTGCCGCACAAGGACTTCATCTTCTCGGCGTTTGCCGAGGAGCATGGGTTCGTCGGAGTGATTCTGTTGTTGGCGTTGTATTTCGTAATGATCATGCGCATCGTCCAGAATGCGCAGACGGCGCCTGACCGCGTGGGTATGTACATCTGCATGGGGGTGGCAGGCCTGTTCCTTTTCCACATCCTGGTGAATGTGGGGATGGTGGCGGGCAAGATGCCGGTAACCGGTATCCCGCTTCCCTTCATGAGCGCCGGCGGTTCGAGTGTCTGGTCGAGTTTCTTGGCCTTGGGGCTGGTGAATAACGTCCGCCTCAGAAGATTTGTAAACTAACCGGGCGTCTGGCCGCGCGTAACAACCGCGGCGCGAAGGCGCTCGCAAACAGGATTATCGGGAGCCTGTAGAGATTCCGCGGGACGGTGGCGCGAAGGCGCTCTCCCCGGGCAAGAAGAGCGGTTCCCGGCCGGATGGTGTTTGACGCACTTGGTTCCGCCTCCGGCCAGCGTGAGTTTGTCGGTAGCGCGTTTCGCTCCCGTGGCAACACGGTTGGCGCCAACGCCACGCAGGGCGCCCATCTTCCCGCAGTAGAACCTCTCCGTGCTCCTCGGGAGGTGTCGATGTCCAAGGAGTTGGTAATCTCGTCGAACCGTCACGAGACTCGCGTGGCGATTGTCGAGGACGACCAGGTAGTCGAAGTCTATCATCAGCGCGAGAACGAATACTCCCTCGCCGGAAGCATCCACAAAGGTAAAGTCACGCGCGTGCTGCCGGGCATGCAATCGGCATTTGTCGATATCGGCCTGGATCGCGACGCGTTTCTCTACGTGTCGGACTTCTTCGAAGACAACGAAGAGTACGACAAGATCGTGACCAACGTCGAGGAAAAGGTCCTCAAGCTGGATCGGCCCCAGGCCGCTCCTGTCGTGGTGATGCCTCCCGGTCCGCCCGCCGAATCGGAGGAGCCTGCCCCGGCGGTGGAGCAGGAGAGCCCGGCGGAAACGGAAGCGCCGGTGGTTGCGCCCCCGGTGATCGCCGCGGCGCCCCCTCCCGAGTACCGGCGCGAGGAGCGCCGCGACGACCGTCGCGATGATCGCCGCGATGACCGGCGTGGGGGACGCCGGGGACGGCGAAACCGCGGCCAGAAGGGCGGGGGACGCGGCCTGCCCGAATCGAAGTTCTACTCGCCCGGTCCGCGGCCCGAGCCGGAAGTCGTGGCCCAGGAGAGCAGCGCAACCGCAGTCGAACCCCCCGTCGCCGAACCGCGCGTGCGCGTGCCGGACGATTTCTTCGTGCTGCCGGGAGAATCGCTGGCCAAGTACACGCATCCCGGGGACGAAGAGGTGGAGGGCGGCGAAACGGAAGCCGC
>DASQZT010000040.1:0-25849 GCA_035638575.1 Bryobacteraceae bacterium
GCGGTCGCGGGACTTTCGATGGGCGGAGGACAGTCGCTGCGGATCGGCCTGGGACACCTCGATCTGTTCAGCGCGGTGGCGTCGTTCTCGGGCGCCGTTCCGGGCGATTTCGAGACGCGCTTCGCCGACTTGCTGAAGGACCCCCAGGCCGCCAACGCGAAGCTGAAGGCTCTGTGGATCGGGTGCGGCCAGCAGGATTCGCTGTTCGGCAGGTCGAAGAGCCTGTCGGACCTGCTGACCGCGCACCAGATCAAGCACACCTTCCGCGCCATGGACGGCGTTCACAACTACACCATCTGGCGGAAGTTCCTGGCCGAATATACGCCGTTGCTGTTCCGGTAGGAAGAGGCCCCCGCTCAGAACATAAAGCGAACGCCGTACTCGCTCCAGAGCGAACGCGGAATCACCGTGCTGCTCGGGTTGATGAATCCGGCCGGGTGGCCGAAGGTCGACGGGCTGGCGATGTTGCCGTTGAAGTCGCTCCCGTAGTTGGCGCGGTTGGTCAGGTTGAACGCCTGCGCGACAAATTGCAACCTGAGGCGCTCGCCGATCTTGACGTTCTTGGACAGCCGCATATCCAGCTCGAAGAACGGGTCTCCGCGGAGCGGATCGTAGGCGGCGATGGTGCAGCTCTGCGAAACGCCGTTCAATCCATAGAGGCAGTTTTGCGCGGCCGTGATACTGCTGGCATAGGCAAACCAGTTCGTGGGAGCGCTGGTCGGAACCACAACGGCATTCGTCGTGCCGCCGCCGGTATTCAGGGTGTTCGAAGAGTTGGTAAGGTTATACGGCCGCGCCGAACCGAACTGCATGATCGGGGCGAGCTGGAATCCCTTCCCCAGTTCGATGATCCCGCTCACGGTGATGTGATGCCGCTCGTCGTTGGGGTTCGGGCCCCATTCATAACTGGCAAAGGGGTTGGTCTCGAGTCGCGGATAGTTGCGGAACGAGGTGCCCCCGCCATCGTAAGAATAGGCCCAGGCCAGTGTGTAATTCGCGTCCAGCGAAATGTGATGAGTCATGCGCTGGCGGAAGCCCAAATTGAAGCCGTCATAGTGCGAACGGCCGATCGACTGCTCATCGCGAACGCTCGCCAGTTCCGGCTGCGTCGACACGGCGAAATAGGGGTCCAGCGGACGCGTGCAGCACACGCCGTTCACCGGCACCTTCTGGTCGATGTTCATCGTCTTGTTTTCGTGCAGGCCGAGAACGTGCGTGTATTCCGCCGAGACCACCGAGTTTCGAGCCACGGACCAGCTATAGCCGACGTTGAACTCCTCGGTGACCGGGTTCCGATAGTTCGGGTCCATGAGGCGTCCCACGCTGCCGGAAGCCAGTTGCGACGAAGGAGGCGGAATCACCGGCATGGGATCGATACCGTAGCGCCAGTTCCCCAAGGCAATGCCGGTTCCGGTGACGATATCGGTGGGAGCGGACAGGCTGACCACCGTCTGGAAAATGGTCGGGTTGCTCATCTGTTCCATGAACAGCGGGATGTTCTGGAAGATGTTCCCGTAGTACAGCCCGAACCCGCCGCGCAGAACGTGCGTGCCCTTGCCGGTCAGGTCGTAGGCGAAGCCCACGCGCGGACTGAAATCCTTGTTGTCGTCGTGCGGCACTTTGCTGACGTACGGATTGGAGAACGGGCTGTTGAGCGCCACCAGTTCCTGGTAGGTGCGGCTGCTCTTGACGTCCGACAGGCCAACCATGTTGTAGTCCTTGTCCCAGCGCAGCCCCAGGTTCAGGGTCAGGCGCGAAGAGACCTTCCAGTCGTCCTGAAAATAAAGACCGAGCTGTTTGGTTGCCACCAGGAAGTATGGATTGCCGTTGGCTTCCGCCATGCTTGTGACAGCGCCGGGGGTGGCGAACTTCTGCGGATAGGCCGTTGGGCTGTTGAGAATCACGCTCGGATCGGCCGCAAAATCGATCTCGAGAGTCGAGCTGAACTCGAAGAAGCCGCCCTGTTGCGGAGTGTTGATGAAATCCACTCCGAACTTCAGAGTGTGCTTGCCGATGGTCTTGGCAAGGTCGTCGCGGAACTGCCACTTCTTCTGCCAGGATTGCTGCGGAACGTTGGTGTTGGTGCCGAACGAAGCGTCCGGGAAGGTCACCAGCGGCGCGCTGATATTGCTGGCAATCAGGTTGTTCCAGTATTGATAGCCCGCCGTCAACTGGTTCACCGCAGTCGTCGAAAGCAGCGAGTTCAGCGTCACGTTGGCCACGATCAGGTGGTTGGTGGTGAAATTGCCGTTGGTCAGATCGCCGGTGCCGGTCGACTGGTCGTTCAAGCTGTTGTTCCCCTGCGAGCTGTAGCTGGCATAGACGCTGTTGCGGCTGTTGATGGTCCAATCCATGCGGGCGTTGTAACGGGTCTCGTAGAATGGCCGCGGAATCGAGGTGGCGGGCTGGGCCGCCAGCCCGGCATTCTTGGCAAGCACCAGCTCGTTGTAGGAGGTCCCGGTCTCTTCCAGCGATTGGCTCTCGCGCTCACGCTCGATGCCGAAGAAGCCGAACACCTTGTCTTTCTTGAACGGACCGCCCACCGAGCCGCCGAACTGCTGGCGAGTGTAGTCGGGGTGCGCCGGGGTGTACCCGCCGGTGCCATCCGGCACCTTTTCATCCGTGTCCAGCGCCGCGTCGCGGAAGTAGCCGAAGACGGACCCATGATACTGGTTGGTTCCCTGCTTGGTGATCATGTTGATGGCCGCGCCTTCCGACCGGCCGTTCTCGGCCGAGAACCGTTGCGTGCTGATCTGGAATTCCTGCACCGCTTCCAGGGGAAGCTGCATGACCGGACCGCCGACGGTGTTGTCCTTGTTGTCGATCCCGTTCACCGTGACGTTGACGTTACGCCCCCCGGCGCCGTTGACGGAGAGAATCGCATAGCGGGCCTTGGTCGGGTCGTACGAATCCGCCGACTTGACACCGGGGGCCAGATAAGCCAGATTGGCCACGTCTCGTCCCACCATCGGCAAGTCCTGGACTTCGGTCGGTGTGATGTTCTGGCTGACGCTGCTCTTGCCCATGTCCAGCAGCGGAGCGGCAGCGGTAATTTCCACGACTTCGGTAGTTGCTCCGGGGACCAGCGTCGCATTGGCCGTGACCGTTTGGCCCACCATCAAATCCACATTTTGCACCTGCGCGCCAAACCCCACCTTCGATACCTTGACCGCGTAAGTGCCGGCGGGGAGCAGATCGAACCGGTAGTCGCCCACGCCGTTCGTATTTGTGGTGCGCCTCTCGCCGGTCGCCTTGCTGGTAATGACCACTTCGGCGCCGGCAACCACCCCTTGCGATTGGTCGATTATCGTGCCCTCGATGGTTCCGGCAGCGGTTGCCTGGGCGAATGCATTCCCCGCGCTCAAACAGAGCAGGGTGCACACTATGATCGTCCATGTCAGGGCGAAACTAGTCCTTCTCGTCATTTCACCAACCTCCAGTCGGCATTGCCGTAATAAATTGTCATATCACGCGCACGGGGCCACGGCGATTCAGGGCACGCTGCGGCGTCCTGCCATCGGTGGCTAACACCCAAAACCCAGGTGCCAAGCCGTTGGCAATTGACTAACCAAAGCCTGAATCCTGAATTCTGTTTTAGATTTTCGGATCTCGTTTATTATAAACCAAAGCGCCATCCTGATGGGACGGCGCACATCCCGCCCGCGGATGTTTTGAGGCGCGGCGCCGGTGATGTTCACCGGCGTCTCGACAGCGCCAGGAGTGCTCAGGAGTTCTCCGTAACGGATTGCTTGTCGCGCGCCTCGGCCGGAAGGGGAACCGGCCTGGCCGGCCCCGGCCGTCTTAATGGCCGGCCGCCGGTGCGTCGCCGCTGGTCGCCATGTCGCGCGAAGGATCGTCGGTGATCAGGCTGTCGATCTTTTTCCATTTCAGGACATCGGCGGTCTGCTTCAGTACCCCGAGTTGGCCCACGGCCCACAGAGCGCCGTTCACGGGGACCATTTGCGAAAGAAACAGCCGGTTTTCGACGGCAACCACGCGCCAGCTTCCGCCGCCGTTGTCGCTCACCAGAAGGTTGTCATCGGCAGTGATCCATCCGCGGTTGGATTTGTCGAAGGCGATCGAGGAGAGCCACGCCTGCACCGGGCTCGGTTGGGACTTCCAGGTGGCTCCGCCGTCGGTGCTTCGCAGGATCTGGCCGCTGAAACCCACGGCCCAGCCGTTGTTGGCATCGCGGAAGAAGACGCTGGTCAACGACCACTGCGCGGCCTCGGCCTTCACCATCTGCCAGGTCTTCCCGCCGTTGGTGGTGCGCATAATCGTCCCGGCCCAGCCGACGGCCCAGCCACGTTCCGCATCCAGAAAGAAAACGCCCTCCAGCGATTCCTTGGTGCCGGTCTCCTGGGCAGCCCAGGTGACGCCGCCATCGGAAGTATGCAGGATGACGCCGTCGAATCCCACGGCCCAGCCGGATTGCCCGACGAACTGCAACGCCGCCAGATTGTCTTTGACACCCGTCTTGCGGACCGCCCATTTCTTGCCGCCGTCCTCGGTGGCGAGAATCAACCCGCCATCACCCACCGCATAACCGTGGTTGGCGTCGAGGAAGGCGATGCTCCGCAGGTGGCCGGTCGCGGCCGTAGCGCGGTTTTGCCAGGTGGCGCCGCCGTCGGCCGTGACCACCACCATTCCCTGTTCGCACAACAGGTAGACCATTGAAGGCGAGGGCGAACTTCCATCGCGCAACCAGCAGACGCGTTCCTGCGCCAGGGCCAGCGACCCCAAAAGAGCGCAAACCGCAACCAACCTCCACGCTATGGCGAATCGACACCTGTGCATTGGCTTTCTCCTGCAATCCATCGGCACGGTCCACCGGCTGTGAGGATCCGTACGCCTCTGTCGCTATCAATTTGGCGTAATCCGCCCATTTGGGGTTACCAGACTGAGCGTGCGGAATCGCACTGTCTCGCGATCCGCGACTAGTGCTTTAGGGCTATTGGTGTTGGTCCGCATGCCAAAGCCCGGGGATGCTATACTCACTCCCCGATGATCCGAACTTTCCGCCTCCTTATCATTCTGACGACCCTCCCCGCCGCCGTGGCGCTCTTCGCCCAGGCCCCCGGCCGCCACAGCCGCACGGTCACCGACGCCGAAGTCACGCGAGTACACCGGTCCGCCATCCTGATCGACACCCATAACGACGTCACCAGCGCCACCGTGGCGGGACTCGACATCGGCCAGCCCAATACCAACCACATGACCGACATCCCCCGCATGAAGAAGGGCGGAATGGGAGCGCAGTTCTTCGCGGTCTACGTGGCGGCCAGCTACGTGGAAGGCAATCACTCGGCCAATCGCACGCTGCAAATGATCGATACGGTGCGGCACGACATCATCGAGAAACACCCCGATGACTTCGTGTTCGCCACCACTGCCGGCGGCATCCGCCGGGCGCACCGGCAGCACAGGATGGCCGCTCTGCTGGGGATCGAAGGCGGCCACGCCATCGAAGACAGCTTGCGGCTGCTGCGCCGCTACTATGACGAGGGCGTGCGGTACATGACCCTCACGCACGCCAACAGCAACCATTGGGCCGATTCCTCGGGCGACGCCAACAAGCCCAACAACGGGCTGTCGCCGTTCGGCAAGGAAGTCGTCGCGGAGATGAACCGGCTGGGCATGATCGTGGACATCTCGCACGTGTCCGACAAGACATTCTGGGATGCGCTCGAAACCAGCAAGGCGCCGATCTTCGCATCCCACTCTTCGTGCCGCGCCATTTCCCCGGTGCCGCGCAACATGACCGACGAGATGATCCAGGCCCTGGCCAAAAAGGGCGGAGTGGTGCAAATCAATTTCTCCTGCGACTTCCTCAATCCCGACGTGGCCAAGGCCGACGAAGCCACGGCCGATAAGCGGCGCGCCCTGCGCGATCAGCTCGCGCAGAAATACGCCAACGATCCCGACGGCCTGCGCCGCGCCATGCAGGAGGCCAGCGCCGCGGCAGGCACTACGACCCAGCGCGCCACGCTCGCCGACGTCGTGAAGCACATCAACCACGTGGTGGAGATTGCCGGCGTGGATGCGGTGGGGCTGGGCAGCGATTTCGACGGCATCGGCTGCGCTCCCGAAGGACTCGACGGCGTGGACAAGTGGCCTAATCTCACCAGGGCGCTGCTGGAACAAGGCTACAGCGCGGCCGAGATCCGCAGGATGTACGGCGAGAACACGTTGCGTTTGATGGCGGCGGTGGAGCGGGTGGCGAAATCGATGCGCTGAGGATGTGGTACCAAGGAACTAGGAAACTTGGTGGCTCCGCCCGAGTTTTTGTGTAAAATACCGTTTGCGGTTCTGCGCAACCTCGGGCGAAGGAGAGTACGGCATGTTGGAAGCCTCCGCGTTGTCGGACAAAGGCTGCGTCAGGTCGAATAACGAAGACTACTGCTTGATCGAACCGGATCTCGGCCTGTACGTGCTGGCGGACGGCATGGGAGGCGCCAAGGCGGGCGAGCGGGCTTCGCGGCTGGCGGTGGATACGGTGGCCGAGATGGTATTGCTGGCGCAACGCCGCGATTCGCAGGTGCTGCTTTCGGCCGTGGAAGAGGCCAACCGGCGCGTGCGCGAGGCTTCGCACAGCGATCCGAGCCTGGAGGGCATGGGCACCACCCTGGTTGCCGCGCTGGAGATCGAAGACGGCGTTTCGATCGCCAGCGTGGGCGACAGCCGCGCCTACCTCCTGGACGAAGACGGCTTCCGCCCCATCACCGACGATCAGACCTGGGTGAACGAAGTGGGCCGGCCGCTGGGGCTGGACGAGGAGAGCCTGCGCAACCATCCGATGCGGCACGTCCTCACCATGGCCATCGGGGCGAGTGCGCCGCTGACCGTCAATTACTACTCGGTGGAGCTGAAGAAGGGTTCGCTGATGCTGATCTGCAGCGACGGGCTGCACGGCGTGATCGAGGCCCCGCAACTGGAGGCGATCCTGCGGCAAGGGCTGAACGGAACTCCGCTCGAAGAGAGCTGCCGTCAGTTGATCGAGGCCGCGAAGGATGCCGGCGGGCCGGACAATGTGACCGCCGTCCTCATGCGGAAAGCGGCATAAGCGGACGGCTACTTGCTCCTGTCCCCGTGGACTTGCGCGCCTCCCGTTGCCGCCTGGAAGCAAAATGTCGTTCCCGTCAACGTCACCCTGTGGGCAATGCCCGGCGGAACGATGAGAACACCATTCGCGACGCTGCGCTCCACTGTGCGGCCTTCCGAATCCTCGAAGCGCACGGCGATGGGCGCGGCCGAAACGTAAATCTCGAAGGTGTGATCGTGCCGGTGATAATCCTGACCCGACTCGGGTCCTCCGATGGAGAACTGGAACGAGTCTTCCGGATTCGCCAGGAGTTTCTTATCGGCGACCTGGCCGCCCGATTCGCTGAAACTCCATTCGGGATTCACCCACGGGCTTTCCGAGAACTCCGGTACGACCGCGCCGGCGATCAGTTTCAACGGGCGTTTGCCGAGGAGCCGTAGGCAGGTTTCCAAATCGCCGAGCGCGGCGGTGAGAGGTTGGTCTGGAAGGTCGGGCACGGCTTATTGTGCCACGGTCTCGAGCAGGCTCTTCAGATGGGCCACGTCGCCATCCATCTTCTTTTGCGCGAGCCTCGTGATCAACGGTTCCATGAGGTTCGCAAGCCACAGCGTGAAATGGTAGCGGCTGTTCACCAGCAGCCTGGTCCGGCCATTCCCCAAGTCCACGAGTTC
The DNA here is from genome assembly GCA_035638575.1 of Bryobacteraceae bacterium. Lineage (GTDB taxonomy): Bacteria > Acidobacteriota > Terriglobia > Bryobacterales > Bryobacteraceae > DASQZT01. The sequence continues at coordinate 7,714 of DASQZT010000040.1, forward strand.
GTAGGTCTGGTCGCCCTCGAAGGCGCCCATGGAGGAGAGCTTCAGGACGATGTGCGCGGGCGGCGAGTACTCGGCGCAGGTGCTTTGGACTTCCATGAGCTGGCCGCCGTTGTTCTCGTCGCGCATCACCAGAACGCGCTTCGCGCCCACGCCCGGCCCCTGGGTGGGGTCCGCACGGACTTCGACCAGCCAACTGATCCACTGTTTCAGCTTGTCGCCGTCCTCGAGCCACGCCCAAACCCGTTCGCGCGAGGCGCGGATTTCCGTCGAAGCGTGCACCTGTCCGGCATTGGCCCGATGCCCCAGAACCATCAACACCACGACGCCCAGCACGAGCACTCCCACGATACCGCCGCCGATCCACAACACCCACTTCATCTCGACCTCCTCCACCGAAAACCGCTCAAAGAGCTTGCCGGCGCCACTGCCAGCGCCAGCACAACATAAGCCGCGGGCGTAGCGCCGGCGGAAGCCCACAGCGCAATACCGGCCGCGAGCGCCGTGAATGCGGCGCACAAGATCGCGCGCGGACCGGAGCGCATGGCCCGCCCGCTCCACACCGCGCAAACGGCCAGGCATACCAGGTTGGTGGCCAGCAATCCGGGCGCGCGGCCGATGCCATCTTTCAACGGGACCTGCGAATAGACGAAGCACCAAAGCCGGTCGAGCATCCACAGCGGCGCGGCGCTTGCCAGGGCCGCCAGCAAGGCCAGGGTCAGCTCGCCCGACCGCATCCGCAGGCTCATGAGCGGGAGGATCGAGCCCAGCACCTGCCGCAGATACCAGCGCTGCGCCTCGGCGCGCCCGCGCCGCCGGGCGAGGTCCGCGAACTCCTCCTCCAGGTCGCCCGCCACGAATTCGGCCTGAAGCTCGCCGGCGGCCGCCAGCAGCAGCAACTGCGAGATGCGCCCCGGCTTCATCGCGAGGGCCTCCGCACGGGAAATACCAGCCCGTCCAGCATGCTCGCCAGGTCGTGGCGCGTGCGGTTCACAGACTCGACGCCCGCGCCGGTCAGTTGAAACGACCGCTTGGCGCGCCCGCCGCGCTCCGGCGTCGCGTCCGACATCGTGGCGCTGACCAGTCCCTTGGTCTCCAGCCGTTCCAGCGTGGAATACACGGCTCCGATAGTGACGTCGCGCCCCGTGCGCGCGGCGATTTCGCGCCGCACCCGCATGCCGTAAGCCTGCTCCCGCAGCCGCAGCACTGCCAGCAGCACCAGGTGTTCGAATTCCCCCAGAGACCCGCCCTTCGGCATGTTTCTACATAGTAGAGAAAATGCCGCCGGGTGTCAAGGATTTCTTCGGCGCTTCTGCCACAATAGCAGTGTCGCTATGACGGAACGCCTTTACTACACCGATTCGTATCTCCGCGATTTCGCCGCGCGCGTGGTGGATGCATCCGAGGACGGGCTCACCGTTTACCTGGACCGTACCGCCTTTTATCCCACCTCCGGCGGGCAGCCCTGCGACGTCGGCTCGATCGCCGGTGTGGCCGTTCTGGATGTGGCCGATGAGGAGGAGCGCATCGCCCACCGCCTGGCCGCGCCGCTGGCTCGCGGCGAGGCCGATTGCGCCATCGATTGGAGCCGCCGTTTCGACCACATGCAGCAGCACACCGGCCAGCACCTGCTTTCGGCTGTCTTCGAGGAGCTGTTCTCGCTGCATACGGTCAGTTTCCACTTGGGGGCCGAAATCTCCACCATCGATCTGGAAGGCGGCGCGCTGGACTCTCGCGGCGTGCTCGAGGCCGAGCGCCGCGCCAACGAAGTCGTCTGGGAGAACCGCGCCGTTTCGATCGGCTTCCAGCACGCCGAGGAGGCGCAGGACCTGCGAAAGCCCTCCGAGCGCGAGGGCACCCTGCGCATCGTGGCCATCGAAGGCCTCGACCGCAGCGCCTGCGGCGGCACACACGTGCGGGCCACCGGCGAGATCGGCCCGATCCTGCTCCGGAAGCTGGAGAAAGTCCGGCAGACGACACGCGTGGAATTCCTGTGCGGCGGACGCGCCCTCCATCGCGCGCGCGCCGATTTCGAGGCGCTTACGAAGATCGCGCAACTGTACTCCGCGCCGCTCGATGAAGCGCCCGCGCTGGTGGCCGCGCAGTCGGAGGCCGCCCGCACTCAGGACAAGGCGCGGCGCAAGCTCGAGCTGGACTTGGCGGCCCATCAGGGCAGGGAACTCTACGGCTCGACAGATCCCGGGCCGGATGGCATCCGCCGGATCGCGCGCCGGTTCGAGCGCGGCAGCCTGGAGGAGCTGCGCGCGATTGCCCAGAGCTTCACGGCGCAGTCGAAGGCCGTGTTCCTGGCCTCGTTGGCCGAACCGCCGTCGGTGCTGCTGGCGGCGTCGGAGGATGCCGGGATCGACGCCGGGAAACTGCTGAAGGCCGCTCTCACCGAAGCCGGCGGGCGCGGCGGCGGAACGGCCCGCATCGCCCAGGGAAGCGTCACCTCTCGCGCGCTGCTGGATCAGGTGCTGGCGAAGCTGGGATAGCTGCCGAGACTGGTCACTGATATCATTCAAACTGCGTGTCTCTAGCCGTTGGCGATAAGCTCGGCCCCTACGAAATCCTCGCGCCTCTCGGTGCGGGCGGTATGGGCGAGGTGTATCGCGCCAGGGACACGAAGCTCGATCGCGAAGTTGCCATTAAGATCCTTCCGGACGCCCTCGCGCACAATCCCGAAAGGCTGGCCCGGTTCGAGCGCGAAGCCAAGGTGCTCGCCTCTTTGAACCACCCCAACATTGCGCAGATCTATGGCGTCGAGGATCGCGCGCTCGTCATGGAGCTGGTGGAAGGCGAGACGCTGGTCAGGTCGCTGCCGCTCGAGACGGCGCTGGACTACGCCAGGCAGATCGCCGAGGCGCTCGAGGTGGCGCACGACAAGGGGATCACCCATCGCGATCTGAAACCCGCCAACGTGAAGGTGACGCCGCAGGGCGTCGTCAAGGTTCTGGACTTCGGGTTGGCGGCGGTGGCACAGGCGCCCGATGCCGGGTCGGACAGCCGCGCGAATTCGCCGACTCTGACCATTGGCGTTACCGAGACCGGAATGATCATGGGGACGGCGGGGTACATGTCCCCGGAACAAGCCGCGGGTAAACCGGTGGACCGCCGTGCCGATATCTGGTCCTTCGGGGTATTGCTGTGGGAGCTGCTGACCGCCGAGCGCCTTTTTGATGGGGAGACCGTCTCACACACGCTGGCCGACGTCCTGCGGGCTCCGATTGACTTTGACAAGCTGCCCCGGGAAACGCCTGCGAAGATCCGCGATCTTCTGCGCCGGTGTCTCGATCGCAATGCGAAGAAGCGGTTGCGGGACATCGGTGAAGCGCGCATCGCGATCGAAGAAGCGCTGAGTGGAGGGCCGCGGGAAACCGAAGCGGTTCGGGTGGCCGCTCCCCAACCGCGCCATCTCGTGCCCTGGGCTGTGGCGGCAGTGCTCGGGATGGCTCTGGTTGCGCTCGGCGCCTGGTTCTGGCGCGCGACGCGGCCGGTGGAGCGGCCGCTGGTGCGGCTGGATGTGGACTTGGGGCCCGATGTTGCCTTGCCCTCTTTAAACAGAGGCTCCCGCAATGTGATCCTGTCGCCGGATGGGGCGCGATTGGTCTACGTCTCGGGCGAACCCGCGCGGCTCTACACGCGGCGGCTGGATCAGTCCAAGGCCAACGAACTCCCCGGCACGGAGGAGGCAGTGCGGCCTTTTTTTTCGCCGGACGGGCAGTGGGTGGGGTTCTTCACCGACCGCGGTGGCAACAAGCTGAGCAAGATCTCGGTGGAAGGCGGCGCGGTGGTCCTGGTCGCGGATCTGCCCGCCGGCAGCATCGGAGGAAGCTGGGGCGCCGACGGCAACATCATCGTGGGGGGCGTTAACATGGGCTTGTTGCGGGTTCCCGCCAGCGGGGGAGCGCCCACCACGGTCTTGGAGAGGCCGTCCGGAGCAGGCGAGTACGTATTTCCGCAAATCCTGCCGGGCGGCAAAGCGGTTTTGTTTTCGGCCCGGACGCGGGACGCCAATACGAACAGCATCGAGGTCTTCTCCTTCGCCGATCGGCGGCAGAAGACGGTGGTGCGGGGCGGCTATTCCGGCCGCTATCTGCCCAGCGGCCACCTGGTTTATGCCAACAAGGGAACGCTGTTCGCGATCCCTTTTGACGTGGACCGGCTGGAGACGCGCGGGACGGCCCTCCCGGTTCTCGATGACGTTGCCTACGACCCAGGGAATGGCGGCGTGGACGTCGATTTCGACGGGACCGGCACGCTGGTTTACCGCCGGGGCAGCGCTGCCGCCGGCACAATCGGTTTGTCGATTCAATGGGTGGACGGCGCGGGCAAGAAAGAACCGCTGCGGGCCAAGCCCGGCGCCTATAGGAGTCTGCGGCTCTCTCCGGACGGCAAACGGATGTCGCTTGTGGGCGTCGAAGGACGGAGTGATGTGTGGGTGTACGACCCGGAGCGGGACGCGATGACGAGGCTGACGTTCGGCGCGGGGACTTACTATAATCCGATCTGGAGCCCGGACGGCCGGTACGTCGTTTTCTCCGCGCAGGGAGGGGGGATCTACTGGACCCGCGCGGACGGGGCCGGCCAGCCGCAGTTGTTGACCCAGAGCAAGAATCCTCAGGTCCCGTCGTCGTTCACGCCGGATGGCAAGCGGCTGGCATACTTCGAGGTTCTCGGAAGGCCGCAAATCTGGACGCTCCCGCTGGAGGATCAGGGTGGGCAGTGGAAGGCGGGGAAGCCCGAGCAGTTCCTGAAGAGCCAGTCCACCGACCTGAATCCGGAGTTCTCGCCCGACGGGCGCTGGCTGGCTTATGTGTCGAACGAGTCGGGGAGGAACGAGGTGTACGTGCGGGCCTTTCCGCCGCCGGCCTCGGGGCAAGGCGGCAAGTGGCAGGTCTCGAACGGCGGCGGGACAGTGGCGCGGTGGTCGCGGAACGGCCGCGAGCTGATCTACCTGGCGGGCGAACAGGTCATGGCAGTGACCTACTCGGTGAACGGCGACTCGTTCGTTCCGGAGAAGCCGCGGGTTTGGATCGAGAAGCTCGCTGGAACCAGTTCAAACAGTTTCGATCTCGCGCCGGATGGCAAGCGCGTATTGGTGCTGACGCCGCCGGGCACGCCGGAGGCGCCGAAGACCGTGCACGAAGTGACTTTCTTGCTGAACTTTTTCGACGAGCTGCGTCGGCGGGTGCCCACGGGTAAGTGATCCTTCCCGGGAGCGAACAGCGGGATTGACCGGTCAAGTCCCGGCATGTCGGGGCACTCGGAAACAATTCACGGGAACGCGCAGTCGCCGTGTCGCTCACTGGTCGATTCCGCTCCCCGAATCCAGCCATGGCAACGCCGGTTTCTAATTGGTTCAGGATGCCAGCGCTTCCAATACCGCCTCGCGGTTCTTGGCGATGACCGCGAGGTATGCGCGGGTAGTTGCGTCGGGTTTTCTGCGTCCCTGCTCCCATTCCTGCAGCGTCCTCGGGTTGATGCAAAACGCGCGCGCAAACTCTCCCTGGGACATTCGTGCCTTGGTCCGGATACGCTTCACATCGACCTCGTCCGGCAGCACGATACGTCGTGTAGGCAGTCTCGCCTTGCCCTTCACGTGGGCCAGGATTTCTTTGGCGCCCTGTTCCAACTCCAAGCCAGGTTTGGTTCGCCTTTTGGTTCCGGTGTTCAACTTGCGCACGCCCATGATCATCGCCCTCCTTTTGCCGCTATCTTGATCCTTGCCGCGAGTCTTGCAAGAACGTTCCGATCCGCCGCCGACTGGGTCGCCTTTTGGAGTAAATCGCAGCCATGTAGATCCGCCCCGGTCCGGCCGGGAAGAAATAAACCACCCGAAAGCCGCCGCTCTTCCCCTGGCCACGACGGGACCAGCGAGCCTTGCGAACGCCACCGGTACCCGGGATGACCGGATGTTACCTGCCATCATCTCCCGTTCTTACTGTCCCCCGGCCGCCGTGACCCCCGGACTGGCAGTGGCGGCCGGCTTCGGGAAATCGTTAAAATTCATTATCGAGTTGGCAAGCATGCCGAACTCTCCCAGGTTCTGCCAGCGGTAACAGGGGTTGGTGGCGAACAGCACCACGCGGCCCTGGCCCACCGGCAGATCGATGATCGCCGGACGGTTGCGAGTCTCGGCCACCCCCTTCATCAGGCCGCTGAGCACGCTCTTGTCCGTCCCCGTAAACTGCATCAGGATCGACTTGCGGTCGTCGGTGGGAACCCGCAAAAGCGGGCCGCCGGCCCACCGCACCGGGATCGTGCGGTCGGTGTAGCCGTAAAAAATGGGGTGCGTGGACTTCAGAATTTCAGCCTCGACGATCGGCCCGGGCGCGTAGAACTGCGCCGAGGGGCGCGCCGCATCCACCGTGCGCGCGATGCCGAACTCGGCCGGAAAATAACTGGCCGCCCCCAGCGTGATGAGCACGCCGCCCTGGTTGACGAACTTGTCCAGTTCGGCCACTCCCGGCAGTCCCATGCCGCCGGTGATGTCTTCCGATTCGCCGTACATCCCCAACGAGGGGAACTCCGGCGTCTTGGTGTAGGCGTAGGGCTTGCCCTTCGATTCGACGTCGAACACCAGCGCCTTGCCGCCGCCGCGTCCCTGCGCCGGGATCAGGATGGCGTCGTAGTCCGCGCGCAGATTGCCCTTGCGGATGCGCTCCTTGTAGATGAGGTCGTAGCCGACCTCGAAGTGATCGAAGGCGTAGCGCACCCAGCCGATATCCTGCGTGCTGCCCCACGAGCTGAACATGGCCAGCCGCGGCAGGTCCAGCAGGTGCTTGGGAACGTTCGGCGCCTGCGCCAGCGTGACCGCCTGGAGCCCCAGCTTTTCGATCTCGTCGCGCACCCGCGGGCTGGAGGCAACCAGCAAAGAGCCGGCGGGCAGCTCCGTGTCGCCGGCTTTGAAGGATTGCTCGATGGCTTCGAACTTCAGGTCTTTGAGACGATACCGCAGCGTGATGATCGAGTTCGCGCCATTGTGCAGAACCGCGGTCACCGGGCCGTTCCCCTTCACCTGGCCTTTGATGGCGAGGGTGTCGACCGGGGTGACCGCCACGTCGAGGATGGCTTTGTCGGCGATTTCCCGCACCTGCGCGTTGGACATCAGCCCCATGGTCCAGGCGGCGTCGTCATAGGTGGTGAGGTTGGCATCGGGGTAATTCTGCGTTTCGAGCAGGATCTTGGCCAACCGGCCGTACGGCTGGTTGCGCTTGACGAGGAACGAGCCCGCGGGAAACGTGCCCTCCTTCAGTTTCACTTCCGCGGTGGCGCGGCCCACCTCGATGCCCTGCAGGCGCAGGACATTGACGATGAAGGCGACGCGCGTCATATCGGCCTGGCCGCCTGGCAGGACGTAGCCGAACGGAGCCTCGGTCTTGCCCGATTCGACGGAGTTGCGGCTCTTGTCGTAAAAGTTCTCGAGGACCGTCTTGGCGAAGCTCGAAGTCAGCTCGAGAGCGGAGAGCACGCCGGTCTCCTCGTAGTTGGTGTTGTTGCGCATCGACCAGACCACGGTCCGGTAGGGCGGCAGCGGGCGATACCATTCGCGCGTGGTCATGCCGCCGCGTCCACCGCCGGGCGCTCCGCTCAAATCGCCGCGTCCGCCACCGCTGCCATCGGGACCTCCCGCCACGTTGCGGCTCATGGTGTTCGCGCCCCCGTTGCCGAAGGTCTCGTACATGCGCAGCATGCCGTTGTGATTCGACGACATGAACCCGAGATAGCCCGGCGACCACATGTCCACGAAGGCGTGGGTCCACACGCCGGGCATGCCGTAGCCGATCATTTTGGTCATTTCGAAATTGGAGAACCACGGCAGCTCGGCGTAGAGGATCGGGTCGAGCGTCGGGTTCTGCGGCGCCTGGCCGCTGAAGGTGTACATAAACGGCTCCGACTCGTGCAGGTCGTGCATGATGGGCGGGTGCCACTCCAGGTAGAACTTCAGCCAGTTGCGCATGGTGACCTGGGAGTAGTTGATGTCGCGGTTGTTGTCGTGGTAAATGTACTTGCCCCAGTAGGGCGGTCCGGGCGCGCGGTCCTGCTCGTTCTCTTCGGAAATCTTGTAGCGGTAATACCAGTCCACGTAGCGGTCGCGGCCGTCGGGCTCGGCGGCGGCGGTCATCATCACGATGACGTTGCGCCGGATCTGGTCGTACAGCGGCGATTCGTCGGCGGCCAGGCGATATGCCAGTTCCATCAGCATTTCCGGCGGACCGGTCTCCTCGCTGTGCAGTCCGCCGGTGAACATGTAAACAGGCTTGGCCTTGGCGATGATCTGTTTCGGCTCCTCCGCGGAGAGGCCGCGCGGATCGGCCAGGCGCCCAAGGTAGCCTTTGTAAGTATCGAGGTTGCGGATGGTGTCTTCGTCGGAGACGGCGATCACGATGCACTCGCGGCCTTCATCGGTAGTGCCGGCCGGCAGCACTCTTACGCGCTTCGACGCGGCGGCCAGCGCCCGGTAGTAGCGGCCCAGGTCGGCTACCCTGGTGAGCTTTTTTGGAGCGCCGACGTAGTATCCCAGGACGTCCTTGGGGCTCGGAATGCCCGCCGCCTTGGGGAGGTGATCGACCAGCGGACTCATGAACTCGGGCCGCGTGGTCCACTCTTTCACCAGGCGGGCGTACTCCGGGTCCTGAGGTTGCGCGGATTGCGCAAGAGCAGCCGGAGCCGCGGCCAGAAACGATGCGGCCAGGATGCGTAGCAGGTTCATGAGTATCCTCGTGGATATTCAGTATACAACCCGGCCACCAGCGAAACGGGCCATTGCCGCTCGTGGCCCGCCAGTTGGGCGGCGATCTACTCGAGCAGGCGGAAGGAGTAAATCTTGCCGATTCGTCCGGAGCTGGAAGTGGAATCCGATCCGGCCGGGGGCAGGAGACCGTATTCACCCGCGCCCAAGTTCGGAAGCACAACCTGGTAGGTGCGCGGCGCGATCTTCTTGCTCTCGAACGGCACCAGGTCGCGCGTTGCGCCGCCCGATACATGCATGACGCCGCCGGTGACCGTGCGAAACTCGCGCGAATCCTTCGAGTCGCGCAGTCGCAGGAGCTGATACTCCGTGATGGCCACGCCTTCCGGCGTGTAGACCAGCAGCTCGACCGGCGTCTTCAACTGCGTCTTGCTGTGTTCGCCGTTCACGTGCCCGTTGACATCGCCCTTCACGATCCCGGCCGTGCCGATGCTCTTGAGCACGCCTCCCGTCTTGAAATTGACAACTTCCGGATCGAGGTCGGCCCATGCGTCCGCTTTCTTGAAGTAGACACCGACTTCGTTGACCACGGGCGCGGCGGATGCGGCGGGCGCGGGAGCCGGCGCCGGGGTGGGCGCCGCGGCGCCGCCGGAATTCATCTTATCCATCATCGCCGCGATGACTTTGTCGGTCACACCGCCGCGTTTCAGGGCGATCAAATCGTCCGGGCCCGTGGTGTATTTCGCCGGCTGCCCTTTGATGGTGCTGACGATGATGTCCTCGCTCAACCCCGCCTTCGCCATCTTCACGATCGCGTCGTTGGTGAGCGCCGTCTGCGCAAATGCCAAGCCCACAATCAGGGCCGGCAGGATCGATAGCAAAAGTGTCTTTCGCACATTCCCCTCCGTGACTGCTTCAGCTACAAAGCGTACACCGGATGGCCCCGGCTGTAAAGGCGCAGGCTATCGAATCTACCGAATCCCTGCCGTTCCCGCCGGTCTGCGGATTGCCGGGCCCGAGCCGGCGGCCCGCTTGTTCGCGATCGGCGCATCCCGGCTTCCGCTCCTCCTCGAAAGTAGTGAGAGTAACGACCCGTGGGAGCTACAGCATCGCAGTGATCTGCTCTACCAACTCGTCCAGCGCTTGCCGGACCATCGGGCTGAGGCTTTCGCCGAAAGCCACGGACTCGGCCGGCACGGAGAACAGAATCGCCTCGGGGGCGTGGCCGTAGAGCGATCGGGCCGCGGCCAGCAGCGCGGAGGGCGTGGCGTGGTGGGTGAACGCATCTCCGCCGGCCGACGGAGTGAGCGAGCGCCGCTGGAGCGTGCCGGGCTCGCCCTCGGCGGCCGCATCGATGAAGATAACGCGGCGTGCGCGGCTCAGGGGGTCGGCCAGCTCCGGCGTGAGCTGGTGCACGGCTCGGATCTCGATCTCCGGGTCGGCGAGTTCGGAGCGTAGGCGCTCCGCGGCATGCCAGCCCAGCCCGTCGTCGCTGCGGAGCGGATTGCCGTAACCGATGATCAGGACGCGGGACATTACGACTGATCTTCCCATGGCACGCACGCCCCGTTCCACACCATGAGCGCGATCCGGCCGCCAACCGCCCACCGCCGACCGCCTCCAACCGCGTCTACTATTCGGATGGGCACAAAAATACTGGCCCCAGAGGATGGGAAATCCGGGGCGATTGACCTATAGTCGACACTGGGCGAGTATGGTTCGTTCGGCGGGGTTGATCTTCGGCGTTGCCGCTGGCTTGACGCTTCTCTACGGGAATGATCCCCCTCAGGCGGAGCCGCAAATGGTGGACCTGAACGTTGTGGCGCTGGACATCCATGGGCAGGCGGTTACCGATTTGGCCCGCGACGAGCTTCGCATCAGCGACAACGGGAAGCCGAGGACCGTCGCCTTCTTTCACCACCGGGACAGCGCACTCGGCGTGGTCCCCACGCTGGCTCCCAACGAGGTTTCCAACCGCGGCGCGGCCAATGTTCCGCGCGCCACCCTGATTCTCTTCGATCTGCTGAACCAGAGATTTGGTACGCGGGGAACCACTGCGAACCAGTTGGTTCACGATCTGCAATCGCTGGAATCGGCCGATTATGTGTTCCTTTATTTCCTGACGCTGGATGGCCGCTTGTACGCGATCCACGGCCTGCCCGGCCCCGAATCCGAGCCCGCCCCGGCGGGAGCCCCCCCGTGGACCCGCCAGATCAAGCCGCTGTTGGACCGGGCGCTGCGCGCCGTCAATCAGGTCCGTCCGGTCGACGAGCTTGACGTGACTTATCGCGTGGAACTGACCTATGCCGCGCTGCGAGCGGTCGCGGTCGAATTGTCCAGGGTGCCGGGCCGCAAGAGTCTCGTTTGGCTTACCGATGGCGTGCCCATCGAGTTGGGCCCGAACCGGTCCGACACCGGCGATTTTGTGGACTTTACGCCGCTCCTGCGGCAAATGAGTGAGGCGTTCGATCGGTCTGGCGTAGCCATCTATCCCGTGCGCATGGTCATGATCGGCAGCCCGGATAGCATGGGCGGCGCCGGCACGACTGGCCTCGGAAGCCTCGACACGCTCGATCAGTTCGCGCAGATGACCGGAGGACGTTCCGATGCCGGCAGGGACATCGCCGGCTCCCTCCGGCAGGCCATCACCGACATGCGCACCAGCTACCAGGTCGGATTTTTCCCGCCGGCTGAAAACTGGGACAACAAGTACCACAAGCTCCGCGTCACGTGCACGCGCAAGGGAGTGCGCATCCAGGCCAAGACCGGCTATTACGCCTGGCTTGATGCGCCCGGTGCCAGATCCGGGCAGGCCATCGACTCCGCCGTCCCTACCACCTTCGACGCCGCCGAAATCGGGCTGCGCGCCAGCCTGTCCCGCGATCCGAACGGTGGGCGCACGGTGCACCTCGACGCCCACATCGACGCCCATGACATCGTTCTGGTTCACGAGGGGGAGTTGTATAACGGAGAGTTGCGCGTAGCGGTTGTCGGCTACACACCCGGCGTAGAACCCCGGCGCGGACCCGTGACTCCGATAGACCTCCATCTCAGCGCTCAGGATCATGACAGAGCGCTGAAGGAGGGCATCGGCTTTGTTCAGGATATGGAGCTTCCCGAGGAAATGGAGAAGGTCCGCCTGATTGTTTTCGACCGCGGCTCCAACGCCATAGGATCGGTGACCATACCCGTGCCGGCGGCGGGCCGGAGTAAGCCGGATTAAGAAGACCGGCGACCCGCCTTCCGCCGGGCGCCGGTAATGGCCGCATCGAGCCGTGCCCCCAACGCGTCGAATTCGGGCTTTGGGCCGTGCCATCGCAGTTGGTCTACATCGTCGAAGAGCGCGATATCGGTCCGCAGAGTGGCCAGGGTTCGGAACAGCAGCGCGCGGCCCCGCTCCCGGGAGAGAGTGTCAGCGAGGGCGCCGGCGTTGGCGGCGTTCACGCGCCACTCGCGCCAGTCCGCCGGAATGGATTCGAGGTGGACGTACTTGGCGAGAACGGCAGCCGACGATTTCGCTCCCCAGCCCGGTAACCCGGGGTAGCCGTCCGCCGCGTCGCCCACCAGTGCCAGGTAATCGGGAATCGACTCCGGCGAGACGCCGAACTTCTGGATCACGCCGGCCTCATCGAGCGTAGTGCGCGTCCGGCGGTTCAACTGAACGATGCGCGTGCCGCGCACGCACTGGGCGAGGTCCTTGTCCGGCGTGCAAATGACTACGCGTTCCACGCGCGCATCCCGGCCGGCAGTCGCCGCCGCGGCCGCCAGTGCGTCGTCCGCCTCGAACTCGATCATGGGCCAGACCACGACCCCGGCCGCGGAGAGGGTTTCTTCGAGCAGGTTGAACTGGGCCAGCAGATCGGGTTCGATCCCTTCGCCGGTCTTATAGCCCGGCCACAGTCCATTGCGGAAAGACTCGATCACGTGATCGGTCGCCACGGCAACGTGCGTGGCGCCGCCGCGGATCATACCCAGGACCGACGCGAGCACGCCGCGCACCGCGGCAACCTCGCGGCCGTCCCGGTCCCGCGCCGGCGGCAGTGCGTAGTAGTGCCGGAACAACTCGTATGTGCCGTCGATCAGGTGGACTTCCAGGGCGCCGCTCCAGCACAACCTTACCGGATCTGCGGCCTCTTCATCAACTCGGAAGCCGGAAGCGCCCTTCAAGCTCTCGACCAAGCTTCGAGGTCCGCCGGCCGTACGCCGACTAGTGGGGTCTTTTCCGTGAACGGCGTTTCACGGGAGTGATCTCGCTCCGGAACAGAATCCCGGATGCAAGCCCTCCCCGTTCCTTCATGTGGACGGACCGGCCGAAAGCGATGCTCTTCCCGGGATTCTGTCGCATTGCGTGCGCGTTGTGATTGGCGCATAATTAGCCGGAGGCTCCGCAGTGCGTTCGCCGTTAGAGCAGCGGATTGAGGAACTGCTTTCTACGATGTCCGCCCAGAGTGCAGAAGAGCGGACTCATTTTCTTGAACGCATTGCCGCCGAGGACCCGATACTAGCTGCGCACCTCAGCCTTCGGATTACCAATGCCGCGGCGGACACGCAGCTTCTCGAAACCGTCCCTCTGATAATCAATGTCGGTCTTCCGGAGCGGTTTCGAGTTTCCCGCTATCTTGGACGGGGTGGATTCGGAACCGTGTATCAGGTCTATGATCGGGAACGCGGCCACGAGGTCGCGGTCAAGATCCTACGCGATCCGCACCCCGACACTCTCTTCCGCTTCAAGCAAGAATTCCGCAGCTTAGCGACTTTGCGACACCCCCACCTGATCGAGTTCTACGACCTGTTCGAATATGGCCAGCTCTGGTTCTTCACCATGGAACTGGTGTGCGGGCCTACATTTCTGCGCCATGTCCGCGACGGCAACCGATGCGATCTCAGGCGTCTGCGGAGAGCATTACGCGATCTTGCGGACGCGCTTGCGTGGCTCCACGCTTACAAGCTGGTGCATCGCGACATTAAGCCGGATAACGTGCTCATCGACGGATCGGGACGTCTGGTGTTGCTCGATTTCGGTCTCGCCGCGCGTCTGTCCGGCTCGGCGCTATCGGAAACCGTGTCCGTCGGAACACCGGCATATATGGCCCCTGAGCAGACCTCGAATCTGGCGGTTATCGATGGAGCGGCGGACTGGTATGCCGTCGGCGTGATGTTGTATGAATCTCTCACCGGCCGGCTTCCATTCACGGGCACTATGGCGGAAGTGCTGTTAGCGAAGGTTTCAGCCGATCCCACACCACCCTCTTCGATTTCGCCTGAAGTTCCCGCGGCCTGGAGCCAGCTGTGCCTGCAACTGCTGGCCCGGGAGCCGGGTTCCCGCCCAGGCGCGCAGGAGGTGTTGCGGTGGTTGGGTGAGGAGGCTGCGGCCCGGCCACAACCGGCAGGCGCCTTTTTCGGACGCGAAGCAGTGCTGTCCCGGATGCTCCAGGCCTGCGAGTCTGCGCGCGCCGGGTCGGCGCAGGTGGTTGAACTGGACGGCCCGGCTGGCTATGGCAAATCCACAATCGTGGCGGCCTTCGCCGACACAGTTTCGAGTCGTTATCCGGATGCGCTCGTACTGCGCGGGCGATGCTATGAGCATGAATCGCTTCCGTTCAAGGCACTAGACGCCATGATGGACGATTTGAGCCGCCAGTTGCGTCACCTGGGTTCAGTCCTCGAACCGCTGCTCCCGCCCGAAATCGCCGCCCTGGCCCGGCTCTTTCCGGTACTGGAGAGAGTCGAAGGCATCGCCAGGGCAATCGAGCGACACCCGGTGCGAATTGCCAACCTGACGGCCTTGCGCCGCCGTGCATTTCACGCCTTCGGCTCCCTGCTGGAGGCGATCTCTTCGCAACGGCTTGTCGTCATCTGCCTGGATGACCTGCACTGGGGAGATACGGACAGCGCGGCATTATTCACGCAGTTGTTCTCGGCGCAAAGAATTCCGTCGTTCGTATTGGTTGCAGCGTTCCGCACAGAGGAGTCCACCACAGAGTTCAGGAGGCACTGGAGTGAACATGTCGCTGCCGCGACTGGCCGGATCCGCTACACCTGCTTGACGATAGGGTGTCTGGATCCAGAGGCCGCCGTCGAAGTCGCACGCTCGCTGTTGGCGCGTCACGGCGTCACCAATGAAGAACTCGCCTCCGCGTTGGCCGCGCAGTCGGGCGGCAATCCGCTGTTCCTGGAGCAACTCGCCGCCGATTTAGTGCGTAGCCATCACGCCGGTGAAGCGCTTCGGCCTCTAACCCTCACGGAATTGATACACGACCGAATCAGACGGCTTTCGAGCGTGACGCGGGAGTTTCTGCAGTTCCTGGCTGCATTCGGCGAACCCTTGCCGGAGGATCTGCTGGCGCGGTTGGTTCACGTTGAGGGTGACATTGCCGCGGTCGTGTCCAGTATGGTTGCGCAAAATCTGGTACGCCGTCGGGTGAAGAGCGGAGTTCACCAAGTCGAGATTCAGAACTACCAGATTTGCGAGGCGATCCTCAAGAACGTTCCCGAGACCGAACGGCAGGCTGTGCATATCCGCCTCGCCGAGGCGCTTATATCGCTTGCCGGCGCCGATGCTGGCATTATCGCGTTTCAATTTGCGCGCGGCGGCGATACCGTCCGTGCCGCGGAACATGCGGAGAGAGCGGCCGTCGGCGCCGAATCTGTCCTTGCCTTCAATCGTGCGGCCCAATTCTATGCCATCGCTCTGTCACTGGGCGAGTTCGACCGCGTTCGTACGGGCCATTTGTGTGAACGGATGGCCAACGCACATGCGGCGGCCGGTCGAGGCGCTGAGGCGGCCGCGGCATTTCTCCGCGCCGCGGAGAGCGCCGGATCGCACGAGGCCAAATCGGCCCTGCACAGGCAAGCCGCGGAACAATGGATTCGAAGTGGAAACGTGCGCGAGGGGGTGAGCGTCCTCACTTCTCTCGGAGCCGAATACGACATACGCCACACGGACAGTCTTCTTCGCGCCTTGATATCCATCCAGTGGTCCCGCGTCTTGCTCAGAGTGCGCGGGCTGGATTACCAGGAGCACCGCAGCGAAGATGTGGCGCCCCGGGATCTGGCGCGCCTTGACGTGTATTGGGCTCTTACCGAGGGTCTCAGTCTCTGGAATCCTGTGATCGGGACCAGATACCAGATGAAGTACCTCCGGAATGCCTTCGAAGTTGGCGAGCCGCGACGGGCGGCGCTCGGGCTGGCCATGGAGGCTTCCTATGTGGCTCTGGCCGGCGAGTCCGTATACCCGCGCGCGCGAAGTATTCTCGGCCGGGCCCTTGCGGTCGGAACGCGCTTCAATGATCCGCGGATCGTTGGAACGACATACGCCATGGACGCCATGTGCGGGTGGTTGACGGGACGTTGGGATCTCGCCAGGGATCGCGGCGAAGAGGCGCAACGTATCTTGCTGGAGAACTGCGGCGGCGTCCCGTGGGCACTGGGGGTCGCTCGCAATGCCTGGCTGGGAGGGCTGCACTGGGCGGGAAGATTGAACGAATTTGCCGCCTTACTCGACGAATTCATCCAGGATGCCCAGGATCGGGGCGATCTAAATTCGCTTGCAATCTATCACATGCAGCGCTGTCCAGTCAGGCTCGCGCAGGATAACGTTGCGCAGGCCGACCGCGATCTGCTTGAAGTCGGGCGGATTCTGGCCGGCGCCTGGACTGGCCGCGGCTTCCACATCCCCCATTTCTTCGGGCTGTTAGGACGAGCCCAATTGGCCATCTACTCTGGCGATACCACTTCAGCGCTTGACCTGCTTACCAGGAAGCTGCCAGACGTCCGTAGATCCTATCTACTTCGAATTGAGGTGATCGCGGTGCTTTCGCTGCTTCTCGAAGGAACCCTGGCGATCGCGTGCGCTGCCGGCCGGTCGCGGCCGCCAAAGTACTCATCCGACCTGCTTCGGCGGGCACGCCGGTGCGCGAAAGACATTCGTAGGAAACCGGCGATCTGGGGCTCCGGCCTTGCAATGCTGATCGAAGCCGGCGCGGACTCAGTGGAGGGCCGGATGGACGAGGCGAGTGCGCGTTGGTCGGACGCTGAGCGTGAACTGACGCGGGCCGGAATGCTCCTATACGCCGCTGCTGCCCGCTACTGCCGCGGTCGCCTTACTGGGGATCCTGAATTGGTTACCGCGGCCGAGGAAGTCTTCCGCGACCAAGGCATCCTTTGCATTCCTCGCTTCGCAACCATGCTTGCGCCAGGCGTTCCTTGCGTTTAGTTCTTTTTGCCAAACCGGTTGAACGGGGTTACTGCCCTTGCTGTCAGCTGATTCACTGGTTCCATTCAGGTGTTGGTACGGCGGCGGAGCACCCGTTCCCCCGACACCGACTGGACGCTACTCCGGTTGACGCACTCGGGAAGGGCCGATTTTGCCGCCTGCAAGATACGTCCGCGTAGCCACGCTTGGCCCAGGTGGGTGCACGCAGGCAGGTCCCGGTGGGATTGCTCCCGTGAAGTCCCCGTCCAGGAAGGATCGCGAACGACAAGCGCGCTCTGCTCCGCCGGAATTCTACGGCCCGCCGTGCCTCCCGACGCCGGGCGTGGATGAGACAGTTCCGCCGTCCAGTCCGCGGGCTTATCGAAACCGGATACGGGACGGTCCGACGACGGTCAGCCGGCCGGCGAGTTCCATTTCGAGCACTTTGTGTAGCCGCTCGCGCACAAACGCCATGACGGCGCCTCGTCCCGAAGGTGCCAGGGCGAAACAGGACCACTCCCGCATGTTGGTGAATCGGGTAGCGCTGGAGATTGGCGATACCCTTGTCGAGCGTAAACAAGATCCGATCCGCAGCAAAGGCGGCATCCACAACTGCTGGGTCTGCCGCGCCGCGAAGTCCTTCGTGGATGACCGTGTCGGCGTCGTGGCCCAAGCCGCGAAGATCCGCGGCCAGTTCAACTGGGAGGTTCTCGTCGAGCTTGAACTTCACATTGCCCGGATCGGCACGAGACGTTCCTCGGGCGCCAATTCTGCGGCGTAGGCCAAGGCGGCATTGACGTGGTCGACGCGAAGGGAGGGATAGCTCGCCAAGACCTCCTCCTTGGTGGCCCCCTCGGCAAGGCTGTCGAGGATCACCGTTACTGGAATCCGGGTCCCCGTGGCACAGATCTCACCGCCGCAGACCTGTGGGCTGCTGCTAAGGAACTCTTGCCACGCCGCCATATTTCTAGTTTACGTGGGTGCCGCCCGGACGTCCACTCGGTTCGGCTCGGTGTCCGGCGCATGGCCGTTCCATGATGGTTGGACAACCCCTTGAAAAAGAACGAGATCGCCCGCCTCCGGTCGCTGCGGGAACTTTGGCCGGTCCGACGGTCCTTCGAAACCTCTACTCCGGCAAGCCGCAATTCCTCAATCGGATAGCTCGTTGGGAGGCGGCGCAATTCGCGGTCTGATGTGTATGCAGGGGATACGCCAGGCATTGCATCGCTTACACGTTTGTCCGGGCAACG
>DASQZT010000041.1:0-44909 GCA_035638575.1 Bryobacteraceae bacterium
CCGACCGGGTGTTTGGCATGTTCAAACGCTTGCACGGAAGCGAAATTCCCGGTACTGGCATCGGTCTTGCGCTTTGTAAGAAGCTTGTAGAGCGCCAGGGCGGACGGATCTGGGCGGAATCGGAAACAGGGCGGGGTGCTACGTTCAACTTCACAATTCCCGGCCGCCGTAAGGAGCCCGGACCGCGGCGCGTGGACTGAAAATGGGCAAATCTGGCCAAAACCGAACGGAAAACGAAATCGCGCGCTTACGCAAGGCGCTCGACGCGGAAACTCGGGCGTGCCTCGACGTTCAGCGCCAGTTAGACCGGGAGCGGGCGGAATTTGAGGAGTTTGTCTCCATGGCGGCTCACAATTTACGCGAGTCTCTCCGGGACGTGGCCTCATTCAGCCAACTGATGGCCGAGACCTATGCCGGCCGCCTCGATTCCGATGCCGGCGTATTCCTGGAGCGTATCCAGGAGGGGGCGGCCAGAGCGCAGGCACTGCTCACCGGCGTCGTGGACTACTGGGCCATGGGTGCCGGCGGCTGGCAGCCCTCCTCGACGGACATGGAAGCGGTCCTTCGCCAGGCGCTGCTCTGTACGGACAGGCAGATCACAGAACGGAACGCAATCGTTACCCATGACCCTTTGCCGCGGGTGTCCGGAGACTTCGAAATCCTGACCAAGGTCCTGCATCACCTGATTCGAAATGCCATCGAATACTGCGGCACGCCTTCTCCGCGCGTTCACATTTCATCCAGACGAGCGGATCTCGATTGGGTATTTTCGGTCGAAGACAACGGCCCTGGCATAGACCCGGCATTCCAAGGCCGCATCTTTGGGGTGTTTAAGCGCCTGCACGGGAAAGAACACCCCGGGAACGGACTTGGGCTCGCATTCTGCAAGAAAGCGATCGAGTGGCATGGCGGCCGGATGTCTATGGAATCGACACCTGGGGCGGGATCGAAATTCTATTTTACCGTGGCTCCTGCAGATTAACATCCTGTCGTTGCCACCTTCAATACGCTGGGAGGGGATTCCCTCCCAGATGCGCTCTCCAAAATGTGACTTCTCGCAGCAACCACCTACCGACACTTTTGTCGAGACGCCGACGGTCAAGTAATGCACTCGAGTGCAGGATTTGCTGGCCCCGCGTAGCCGCTCTGTGGCGTTTCACGTGTTTGTATACGGCCACCCACGTGCATTACTACAACTTGAGTGACAATATGATCCAACCGCGAAAGACACATCACATCTTGCCGGCGCTCGTGCTCTATTCCTCATGGGCAATTAGCGCCTATGGGCGACCCTCCTCTTCGTTCCGTTCATTGACGGGACAAACGGGAGAGACTATGTCCTTCCTGGCTTGGATGGGCCTCGGCCTGATTGCAGGCTTCATCGGCAGCAAGATTGTAAACAGGAGAGGTGAGGGCATCCTGCTCGACATCCTTTTGGGCGTTGTCGGCGCTTTTGCCGGTGGCTGGCTGTTCCACATTTTTGGAGCCCCTGGCGTAAGCGGACTCAACCTCTACAGTCTCTTCGTGGCGGTCATCGGCTCAGTGGTTTTCCTGGTCCTCTATCACGCCATCAGACGGAGAAGAGCTTGGTAAGGCGCCTAGCGTTGGATTGGTTCCCAGTTTGGTACTAGGAAAAGGAGAGCGTGTTATGTTTCTTAAGCGATTGATCGGATTGGTTTTTGCCGGCGGGCTGCTCCTCAGCACCGCGGCGGCTGATGTTTTTGTTCGCATCGCGCCCCCGCGAGTGTTGGTCGAGAGGCGGGGTCGTCCACCGAGCCGCAACCATGTGTGGGTTCAGGGATATCACAATTGGGATGGCCGAGGTTATGTATGGGTGCCAGGCAGGTGGGAACAGCCTCCACGGCCGCGCGCCCACTGGGTAGCGCATCGCTGGGTTCACCAGAGGGGCGGCTACGTTCTAGTGGAGGGGCACTGGCGCTAAGTGCCAGTTGCGCTTCCCGAGCAAACTCCACATGCCGGCAGACGGTGCTACCGGCATGTGGCTCTTGAATCGGCCGGGTTTCGGCGCCGAAAGAGTACATCTTGGCTTATATCGGGATACGCCTATTCGGCACGACGGTGGTCGCGACGCGATGCCCGGCGTCTCGTGCTGATTTCTGTGCCAAGCGCTGGCCTTGGGCAGCAACAGTGATCGGGCGCGGCATCCGGTTTGTATTCACGGCAATACTGCTCTGCCAGGCGCCCGGCTATGCGCAATCGGGACCCCAGCCGCCATGCGGAAGGGAACCCGTTCCTCCCTATCCTGACCTGGATGATCCCCCCATCGTGAAGTTCTGGAGCGAGTCTGATTTCGGCCACGACTGGAGGCCACCCGGGTGCACCAGTTGGGCTGGGGTGGGCTTTTCGACCTTGATCACCACCGTGGCGCGGTTTCGTTACACTTCGGGAGCTGAGGGCTTGCTTCGCCACATTGGGGCCACTTCAGAACTCGCGGGCATGCGCTACTGGTCGACCACTCACAAGCAGTGGCAGACATTGATCGTGAAAGCCCACGCCTTGACCGGCTCCCAGCCAAGTCATCCACGCCAGGACTTCACGCCCGATGAGATGAAGGAAGGCGCTGTACTCTACTTGGAACAGGCTGATAATCTTTCCGGCACGGCCATCTACCGAATGCACATTGCAGAGGCTTCGGAAGACCGGCTCGTCTTCGACGTCGAGAATGTCACCGTCATGCGGTATGTCTTTGTGACACTCTTCCATCCGGGTGAGATGCAGTCGATCTACTTTCTGGATCGCGAATCGGCCGGCGTCTGGCGCTACTACAGCATGACACGCACCGGACGGAACGCGAGCCGGCTGGCCACGGGACACGAGTCTTCCTCGATCAACCGGGCCGTTGCGTTCTATCGCTCCCTGGTCGGAATTCCCACCGACCAGGAACCTCCGGCGGCGCGATGATCGGGCTCATCGGGAAGCAGGCGCGCCCGCCGCGACAACCGCAGGATGCCGCAGGTCCACGTCCACGGACTGCAGTTGACCGAGTTCTTTGAGCACCTTGGCCCAATCGTCAACGTTGGTCTTGGTCGAAATGGGAACGTCTAGATCTTGGTAGAAAGCGAGGATATCGCTTCGCAGCTCTTCCGGCATTTCCGCGTAGTGGCCCTGCAACTTGTGTAGCAGCTCCGAGTAGGCGGCATCCGTCAGTTTGTATTTCCCCGCCGTGGTGAACGCGCCCACGTCAAGATTGTCATTCGGCAACTTGAGACGGTCCGCATTCTGTTCCGAAAGCAGTTCCCGATAACGGCCAATCGTCGAATTGAAGCTGGCCATGTACATCAATTCGGTCTCGGGTGTCAGCCTCTTGAATGACAGCGCCCGGAGCGGGCCGGCCTTTGGCAAGATGCGGAATACAGATGCCAGTAATTTCGACCGGATCCCCGGCCGCTTGTAGGTGGAGCCCCAGCTCTTTTCGTAGCTGGAACGAGATAAATTGTAGAGGAAGTTCTTGCGCGTAGCGCTGGGAGCATCCTTGCGGATTTCCTGTTTCCTGATTTGCCAGGCAACTCTGGTGAGAGCCGGAAGAACCGACCCAACCGCGCGGCGATACGATCCGATGGTGAGATCGACATTCAGGAATACTTTTTCCAGTCTCATTCCATAGGTATCCTCAAAGGCCCGCGCGAGCAAGGGTTTTGCGACTTCAAAGCCGATGAAGCTTTTGTAGGCAGCGGAGGCGTAGCGGCCCTTTGCGGCCTGAAAGACATCAAACGCGAATTCCGTTTTGCCGTGGGAATAAGGGTCGTCGGCATACGTTACCAGCTTTCCGAACTTCAGTCCAAGCTCCGGATAGAACAGCGGAACTGCGCGGTTAACGGCCATTGGGTGGCCATTATTATCGGCGGCATAGTGCGACAAAGCGCCTAGAGCGAAGGCGTACTCATTGAGGTCTTGAGAGTCGCGGATCAGGTTGAGGATAAAATCGCCGCCCCGGACGTAATGTGTCAGATCACTGAAGAACTTGCTGCCGAACGGATAATACCCTAAATCCTGAATAATGCACCCTCCGTAAGCGTACGCGTGCGCCTGCGTCAACTCGTCGGCGGTGGCAGCCGGGAATCGCTTGAGGAGCAGTGGCCTGATCGCACTTTCCCAAGTCGAATCGATTATGGCTTCGTGGGTGAGAACGGAATATGAGTAAACGGCCGGGGCTGGGAACAGGAGCAACAGCCCAAGAGCGGCTGAGTGCCGAAGTTTCCGGAGCCGACTCGCAGCTTCACGTTGTTTCATGGCTTCCTTCCGGGAGACTTTGTAGCGAGCGCCGGACCACGGTCATAATACCTGGCGCTCGCGCGAACTTCCTGTCATTTCTTCTCGTCATTCTCGACTGCCTTGCCGTCAGTCCCTTTTTGGCGGGAGGCTGGCGGACCGGCCCCATCCCGTTGTTCCGGCTGCGGCATGGCCTGTGGCGTGTTCTGCCGCGCGCCGGTGGCCGGCGACCGGCCATTCTGACTCGGGGCGCGATTCGATCGAGACTTATTCCGCCGGTGGCTCACCGCGGGCAGCGCAAAAGGACTCGGCCGTTGCTGATCGATTGGCGGCTGTGGGCCCGGCTCGACGGTGGTGGAACTCGTGCGGCGTATGCGCTGGACTCGACTCGAGTCCCGGCCGCGAACCCGAGCGCCCCGGGCCGGCGCATTCAGGCCCATCTGCTGGACGTCAACGGGAGCAAGCAAGCTACCGGAATTCCGCTTCAGTTCCGCTTGCTGCTTTTCGGAATTCAGTCGTCCCACGTTGCCTGGCGATTGCGCCGGTGTTGCGAGGAACGCTGCCGAGACAGCGATCAGCAAAATGGTTAGTCCTGTATGCCGCATTATGCCTTCGCTTGGGTGAAGGCACGTTCGTGACCACGTCGGCCTCCGGTCACACTATGGGGGGATGTAGGAACTAGAAACGCACCAGCAAATTTCGCACGCTCAAGTGCAGATATTGCATCACGTTGCCGGTGGATTTCCGCTAACCGCACGCTGGCTCAGCGGCCTCATCCTCCAAACGCGGGGGTTCTGCTCTGGACCATCCCGTGCAATGGACGGTAGTCAACCCGAAGCACGAAAGGGGACCCTCATGAAGGCAGCGCGTACCGAGATGAACGGGGTCAAAGAGACCCTCGAACGAAAAGAGGCCGAACTGGTTCAAGTACTGCGAAAGCGGGACGGCATCGCAATCGAGAAGAGCGCGGACCAAATGGACGAGATTCAGTACGCGTCGGAGCGAGACCTGGCGATTCGAAACGTGGACCGCGAGTCCACCCTGCTGCGTCAGGTAAAAGCCGCATTGCGACGGATTCATGACAGCAGCTTTGGTACCTGCATTGAATGCGAATCGGCGATCAGCCCAAGACGCCTGATGGCCGTGCCTTGGGCGTCGCGTTGTATCCAGTGCCAGGAGGCTGCCGATCGCGATGGGCGGGAAGGAGCGGAATCTGCCGGGGAGGCTCTCGACAATGCCGCGTGAATGAGCGGTTCTGCGCCTGGCCCGTCGCTCAACATCACCATTAGATGAACCGTCAGCTATTGCGATGGCCAAGACAAGGAATCAGGTGGGTCCAGTTTTGAAAACAGAATCCAGCATTCGAACTATCGCATTTCTCGGCGACTATTTGCCGCGCAAGTGCGGCATCGCCACCTTTACATCCGACTTGCTTGGGGCTGTGGCGGCTCGGCATCCCAGAAGCCGATGCTTCGCGGTGCCGGTGAACGATATCGAGGGGTGCTATCAGTATCCGGACGTCGTTCGCTTTGAGATCGAGGAGCAGGATCTGGGGTCTTACCACCAAGCCGCAGACTTCCTGAACACCAGCAACGTGGACGTTGTCTCGGTCCAGCACGAGTTCGGAATTTTCGGCGGTCCGGCCGGCAGCCATTTATTGGCCCTGCTGCGCGAACTGAGAGCGCCGGCCGTCACCACTCTCCACACCGTTCTTCGCAAGCCGAACGCCGACCAGCATCGCGTGATGCAGACATTGATCGCGCGCTCAACCCGGCTGGTGGTCATGACAGAGCGGGGACGAGCCATCTTGCAGGAAGTGTACCAGGCGCCACCGGCCAAGGTCGATCTCATTCCGCATGGTATCCCCGACGTGCCATTCGTCGCCCCGGATCATTACAAGAACCAGTTTGACGTGGGCGGTAAGACAGTATTGCTGACGTTCGGGCTACTGTCGCCGAACAAGGGGATTGAGCACGTTCTCAATGCTCTCCCAGATGTCGTGGCGGAGTTTCCCGACGTGGTCTACATCGTGCTGGGCGCCACACACCCCCATGAGTTGCGCACGCGAGGCGAAGCCTACCGCCTGGGCCTCGAGGCCGTCGTCAAAAAGAACAGACTCGGTAGCAACGTCATCTTCCACAACCGCTTTGTGGACCTGAAGGAACTGACCGAGTTCATCGGAGCGGCCGATCTCTACATTACACCCTATCTGGACGAAGCGCAGATTACGTCGGGAACGCTGGCTTATGCGTTTGGCGCGGGCAAAGCCGTGATCTCGACGCCGTATTGGCATGCCGCCGAACTCTTGAGGGACCAGCGTGGCGTGTTGGTGCCATTTGCAGACCCGAGGGCGATTGCGCGTGAGGTGAGCGGGTTATTACGCGATGCCACGCGCCGGAACGCCATGAGCGACACCGCCTACAAGTTGGGCCGGGAAATGGTGTGGAGCAAAACCGCGGGAGTGTACATGCGCTCCTTTGAGCTGGCACGGCGGCAGGGGGCGACACGCGAATCTGCTGCCGCGAGCAAGTTCGGCAACCGGCCGCATGTATCGCCGGAGTTGAATCTGGATCACTTTTACCATATGACCGATTCGACCGGCATCTTCCAGCACGCGAGCTTCACTGCCCCGAATCTTTCCGAAGGCTACTGCACCGACGACAATGCACGCGCATTGATTCTGACCGTGTTGCTTGGCCAGTTGGAAGAAGCTCCGAAGCGCGTCCGGGCGCTGGCCACAACCTACACCGCATTCCTGGACCTTGCCTTCGACGCCAAAACGACGCGTTTCCACAATTTCCTCAGTGTCGACCGGCGCTGGCTCGACGAAAAGGGGTCCGAAGACTGTCATGGCCGAGCGATCTGGGCGCTGGGAACCGCGGTGGGGCGCTCGCCGCATTGGGGTTCGCACCCGATGGCCGCGCAACTCTTCGCGCAGGCGCTGCCGGCCGTGACGGAGTTCACTTCGCCGCGGGCTTGGGCATTCAGCCTGATTGGCATTCACGAATACCTGCGCCAGATAAAGGGCGACCGCATGGCCAACAATGTCCGCGATGATCTGACCGGACGGTTGACGACGATCTTCGACAAAGTCGCCGAGCCTGGCTGGATCTGGTTTGAACAAGGGTTGACTTATGACAACGCCAAGCTGGCTCACGCCCTGATTGTCAGTGGACGCGCCACACGGCAACCGGGCGTGTACGAACGAGGCATACAAGCCTTGCGCTGGCTCGTGGGCGTGCAGACCACACAGCAGGGCCAACTGCGGCCCATTGGCAGCAACGGACTTTATAAGCGTCACGGCGCACGCGCGGACTTCGACCAGCAGCCCATCGAGGCGCAGACCACTGTCTCGGCTTGCCTGGAAGCCTACCGCGCTACATCCGACCCGTGGTGGTATGAACAGGCACAGCGCGCCTTCGACTGGTTCCTCGGCTGGAACGATCTCGGGCTGGAACTCTATGCCAGTCAGACTGGCGGCTGCCGCGATGGGCTACACGCGGACCGGAGTAACGAAAACCAGGGGGCGGAATCCATGCTGGCCTTTCTCCTGTCGCAGGCGGAAATGCGGCTGATTCACAACACCGCGGCTGGCGTTCAACGAGCCGGCCTAACAGCTCCCCTGACCCAATGAAACAAATCGACGTAAAACGCAGCACCGTCACTTTGGACCCGGATCGCACGCATGTGCTGGCCCGGCCTTTTCGTCTCATGAGCGACCAGCGCTCCATTAAGATCTCCGCCCGGGTTATGGCCCTGCCCGAAAACGAAGTCCATACTCTCTTGCAGGGGGTCCGGGCCGAATTCGGCGACCGGCAACTGAAGATCGACGACTTCCTCCGTCGGCGGTTTGATGCGGTCAGCCCCTTTCTGCTCAATGGACAAAGACTGTCTGACGAGCGGAAGTTGTTGCTGGGCGGGTATTTCACTCACGAGTATTCGCTAGAGGCTGCGGCGCTGTTCAATCCCTCGATGGTGCCGCACCCGGATCAGTCGGACGTTCCGCCCGGCTCATTGCGTTTCATCCTGAGCCTGCGCGCCACGGCCGAGGGGCACGTTTCCTCGATCGCTTTTCGCAGTGGACTATTGGACGGCAGCAGCAACATTACGATGGACGTGCCCTCCCGCTACAGCCAGGAGCCGATGCAAGTGCCCAACTCGACGTTTGAGAAACCCCTCTTTGAACGAAAGCTTCAGGAACTCCGTCTCATGGGCGACTTCAACCGGGAGGTTCTTAACGGCTTACCGGACGCGTTCACGATGGAAGAACTGCGCGCCAGCATTGGCCGCGCCACGAAGCAACTTCCGGAGCTAGAGCAGGAAACCACCAAGAGCATAGCCAGAGAAACCCTGATGCTTGCCCGATCCAACTACGAAGTACAGTTCACGCCGGATTCGCGTTTGTCGGAGCGGGTTTTGTTCCCA
Source organism: Bryobacteraceae bacterium (assembly GCA_035638575.1). Classification (GTDB taxonomy): domain Bacteria; phylum Acidobacteriota; class Terriglobia; order Bryobacterales; family Bryobacteraceae; genus DASQZT01. The sequence continues at coordinate 8,656 of DASQZT010000041.1, forward strand.
GTCACTCCTTCGCAGAGCAACGGGATCGAAGACGCTCGCTTCGTCCTGTTCCACAAGGAAGATGGGACGCACACCTATTATGCGACTTACACGGCGTACGACGGAAAAATGATCCTGCCGCAATTTCTCGAGACGGCTGATTTTCTTCGTTTCAAATTCATCACATTAAATGGCCCGGCCGTCGAGAACAAAGGAATGGCGCTCTTCCCCCGAAAGATCGGGGGGCTCTACGCGATGCTCGGCAGGCAGGACGCGGAGAATATCTACGTGATGTTCTCCGATCATCTCCATTTCTGGCACACTATGCAGCTCATTCTGGAGCCCGCGTTCCCCTGGGAATTCATCCAGTTAGGCAACTGCGGCTCGCCCATTGAAACGGAAGCAGGCTGGCTCGTGATCAGTCACGGCGTGGGGCCAATGCGGAAGTACTGCATCGGCGCTTTCCTGCTCGACCGTGGCGACCCGACAAAGGTTATTGGCCGCCTGCCTGAACCACTGATCAAACCAAATACTAGCGAACGCGACGGCTACGTGCCAAATGTCGTGTACTCGTGCGGCAGCCTCGTGCACGGCCGGCAGCTAATTATTCCCTACGGGATCTCCGACTACGCCACAACGTTCGCTACGATTCCGCTGGAACAAGTGCTGGCAGCAATGGAATAGTCGATGACATCGCGAGACAGAATCGCTTCAGCTTGGGCGCCAACCGCGGACGATCGTGGATCTGCGCGCAACTGCGGCAATAACACGGGCAGGAAATCATACTCTAAAGGAGAAGACAATGGCATCAAGCACCACATCGTTAGGGCTACACACGCGGACTGAAGATGTATTATCGCATTTGCCGATCTCCAGCACCACCGAATACGGCAAAGGTCAGATGATCTACGGCCCGGATAATCTTTCAAGTAGTATTTATCTGGTGGTTGCGGGGAAGGTGGAGATCTCGCAGATAGCCGACGACGGCAGTGAAGTGCTACTGGAAATCGTCCGGCCCGACGAGTTGTTTGGCGAGTCGGCCTTCCTCGACGTTCCTCGGCGCTCCGAACAAGCCACCGCCATCGAAAAGGCTAGGCTGATGACCTGGGCCATTTCCGACATGGAGTACCTCGTCATGAAACGGCCACGCTTGGCGGTGGCGTTGCTGCAGATCATGGCGCAACGCAACGCCGAGGCCTCTCGCCGGATTGAGAGCTTGTCGATTGACACCATCGAAAGGCGGCTTGCCCGTTCGCTCCTTCGCTTCTCCGAACGACTGGGCACGCCGGAGGAAGACGGATCCGTGCGGATGATGCCGTTTACGCACGATATGCTGTCCCGGTACGTTGGTACTTCGCGCGAAATTGTCACTCATTACATGAGCCGGTTTCGGAAGCAAGGCTATGTGATCTACTCACGGCATGAAATCCTGCTCTATCGCGATCCGTTAAAGGCGGTGCTCGACAGAAGTGATCTTTCCTCGGCCGAGACAAGTAGTTAGGGAACGCGCGCTTTGGCAAACAACGTGCCTATTTGATTTTCGTAAGCATGGCAGTTGAAGAAAAGGACGCGACTGGTGAGAACTAAAATGATTTTATTGATGTTGTTGGCGCCGGTGTAGGCCGGACGGGTCCAGTATCCGTCATGCCACTTATAGTGGTTGCTTAGCAGGGTACCACCCAGGTGTATCCGGCGCCGGGACTCCTGGGCTGAACCCCGAGTACGCGTACCGGTGGCGGCGCGCCGATCCTGACTCCGATGGACACTTGGGCGAAGATCGCTCCCGCTACAGTAGCCTTCAAAAAAGCGGGTTCCATCATGATGCGGTTCTACCCAGCGTGCGCGGGACCGTGAGCACCGGGACTTCAGCCGCGACCACGAAGCAACTAAAGATCCGTCCGGTCAGACGCTGGGTCGCAGATTAAGCCGCCGCCTGCCGGAGTAAGGAACCCGATGGAAGCGACCTGTGCCGGCACGAACACGGCGCATTAGCCAGATCTGGCGGCATTGCCCAACGCAGAACCTGCACTTTTCCGTAACGGAACCTGCATCCAATCCCCCTCCCCCGCTCTTTCACCAGCGCCAGTAGCCTTATCGCAGTTGCCGGATTCTCCCCGCAACCCCTTACCCTGCACGGTAGCCGCGTCGTCCGTCGCCGGACGGTGCGACGATGGTGCCAACCGTGCACTAGCAGAAGAGTCGCGACAAATCAATGCGACAGAAGAGGCGAGGAAATGAAATTAGTAATCGTGGCCGGTTTGGTCTTCACCACATCGTTGCTAGCAATCGACAAGGCCCCTGCCAAGCGGTTGGGCGAGGCTGCGGCGGTGTTCTCGGAAGTAATGGCAACACCCGACAAGGGGATACCGCAGGATCTACTCGATAAGGCGCACTGCATCGTCATTGTGCCAAGTCTCAAGACGGCGGCTTTCATAGTTGGCGGCAAATACGGAAAAGGGTATCTGTCTTGCCGGAACCACAGCGGCGAAGGCTGGTCGGCGCCCGCTACAGTTCGCATCGAGGGCGGCAGCGTTGGCTTTCAGATCGGCGGCTCTATGACAGACCTGATTATGTTGGTCATGTCGGAACGCGGAGCGGATAAACTCCTTTCGAGTAAGTTCACTCTGGGTGCCGAGGGATCGGTTGCAGCCGGCCCCGTTGGACGCACGGCGACGGCTCAGACCGACGCACAGATGCACGCGGAGATTCTCTCGTGGTCGCGGTCCCAGGGCCTGTTTGCCGGTCTTGCTCTGGAAGGAGCCACGCTGCGGGAGGATCTGGATGACAACGCCACACTCTACGGCAAGAGACTCGAGAACCGGGACATCGTGACCAATGGGAGACCGGGGCCGAGATCGGGCGAGGCCCTCCTGGGTCTGCTGAACAAGCAGTCCCCGCGAGAGAGTGGCGGACGGCCGGGAAATGAACAGTAGAGGACACAATGAAGATCATCAGCACATTTCTGACGGTATGCGGACTCATGGCGGCTCAGTCGGCGCAAGCTCCGAACCCGGCTCAGCAGTCAAGCGAGAATGCGGCTAGGATGGCCGCCGGCGCGACGCCTATCTATCGCGTCACCGTGATAGCCAGGACGACGAAAGCGATTAACTACAATCACCGCAGCGGACCCACGAACATCGATTTCCGTGGGACGGCGCTCTTACCCGAGGCCCGCGGCGAAGCCAGAGTGGAGAGCAAGCAAGGCGTGATCAAGATCGACGCGCGTATGGAGAAACTGCAGCCCGCCACCAAGTTCGGTCCCGAGTATCTGACCTATGTCATGTGGGCCATTACCCCCGAGGGTCGCGCCACCAACGTTGGCGAGGTGCTTTTGAATGGTGACAAGACCAAGCTGGACGCCACCACGGAACTACAGTCGTTTGGCTTGATTGTAACTGCCGAACCCTATTTCGCCGTGACTCAACCGAGCGACGTCGTAGTCATGGAGAATTTCGTCCGGCAGGACACGACCGGAACTATTGAACAGGTCGACGCGAAGTACGAGCTTCTACAGCGGGGCCAGTACACCCTGAACGTGAACCCAGCCGAGATCAAGCCCCTGCGGCTGGACTCGAAGGTGCCATTGGAACTCTATGAGGCGCGAAATGCCGTCCAGATCGCACGCTGGACCGGGGCTGAGACGTACGCCCACGATACGTACCAAAAGGCAGTCCAAGGCCTGGAGAATGCGGAGGGCTATCTGAAGGGTAAGGCGGGAAGGAAGCCTATTGGCACGGTGGCGCGTGAGGCCGCCCAGATGGCCGAAGATGCTCGCATCATCACAGTAAAGAAGATCGATGAGGAGCGGTTGGCTAGCGATCGCCAGGCTGGGGCAGATCGTGAGGCGCGGGCCGAAAGCGAACGTGTCGCGGCGCAAGCCGACGCGGCGCGTGTGACTCGGGACGCGGAGGCGGCGCAGGTTTCGGCGCGGTCTGAAGCGGACCGCGTGAGGCAAGAGAACGACGCAAGGATGGAGGCTGCCCAGAATGCTGCGGATCGTGCGAGGCGTGACAACGCAGCACAGATGGCAGCCGCGCAGAACGATGCCGACAGTTTGAGACGCCAGAACGACGCCAGGACGGCTGCCGCCCAGATCGAAGCGGAACGGCTAAAAAAAGACAGCGATGCGCAGATGGCTAGCGCGCAGACCGAAGCCGACCGCTTGAAACGCGAGAACGACACCAGAACGGCTACCGCCCAGACCGAAGCGGAACGGCTGAAGAGGGAAAGCGATGCGCAGATGGCTGCCGCACAGAACGATGCCGATCACTTGAAGCGTGAGAACGACGCCAGGATGGCTGCCGCACAGACCGAAGCGGAACGGCTGAAAAGGGACAACGATGCGCAGATGGCTACCGCGCAGAACGAAGCGGACCGTCTGAAACGCGAGAACGACGCGCAGCGGGCCAGTTCCCAGGCGGAACTGGATCGCGCAGCCACGGCGAGGACGCAAGCAGAAGCGGAGAAGGCGGAGTTGCGGGCTCAGCTACTGACGCAATTCAACGTTATTCTGCAGACGCGCGACACAGCACGAGGTTTGATCGTGAACATGTCGGACGTCCTTTTCGACACGGCCAAGTATTCCTTGCGGCCTGTCGCTCGCGAGAAACTGGCCAAAATAGCCGGCATCGTCTCGGGGCATCCGGGTCTGAGGCTGGCTGTGGAAGGCCACACCGACAGCGTCGGCGGCGACGACTATAATCAGAAGCTTTCCGAACAACGCGGCGGGGCTGTTCGCGACTACCTGACCCAGCAGGGAATGCCTCTTAGCTCGGTCACGGCGAAGGGCTTCGGCAAGACTCAGCCGGTGGCTTCCAATGACACCGCGAAAGGACGGCAGCAGAATCGGCGGGTGGAAATAGTGATCTCCGGCGAGGTGATTGGCACGGAGATCGGCACGCCGATCGCAGCCAGGTAATCGGAGGAACTGACCGGATGCGGGGTCGGCAACCTGCTGGCGGGCCCCGCAGCCCCGGTGTCAGGGCCTTGTGGAGGCATCATATGATTAACGTCGGGATCATTCTGCCGATCGATCCGATCACTTCCATGGCGCAGATGCTGAATGGCCCACGTTGAGCCCCCGGGGTCCAGAGGATCACCTTCACCGCCTCTGCTGGGCCGCGCGAAGCGCGTCAGGGTGGACAGGGACATCACTACCATGCGTCGACGGCGCGGGAACGCCGAAAAACATCGAGAGCCGGATCAAGCGACTCCGCGCCCAAGTTGAAGAAACTACCTCGGACTACGATCGCGAGAAACTGCAAGAGCGGCTGGCGAAACTGGGCCGCGGCGTGTCGATCATCAGAGTCGGCGCTGCGACCGAGACCGAGATGAAAGAGAAGAAGGCGCGTGTCGAGGATGCCCTGCATGCCACTGCGGATACGCCTCCGTACCCGACGCTCTCGGCGGCTGCCACCAAGCGCCGCATCCGTTCGTCCAAGAAGACCGACAAGGAGCGGAAGCGCTGCTGAATGTCCTCGTGGTTCACTATCACGGGTATAAAACAAAATCATTTCAAGTTGTTTTAGTATTTTCTGACAAGCCCTTAGTACGGTGACAGAATCTCCCTTGGCCGTTTGCAAGGCTTCATAACTGCTCACCTCACCAGATTATAAGCACCTTGCAGCAGTCCGCCCGCAACAATTGTTTGCGGAACTCCGATCGGCAGGAGGAGCGTGGCCGAACTCTCGCAGTAGCGTTCGGGCTGTTCGGCCGGAGTGCCGCCCATGAACTGCGTGATGCCAGGAACCGGACAGAACTTCCTTTCCATCGGCTGAGCGGCGGCTATATCCGGAAAGAGGACTCGACCGGGGCAGTTTCGGCCGGGCGGCGATCCAGTGCACGAGTTGTCCGCCGACCTACCACGCGGTTGAGGCCCAACTGATTGGCCCGCACGATGGTTCGCAGGAAGTCCACGCCCGCGGCTAAATCCAGAAAGCTGCCGGGCCATCCGCCGCCAGCATTGCCAGCGCGCCGGTACTCGAGGTTCCAGGTAGCGGCCCACGCCTCGGCCAAGGCCTCGGCCAGAGGACGGAGCGGGTCGAAGGACGTGTCGCGTGAGTCCCGCGCGGGAAGGCGGTCCTCGTATCATCCCCGTGCACCAATATCACAACGGGATGCGGCCTTTTTCGGCAAGCGTAACTCACCGAACTGTAAGGCGTCCTAGCGATAGGCCAGTTTGCCATCGGCAGCGGCAACAGGCTGCTTCCTCAGGTTGGCGGGCTGGATGCCTTGTGCCCGATCAAAGCGCAGCCCACGAAAACAATGAAGATTAGCTTGATCACGGCCATTCGCAATATTGTATGTTGATGGCGGCGGGCGAAGGGGCCATTATGGTGGGGCCACGCCGCCAATGTTCGGTGGCGGCGAGTGGCCCTGGCTGCCTGCTCCGGCAGCAGCGCGAGATGGCAGACGGATCTGCCACACAGCCGCGCGCGCGCCGGGCGTGGGGTCACTTGCGGCAGTGAGTTGGCGCGCGGGAAACGACGAGAGCGCAAACTGGTTCGGGAAAACTAAACTGGCTACGGAAAGAGATCACACGTTAGCGTGTCGCTGGCGGTCCAAGAGCACATCCGAGAAGGCGAGGAGATTCCGCGGCCAAGCAGGATGCGGCATAGCCGTCGGAACCGCGGCGATCACGCTTTCGGACTAACAGACCTGAATAGTGTACCGACTGCCACACGCAAGCGCCGGGCGCGGTACCACCGCATCGGCAAGCGGGAGTTCGAGCGGCGGCACGGGTTTTGCTTTGCGGGCATCGGCGGTACCCTCGGCGAGTAAGCGACCTTACCTTTAGGGGCCTGCATGCCACAGTGAGAGATATGAAGTACCCAGTTGCGTTGATGCCAACCGACGAGGGCTACAGCGTCTATTGCCCTGGCCTCCCCGGGTGCTGGTCGCAAGGCACCACTGAAGAGGAAGCTTTGGCGAACATTCAGGACGCGATTCGCGAATACCTCGACGTCGCCAAACAACTGGCCGGTCAGCAGAATTTGAGGGAAGTAGAAATCTTGGCGTAGCGCATGCCGAAGATACCCGGGATCATCCCTCACCTTCGGGCCGTGAGGGCGCTTGCGAAGGCTGGGTTCCACATCGCCCGGCAAGGCAAAGCACATCGTCATGACCGACGGCAGGCGGATCCTGACTATTCCAAGGCACGACCCCGTGGACGCGCTCACCATGGGCGGTATTGTCCAGGATGCCGGCCTTACACCCCAGCAATTCCGCGAACTTCTCTGAAACTGTTAGCGGTCATCAGAAAACGGAGTTTTTGAATAGCGGCCGGGCGCCTCCTTGCTGATTGGCCTCTGCGCGTGGCCCAAGCCTGCGGAACGGATCGACCCAATGGCTGCGACAGCCGCAGATCGAGCACTTGGGGACGCCAGGCGGGCTGACAACGCCCCACACCGTGATCGATCGGGAAACCCGATCCGTTACGCGGGGACGACATTGCCGGCGCCGATAGGCCGCTGGCGAAGGCGGTGCCTTTGTTTGCCTGCCTTCTTGCGTCCGTATCGGCGGTTGGCCGCACGCCGTTGCAGCCGCCGAGCTCCCCGCTCAGCCGGCTTGGCTGCAGTAGCGTTGACCACGATCGCAATGGCCTCACGCGAAAGAGAGGGCGCTGAATCCGCCAAGCAGCATAACGGCGACATGCCCCGGAACATATTGTGAAGATTGTGACGAACGGCCGATCGAAACCCGGCCCCCGGCAGACCGAATCGCAATACGACAAGTGTCCAGGGTTGCTCCAGAGGGACTCTCGAAACGTGATAGCTGGAGAACAAAGAGCGAAGCCGCCAGAAGGAGGACTCCGGCAGTTGGAGGCCGCATCTCAAAATGGAGTTCCAGATACCTGTCAGTCAGGTATCACTACACCGGGAAGACCACTACGGTCAAGAATCCAGAGGAGCAAGCGGCACTCGGAGGCGGCTGGGCCAAAAGCCCTACGGCATTCGCTCAATATAAGGGCCCAGGCGAGTCGCGCCAGAACACAATCCCCGCGAATGGGTCGAGCAATGGCCAGTTGAAGGCCTGTCTGATGCCCATCGAAAAAACATCAAGGCTCAGTTGCTTAAGGCGCACGCGGCCTTCTGGAAGGGGCCCGATGCTCCGAACGCTGACACTGAGGCTATGATACTCGCATTTGATCGAGTAGCCCATATCCTCTTTGATGCCGGACTCCAGGACATGTTTCCCGAGGAACTGAGGCACTATTGGGTTTGGCGCGACGACAGCCGAGACTGGAACATGCAAATTCGCTTCCGAAGTCGCCGAATGGCAACCGAAATTGCTGGAAGTTGTCGGCGAAGAAACGGCGCATCCCCACCGGCCAGAAGGCCCGGATCTGTACTGGGTGGCCGAAGTGACTCCTGGCTCCCAGCAGGCCGATTGGATGGCCCCGGCCGGGGCGGGGCAGGACATTAGGCCAGCCGAGCATCAAGCGGCGGAAGGTGTATCGGACCAAGCGATGCGGCTACCGTCGACCGTTACAACCCTAATTGCTGCAAGGCGTCTGGAAAAATTCATGGAGCACAACAACATAGGGCAGACCGACTTTGCTAGGGTTTGAGCTGGAGCAGGTTCGCCAATACATCCGCCACCAGGACGCCGCGGATGGTAGCGGACAATTCTGAAGCGTAAATTAAGGCGCGCAACGCGCGACGTCTAGACCCATGCCCGACCGCCTTTGAGGCGGCCCAACTCATCAAGCCACCCGGTCTGCGGGGGGTGTCTGACTCCGCAGGAGTTCTTCTCGGAGCCGGCCAGCACCTCCCGCTCTGCCGCGCCGTGGAACTCGGCGATATGATCGCGAACAGCGCAGGCGGCGTGCCCTGCTGGGTCTGCCGATCCGGACACTGATCGCCATTCTCGGGCCGCGCGCAATTCCCTCCTGCGCGGCTTCGCTCCGGCTCTGACGATCTGAACCGCGCGATGTGACTCCAGGGCCGGAGAGGTGTGTGCGAGTCCCTCTGAGCTCTGAGCTGCTCATACAGTTTGGACGGAGAAGCCCTCTTTGTTGGCAGCCTCCGCCAGTCGGCTATCCAAGCAGACGAATAATCGCTTGCGAGGAAGCTGTTTCGACCAGATCAAGGCCGCAGACAGTTGCATAGCATCCGCGGCACGGAGCGGGTGCCGTTGGAGCAGCATTTCGGCCAAGTCGCGCAGTACCTCGGTAGGCTGAACCTCGATCCAGCGTCGGCGTAACTCGGTGAGGCGTGCCATGGCAACCCGGAAATCCCGCTGGTCAATCTCCTGGTTGCGAAGCAATCGGGCAAAGGCGCTGGTCATCTCTACCGGAGAGTTCCACCACACCACGATAGATTTGAACTTCGACGCCGTTCTCACCAAACTGCTGGTGCTCTCTGCTACGCACAGCGGCACCAAAGCACTGGCGTCCCAGAAAGCATCAATCTTCTTCACGCTCTTCCTCAACCGCTGCTCTCAGCTTGTCGACGGCAATGTTGGGCGCTGGCATAGCGAAAAATGACCTGAGATCCAGGCTCCTCTCTGGCAATCGGAGTTGCCCCTGCGCGGCCAACTCCAGCAACTCCTCGTCAAAATCTTCGGTCTTCGAGAGTGGAACGAGCTTGGCCACGGCCAGGTTGCGATCCCTGATCAAGATCTCTTCTCCACCGCGGACTCTGCCTAGGTAGGCACTCAAACGACTTCGTAGCTCGGCCACATTGACGGTTCGCATGATATGTACATTATGTACATGATTGCAGCCCATTTGCAAACGCGCGTCGACGGCGCATCGATGATTTGTGCGAGACCACCTGTGCAATCCTAAGCTACAGGTCGGCAGTTCGAATCTGCCCGTCCCTACCACTTAAGCCGTCGGCGCCTTTACTGCCAAAAGAAGACCTGGGACTCTACCGTTGCGGTAGCTGTGGCTGTTGTCACCGATTATCGAGGGAGCAAAGGCGCGCCGATGTCAGAAGCGGCCTTGGTCCCAGGTCGTAAGGGAAGGAAAGTTGATGCTGGAAGGCTTGGATCAGGCCCGTGTTGAAGGCACGGGCTAGGGATACTTCACTCAGACGCAAGGCGTCCACCTCAACTACGGGCTTCCGTTCCGCCCATCCGTTGGGACGTGCCCGAAAGTGTACCCAGCCAATCTTCGCGGACCGCGCGGTCCAATGATCGAGGTGGCCGATGTCACGGTACAGTTTTGCGTCTGGCCGCACTCTTCTCGTGCACGGCATAATTCCGCCCATGGATGAGAGTTTCGTATGCTTTATACTGCCACGGCCCGAGGGGCCGTGGCTGTTCAATATTGGTCACTCCGCCACGCGCTACAATCGCGCTCCATGGACGGCCCCATCCACTCGTTCGGCCCCTTCCGCTACGACGCCGGCCAGCGCGTATTGTTGCGCGACGGCGAGGTGGTGGCGCTGGTTCCGAAAGCCGTCGACACCTTGCACGCCCTGCTGGAGCGCCGCGGCCAGATAGTGGAAAAAGCCGAGCTGATGAAGATGGTGTGGCCGGACACAACGGTCGAGGAGATCGGCCTGGCGCGCAATATCTCGCTCCTGCGCAAAGCCCTCGGCGACGACAATGAGACCTACATCGAGACCGTCCCCCGCCGAGGCTACCGCGTCGCCGCGATCGCCACCTCCGCCCCTCCGCCGCGCCGCCCTTGGAAATGGCTGTTGGCCCCGGCGTGCCTGCTGGTGGCGGCCGGATTCCTCTACTGGCAGTTCTACGCGCCGTCCCGGTACCTGCCGCGCCGGGCGGATGCCGCCGGACTGGCGGTGGTCCCGTTCGAATGCCTCGGCTCGGCTGAGCCCGCCCTCTCCCAGGAATTCAACGAAATCCTGGTCGCCGAAATTTCGAGGTTGCCCAGCGTGCAGGTGATTTCCCCGAGCACTGTCCGGCGCTACCAGCGGCTGGGAATATCAAGCGTTCATGGCGCGGATCCTCGGCCTGCAAGTCATCCTCGAGGGCACCATCCGGAGGACCTCCGGCCGGACCTCGGTCACCGCGCGCCTGGCGGACGTCCATTCCGGGAAGCTGATCTGGGCGGATAGCTACGAAGCGGCCGGCGATCCCGGCAAGGAGGTGGCCCAGGCAATGGCTACCCAGGTGGGGGCGCACCTGGCAATCCACGGTCAGTTCAAGGCCGAAGCGCGCTGAAAGCCTTCCGAAACAACGCCGAGACCTTTCCGAAGCTCCTTTCGCGGCCTGAAACGGGCATTCTGTTGGTGAAAGGAAACGCAGTCCATGAAACTTCTAACGCAACTCGCCATGCTGGCCCTGATGGCCGCACCGATCCCGGCGCAGACGGCGAGGGTGGGCACCTTCCACAAACCGTCCGTCGTGGTGGCATTCTACCCATCCCCCCAGTGGGCGGAAACCCTGAAGGCCAAAATGGCGGAGATGGAGGAAGCCAAGAAGGCCAACGACTCCAAGAAGGTCGAGGCGCTCGAGAACTGGGGCAAGGCACATCAGGAGCAGGCCCATCTGCAGTTGACGGGCGAAGCGCCCATCGCCAACATTCTCGAAGCCCTGGCGCCGGCGTTTCTCGAGATCGCGCGAAAAGCACAGGTCTCCATGATCGTGGCGGACCTGCCCTATTCGGACACTACCGTGTCGACGTCACCGATCTGGTGCTGGATTGGCTCAAGGCCGACGATCGGACCCGGGCCATCGTCCGCGAGATCCGGAACCATCCGGGTCCCTTGCCGGCGATCCATTGAGGCCCCCGTCGGTCGTCGAGCGGGCCGGGGGCCGGTCCTACTATAATGGAAGCAACCCACCTCCCCCCGGAAGAGCGCGAACGATGCCCTTTGTTCACCTGCACTGCCATACGGATTATTCGCTCCTCGACGGCGCCTGCGATATCGACCAGCTCATGAAGCTCGCGGTCGCGCAGAAAATGCCCGCCGTGGCGATGACCGACCATGGCAATCTCTTCGGTGCAGTCAAGTTCTATAACTCCGCCAAAGCCGCGGGCGTTCACCCGGTCATCGGCTGCGAGGTTTACGTCTCGCAGCAGGGCCACAAGACGCGCTCCGATACCGACCGCTACAACCACCTGGTGCTCCTGTGCGAGAACCAGGAAGGCTATCGCAACCTCATCCGCATGGTCTCGACGGCCTATCTGGACGGGTTCTATTACAAGCCGCGCATCGATATGGACCTGCTGGCGTCGCACTCCAAAGGGCTGATCGCCATGTCGGCCTGCCTGCGCGGCCACATCGCCGAAACCGTGCTCGCCGACAAGTACGAGGACGCCCGCCGCCTGGCCCACACCTACGCGGACATTTTCGGGAGGAACAGTTTCTTTCTCGAAGTCCAGGACCACCACCTGGAGCAGGACAAGCGCCTCACCCCCGCGCTGGCCCGCCTCTCGCACGATACCGGCCTCCCGCTGGTGGCCACCAACGACTCCCACTACCTGCGCAAGGAGGACGCGCGCGCGCACGAAATCCTGATGTGCATCCAGACCGGCAAGTTCTTCAGCGACACCAGCCGGATGCGTTGGGCCACTTCCGATTTTTATCTGAAATCGCGCGACGAGATGATGCAGCTTTTCGGCGAGCTGGAGGATGCCGTCGACCGCACCTGGGAGATCGCGCAGCGCTGCAACGTCACCCTCGAAAAAGTGAAGGAGCCCTTCCCCAAGTTCGACGTCCCGGAGAGCCACTCCACCGACACCTATTTCGAATACGTCGCCCGCCAGGGATTCGAAAAACGCCGCCCGCGCCTCGAAGCCTTGCGCGCCAGGGGGATGCTGAAGCACGACCTGGCCGAGTACTCGGAGCGCCTGGACCGCGAAATCCAGATGATCCAGCGGATGAAGTTTTCCGGCTACTTCCTGATTGTCTGGGACTTCATCCGCTACGCCAAGGCCGAGGGCATCCCGGTGGGTCCGGGCCGCGGTTCCGCCGCCGGCAGCCTGGTGAGCTACGCCATGGCCATCACCGATCTCGACCCCCTCCAGTACGGTCTCCTCTTCGAGCGCTTCCTCAACCCCGAGCGCGTGAGTATGCCCGATATCGACGTGGATTTCTGCATGCACCGCCGCGGCGAGGTGATCCAGTACGTCACCGAAAAATACGGCCGCGAGCAGGTGGCGCAGATCATCACCTTCAACACGCTGGGCGCGCGCGCCGCCGTCAAGGACGTGGGCCGCGTGCTGGAGATGCCGTTCGCCGAAGTGGAGCGCGTCACCAAGCTGGTGCCTGCCGTCCTGAACATCTCGCTTCCCGAGGCCATGCAGCAGGAACCGGCCTTCGGCGAAATGGCGAAGAAGGACCCGCGCGTGGACGACGTCCTGAAGGTCGCCCTCCGGCTCGAAGGCCTGGCCCGCAACTGCTCGGTGCATGCCGCGGGCGTGGTAATCTCGCCCCAGCCGCTGAAGGAGCTGGTCCCGCTATATAAAACAAACCGCGACGAAATTGTTACGCAGTTCGACGGCAGCGACCTGGAAAAGCTCCAGCTCCTCAAGATGGACTTTCTGGGACTGACGACCCTCACCCTGATCCAGGATGCCATCCGCCTCATCGAGAAGCGTCACAACACGACCCTGGTTCCCGAAGACCTCCCGCTGGACGACAAAGCCACGTACGAGATTTTCTCCAAGGGTTTCACCAGCGGCGTGTTCCAATTCGAATCGCAGGGCATGCGCGATATCTTGCGGCGCTACCAGCCGTCGCGGCTCGAGGACCTCACAGCGTTGAATGCCCTCTACCGCCCTGGTCCGATCCAGGGCGGAATGATCGACGACTTCATCGAGCGCAAGTGGGGCCGCCGCGCGGTGCAATACGATCTCCCCGAGTTGAAAGAGCTGCTCGAAGAGACCTACGGGGTGATGGTCTACCAGGAGCAGGTGATGCAGGTCTCCAATCGGCTGGCCGGTTATTCGCTGGGAGAAGCCGACCTGCTCCGCCGCGCCATGGGCAAAAAGAAGCCCGAGGAAATGGCGAAGCAGCGCGAGCGTTTCATCCAGGGCGCCACCGGGCGCGGCTTTCCGCAGAAAAGGATCGAGAAGATCTTCGACCTCATGGAGCAGTTCGCCGGCTACGGCTTCAACAAATCGCACTCCGCCGCTTATGCCTACCTGGCATTCGTGACGGGCTACTTGAAGGCGCACTACCCCATCGATTTCATGGCCGCGCTGCTCACCTCGGAAACCGGCAACACCGCCAAGGTGGTGAAGTACATCAACGAATGCCGCGAAATGGGCATCCGCATCCTGCCCGCCGACGTGAACCACTCCGACTGGAATTTCACTCCCGACGGCGAGGCCATCCGCTTCGGCCTCGGCGCCGTCAAGAACCTGGGTCAATCGGCGGTGGAGGCCATCACGCGGGCGCGCGCCGAAGTGGGGCGCTTCCAATCCCTCCACCACTTCTGCGAGAAGGTGGACCTGGGCTCGGTAAACCGCCGCATGATCGAAAGCCTGATCCGCGCCGGCGCCATGGATTCGCTGGACGGCACGCGGTCGCAAAAATACGCGGCGGTGGAAGGCGCCATGGAGGGCGGCCAGCGCGCCTGGCGCGACCGCGAGCACGGCCAGGAAGGACTCTTCGGTGAGCTCATCGCCGCCGAAGAACATCACACCGGCCCGCTGCCTGACGTCCCCGACTGGACCGACAAGGAAAAGCTGGCCGGCGAAAAAGAACTGCTCGGCTTCTGGGTCACCGGGCACCCTCTGGATCGTTACGCCGACAAGATCGCCGAGCTGGCCACGCACAACAGCAGCAACCTGGAAGGCTTGAACAAGGGCGCCGAAGTGATTCTGTGCGGCGTTCTGACCAGCATCACGCGCAAGCGCAACAAGGAAGGCAAACCCTGGGCCGCGATGACCATCGAAGACCGTACCGGCTCCGTCGAAGGGATGGTGTTCGCCGCCAGCTACGAGCGCCTGGCCCCTCTGGTGGTTGAAGACCAGGCCGTCATGATTCGAGGCCTGGTTCTGCCGGAAGAAAACGTCCAGCCGAAGATCTCGGTGCAGGACATCGTGGGGTTGGACAACGCGCGCGTCGATCTGCCGTCGGTGATTTCAATCCGCGTCTGGCTCGGCCGCAACGGCGGCACGGACCGTGCGCAGGCCCTGGAGGAAGTGTTCCGCAAGAAGCCCGGCGAGACCTCGGTCCGTCTTCGCCTGGAATTCCCGCGCGACTTCTCGGTGCTGCTGGATGTGCCCGCAAGGGTGCGGCCCGACCGGGAATTCCGCGCGGCCGTGGAAGCCATCTGCGGGGCGGAAGCCATCGAGAGGGTGGCGGGGTAGGTCACCGCCTCCCGGCTTGCTGACGCGCGCGGCTTCCATGAGAAGGCCGGTCCGTGTCAAGCTGTATCGCCATAAATTAAACTTCCTTGCTGCCGCAGGCTGACAGGGGGATTCGCAAGGGGGATTTCAGCGGGGCGCTTTGAAATCCCTCTTGCGGGGGGAGCCGCTGCACGGGGCGTGCCAGCGTAGTTTGCTGGCGCGACACGTGTCGCGGCGTGGGGGGAACCCTCCCGCCCCGGCTTTCCCCCGGAGGGGGAAACGGGAAAGGGGGCGTCCCAATTCCTTGCTGCCGCAGGCCATTGTTTCCGATCTTCTCGCATCTTCGTCTTCGCCCCATACCAACGGGAGGCGCTCCTATTTGCGTCCGCCCCAACATTCACAACCGCCGACTCGCCCGGCTTCCATTCGCACTCTTTGTGGAGCTGTTGGCTCCGGTGCCAGTTGGTGTCCTCAATCTGAAACGGGTGCTGCCATCTCGGTACCGAACTGAACCGCCTCTGTTGCCAGGGGCGGCTCGTTCCGCCGCGCGCTCGCAGTCACCCGAACTCGGCGATTTGCTTCAAAACTTAACAAAACTTCAATCCGTTATGCCGCCACCTGGCTCCGGCTCTGCTTCGCCGCCTGATTCCGTAGCGGCTCGTAAACTTCACCCCTGACCCACAATCGGTGCAGTAGGATCGCCAGCTTCCGTGCCACCGCTACGATCGCCCGCTTCTTCGCATTCCTCCCACCCCGTTCCGCCAGCTTCAGACCCCAGCGCTTCAGATCCGTATCCGGCCCGCGATGCCCCAGAATGTAGTGGGCTCCCTGCACCAGCATCTTGCGTAGGTAGATGTCGCCTTCTTTGGTGATCCTCAACTGCGGCTGTCTCTGGCCGGAATCGCTGCGCTTGGGACGCAGCCCCACATAGCAGCCCACGTCCCGGCTCTTTTGAAATCGCTCCCGGTCCTCCACCGTCAGCACGAACGTCAGAGCGATCAGGGTTCCCACTCCGCTCACCTGTTGCAGGAGCGTGGTTTCCGGATACTCGGTCCGGGCGATCTGCTCGATTTTGCGGTCGCTTTCGTGGATCTCTTCGGTTAACGATTCTACTTGCTGGAGCAGCGGCTCCAGCGCTTCCCGCAGCTCCGCCGGCAGCCCCTCCATCCGGGCTACCCGCAGCTGATCGGTGTCGCATTGCACCAGCCGTTCGCCGGTTGCTTTGGCCAACCCTCGCGCCGTGTTCACCAAGCTGCTGCGGGTCTCCACCAGTGCCGCTCGCACACGGATCAGCATCAGGTGCCCCTGGGCTTTCTCGCTGCGGTGCTGGATCGGCCGCAGCAACTGCGGATCCACTCGCGCCAGCCGGGCCAGAGTTTGTGCGTCCAGTCGGTCGTCCTTGCGGCTGCTCTCGCTGATCAGCTTCACCTGCCTGGCATTGGCCACGATCACCTCATACCCCAAACTTTTCAGCAGACGGCTCACCCACGGCGAATGGGTACCGACTTCGATCGCGATCCGGCAATGTTTCATCGCACCGAACGTTCGCAGCATCGCCTTCTTGGTTGTCGCGACGCCGCATTCCCGCACCACCTCGCCATGTTTGTCCAGAGTGCAACACTGGCTGGTCTTGTCTCCCAGGTCCATCCCGATCGTGAACGGTCCCTCTTGTTCGGGCGCCTTGCTGGCCCGTTTCGGACTCAGCTCACTAGTGTTACGCTTTTTCATAGCCGGTCTCCTTTTTGCACTTCGAGTGCGTATCTACTGGGGAGCTTAACGCATCCCGTGGGAGACCGGCCTTCTCATTCCATCTCGGAAGCGTGGATATCCGGACCGGCAAATCGTATTACCATAAGCCTGGGTCCAGCTCCCGGCAGGCGGCCCTGCGGTGCGGCTTCTTCGCGGCCCACGGCCTCAACCGGCTCTCGAGAAAGGGAATTATGCACAGCGGGACTAACCTTCGTGCCGTGGGTTTGTTCGTCACCGTCATTCTTCTTCAATTCCCGCCGGCAAACGCGGCACCGCTGATCAAAATCGACGCTAGGAACCTTATTGTAACGGTCGACGCGGCCACTTGCCGCTGGTCGGCGGAAGTCAAAGGCACGCCGATGAGGCTCAACGATGCTTTCTTCCTCCCCAATGACGACCCTTCCGGCTGGACCGTAGTAAGTTCGGTTAACCAGAACGACTCCAGCAAGGTCAGCCGGGGATATTGCAGCCACAAAGTCACGATGCCTTCGGGAAAGAGCTTCGACGCGGAGAAGCTGCTGATCGCGCTCCGCGCAATGGAACACCAGGCGGACCTGATCGCGATTGCGCACGACGCGCGTCTGAAGCAGCGGCGCCCAATCGATCTCAACGACCAGGGACTGGTCGCCAACAACTATAGCCGCTTCCACGGATGGATGTCCGGAGGCAACGGCGTCGGCGGGCAAGGATGTGGAATAGAAGGTCTTCTTTTGACAGGCCCGGCCTCTGGTCGGGGGGCACAGGGGCGGGAGCGAAGCGCGGTGGGAAGGTGCCACGTGCCGGACAGTTCCGGACTGGCACGTGCGGGATACCGGCGCCGGGCCGTAACAGGAAAGGAGTGCGAGAGATGAGACGTTTTCGCTGGAATGAGTTGAGCCGGCGGGCGATGCTGAGTCAGGCTGCGTTCGCCAGCGGTTTTGGCGCGATCTTCACTGCGTCGGCCGCGGGGCAGCAAGGAGGCGCCGCCGGCCGCGGAGGCGCTCCCGGCCAGGTTGGGCCTCCCGGGGGTGCCGGAGGCGGCCGCGGCGGGGGCGGCCGCGGCGGCAATGTCCACTATGGGCCGATCAACAAGTTCTCCTCACCCAGCGACCTGAGGATCACGGACATCCGCGCCCTCAGGGTCGCGGCCAATTTCGACTACCCCATCATCAAGATCTTCACCAACCAGGATGTCTACGGGTTGGGAGAAGTGCGCGATGCCGGGAACGAGAATTTGGCCCTCGCCATGAAACCCCTCCTGGTCGGAAGAAACCCGCTGGACATTTCGGGGATCCTCCAGAGCGTGCGTCCGTACGCCGGCCCCGGACGCCAGGGCGGAGGTTACAGCGCCCTCGATATCGCCCTGCACGACATCACCGGCAAGGTCTTCGCCGTGCCGGTCTGGCGGTTGCTGGGCGATAAGAAACGCGATCGCGTGCGCATGTATTGCGATACAACCGGAACCTCCGACCCCAAGAAGTACGGGGAACGCATGGTGGCGCGCATGAAGATGGGATTCACTTTCTTCAAGATGGATGTGACCACCAACTTCGTCGGCGTCAAACCGGGTAATTTGGACACCGCCGGTGTTCCAACCGACAAAGGGCTGGAGTACGGAGGCGAGTTGATCGGGGCCGTGCGGGACGCCATCGGCTGGGACAAGCCGCTGGCGGTGGACGCCGCCAGCCTCCGCTGCGGAACGGTCACCGATGGCATTCGCGCCGCCAAGGCGTTCGAGAAATACCGCCTCTCGTGGCTGGAAGATCTGTTCTACACCGGCGGCTTCTGGCGTTGGAAGGATTTCAAGGAGATTAAAGCTCACACCAGCACCCCGTTGCTCACCGGCGAGGACGGTTTCGGGCTGGAGGAAGGGTTTCAGGCGCTCATCGACAATCGCGCCGTCGACATTATCCATCTCGATCACGGCACCTCCGGGGGATGCCGCGAGACCAAACGCATTGCCGACTACGCCTACGCCCGGGAGCGGATCCCGACGGCCATTCACATGGCGGGGTCGCCTTTGGCCACTATCGCCGCCGTTCATACGGCCGCCACGCTGGAGTCCTACATTGCCATGGAATGCCATGCGGTGGATTTCATCTCCTGGTGGTCGCAACTGGTCACGGGTGTCTCGCAGCCCATCATCAAAGACGGGTACATCACCGTTCCGGATGCCCCCGGACTCGGCGTGGAACTGAACGAACCGGTGGTGAAAGAGCATCTGCGGGTGCCCGGCTACTTCGATCCGACCACGAAGTGGAACGACAGCTTCACCGGGCGGGGCCCCGGCGGTCCGTGGCCGCATTTCAACGTGGACGGCGTCTGGGTAAACGAGCGGACCTCGGATTACTGAGGCCGCTGCGGTGGGCCCTCGTCTTCCGGATATCTCCGCATAATGATCGGTATGATCCTGGAGACGGAACGGCTGATCCTCGACACGTGGCAGAGCGCCGACTGGACCGCGTTCCGCCCGATCGCGACTGATGTCGACGTAATGCGCTATATCACCGGCGGCGTGCCTTGGAGCGATGAAGAGATCCGGTCGTTCGTTAACCGCCAGATGGAGTTGTATCGCACTCGGGGCTTCTGCCGCTGGAAGCTGATGCAGAAGCCGGACCGGAACCTGATCGGCTTTTGTGGCGTGGGCTTCTGGCGCGACGCGCTGGAACCCGAGATCGGGTGGTGGCTGGCACGCTCCTCTTGGGGTCGTGGCCTGGCAACCGAAGCCGCCATGCCAGCGCTACGCGACGCCTTCGAGCGGGTACGAATGGACCGAATCGTTTCGATTGCGATGACGGGAAATAGAGCGTCGACGCGGATTATGGAAAAACTCGGACTGGAATTCGATTGCGAATTCGAAAGCGAAGGTGTCCGTCTGGTGCGGTATGCGATTGATCGGGCGCGGTATTCGGCTCGGTCATCCGCGGAACGCGGCCCTCACAACGCCGCGTAGACGCCGTAAGAAACCGACGCGTTGGTGAGATCGACTTCACCCACGCCGTAGGCTTGCACTCGATTCATCCACAGGTAATCGGCGTGCGACGTCTGGAATCGCGGGGCCGTGCGGATCCGGAAACGGGGCGGCAAAGTGCCGTTCAAGAATGCCTCGTACGCATTCGGGCCGGGGTCCAGCAACCCGGTGTAGGCGGTGTAGACCAGCGCGCCGCCCTGCATCTCCATGGTCGCCCGCACGTCCAAGACGCCTATGCCGTCTTTGCGGAGCAACAACCAATCCGCGCCGGCCGGAAGTATTTTACCGGAGCATCTGGGACCGCTGATACGCCGCCGGCCGGTAGAAATTGACCCAAATCCCTTCGGCAGCCGGACCGATTACTTCGGGAAGAGGTGCGCAAGTTGTGGTTGTTCATAAACTTAATCGTGCGTCTCCGCGACCGGCCCCAGATGGCGGTCCAGCCAGGCCAGGCTCGCGCGGGTGGTTGCGGGGAAACCGACCGCAGCGTGACCTGCCTCGAGGAGCATCAGCTTCTTGTCGGCCGGCCGAGCGCCCAACAAGTTCAGCAAAGGGCGCTGGCTGGTTTCAAGCCCAAAGGTCATGTCATAGCGGCCGTTTATCATCAGCGCCGGACATCTGGCGCGTGGCGCGAAGTTGAACGGATCGATCTCCGGAGGATAGGAGCGGAGGCGCTGGCGAGAGTCAGCACGCGCTCGATGGTGAAGTCTCCGATGGCTGTGCCACCGTTTTGTGCCTGGAGCGAATAACCGGTTCCGAGAAACACGGCCACCGCGCCAAGAAAAGCAAACTGTTTCATCTTTCTCCTCTGAGTTAATTCCAGGCTGGAAGGCCTGTTCAACCGGAGACGCGACGTCCGGGGAGGAAAGCCCTCATGCATTGGCCGCCGTTCCATCCGCGCTTGCTACCATGAAAGAGAACACTCCGAGGGTGACGCCTGCGAGGTCCCGTGAATCGTCTTTCGAACGAAAAAAGCCCGTACCTGTTGCAGCACGCCCACAATCCGGTCGACTGGTTCCCGTGGGGAACGGAAGCGTTTGAGAAGGCCCGGCGCGAAGACAAGCCGATCTTCCTCTCGATCGGCTACTCGACCTGCCACTGGTGCCACGTCATGGAGCGCGAGTCCTTCGAAAACGGGCAGATCGCGGAACTGCTGAACCGCGATTATGTGGCGATCAAGGTGGACCGCGAGGAGCGTCCCGACGTCGACCGCATCTACATGACGTTCGTGCAGGCCACCAGCGGGAACGGCGGCTGGCCGATGTCGGTGTGGCTGACGCCGGAGCTCCAGCCGTTCTTTGGCGGCACGTATTTTCCGCCCGAGACGCGATGGGGCCATCCCGGCTTCGGCGCGATCCTGGGCCAGATTGCGTCCGCATGGCGCACCGACCGCGACCAGATCGTCCGGTCGGCGGCTGACGTCGTGGCGCAACTGGAGAAGCACGTGACCGTGGAACCGGGGCGTGTCGCGTCGATCGACACGCGGACCCTGGACAGCGGCTTCTTCGTGTTCCGCCGGGGCTTCGACAGCGAACTGGGCGGGTTTGGCGGCGCTCCCAAGTTTCC
The DNA here is from genome assembly GCA_035638575.1 of Bryobacteraceae bacterium. Classification (GTDB taxonomy): domain Bacteria; phylum Acidobacteriota; class Terriglobia; order Bryobacterales; family Bryobacteraceae; genus DASQZT01. Next base: position 30,114 of record DASQZT010000041.1, read on the forward strand.
GCGGCCCTCGGTCCACAATTTCCTGCTGCGCTACTACGCGCGCACCAAAAATCGCGAAGCGCTCGACATGGTGCTGCTCACGCTGCGCGAGATGGCCAAGGGCGGCATGAACGACCAGTTGGGCGGCGGCTTTCATCGATACTCGGTGGACCAGCGCTGGTTCGTGCCGCATTTCGAAAAGATGCTGTACGACCAGGCGCAGCTGGCAATCTCCTGCCTGGAGGCGTTCCAGATCACCGGCGACCGGCAGTACGCGGAGACGGCGCGCCGCACGCTGGATTATGTCTTGCGCGACATGACCGACACCGCGGGCGGGTTCTACTCGGCCGAAGACGCCGACAGCGTCATCGATCCGGAAGAGCCCGAAGAGAAGGGAGAGGGCGCTTTCTACATCTGGCGGGCCGAAGAGATTCGGAGACACGTGGAACAGCCGCAGGCCGAGTGGTTCTGTTACCGCTACGGCGTGGCCGACGACGGCAATGTGGCCAGCGACCCGCACGGCGAGTTCACCGGCCGCAACATCCTGTACCAGGCGATGACCGTGGAGGAGACCGCGCAACAGTTCGGCCGGCCGGTGGAAGAGGTGCGCGAAGGTCTGCGGAGCGCGGAAGGCGTTCTGCTCGAAGAGCGCTCGAAACGCATCCGGCCGCACTTGGACGACAAGATCCTGACTTCCTGGAACGGCCTGATGATTTCCGCTTTCGCGCTCGGCGGCGCGGTGCTGGGCGACGCCCGTTACGCCGGGGCGGCGCGGCGCGCGGCGGAGTTCCTGACCGGCGCGATGTACGATGCGTCCAGCGGCGTGCTGCTGCGCCGGTACCGCGCGGGCGAGGCCGCGATCCCCGGCTTCCTCGACGACTACGCCATGCTGGTGCAGGGCCTGCTCGATCTGTACGAAGCGCAGTTCGACCTCGGGCACCTGGAGCTTGCGGTGCGGCTCACGGACAAGCAGAGGGATCTGTTCGAAGACTCGCGGAATGGCGGATTTTTCAGCTCCGCCGGGGACGACACCAGCCTGCTTCTTCGAGTGAAAGACGATTACGACGGGGCCGAGCCTTCGGGCAATTCCGTGGCGGCGATGAACCTGCTGCGCCTGTCGCAAATCGCGAATCGCGCGGATGTTCGCCAATCGGCGGAGCGGACGCTCGCCGCCTTCGAGCCGCGGCTGAGCGCCGCTGTCATGGCGCTGCCGCAAATGCTGGCCACGTGCGAATGCCTGTTGAGCGAGCCGCGCCAGATCATCATCGTGGGTGAAAAAGACGGCGCCGATACGCGAGCGCTCCTGGACGCGCTCTATTCGCGCTTCGTGCCGAACCGCATCGTGCTGCTGGTGGATTCGGCCGAGACCCGGCGCGCGCTTTCGGCCGGCATCCCCACGGTGGCTTCCATGGAAAAAGCCGGGGGCCGCGCCAGCGCGTACGTCTGCCGCGATTACACGTGCCAGTTGCCGGTTTCGGAGCCTGACCGGCTGGCCGAATTGATACAATGATGGCTTCAGCCGAAAACATACTGGAGGAGCAATGGAAAGACCAGGAGCAACGACTCTGAAAGGGAACCCCCTCACCTTGATTGGACCGGAGCTGCGGCCCGGCGACACGGCTCCCGATTTCAAACTGGTAGACACCAGTCTGAAACCTGTCACTCTCAACGATACCGGGAGACGCGTCCGCATCGTTAGCGTGGTGCCATCCCTCGATACGCCGGTCTGCGACGCTCAGACCAAGCGGTTCAACGAGGAAGCCGCGAAGCTGCCGAGCGTGGATATCATCACCGTCAGCATGGACCTCCCGTTCGCGCAGAAGCGCTGGTGCGGCGCGTTCGGCGTGGACAACGTCAAGATGCTTTCGGATCACGTCGACGGTTCCTTCGGCGCCAACTACGGCACGTTGATCAAGGAGTTGAGGATCGAAAGCCGCGCCATTTTCGTGCTGGACGCGAACAACCACATCCGCCACGTGGAATACGTGAAGGAAGTGGCCGACCATCCTGATTACGAGTCGGCGCTGTCGGCCGCCAGGAGCGCGGGCGCGGCGACGGCGTGACCGAGGGAGGCGAGGCCGGAAGCGCCGTTTGGCCGGGCCGGGCGGCCTTGCCGGCGGTCGCCGTAGCGAACAGCCCGCTGGTGCGCGGCGGCCTGACACTGGTCGCCGGCTTGCTTGCCGGCAATGTCCTGGGATTCGGGCGCGTGGCGCTGACCGCGTACCTGCTCGGCACCCACAGCCGCGCCGATTCACTGGCCGTGGCCATGGGGCCCACCGACACTCTGAATTCCGTGCTGATCAACAGCGTGGTGTTCGCCTTTGTGCCGATGCTCACGGCTTCCACGGGCGCCCAACGGAACGCGCTTTTCCTCAAGCTGAGCCGCCACTTCTGGTGGGTCTCGTCGGCCATCACGGCCATCGTGATGTTGAGCGCGCCGTGGCTCATGCGCGTGCTGGCGCCGGGCCTCGCGCCGGAATATTTCGGCACGGCCGTGACGGTAATGCGCATCCTGTCGTGTTCGACCATGGCCGCGGGCGCGGCCGCGGTGCACTTCGCCCTGTTGTACACCGGCCGGCGGTTCGGGCCGACGGCATTCTACCAGGCCGCGCTGAACCTCTTCACCATCCTGGGAGCGGCGAGTCTCTGGAAATGGCTGGGGGTCTACGCATTCGCGGCGGGATACGCGGCGGGCGCGTGGGCACAACTGGCCATCGTGTACTTCGCAACGCGTTCCCACAGGGCCGCCGCGAAAACCGCCGTATGCGACGTCCACTGGCGCGAGATTCTCTCGAAGCCTGTTTTCTTCGTAGTGTACGCGGTGGGACTGGGGCTCAACATCACGTTCACGCGGGCTTATGGCACCCACGCCGGGCCGGGAATGGCGGCGGCGCTGGATTACTGCATGCGAGGCGTCGGCGTGCCGCTGGCACTTCTGGTGAGTCCGATTTCGAACTCGCTGCTGCCCGAGATCGCGCGCCTCCGCAGCCTTTTCCGGCTGCGCGAAGCCTTCCGGCTGATCGATCGCACGCTGGCGCTGGCCGGACTGCTGGCCGCCGGCGGCTGCGCCTTCGCGCTGGTGTTTCGCCGGCCGGCGATCGCTTTTTTCTTCCAGCACGGCAGCTTTACGGCCGAATCGACGAAACTGGTTTCCGCGGTGTTTCTAGGTTTAGGGCCGAGCCTGCTGGGCTGGAGCCTCCTGGAAATCGGATCACGCTCGTTGTTCGCGCTCGACCGGCGGTGGCCCGCGGTGATGGCGGCAATGGTCCCGGTGATTCTGAACGTGACCATCACCCTGCGCGTGCGATCCTTCCGGCCGGAGTTGATCGGGTTGGGTTCTTCCATCGGCCTGGCGTTCGGCTTCGCGATATTGTTCCTTATCCTGCACGTGAACCGCACCCGCTGGCTGGCGGAAAAAGGCGCCTAACCGCAGATGAGCCCGGTACCAAACACGCTTCAGTCCTGCGAGCCGGCCGCCAGGAGAGTCTCCCTGGAGGGCTTCGTGTCCTGGTGGGCAGGATCTCGCGATGCCGGCCGCCAACGCCGCCGTGTGCTGGTCGTGTTGCTCCTCCTGGTGTGCGTCGCCGTGGCGGTCGTGGGAGTCCCGCGCCTGCGCCTCTACGGGCATGATATCTTCGTCTCGCTGGACGGGGGCTGGCGGGTCCTCAACGGCCAGCGGCCGGGGGTGGACTTCTACGCCCAGATGGGTCCGGCCAACTACCTCTTGCACGCGGCGGGGCTTTGGCTGGCGGACAACGACGCGCGCGGCCTCGGTTACGGCAGCACGCTGGCAACGGCGCTGATCGGTTTCTGGGCCTTCTTCCTGCTGCGGCCGCGCATGAAGCCCGCGCCGCTTTTCGTGGCCTGCCTCTTCCTGGCGCTGCTGGCCGCGGCTCCGTTTCCGCTCGGCACCCATCCCCGGCAGGCGGCTTTCTCCATGAAGCACAACCGCTACGGTTTCGCGCTGACGGGGATGGTGCTCCTGGAATCGTTCCTGCCGGCGGACTCCCGCAATCGCAGGCTGCAGTTCCGCGGCGGCTTCTCTACCGGACTGGCGTGCGCCTTGCTGCTCTTCCTGAAGATCAGCTTCGGACTCGTGGCGGTGACGATTGCGGTGGTCTCCGCGCCGCTTCGCTCCTCCGCACGCATCCGCCTGGCGGGTATGGCGGCGGGCTTTGCCGCCTTCACCGCGCCCATGATGGCCTATCTGCGTTTCGACCTCCCCGCGTTGCTGCGCGAGTACCGGCTCCTGGCCGGCGTGAAGGGCGGCGGCCTCAGCGTCCTGGCGGTGGCCGAGCGGCTCTACCGGGATCGCTTCGAGATTGGGCTGGTCGTTCTGCTGGCCACGCTGGTGAGCCTGCTGCCCGGCATTCCGATCCGCCGCGGCATCACGCTGCTCGTTGCGGTGGCCATGGCGGCGCTCGGCGGCACGCTGCTCCTGCTCACCAATTCGCAGGGCTATGGACTGCCGCTGTTGGGGTCGGCGGCCCTGCTGCTTTTGAACGAGGCGACCACCACGGTTCCCGACGGGGCCGCGCCGCCGCACATAGCCCCGCTGCTGGCGATGGGTCTACTCGCGGTGGGAATTCCGATGTGCCTGGACGCCGCCGGCATTGCGGCCGCCATCGAAGACAAGGTGGTGCGCTCCGAGCCGGGCTATCGCATCGAAGAGCCGCATCTGGCTTCCATCGAGTTCGTGGACTGCCCGACTACGTTTTTCGAATCGGGGTGTGTCCCAAACGACAATGGGGCGAACTTCGTCCGGTATACCGAGGAAGGGATCGCCCTGGTGGAAGCCAGGGGCCGTCCCGGCGAATCCGTGCGGGGCATGGGCATGAGCAATCCGTTCTCGTACGCGACGCTGCGCCCTCCGTCCCATGGAGGGGCGGTCAACCTAAGTAGGACAAACGTCAGCGAGGCGGTCGTGCCACCCAAGCAACTCTTGATCGGGGACGTGGCCCTCATCCTGATGCCGAAGTACCCGGATAGCGAGAGACAAACTCTGGATACGATCCTAAAGCGCTACCCGGAGGTGCTGAGCGAAGAGTACTCTCCAGTAGCGGAATCGGCTAACTGGATCCTGTACCGGCGGGTGCGATAATTAACGCGATGTCCGAGATTCCCGCGCCCGGACTCGAACTTCGACGCCTCCGCTGGACCACCGCCGATCTCCCCGCTGTCATCGGCATGCTGGTCCTGATCGCAATCGCGATCGCCCGGGTGGTTCCAACCTATATCCTGTTCACCCAGACCTTTGACGAGCCGTCTCATATCGCATGCGGAATGGAGTGGTTGGATCAGGGAACCTACACCTACGAGCGCCAGCACCCGCCGCTCGCCCGAGTCGCGGTGGCCCTCGGCCCATACCTGATGGGAGAGCGGGGGCACGGTTTGGACAGTCTTTATCGGGAGGGCAACGCGATCCTGTATGCGAAGGGAGACTACTGGCGAATTCTGCGGGCAGCGCGGCTTGGGAATCTGCCTTTCCTGGTTTTGGCGTGCGTGGTGATTTTTCTTTGGGCGCGCCGCTGGTTCACGGTTGCGGCCGGTCTCTGGGCGGTGCTCTTGTTTCTCAGCCTCCCGCCAATCCTCGGCCATGCCGGCCTGGCAACCAACGACATGGCGTGTGCCGCTTCCGTTGCGGCTGCCCTGTATCAGTTGATGCGCTGGCTGGAAGAGCCGGACTGGCACCGGTCCATCGGCTTCGGCGCGGCGCTGAGCCTCGCGTTACTCACCAAGTTCTCCGCCCCGGTGTTCGTTGCTTGCTGTGGCGTAGCGACCGTACTCTATTTCGCGCTGACCCGGCGCGACAATTTGCCCTCGCACGTCAGGCTCCGGCCACTGCTCCAGCGCCTGATCATCGTGGTTGGCGTGACCCTAGTCCTGGTGTGGGCGGGCTATCGCTTCAGCCTGACCACGCTCGCTCGCGGCGTGGGGCCGCATCCCTGGATCGACCGGCACATCCCGTCCGAAACACTTCGCAGTTCGGTGGATCAACTCGTCGAGTTGCCTCTTCCGTTGGCCGATCTGGCTCGGGGTTTCGCCGCCGTGTACTTCCACCAGGAAAGAGGACACGAAAGCTACCTTCTGGGCCGGTTCTCGCTCAAGGGGTGGTGGTACTTCTTTCCGATCGTCGCAGCCATCAAGACGCCCATTGCCTTCTCGCTGCTGGCAATCGCGGGCGTCGCAATCGTGTGCCGGCGGATGAGACGCAGTCCGTGGCAGCATTCGCTCACCGCCCTGTTTCCGGCGGCCATCCTGTTGATGTGCCTGAGTGCCCGGATCAATCTGGGTGTGCGTTACATCCTGCCGATCTACCCGTTCCTCGCGCTGATGGGCGGCCATGCCGTTTCAGTTGCCTTCCAGAGCAAGAGGCGAGCCTACGCCGCGGCCGCGGTCTTGCTGGCCGGCTCGACCGTGGCTGTCTCGTGGATGGCTCATCCCGACTACCTGGCCTACTTCAACCCAATGGCTGGGAGCAAGCCGGAAAGGATCCTGTGCGATTCCGATCTCGACTGGGGTCAGGATTTGAACCGGTTGAGCCAGCGACTGAAGTCGCTCGGCGTGGAGCAACTGACGATCGGGTACTTCGGCACTGCCCTCCTGAACGCGTCTGATCTGCCGCCGCACCACGTCCTGGCGCCCGACGAAAAAGCCACCGGCTACGTCGCGATCAGCGCGCGATACCTGTATCTGGACTACGCGAGGGACGGATCGTACGAGTGGCTCAGGCGCCACGAACCGCTGGAGCGGATCGGCAGATCGATCTACCTGTATCGGATACCCAACTAGGCGGAGGCAACAGCTATAATTCCGGATATGTGGGCCGTGTATGCAGAATGATCTCGACCGGCGCCGGTTCCTGAAGCGGACGGCCGCCCTTGCGTCTCTCGTGCCGTTGCGCGCGCAGACCAATCGCACCGTGAAGACCTTCGACGTGCGCGACTATGGCGCCGCGGGCGATGGCGCCACGCTGGACACGCGGGCGTTTCAACGCGCCATCGATGCCGCGGCGGCGTCGGGCGCGCCCGCGCAGGTGCTGGTCCGCGGCGGGAAGAAATATCTGGTCAGCACGCTGGTGCTGAAAGGCGGGATCGACTTTCACCTGGCCGACGACGCCGAACTGGTAGTGAGCACCACCCGCGCTCATTACCCGGCGGACTCCGATGGCGTGCTCACGGCCAATGGCGCCAAGGGGCTGAAGATCACCGGCACGGGCAACATCAGCGGGCGCGCCACCGAGTTCATGACCCGATTCAACAAGGAAGGCGAAATCTGGGAGTTCGGCGAGTTCCGTCCGAAGATCTTCGTCCTGACCGCGTGCCCGGGGCTCGAGGTCCACGACATCAGCTTCAGCCAGGCGCCGCAGTGGGGCCTGCACATGATCGGTTGCGAACACGTGCTGGTGGATGGCCTCAAGATCCGCAACAACCTGGACGTGCCGAACTGCGACGGCATCGACCCGGATCATTGCCGCGACGTGGAAATCCGCAACTGCAACATCGTCTGCGGCGACGACGCCATCGTGGTCAAGGCCACGCGCCAGGGCTCCGATTACGGGCCCTCGGCCAACATCACCGTGAGAGACTGCGTGCTCGAGACCAAGGACTCGGGCCTGAAGATCGGCACCGAAACCACCGCCGACATCCACGACATCCGGTTCGAGCGCTGCGAGATCCGCTCCTGCTGCCGCGGCCTGACCATCCAGCTTCGCGACGAGGGGAACGTCTACGATATCGATTTCTCCGACATCAAGTTCGTGGCGCAGTACCAGGCCGCGCCCTGGTGGGGCCGCGGCGAAGCCATCTCGCTGACCGCCACCCCCCGCGCCAAGGGTGGCAAGGTCGGAACGATCCACGACGTGCGGATCCGCAACGTCACGGGTCGCGCGGAAAACAGCATCCGGGTTAGCGGCACGCCGGAAAGCCGCATCGCCAACGTGACCCTCGACGGGGTGTCGGTGATGTTCGATCGCTGGACGCAATACCCGGGAGCGGTGTTCGACAACCGCCCCACCACCGCCTATCCCGATATCGAGAAGCACGACACGCCCGGGATCAGCATCCGCTACGCCGACCACACCGTGGTGAAGAACTGCAGCGTGGCGTGGGGACCGAACCCGGCGGATTCGTTCACGCATGCATTGGAAGCCGACCATGTCACCAGGCTGGAGTTGACGCGATTTACAGGCGACGCGGCGCATCCGGAGCGGGATGCGGCGGTGGTGGTCCGGTAAATGTTGGAGAAGCCTATGAGATACACCTTGCTTTTGGCGGCGGTCCTCGCGCTGCCCGCGCTGGCGCTCGACCGCCCTGGCACTACGTTCAAGATCTTCCAGTTTCCGCCGAACATGATTCCGCGAATCGACGGCAACGCCGACGATTGGAAGATGGTTCCGGACGACTACGCCATCGGGATGGATCAACTGGTCGACGATTCGAACAAAGACCGCAAGCCCGATCCGAAGGATCTCGACGTGAAGGTCAAAGTGGGCTGGGTGAAGGGCCTCAACCGCCTCTACTTCCTGTACGAGGCCTACGACAACTACTGGGACTTTTCCAAGCCCGGCCTGCACAACGACATTTTCGAGCTGGTGGTGGACGGGGACCTTTCCGGCGGCCCCCTGATCGAGCGCTTCCAGCCCACCAAGGAGCTGAGCGAGCGCGATGCGCACTTCTCCATGCACGGCGTCCAGGCGCAGAACTACCACATCATGACGCCGCCGCTGGGCAAGGACTGGGCGCTGGCCTGGGGCTGCAACTCTTACGTCAAGAACCTGCCGTACGCCAATGCCGCGTACAACTACAACTTCAAGCCTGGCGAGTCCGGCAGGCTGACCCTCGAATTCTGGATCACGCCGTTCGACTATGCGGGCTGCGAAGGGCCGCAGCGCGCGGTGGAATCGGTGCTCTCGGAGAACAAGCTGATCGGCCTGTGTTGGGCCATCCTGGATTACGACGACGCCAACAGCGAATCGCACGCCTTCTGGAACCTCTCGCGGCAGCACACCATGTACGGCAAGGCGGACGAGCTGGTGGCATTCCGCCTGATGCCGCTCGAACCGCAGTTCCGCAAGTTCGACGCGGACTGGTCGTTCCGGGTGATCGACATGGACCGGCGCGTGGTGGCCTTCAAAGACGAGACGTCGGGCAAGGCGACGTCGTGGAATTGGACCTTCGGCGACGGCGCCACGTCCACGGAGCAGAATCCGGTGCATGCGTACCCGCGCGGCGGAGATTACATCGTGGCGCTCGAGGTGGAAGGCCCCGAAGGCAAATCGCGGCGCGAGAAGATCTGGGACGTGGCGGTGAAGTAAGGCCCTTCTGACTTCCTCGTCTTCTGACTCCCATATCGCGCAGCGATATCAAGGGCGCAGCCCGTGGCCAAATTGCGCCTGTGCGGGAACTGTGATCTCATAAAGATTGAGACCACTTGGCATTGCGAACAAGGCCGATAAGGAGGATCCGCGGCCTCTCCTCGCGCTGCACACCGCTTCGGATTTCGACGGGCACTCGTGCGCCGGGCGTGCCGGATGCGGCTCGACCTGCCTTTAAACTGATGGAGGCCTGTTGGTAAATGGCGATTCCCGTGGAAGTGCCGAAGCTTGGCAACACCGTAGAAGAGTGTCTCATCGCAAAATGGCGTAAGCACAAAGGGGAGCAGGTTTCCGCCGGAGAAGTGGTGGCGGAGATCGAAACGGACAAAGCGACCTTCGAGATCACCGCGCCCGTAGACGGCACCGTGCTGGAGACGTTCTTCGAGGAAGGAGCCCTGGTGCCGGTCTTCACCAACGTTTTTGTCATAGGAGAGGCGGGCGAGAGCGCCGACGCCTTCCGGCCTCAGGGTGCCGCGCCCCCGAAGACCTCGGCGGCAACGGAAATCGCGGCGGCAACGGAGCCGCAGTTCATCGCAACGCCCAAGGCGCCAAACGTCGATCGCCTGGCGGGATCGCTCAGCCCGAGGGCCAGAAGGTTCGCCGAGGAACACGCCTTCCGTCCGGCGGCGGTAACCGGCTCCGGCCCGGGCGGCAGGGTCTTCGAAGAGGACCTTCGCAAGCAGTATTACTCTTCGCCGCGAGTGTCGTCTTTGGCCAAGAAGCGCATCGAGGAGGGCATGGAGGTTGGCGGCGAGGGTTCGGGGACGGCCGGCATGGTCCTTTCCAGCGACCTGGTTCCGCCGGCGACTCGCATATCGGGCATCCGCGAGAAGATCGCGCGGCGCATGCGGGAGTCGCTGGCCTCTACCGCGCAGTATACGCTGCACACGTCGGCCAACGCGGGCGGCCTGCTCCTGATGCGCGCGAAAATCAAGTCTTCCACGGGCGTGCCGGATATCAATATCAATGACCTCGTGACTTTCTGCGCCATCCAGGCGCTCGTCGAGATCCCCGATCTGAATGCGGAGTTCATCGATGGCAAGATCTACCGGCACCGGGAGATTCATATCGGGTTTGCCTGCGACACGCCGCGCGGATTGATGGTTCCGGTGGTTCGGGACGCCCATAAGCTCACCGCCGGCGGACTCTCGGGCAAGATGAAAGAACTGACCGGTCAGGCGGTGCAGGGGACCATTTCCGTGGATGACCTGTCGGGCGCGACCTTCACCGTCAGCAACCTGGGCGGTCTGGGGATCGAGTCGTTTACGCCGCTGCTCAACCCTCCGCAAGTGGCCATTCTGGGCGTGAATGCCATCCAGTTGAAACCGGTCCGCCGGGACGGAAGAGTCGAGTTCATCGATGCCATCGGTCTGTCGCTCACGCTCGACCACCAGGTGATCGATGGGGCCCCGGGTGCGAGATTTCTAAAGGTCGTCAAGGAGAAAATCGAGAACGTGGAGTCGCTATGTACGATCTAATCGTGATCGGGGCCGGTCCGGGAGGATATGAGGCCGCCGCTCACGCCGCCAGAATGGGCAAGAAGGTCGCGCTGATCGAAAAAGAGCGCTTGGGCGGCACGTGTCTGAACGTCGGCTGCATTCCCGCGAAGACGTTTCTGCGGTCCTCCAAGCTCTTCCACGAATGCGGCCAGGCCGCCAGTTTCGGGGTGCGCCTCGGCTCGATCGAATTCGACATGCCCGCAGTGGTGGAGCGCAAGAACCGCGTGGTGGGTACGCTTACCAAGGGCGTCGAGGGCATGCTGAAACGCGCGGGCGTGGAGATGATTGCCGGCCAGGCGCGGCTGATAACTCGCAACGTGGTGCAGGTGGGCGCGGAGCGCTACGAGGCCACCAACATCCTGCTGGCCACGGGCTCGCGGCCGGCTCAGCCGCCGATTCCGGGAATCCGCTCCGAGGGCGTCCTCGATTCGGACACGGTCTTCTCTCTCACGCGCATTCCGGAGAAGATCGCCATCATCGGAGGCGGCTACATCGGCCTGGAGTTCGCCTGCTTCTTCAACGAGGTCGGCGCCAAGGTCGGCGTCTATGAAATGCTGCCGCAGATCGCTGCCGGAAGCGATCTCGAAATCTCCAGCCGGCTGCAGCAGATCATGAAGCGGGCAGGCATCGAATTCAACCTGTCTTCGAAAGTGCTGGGGATCGAGGGCGACACCATTCGCTACCGGGCGGCCGACGGTTCCGAATCCAGCGCTACAGCCGATTGCATCCTGAACGCCACGGGGAGAGCGCCGGTGGTGGATGGGCTGGGTCTTGAAGAAGTGGGCGTCGATTTCGGTCCCAAGGGCGTGAAGACCTCCGACGCGGGGAAGACCAATGTCGCCGGCATTTGGGCCTGCGGAGACGTCACGGGACGGCGCATGCTGGCCCATGCCGCCACGCGCGAAGGCATCGTCGCCGTGAACAATATGTTCGGCAAGAAGGACCGTATCCGCTACCACGCGATCCCGGCGGTGATCTACACGCATCCGGAAGTCGCCTCGGTGGGCAGCACGGAAGAGGAAGTCAAGACGCTGGGGATCGAGTACAAGAAGTCCGTTGTGCCCATGGCGGTTGCCGGGAGGTTTCTGGTGGAACACGAGGGCGGAACGGGAATGGTAAAGGTGCTGGCCGGCTCGCGGTTCGGCGAAATCCTGGGAGTTCATGCCATCGGCGACGCCTCGAGCGAGTTCATCATCGCGGCCGCCGCCATGATCGAAACGGAGATGTGCGTGTCGGATGCCAGCGAGATCGTGTTCCCGCACCCCACGGTTTCCGAAGCCTTGCGGGAAGCGATTCTCGGAATTCATTAGCGCAGTTTGGAGTCAGGCGGAATGCCCAAATCGATCATCATAGAACCGGAAAAAGTATTTGCCAGAGGCACGATCCATCTGTCCGACATTCAGGTGAACGCCTATCAGCGGACGGAGGAGGAAGAGCTTGCGACCTATTCTTCCGAGGAGTTCCTGGCCATCTGGCAGGACATGTGCGCCATACGGCAGTTTGAGACCATTCTCAACGAGATCAAGACCAAGGGGGCGTTTCAAGGCCTGGCTTACAATCACGCCGGCCCTGCCCACCTTTCCATCGGGCAGGAGGCGGCCGCCGTCGGCATGGCGTTCTCCTTGACTTCGGACGACCATATTTACGGATCGCACCGCAGTCACGGCGAGATCCTGGCGAAAGGATTCGCGGCCATCCGCCACTGGACCGAGGCGCAACTGCTGGAGATCATGAAATCCTACCGCGGCGGCGCCTTGCTCGGCCCCGTCGAGAAGGGATACCAGGGGACGGTGAAGGGCCTCGCCCTGCGGTTCTTCGTCTATGGCGCGTACAGCGAGATTTTCGCGCGCGAGACCGGGTTCAACCGCGGGCTGGGCGGCTCGATGCACGCGTTCTTCACGCCGTTCGGAATTTACCCCAACAACGCCATTGTGGGGGGCTCCGGATCGATCGCGCCGGGCGCGGCGCTGTATAAGCGGGTCAATCGGAAACCGGGGTTAGTGGTGTGCAACATCGGCGACGCCTCCTTCGGCTGCGGCCCCGTGTGGGAAGGCATCACGTTCTCCGCCATGGACCAGTACCGCAAGCTGTGGGATGCCTCGCTCGGCGGCGGCCTCCCGATCATCTTCAACTGCATGAACAATTTTTATGGGATGGGCGGCCAGCCGGTCGGCGAGACCATGGGAATGCAGTTCATCGCGCGCATCGGCGCGGGCGTCAACCCCGAACAGATGCACGCGGAACGCGTCAACGGCTACGACCCCCTGCCGGTCATCGACGCCTTCCGGCGCAAGCGCCGGGTGCTCGAAGAAGGCCGTGGGCCGGTGCTGCTCGACACGGTTACGTACCGCATCAGCGGCCACTCGCCCTCCGACGCTTCGAGCTACCGGTCCAAGGAAGAGATCGAACGCTGGCAGCAGGCCGATTCGATTCCCGCATTCCGTCACAAGCTGCTGGAGATCGGGGTGGTCACCGGGGACGCGCTGGACAGCGCCAAGGCCCACATCGAGGCGGAAGTTTTCGAAATGTTCCGGCTGGCCGCCGATCTCGAGGCCAGCCCGCGCGTGGGATCCGGCTCCGAACTGGTCGGCTCGGTCATGTTCTCGAACCGGCGAGCCGAGAAGTTTGACAACCGGCAGCCCGAGTTTCTGCAAGACCTCTCGCAAAATCCAAGGGTGCAGCAGATCAAGCAGAAAGTGCGCACGGCTACCAAGGATGGGAAGCCTGTACCCAAGATGAAGCTGTACAACGTTCGGGACGGCATCTTCGAGGCCATGCTGTACCGCTTCGCGATCGACCCCACCATGGCGGCCTTCGGAGAGGAGAATCGCGACTGGGGCGGCGCGTTCGCGGTCTATCGGGGCTTGACCGAGGCGCTGCCCTACCACAGGCTGTTCAACTCGCCGATTTCAGAGGCTGCGATCGTGGGTGCGGCCGTGGGATACGCGCTGGAGGGCGGCAGGGTGGTGGCGGAGCTCATGTATGCCGACTTCATGGGCCGCGCGGGCGACGAGATATTCAACCAGCTCTCGAAATGGCAGGCGATGTCGGCGGGACAGCTCGACATGGCTGTCGTGCTGCGCATCTCGGTGGGCGCCAAGTACGGCGCGCAACACTCGCAGGACTGGACGGCTCTGGCGCATCACATCCCGGGGCTGAAAGTGGTCTATCCCGTGACGCCATACGATGCCAAGGGGATGATGAACGCCGCGCTGGCCGGCACCGATCCGGTGGTCTTCTTCGAAAGCCAGAAGATCTACGATTACGGCGAGATGTTCGCGGAGGAGGGCGTCCCGGAGGGATATTACGAGATCGATCTGAGCGAGCCATCCTTAAAGCGAAAGGGCAAGGATCTGACGATCCTCACCTTCGGGCCGGCGCTCTACACCGCCGTGGCGGCCGCCGAGGAACTGCAGGCACGATTCGGGATCTCGGCCGAAGTGATCGATCTTCGCAGCGCCAACCCGCTGAATTACGAGCCTCTGATGGCGTCGGTCCGCAAGACGGGGAAGGTGCTCCTGGTGTGCGATGCGGTGGAACGCGGCTCGGTGATGCAGACCGTCGCGGCGAGCCTGACGCAGCTCTGCTTTGACGATCTCGACGGCCCGCCCGTGGTGGTCGGCTCGCGGAATTGGATCACGCCCGCGGCGGAGCTGGAGACCCTGTTCTTCCCTCAGCCGGCATGGCTGCTGGATGCGATTCACGAGCGGATCCTGCCGTTGAAAGGCTATCAGCCGCAGACCAACCAGACGCTCGGCGAACTGCTCCGGCGCTCGCGGCTGGGAATATAGACCAGCCCCCATGTGGGGCACGGTCGAAAACCTATACCGATGCACCCGCAGTAGGGACGGGTGGAATGACCTGATAGCCCAGGGATCGAAGTTCCCGCACGAACTTGGCTACCCGGTTCCGAAGCAGCTTGGGGTTGGGGGCTTGTCCATA
>DASQZT010000042.1:0-63244 GCA_035638575.1 Bryobacteraceae bacterium
CCGCTATCCCGTTCTCGACACGGTCGACGTCCTCGTGGCCGGCGGCGGCTCGGCCGGGGCCGGAGCGGCGATTGGAGCCGCGCGCGCGGGGGCGAAGACCCTGCTCATCGAGAACCACTCGTTCTTCGGCGGCGTCGCCGCGTGGGCGCTGGGCATGCAGATGAACCAGATGCGCCCGGGCGGCAAGCCGCGCTCCGCGGTGCACGAACTGCTCATCTCCAAGCTCACGGCGTACGGCGACCAGGCCGCGCGGTTGGGAGCGCACGAGGTCTGGACCAACGTCGAGTATCTGAAAGTCGCCATCCTCGACGCCCTGGACGCGGCCGGGGCAAACTACCTGGTGCACATGCGCGCCGTAGACGCCATCGTGGAGCGCAACCGCGTGGCCGGCGTGGTGGTGGCCACCAAGCGCGGGCTGATGACCATCCGCGCCAGGTGCGTCGTGGACTGCACCGGCGACGCGGACGTGGCGTTCTACTCCGGCGCGGAGACCATGACCGATCCCGATCAATTGATGCCCATGACCCTGGCAGTCACGCTCTCCAACATCGACCGGTCGAAGATCAAGCCCGCCGACGTGGACCGCGCGCTGCGCAACGGCCGGGCGAAGCACCCTCTGATCACCTCGGGGTTCTTCGAGATCAAGCAGGTGGCAGGCGGCAATTCGTGGTGGGTGAACCATGCCGGCACGGCCGATATGGGGAGGATCGACGCCACCGACCCCGCGGCCCGCAGCAAGGCGGAGTGCGCCAGCCGGCGCCAGGCCCTGCAAATGATCCAGGCCATCCGCGAGGCGGACAACCCGGCCCTCCAACAGATCGAATGGGCGGCCGGCGGCCCGCAGGTGAGCGTGCGCGAGACGCGCCGCGTCAAGGGCGCGTATCTCGTCACCGAGGAGGATGCCATGGCGGGGCGCCGCTTCGACGACGCCATCGCCTGGCGCGCCGGTTTCCTGGATACCGGAGGCCAGCGCGGCGGCGCGTACACCAGGATGAAGGTTCACGACGTGCCGTACCGATCCATCCTGCCGATCGGCATGGACGGCTTGCTCGTCGCGGGCCGATGCATCTCCGCCACCCACATGGGCGCTGCCGCCGGAAAGAGCATGGGCAACTGCATGGCCACGGGACACGCCGCCGGCATCGCCGCGGCCATTTCTGCCCGGACGGGCCGGGCGCCGCGCGAGTTGAAAGCCGGCGAGATTCAGAAGGCGCTGCGCACCGACGGCGTAGACCTGGAAGGCCCGGACCGCGAACAAAAGGGACTGGCGTAAGGACCGCGGGCCCCAGCAAGGTTTACGCCGGCTTCTCCAGATCGAACTGGCTGATCCGGACATCGCCTTCCGGAAAGCGGGCGGTGATCTCCAATTCGCCGCCCATGGCCTGCACGAAGCCGCGAAGGGTGCTGATATACATGTCGGCGCGGCGTTCCAGTTTCGAAATGGACGCTTGCTTGACGTGGAGCAGCCTGGCCAGATGCTCCTGCGTAAGCTCCCGCGCCGCGCGCATCTCGCTCAGCGGCATCTCCTCGATCAGTTTCCGCGCCTTCACTTCCGACCTTGCGCGGGCGGGCGGCGACATTTTGTGTTCGAGCTCCCTGAAAGATTTAGCCATCGATAGGTCCCTCCCTTTTCAGTTCGGCGATATATTCGTCGTACAGGCGATCAGCAATAGGCACGAAAGTCTCGTACCATCGCTGGTCCCCGGCTTTCCTGCCGCCGATCAATAGGATCGCTGTGCGCCGTGGATCGAAGGCGTACAGAACACGATAAGGTTGACCGCCGTGCTGGATACGCAGTTCTCGCATGTGGGGATGCTTGGAAGCCTGGATTCCCGTGCTGAACGGAAAGCGGAGCGCGGGTCCGAACTCCCGTAGAAGCAACACGCAGGCGCGAACGTCTTCCTGCTCGGCCTCCGAAAGAGAGTCCCACCACCGCTCGAACTCGCCGGTGACTTCGACCTCCCATTCCACAGGATGAATATAGCACAGAGGCTATATTGGCCAGTAGCTTTGGTTCCCGAAGCCAATACAGCGTGCCGGCGAAGACCCGCTTCAACGCTTCGGCGTTCCGTAGACGTAAATGGGATGAGGGCATGGGACGCGGACCCGCGCCGGTCACAACCCCGAATGTTTCCTCCGACCCGAATTGACTCGCCGTTTAGAATATAAACATGCCAGCATGCACTCATACGGACCAGATCCGGAACGTGAAACCGCATACGCGCGGGTGTGAAGAATGCCTGAAGATGGGCGACACCTGGGTCCACCTGCGCCTGTGCATGACCTGTGGCCATGTCGGCTGCTGCGATTCGTCCAAGAACAAGCACGCCACCAAACACTTCCACTCGGCCAAACACCCCATCGTGAGGTCCATCGAGCCGGGCGAAGACTGGGGATGGTGCTACATCGACGAGGTGGAACTTGATTTCGCCTGAGTGGCCCGCGCTTCCCTTCGCCGAGTGGGAGAACACCTGCGACACGATCCACATGTGGACGCAAATCGTGGGCAAGACGCGGATGGCGCTCACGCCCGTCGAGAATCATTGGTGGAACGTGACGTTCCACGTCACGCCGCGCGGCCTGACCACCCGGGCGATTCCGTTCCGGCAGGAGAGCTTCGAAGTGGAGTTCGACTTCCTCGCCCACCAGCTCTCGGTCCGGACGAGCGAGGGCAGAGAACATACCATTCCGCTGTTCCCGCGTTCCGTCGCGGACTTCTACGCCGAGTACATGGCGGTCCTGCGGTCGCTCGGAATCGAGGTCCGAATTCATGCCACGCCGGAGGAGTTCGACGACAAGACCCCGTTCGATCAGGACCGGCACCACGCTTCGTACGATACGAAACACGTCGAGAGCTTTCGGCGCATCCTGATCAACTCCGATCGGATTCTCAAGGAATTCCGGTCGCGCTTCCTCGGCAAGTGCAGTCCGGTACAGTTCTTCTGGGGCTCCTTCGACCTGGCGGTCAGCCGTTTTTCCGGGCGGCGCGGTTCGCTCGCCAAGGACGCGGATAAGATGACCCGCGAGGCCTACTCGCACGAGGTGATCAGTTGCGGATTCTGGCCGGGCGATCGCAGGTTCCCACATCCGGCCTTCTATTCGTACACCAACCCGGCTCCCTCCGGGCTCGATCGGGAGATCGTGCGCCCTGGCGCGGCCTCCTGGGATAGCCGGATGGGAGAATTCATTTTCAAGTACGACGACGTTCGCACCGCGCAGTCACCCAGCCAGGCGATCCTCGATTTCGCGCAAAGCACTTACGAAGCCGGGGCGAAGCTGGCGAAGTGGGACCGCGACGCGCTCGAACGCGCGCCGTAAAGTGTGAGCCTCGGCCACACCGGTGCCCGAACGGCACTGAGCGTTTTTCCCGCGGCGCGCGTCCACCATGGTATGAACGCTCAAACTTCTGGCAGCTTGTTTCCCCGCGCCGGCGCGGCGCAAACCGCGCGCGACGTTCAGAGCCGCCTCTTTCCTTGCCGGTTACCGCTGATTCAGGGACTCGATTATTACGGAGAGTGCCGCCCGGCGCGGGATGTTGGCGGCGATTTCCACGACTTCGTTCCGTTTGAACCGCACGCCCTGGCCGTGTCGGTGGGCGATGTCTCGGGCCATGGACCGGGCGCGGGAATCCTGATGTCGGGGTTGCAGGCGTTGTTACGGGGGCTGACCACGAATGGCCGCAACCAGATTGGACGCGTAGTTCGAGAACTCAACCACGCCGCCTGGCAAGCCTCGCCCGGCAACTTCTATGCTACCTTGTTCTACGCTTATCTCGACCCCGTGCGCGGCCGGCTTCAATATGTGAGCGCGGGCCACGAATCGGCCCTGCTGATCCGCCGCCGCAAAGCGCGGGTTCACCGCTTGGATAGCACCGGAACCGTCTTGGGCCTCACCGACCGCGCGATGTACGGGCAGAGGACGCTCCCGCTGGAACCCGGCGATCTGCTGATTGCGTACACCGACGGAATCACCGGCGCCAGGAATGCCGAAGGCGGCGAGTTCGGCGAGAAGGGCATCCTGCAAGTGGTCGAGCGCTGCGCCGGCGCGCGTGCCTGCGACGTGGGAGCCGAGATCCTCGAAGCCGTGGACTGCTACGCCGCTCCCGAAGAGCATGGCGACGACCGGACCGCCGTGGTAGTGCGGTACAAAGGCGCCGCCGAGCAAAACGAATTCGAAGTAACCGGAGAACTCGCCCTGGCGGCGGCGTAGCGGTTGTGTCCCGCTCTATTGCGCCACGCGGCTCGGCCGATAGCCCGGCCGGTAGTGCAGGCGGTATTTCTTCCCGGGGTCGTTCGCGAGCTCGACCATGATCTTGCGGAAGCCCTCGTTGGGGTTCGACGCCGGATAGTAGGTCACGGTGTACGAGTTGCCGAGGTCCTCGCGGATGTCCTCGAACGCCTCCACCTGGCGCTGCCACGTCTTGGCCCAGTAGGCCTTGCCGCCGGTGTGTTGCGAGAGGCGCCGGAACACGCCGCTGGAGATGGGGTCCTTATTCACTTCGTTGGTCGAAATCACGTAAATCGGGATTCCTTCGTCCTCCGCTACCGCGCGCACGTCGTCCGGCGCCACCATGCTGGCGTTGTCCGGACCATTCGAGAACACGATCGCCACTTTGCGCCCGGGCACTTTGGCCGCATCCCGCAGCGTCAGCAGCAGGGCATTGTACAGCGCCGTATCGTCGCCCGCCACCGAGTTGCCCAGCAGCGAGATTGCCTCGCCGTGATCTCGCGTCAGGGTGGCGGCGCGCGAGAGGTTGCGGCTGAACGTATAGATCGCCACGGAATCGGCGCGGTCCAGGCCGCGCACGAAATCCGCAATGGCGTCTTCGGCGTAGACGAAACCGCGATACATGAAGTTGCTGGTATCGAACAGCACGAATACGTTGGTGCCCACGAACGCGTCGGGCCGGTCCATGCCCGGAAGCGCGTCCTTGTTGGCGTCCAGAATGGGACGGGCCGCCCCGTCCTCTCCGATCGCCACGGGCGCTTTGGCGCCTTCCGCGAAGGTCGAGACCTTCTGCAGGATGCCGTCTTCGTAGATGCGGAAATCGCCAGGCTTCAGGCCGTTAATATAGTGGTTCTTGCTGTCCGTCACCTGGAAGCTCAGCACCACCATGTCTACCTTGACCCGGAAGATCGGCCCCTTCGTATCCTGGGCGCGCAGCACGGCCGCGCCCGCGGCCATTCCAAAGAATCCTCGTCGCGAAATGATCATGATTGCCTACCGGTTGGGAGTTTCCAAAGAAGCCTTCTGTTCGGACGCCATGGCCGCGCGGGCGTGGGTCCGCACGTCGTCCCCGACGGTCCTCAGCGATTTCAGCAGGGCCGGCCAATCCTCCAGGTGGGACGCGAAGATCTGCTCCACGAGCTTCTCCGTCCACTCCGGAATCCTCACGTTGAGCTGCGCCGGGGGCAGGCTCAGCTCGTCGGCCAGGGCCACCCAGTACAGGGTGTTCGATTCCCAGCTCTCCGCCATGATGCGGCTGGAGTATCCCATCAAGGCTGGGAACGTGCGCAGGCCCAGCAGCTCGGGCTCGTAGGAGTTCGCCAGCGTGGGCTTGGGCGTGCCGAACGCGCGCGAAATTACGGCGTAGTTCACTTCCTTGGGCGATGCTTCGGCGAGCTGCCGAAGCTCCGTCTGGAGGCACGAGGTGCCGGCCGGCCGCTTGGCCGCCAGCTCCCGCGCGATCGAGAAGAGTTCCGACGGCGTCACGTGATCCAGCGCTTCCCTGACCTCGCCGCGTGCCAACATGCTCTCCACGCTGCGGGCCCGCGCCGGCGGCGCAAACAGCGAAAAGGCGCCGATCACCTCGGCCCGCAGGTCCGCATCCAAGGCCGATTCGGCCACCAGTTCCTGGCCGTAGCGCAGGTGCAGCCCCACCCAATGAACCTGCGACGGCGTCACGTTCCACCAGCGGGAAATCTTCGCGCTGATCATCATCTGGGGGACCAGGTCGCCCCAGATCAGCGCCTGAGTCTGCGTCGGAACCAGGAAATTCTGCTCGGCTTCCGCCAAAGCATAGGGCAGCGAAGAGAGCGAGCCCACCAGCCGCCCGCCTCCGTTCGACGGCCAGCCGGTCCCAAACGACTCGGTGGGCCGCCAGGTGTGCGCCGTTCCCTGCATCCCGATGAAATCGTGACTGCGCACAAAAACCGGGTTGGTGAAGACAATCTGCGCTCCCGGCGGCGCGTAGTAGGCGTAGTTGAAGGCCAGCAGCGTATCGCGCAGTATCGGCGCCAACTGCCCGCGAACCTCCTTCAACTTTTCGGCATCGCCCGCCGCCTTCTCGATCGACGCGCGCACATTCGTCTTGCGCTGGTTCTCGATGTGGCGGTCGGTCCAGTAGCCGAAGCCCATGGCGTTCTTCTCCACCGACGACAGCGAGGCCCGGGGAAGCTGGATCTCGCCGATGCGCGCCGCCAGCCGGTTGACCAGCGCGGTATTCAGCTTCTCTCCCTTCCCCAGGTTGTCCAGGTGGTCGGCGAGCTGGAACAGCGTGTTCAGCGGGACAATCCGCTGCGCCTCCAGTATGCGGCCGAGTTCCTGTAGCATGTGATCGCGCGTCTCGGTGTCGCCGGACTGTCCCGACAGCACATCGAGAATGCGCCCCTGCGGATCGTTGGCGGCCACGCTGCCCTGGGGCGACGCGGCCAGCAACTGCTTCACGACCTCCCGCCCGGCGTCGAACAGCTCGCGGTCGCCCCTGATCTGCGCAAACGAGTTGGCGATTCCCAATAGGACCGCGTCGGCCTTGCTCTCCGGAATGGTCTGCTGCCGGACGAAAATCTGCCACAGCCCGGCCAGCGACTGGAACGAGCCGGCCACATCGCTCCGCAGCAACGGATCGCGAATCTTCGAGATGTTCTCCATCGCCGCCAGAAACTGGTTGACGGTTTGATCGCTGATGCCGCGCGATTCGTTGAAGATCGAGTACTGGCTGCCGTAGGTGTGATACTCGCGGGCCAGGCGGTCCACGGTGTCGGCGTTCAGCGGCGCCGCGCGATTGCGGTCGATATCGCTCAACGCCATGAAGATCTTCAGCGGCTCGTTCTCCACCGCCTTGCGGCATAGCGCAAACAGCGCTTCCAGAACGTCGTCGGGCTCTTTCCAGGTGGTGGCGAGCCGGGTGAGCTTGCCATCGTACTTGCCCTGCGGGTGGTTCACGAAGAGCGTCTTCCACACATCCAGGCTGCCGGGGATGTGCGGCTTTCCGCTGGCATCCAGTTGCAGCCGCGTGGTCAGCAGCATCATGTCCGTATTGGAGCGGAATACCGGCCGCGCCGGGCCCGGGCTGGTGATGCGCCCGCGCACCGCGCTGTAAAACCGCTTCAAGCGGGCCGGCTCGGTGAGATACTCCTGTAGCGGGCCGTGAATGCGCGCCAGGGCATCGAACATGCTGGCCATCCACCCGTCGTCACGGGCAATCAGCTTGTCGAAAAACTCGGTTCCCTTGTCCGGCGAGACGCCGGCCAGTTCGGTCCATGCGGCGGCCGACCGCTGCCCGCCCGGCACGATTGCCTTGCCCCCGCGGATCTCGAACATGCCGCCGAAGAAATCGAGCACGTGGGAAAAGGCCTTCAGCCGGGCATACGGCACGCTTTTGCGCAGAGCCTCTCCGGTTTCCCCGTCGAGCTTCGCCAGCCCCAGGTACAGCCGGCAGACGGATGGATCGGAGATGAAGTTCTCCACGTAATCGGCCGATTCTTTTTCCTTCGAGCTGCCGAACCAGTATTCGGTCCCGAACAGAATCGGCACTTGCGTCGCCGGGTAGTCATAGCTGAAGGGGCGGTTGGTGCGCAGGTCCTGTTCCAGCTCGTGCAGCGGGAAACCGGAATCCTTGGTGAGGAACGCGCGCGACGCGTTCACCGTCTCCAGCACCACCTCCGAGCCGCATCCGCCGCGCATGCGGAATCCCAGAATGCGCAGCAGCTCGGCCACGTTGGGCGATTCGCAGTTTTCCGCCTTGATGACCTTCTGGTCGCCGGCCAGCTTGGATAGCTCGCGCGCCTGCGACAGGTAGCGGTGCACCAGCTTGAGGTACTCGGTCTGCTCCAGCGCGTCGTTGCTGTGCGAGGCCTGGTATCCGTTGGTGACCACGTTGCGCGCCAATGCCGGCAGAATGTCTTCCGGCGAGGCGTCCTTCGAAATGGCCGCCATCCGCGCAAACGAGCGAAGCGGACCGGGCAGCGAAATCGTGTTCGCCGCCGGAACTTGCGATGCCGCGCCGAGCGTCAAGCTGTTTCCACTGGCGGCGCGATACGCCTCCATGTCGCGTGAGGCAGCGTCGCGGTCTCCGGCCGCCAGGTCCTCCGCGGCCAGCCTGCGGGCGACGGCTGCCGCCCGCGCCCGGTCACCCGGGTTGCGAAGCGCCGCCAGCAGCTTTCCGTAGGCGGCCCTCGCTCCCGGATCGCCGTAACGATCGAGGAACTCGGCATATGCCGTAAGCGCCGCGACGCTGTCAGGATTGTTGGCAGCCCCGCGGGCCAGGGCGGCTCGCGCTCCCAACGTGTCGCCGGATAATTCCATTTTCCGGATCTCGTCGGGACTTTGCCCCCAGACGGCCGGTGAGACCAATGTGAACGCGAAGAATACAACGATCGATAACGCCTTCATTAAGCGGGCCCTCCGCTACTGTTGAATCACTTTAGCATGAGCACGGGTAGTGTGGGAATTCTAAACCAAACAAAACGCAAGCGCAACCGTGGGGATGTAAAAAGGTGTACCCCGGATTCAAAAATTGGAAGGCGAATTCCATCACATTTTCTTATGATCGCGTTTTCAGCCACTTATCGACGGACGCCGGACACCGCTCGTGGCGGCCCCGCGGCGGCCTACACTAAGGATTATGAGCAACCGGCTCGTCCGTCGGGTTGGGGCTGGTGGTCAAGGAAACCGGCAAGCTCACCGGCGAGTTCGTCGCGGGTGACCGCGGACGTGCCGCGCCGCCTCGACCTGAAGACCCAAGACATCTGGAGCCAATAGCCGCGCGCCAAGCGCCTACAGTTTGCTCAGCACCCGGTCCTTGATCCAGTGCTCGTCCCACCACTCGCGCGGATTCACCTGCACGCCGTCGATCTGCATGCTGAAATGCACGTGAACCCCGCCCGCCAGGCCGGTCTGCCCGGCAATCCCCATCTTCTGGCCCTTCTTCACCAGATCCCCCGGCTTCACGTCGATCTGCCGCAGGTGCCCGTAAATGGATTGCAGCGCGTATCCGTGGTCCACCACGATGCAGTTGCCGTAGATGCCCAGGTCGGACGCGTACACCACCCGCCCGTCGTTGGCGGCGTTCACCGGTGCGTTCTGCACGTCGGAAAGATCGAACCCCAGGTGCACCTGCCGGTCCACCTTTTTGCCTTGATAGATGTAATTGCGCACGTCGGCGAAATCGGCCTCTTCTTTGCCGTAGTGGATGAACGGGCCGTTCCACAGGACCTTCTCTTCGGTCTTGAGCCGCAGGTCCGCCATCTGCTGGTTGTTCTTCCGCCGCATCTCGCCGTTGATCTTCAGGAACCGCGAGAGCAGATCGGGCCCGGGCGCGAGTTGTCCGGTGGGGTCCACCGAATTCAC
Organism: Bryobacteraceae bacterium; assembly: GCA_035638575.1. Taxonomy (GTDB): domain Bacteria; phylum Acidobacteriota; class Terriglobia; order Bryobacterales; family Bryobacteraceae; genus DASQZT01. Next base: position 9,571 of record DASQZT010000042.1, read on the forward strand.
CAGCTTGTCCATGAGCGCGTCGGTAAGCTCGAAATCGCGCACGCGAAACTTCTTGGGGAACAGCTTGAACCAGAAGCGGCCGATGGCCTCGGTGCCCGCCGCGTTGCGGGCGTAGACCACCGGTGTCACGTCGGCCGGAAGGTCCCACGGGTACGCGAACATGGCAAAGCGCTGATCGGCTTCGCGCCCCGGCAGCGGGAAGCTGCGAAACGTGTACGTGCCAACCTTCACGCCGGCCTCGTTCCACGCGCCTCCCGCGGCGAACGTCACCAGCTCCATGCCGCCCTGGTTGATGTAATGCTGCGCGCCGTCGGGGGTCACGCGGGGCGGGGTGAGTATCACCTCGACGTCCGCGGCCGCGGTATCGGTGCTGCCGCGCAGGTCGTTCGACACGGCCTCCACCACGAGGCGCGCCTTGCCCGCTTTCAGATCCGGCGCCTTGTCCTTGCCCGCTTCGAAAGTCACCGCGTGGGCCGGGGTGTGGCGGCTCCAGAGAATCCGCCGGGCCTTGGCGCTCTCTTCGAACAGCGGATAGCGCGCGCCGTTCTGCTCCAGGTATGCCGTGACGCGCCGCACGCCGTGCGGATTCTGCACGTTCACCGTCACCGGCGTGCTCACCCCCACGGTCTTCACGGGAGCGATCGTTAACGCCGTGTGGCCGGACATGACAAGAAGCGCGATCGTCGCGACGATCGCCAGCGATACCACCGCTATCAGGATTTTCATTTTTTAGCCCAGGAATCGATCCAGTCGAGGAATGTCTTGTACCACAGCATGCTGTTCTGCGGCTTCAGCACCCAGTGCCCTTCATCCGGAAACATCAGCAGCTTCGAGGGCACCTTCTGCAATTGCAGCGCGGTGAAAAGCTGGAGCCCCTGCGTGTACGGCACGCGGAAGTCCAGCTCGCCGTGAATCACCAGAGTCGGCGTATGGAAATCCTTGACGTAGCGGCTGGGCGACCACCGCGCGTAATCCTCCGGCTTGTCCCAGGGCGTGCCGCCGAGTTCCCACAGCGGAAACCACAGCTCCTCGGTGGCGCCGAACATGCTCGGCAGGTCGTAAACGCCCGAGTGGGTGATCAGCGCCTTGAACCGCTGCGTGTGCCCCAGCATCCAGTCCACCATGTACCCGCCGTACGATCCGCCCGCCGCCACCATGCGGGACGTGTCCGCGTAGGAGAGCGCGTTGCCCACCGCATCGCACACCGCCATGATGTCGTCGAACGGCCGCCCGCCCCAATCCCCGTTGATCTCGTCGATGAACTTCTGCCCGTACCCCGTCGACCCGCGCGGGTTCGGTTCCACCACCACGTAGCCCGCCGCGGCGAACACCTGCGCGTTCCAGCGGAACGTCCAACTGTGCCCCCAGTTGCCTTGCGGGCCGCCGTGAATCAGCATCAGCACCGGGTACTTGCGTCCCGCCTGAAAACCGTACGGCTTCACTACGAAGCTCTGCACGCGCGATCCGTCCGCGGTATCCACCCAGAACTCTTCGAGCGGCGTGAGCTGGTACGTGTTCAGCGCCTGGTCGTTCAGATGGCTCAAAGCCACCGCCGAGCCCCCCGACGAGGAAGCGCGGTAGATTTCCGTGGGCGACATCCCGGTCTGCTGCGTGTACACCATCGTCTTGCCGTCGCGCGTGACCTGCATGTCGTCCAGTTCGCTGTCGCCGCTCAGCGCCACCCGCGCGGCGCCGCCGGTCACCGAAATCCACTGGATGGCCTGGCGCCCGCGGTCCGCCGTGGTGAAGAACAGCGCCTTCGAATCCGGCGTCCACGCGAAGCTGTTGGCCCATCGGTCCAGCGACTCCGTCAGGTTGGTCACCCTGCCCGTGGCTCGCTCGAGCACCATCAGCCGCCAGCGGTCGCTCTCGTATCCGGCGCGGAGCTGGGCCCGCCACGCCAGGTACTTGCCGTCCGGGGAATAGTGGGGGCTGGCGTCGGCGCCCGGGCTCGCCGTGATCCGCCGCGTCTCGCCGCCGCCGATCGGCACCACGTACAGATCGGTGTTCGTGCTGGTTGCCGGGACCGGGTCCGCGTTCATCGAGTAGCAGACCTCCTTGCCGTCCGGCGAGATGTCGTAATCGTCCGGCCCGCCCAAGGAAAACGGCGGAACATCGCGCGTGCCCGGCGTGAGATCCTTCGCCGCGCCGCCCTCCGCCGGTACCGCCAGCAGGTGGCTGCGCCGTTTCGATTGCCACCTCGTCCAATGGCGATACAGCAGCTCAGTATAGACGCGCGCCCGGACTTTGTCGTTCTTCTCCGCGTCCAGGTTCTTCCGATTGCACGCGTCGTCCGCGCCACATTCCGGATACACCTCGCTGGTGACCAGCAGGTTCTTGCCGTCGGGCGAGAAGATCACGCCGTCCGCCTCGGTGGAGAGGCTGGTGATTTGCCGTGCGTTCCCTCCGTCCGGATCCATCAGCCAGACCTGGGACGATCCGCCGCGGTCGGAAACGTAGGCGATCCGCCGGGAATCGGGCGACCAGCGGGCGCGCTGATTGGCCTCGCCATCGTGCGTGAGCTGCCGCGGCGCCCCGCCATCCAGCGGCACGATCCACACCTGCTGCGGCTTCCGGTTCCCCGCGACGTCGACGGACTGGACGGTGAACGTGACCCATCGGCCGTCGGGAGAGATTTGCGGATCGCCGATCCGTTTCAGCTCCATCATGGCGTTGGAATCGAACGGCCGCTTTTGGGCGAAACCCATCGCCCCGAAAGCGATCATCAGGATGAGGCTCCGGCGCATACATGAACGATTGTGGCACACGCATTCAGGATTGTGTGCGGGCCGATCTACTCCGTCGCAAGCCGCAACTCGTTTCGACAATATCCGGATTTCGCGCGGTTTTTTCCAGACTTTTGAGTACCCGAAACTATATCGGGTGCACGTTGGCGCTTTCGACCTTCCCATCCAGCCCCAGCCAGATCCTGTACTCCAAGGTGCCCTTCTCGAATTTGATCTGATAAATGTCCGCGCCGCCCGGCCCCACTCCTGTGAACTTTACCGACTGCAAAGCGCCGAGCCCGTTGATCGTCGACTGGAGTTGCGGCAGTTGCTGGCGTGTTGCCTGAGCCAGGCCGGCACTCATCTGGTCGTAGTTCGGTTTGCCGGCCTGCAGCTCCTCGATCATCCGGCGCAGAGCGGCCTCGCTCCCTGGCGCCGCCGTTTGATCCTTGAATCGTTTGGCGAACGCGGCGGCGGCATCGAGGATTTTTTGAAATTCGGCGTCGCTCAGCCGCTTCGCCGGCATGTCCCGGCCATTCTGGTGAAGGGTCATCTCAGTCGGCCTTCCCTGATCGTCGTCTTTGGTAAATTCGAGCTCGGCGTCCACCACCTTCGGGAAGAACATGGTGCGCGATTCCGGAAAGATCGGGATAGCGTTCTGGTTACCCAGCTTCGACATCAGTTGATTGTTCTCCAGGGTGATGACCATATTGGCGCCGCTGGCCATCTGGTACGCGCCCACGTAGCGGGCCAGCACTTTGGGATCCAGCGTGATTTCCTTCCGCTCGGTCTGCGGTTCCGCCCCATCCCCGAGGGCCAACTGGGCCAGGTGCGTCACCTTCTGCTGCGGCGCGTTCCCGGTCAGGTTGTCCGGCGACACCACCGCCGGCTTGTCCTCGGGATAGGAAGCCAGAAAGGCGTTGAAGCCCTCGACCCCGCCGCCGTGGTCGATCGCCTTGTGCTGGTCCATTCGTGAGGCGTCCCGAGCCAGGCCGGCGGCAGCCAGAAAAAGTGTGATGCCAATGCGTCGAATCATTGAGTCCTCCTCCTTGGGCCGATGCGGTCATTGTACTCCTCGAAAGGCGTGCAATGATCGCTCAGTGTGTCTTGGCTCCCTTGACCGCGACGCCGCCACTCCTCTCGTGTGCGCCCACGCCGCACCCGGCCCAAGCGATTCCCCGCGTTCGCCGTGCTAGCATAGGAACTTCCCACTACCTTGATCAAAGCCGTCAAAGGAACCAGAGACTTACTGCCCCCATCGACCGAAATCTGGAATCAGGTGGAGGCCGCGGCGCGCGCCGTTTTTCACGCCTATCGCTATCAGGAAATCCGCACGCCGATTCTGGAGGAAACGCAGTTGTTCGCCCGCGGTGTCGGCGAGGAGACCGACATCGTCACCAAGGAGATGTACACCTTCACCGACCGCGACGATACTTCGCTCACCCTGCGGCCCGAAAATACCGCCTCTGTCATCCGCGCCTACATCGAGCACCGCCTCGACCAGCGCCCCGGCTTGCAGAAACTCTACTACATGGGCCCCATGTTCCGCCGCGAGCGGCCCCAGAAGGGGCGCTACCGCCAGTTCTTCCAGATCGGCGCCGAAGCCATCGGCTCGGAATCCCCCGCAGTCGATGCCGAAGTCATCGAAATGGTGGTCGAACTCCTGAAGCGCGCCGGCCTTGCCGATTTCCACCTGCTGCTCAATTCCGTCGGCGACCACAACTGCCGGCCGCAGTACGTCGAGCGTCTTCGCCAGGCGCTCCAACCGGTCGCGCCCGCCATGTGCGGCGATTGCCAGCGCCGCGCCGAAACCAATCCCCTGCGCGTGCTCGACTGCAAAGTGGAGGCGGACCAGCCCATCATCGAAAAACTTCCGGCCATCGTCGATCACCTCTGCGACGAATGCCGCGCGCACTTCGCGGCGGTCAAGCTCTACCTCGCGGACCGGGCCATCGATTATGAAGTGCGCCCGCGCCTGGTGCGCGGCCTGGATTACTACATGCGGACCACGTTCGAGGTGGTTCACGGCTCGCTCGGCGCGCAGAATTCGGTTCTGGGCGGCGGCCGCTACGACGGCCTCGCCGAGTCGCTCGGCTCCCGCGTGCATTCGCCGGGCATCGGTTTTTCCATCGGCGAGGACCGCCTGGTGATGAGCGTCGAAGGCCTCCACCAGGGGACCGCGCTCGATCTGTTCATCGCGCCGCTGGGCGAGGCCGCGTTGCGCCATGCGGCAGTGCTGGCGCGCGATTTCCGCCGCGACGGCCTTTCGGTCGAACTGGCGGAAGGCAAGCTGAAACGCGTCATGGAACTGGCCAACAAGCTGGGCGCGCGCTTCACCCTGATCGTCGGCGACGACGAAATGGCCGCCGGCCGGTACGCATTCAAGAACATGTCCACGGGCGAGCAGGACACTCTGACCCGGAACGAAATCGCCGCCCGGCTCGCCGCGGCGCCGAGCGAGATAGCGTGAGGAGCCGCGCCCCTCGCGGGCGCGAGGTTGATAAACGATATGGAAACTTCCGTAGCACTGGACTTTCTGGGCGACCTTCGCCGCACCCATAGCTGTGGCGCGTTGCGCGCCGCCGACGAGGGACAGACCGCCGTTCTGATGGGCTGGGTCCACCGCCGCCGCGATCACGGCGGCGTCATCTTCGTGGACCTGCGCGACCGCGAGGGCCTTACCCAGGTGGTTTTTCACGAAGACGTGGACCCTGCCATCCACCAGCGCGCCGAAGCCCTGCGCCCCGAGTACGTCATCGCTGTCGAAGGCAAGGTGGCGCCGCGCGGGCCCGCCGCCGTCAACCCCAACCTCGCCACCGGCGAGATCGAAGTCGTGGCTTCCCGCGTGTGGATCCTCAACGAGTCGCGCACCCCGCCTTTCCCCATGGAAGACCAGGTGGACGTGGCCGAAGAGGTGCGCCTGAAATACCGCTACGTGGACCTGCGCCGCCCGCGCATGCAGCGCAACATCATCCTGCGCGCGAAGATTTCCTTCGCCGTGCGCGAGTTTCTGTACTCGCAGGGCTTCCTCGAAATCGAAACGCCCTTCATGACCCGCTCCACGCCCGAAGGCGCGCGCGACTACCTGGTGCCCAGCCGCATCTATCCCGGCACGTTCTACGCCCTGCCGCAATCGCCGCAAATCTTCAAGCAGATCCTCATGATCAGCGGCTTCGACAAGTACTTCCAGATCGTGCGCTGCTTCCGCGACGAAGACTTCCGCGCCGATCGCCAGGCGGAGTTCACGCAGATCGATCTCGAGATGTCCTTCCCCCAGCAGGAGCGCGTCTTCGAAGTGATCGAGCCGCTGGTCCAGCGCGTCTGCACCGTGGCGGGCTTCAGCGTCCAAGCGCCGTTTGCGCGCCTCACCTACGCCGAGGCCATGCGCCATTACGGCATCGACAAGCCCGACCGCCGCATTCCGCCGATGCATCCCGTCGAAGACCTCGTGCCCGAGTTGGCCAACGCCGGCATGCCGCTGGTGGCCATCCATATCCCCGCTACCGGCCCGGCCAGCCGCAAGGAGCGCGACGAATTGAAGGCCTTCGGCCAGGAGCGCGGCCTGCGCGTGTACGACGATTTCAAGCGCCTGGAGCGCGACTACCCCGAGGCCATGGCCAAGGTCCGCCAGCGCGCCGGCGCGGGCGAAAACGATCTGCTGCTGCTGGCCACCTGGGCGGGCGAGCCTAAAGGCCACCGCCCCGAAGAGACCGTCTTCCAGGCCTGCGGCCAGCTGCGCCTCGCCGCCGCGCAGAAGTTCAACGACCGCCACAAGCTGCTCGACCCCAAGAATCTTCAGTTCCTTTGGGTGGTGGACTTCCCCATGTTCGAGTGGGACGAAGAAGAGAACCGCTGGAATGCCGCGCACCACCCCTTCACTTCGGTGCACGACGCCGATCTGGAAAAGCTCACTGGCGACCCCGCCCGCTGCCGCGCCAAATCCTACGACCTGGTGCTGAACGGCGTCGAAATGGGCTCCGGCTCCATCCGTATTCACCGCCGCGACGTGCAGGTCAAGGTTTTCAACGCGCTGGGAATGTCCGACGAAGAGGCGCGCCGCCGCTTCGGCTTCCTGCTCGACGCCCTGGAATACGGCGCCCCGCCGCACGGCGGCATCGCCCTGGGCCTCGACCGCCTAGTGATGATCCTGGCGGGCGAGACGTCCATCCGCGACGTCATCCCTTTCCCCAAGACCGCCCGCGGCGCCGACCTGATGTGCGATGCGCCGTCCGAGGTGCCCGAGCACCAGTTGCGCGAGCTCGGCCTCGCCATCCGAAAGTAGCACCGGCGCTACATATTCGTCATGCCCGGCGTCGTGGCGTACAGCTTCGTCCCGTTGCTGACGAAGCTCTGCGCGGAGCACGTTCCCGCCGCGGTGCTCACCTGCAATCCGCCTGACACGTTGGACGGCCAGTTGAAGGCGTGGCCGCCCGCCCCGTCCTGGCAGATGAGGAACGTCACCGTGTTGCCGTCGTTGAGATTCGAAATTGTGGGCGCGGTGGCGTCCCCGGTCAGCGTCACGCTCAGCGTCGGCGCCAGCGACAGGTCGAAATTCATCGTGGCCGAGAACGGCACGTCGGCGCGGTTGGACGCGTTCGGATCGTTGGCCAGGGACGAGTTCGGGCCGCCCTGCAACGACGACTGGTCCACCGCCTCCAGGTCGGAGCCGTGAACCTGTTTGAGCTGCGCCAGGATGTTATCGTCCCACCGCGAGTCGGGCACGCCTTGGATGTACCAGGGAAGGCCGTTGTCCGAAATCATCGCGCCGTAGGTCTTGAGCGCCTGCAGAATCACCTGCACCTTCGGATCGAAGCCGGAGAGATCGTAGTTGGCCTTGAGCCGGAACCGCAACCCCATGGGAGGATAAGTTGTGTCGTCGTCAAGATGGGACGCGTAGTGCCGCGCCGGCCAGACGTAGGTGTCGTTGGTCTGCGGCACCGTAATGCGCAAGGCGTGCTTGATCGCGCCCGCCGCCACCTCGTCGTATCGCACCAAGCCCGGAAAGATCGGCAGGCCGGCGGCGTCGGCCGAGGTCCAGCCATCCGGCCGCAGCGCGTTCTGATGCAGATCCCAAATGGCGCCGGAGCCCCCGGTCCAGCTTCCGTCAGTCGCCTGATGGGCGTAGAAGATCTCGTACAGTTTGCACTCGTCCTGGGTCACGATCAGCAGGTGCGCGTCGATCGCCGGCTCGATGAGAGGATTTGCGGGGATCGGATAGGGGCCCGGATCGGATTGGCCGCTGTCGAACGCAACCGCTACCTTGGTCTGGTTGGCGGGTACGATATTGTACGGAATGGCCGAATCCGGACCGAAATCCGGATGCAGCGGTTGGTCGGGTCCTTCGGTCTGAATGTACGCGGACGAGGCGGGGTGAACCGGAAGCTTATCCACCGCGGTATTCCAGATGTTGTGCGACGGAAACACGGGACAGTTAGCGATGGTTTGCGCCGCCAAAGGTGCGGAAAACAACAGTAATATCAAGCACTCGGGTCGAATCATGTCTCTACTGTACACCGAAAAAAAAAGCGGCCCGATACGGTTGTCGCACCGAAAACAGGCACGGTCTTGCCTGCGCGCCCGTCCCCTGCGACAGTAAAGAAATGCGCTCCATGCTTCGCCGCACGTTTCTCCAATCCGTTCCCGCCGGAGCCGCGGCCGCATTCGCCGCTCCCGCTCCCGCCGAGGAGGTCCCGGTCAAGCTCGGTTTCGATACCTACTCTCTCCGGGCCTTCAAATGGAAAGCGCCGCGACTGCTGGACTACGCCGCCGCCCAGAAGCTCGACACCATTCAGATTTCGGACCTCAACGATTTCGAGAGCCGCGATCCCGCCTACCTCCAGAAAATCAAGGACCAGGCTGCCCGCCACAACATTACGATCGACGCCGGAATGGGCTGCATCTGCCCTTCCAGCAAATCGTTCTCGAAGAACGGGCCGCCGGCCCGCGACCGGCTGCTGGAAGGCCTGCGCGTGGCCCGGGCCGTGGGTTCGCGATCCCTGCGCTGTTACATGGGGGCGGGCGCCGACCGCCTCGGGCCGCTCCCCATCGAGGCCCACATGGACAATACCGTGAAGGTGTTCCAATCGGTGCGCTCGGAGGCGCTCGATCTCGGCATCCGCATCGCGCTCGAAAACCACTCCGGCGACATGCAGGCGCGGGAAGTCAAGACCATCATCGAGGCGGCGGGCAAGGATTACGTGGCTTCGTGTCTCGACACCGGCAACCCCATCTGGTGCGTCGAGGACCCCTTCGTCACCCTGGAAACCCTGGCGCCGTACGTCGTGACCACCCACGTGCGCGACTCGTGCGTGTTCGAAGTTTCGCGCGGCGCCGCAGGGCAATGGGTCGCGCTGGGCGACGGCAACATCGACTTCCCCTTATTCGTGGATCGGTTTCGCAAGCTCTGCCCTGGGTCTTCGATGCATCTTGAAATTATCACCGGCCGGCCGCCCACCGTGCTGCCGTACAACGAGCCCGATTTCTGGAAGGCATTTCCGAAAATGCCGGCCTGGGAGTTCGCGCGTTTTGTCGCACTGGCCAAGCGCGGCCATCCCTTCATGGGAGCGATGGTCGTCGAGGACGTGACCGGCCAGAGACCGCAGGTCATGATCGACGCGCTCCAGGAGCAGCAGCGCATCGACCTGGAGCGCAGCTTCGACTACGCCCGCAAAAAGCTGAACGTGGGCATCCACTGGCGCGGGTAGGCGGAAAAACTTGCACGCAGAAACTACCGGCCCGGGGCCGTGTGCCGGGCGTTGCCCCGGCCAAGATCAAGAAACCACAGAGCCCGCCGTGATTGGCAATCTCCTTGCGAACAAATCGGCAGGAGATTCACATCCGAACCAAACATGCATACGTCTCTGGCGCAGGTCGTGTCGGAAGTCAAAGGGCGCGTTCAAACCGCGGACCGGATCTCGCTGTTCCTGGACTTCGACGGTACCCTGGTCCCCATCGCCGCCGATCCCGCGGCGCCCCGGCTGGACCCGGCCACCGCCGACACCCTGAACCTGCTGTCGACCCAGGATTCGCTGGTTACCACCATCATCAGCGGCCGCGCCGTGGAGGACCTGTACACCCGCATTCGCCTGCAAGGCCTCATTTATGCCGGAAACCACGGACTCGAGATCTTCGGCCGCGACCTGCGCTTCGTCGAGCCAGCCGCGTCGGCCCGGCGCCAGGCGCTGGAACAGTTGTGCGAGGAGCTTTCCGTGGCGCTCCAGCCGTATGAGGGGGTCCTGGTGGAGTTCAAAGGATTGACGGCGAGCATCCACTACCGCCAGGCGGAGCAATCTCTCCTTCCGTGGATTGAAACCGCCGTCCGCTCGGCGGTCGCCCGCATGGGCGCGCTATTTCGCCTCAGTCCCGGCAGGAAGATATTCGAAATCATGCCTCGCACGAGCTGGCACAAGGGAGCGGCGGTCCGCTGGATCAACCGCCATCTGGGCGAGGACGATGTCCTGTCGGTCTACCTGGGAGACGACACCAGCGACGAGGAGGCGTTCCGCGTCATGCCCGATGCCATCACCATCAAGGTGGGCGGCGCGCCTCTCACCTGTGCCCGATATCAACTCCCCGATCCCGCCGCGGTCCAGGAGTTCCTTCTGTGGCTGGCGATCCAGGAAGCCGCGCGGCCGCGGAGGGCGTGAAACATGGCGACGCCGACGATTGCCGCCGAGCCGTTTGCTTTCTACACCGAGAAACGGCTGGTGGTGCTGACCGGGCGAAAGGCCTCCAACCTGGAGGAACTGCTGAACCATTTGACCCAGGTGGCCGGTTCGTGCATTTTTTATCACACCCACTATCTATATCTGTCGCACCATTTCGAAAAACCGAGGTTCTACAACGAATTTGCCAACTGGACCTCTCGGGCCCTCCAGGAAGAGCGGCTGGCCGAGCGGCTGGCAGCCATCGATCTGCTGGCGATCACCTCCATTCGAGAAATTCGCGAGGCCATCACCGGCGTTATCCGCAAACACCTGGAGGGAAACGGCAAGATCCTCCGGGAATGCCCGCCGGGCGATGAGTTTCACTTCTGCGAGGCCAAGAGCTTCATCCTGCCCACCGGCCTGTTGGCTCGGGACGTACCGGAGTTTTTCGAAATGCTCGGGAAGGTGACCAACTCCTGCCTCCACTTTCATTTTTTCGAGGCCCGCCTGCGCCTGGAAACGCCCACCAACGATTTCTCCCAATGGCTGGCGGCTCGCGGAGAAACCAGGCTGGCGCGGCGGATCGACCGGCTGAACCCTTACGCCATGACGCTCGACGAGCTGAAGCATGAAATCGTCAAGCTCGGCCGGAGATACCGGGTATAGTGATATGTCGATTCAACTGCAGGACTACCAGGAGACGGTGGGGCCCGGAGTGATCGAGGAGTTGCGCGTGCTGGCCGGCCGGGTGGCCGGGAAGCGCATGCAGCACATCAACTCCACCCCGGTCGGCGGCGGCGTGGCGGAGATCCTGACGCGCCTCGTGCCGCTGCTTCGGGAGTTGGGGGTGGATGCGAGCTGGGACGTGATCAAGGGCGACCAGGCCTTCTTCAGCGTCACCAAGGCCTTTCACAACGCGCTCCACGGCAAGACGGAAGAGATCACCGACGCCATGTACGAAATCTTCCGCGCCAACACGGAGATGAATCTGCGCGAGATCAACTTCACCGGCGACGTGGTTTTCGTGCACGATCCGCAGCCCGCCGGCCTGATCCTGCGAAAAAAAGAGATTGGGCGGCGCTGGGTGTGGCGATGCCACATCGACGTGTCCGCGCCCCAGCCGTCGGTCTGGGAGTTCCTGCGGCCCTACATCGAGCAGTACGATGCCGCGATCTTTTCGATGCCCGACTTTTCGCGCCAGCTGCCGGTGGTCCAGTTTCGCGTGGCGCCCTCGATCGACCCCTTGGCCGACAAGAACAAGCCGCTCGAAAACGCCTACGTGACGAAGGTGCTGGAGAAGTACCAGATCGATCCGTCCAAGCCCATCCTCACGCAGATTTCACGGTTCGACCGTTTCAAGGATCCGCTGGGTGTGATCGCCGCGTACCGCCTGGTGAAAAAACGGCACCGCTGCCAGTTGGTGCTGGCCGGCGGCGGCGCTCCCGACGATCCCGAAGGGGAAGAGGTACTGCGCGAGGTCCGCGAGGCGGCCGCGGACGATCCGGACATTCACGTGCTGCTGCTGCCGCCGTTCAGCGACCTCGAGATCAATGCCCTGGTGCGCGGCTCCACGATCGTGATCCAGAAATCCATTCGCGAGGGTTTTGGCCTCACGGTGAGCGAGGCGCTGTGGAAGAAGAAGCCCGTGGTCGCCGGCGCGGTGGGCGGCATCAAGTTACAGGTGATCGACGGCGTAACTGGCTTCCTGGTGCATTCGCCGGAGGGCGCCGCCAACCGGGTTGCGCAGCTATTGGGCGACCGCAAGCTGCGCGAGAAGTTGGGAGAAAACGGCTACCAGCACGTCAAGCAGAATTTCCTGCTCACCCGGCACGTGAAGGACTACGTCCTTACGATGCTGGCGCTGGAACATCCCGGCGAGAGCGTAGTCCACATCAACTGAGCGCAGCTGGTGGGGCATGCTTCAGCTCAATGCCATTTAGTTTTCCCAGGGCTGCGAATCGTGGGGCGGGCAATCTTGCCCGCAGCCGTCTTTTAGGCAGCTTTTTCGGGCATGAACGAACCTTTGCTCGGCAAAGGCCGGCTGAAAGCCGGCTGCAGCCAGGATTGGCTGCCCCACTATTTGCGTGCTTCAGCTTGCCAACGCCCGCTTGCGGGCGTGTTCGGTCGCCAGGCGGCGCCGCTCACGGGCTTGCGGCCCTCGCCATTTCCAGGCGGACCTCGGCCAGCTCGCCGATCAGGTTTCCGGCCCACCGGTAGACATTGTGCTCCTTGACCACGGCGCGCATCCGCCGCATCCGCGTTCTGCGCTCGGCCGCGGGCATCGCCAGGGCGGTGTGGATCGCCTGCGCCAACTCGTCGGTGTCGTACGGATTGACCACCAGGGCGTCCGCCAGTTCGTGGCTGGCGCCGGTGAACCGGCTCAGGATCAGCGCCCCCTGCTCGTCGTTGCGCGCCGCAATGTACTCCTTGGCGACCAGGTTCATTCCGTCGTGCAGCGAGGTCACCAGGCAAAAGTCGGCCTCGCGGTAGTACGGCAGGATTTCCTGGTGACTGTGGTGCTTCTTCAGAAACACGATCGGCTTCCACGCGCTGGTCTTGAAGCGGCGGTTGATGCGGTCGGCCTCTTGCTCGACCTCCGTCATCAAATCCTGGTAGCGCCTGATGTGCGTCCGGCTGGGCGCACCGATCTGCACGAAGGTGAGCTGCTCCCGGTAAAAAGGATACTGGTCGAGAAGCCGCTCGATCCCGCGAAACCGCTCCGGAATCCCCTTGGTGTAATCCACGCGGTCGACGCCCAGCCCCAGGAAGGTCGCCTCGACGCCCAATTGGCGGAATAACGCTTCGCGATCCACGGGCGCCGGCTGCGGCTTGTGGAGCGCGGCGCCATCGCCGTTGAACGCCACGCTGATGGGGAACGGCCGCACGGCGGTAAGGTGGTCCTGGCGATTGACCGCGAAGTGCTCCCAATCGATGCGCGACTCCAGCGTGCGGTCCACCGTCTCCAGGAAGTTGTTGCAGTGGGCCTGGATGTGGAACCCGATCAGGTCCGCCCCCAGCATGCCGTCGAGCAGCTCCCGCTGCCACGGGCAGATGCCGAAGGCTTCCGGATTAGGCCACGGAATGTGCCAGAAAATGGCGATCCGCGCGTCCGGCCGCCGTTCCTTGATCATGCGCGGCAGCAGCGCGAAGTGGTAATCCTGGACGAGCACGAAGGGTTCTTTTTCCGCCGCCATCTCCTCGGCCACGACGTCGGCGAATCTCTGGTTCACGTTGCGGTAGTGGTCCCAGTCCTGCGTGCGGAAGGCGGGCCGCGTGTGGGCGATGTGGCACAGCGGCCACAGCCCCTCGTTGGCAAAGCCGAAATAGAAGCCTTCCTCTTCTTCCTTGCTGAGCCAGACCCGCCGGAGCTTGTACTGCGGATGATCCGGCGGTACGCGCAACCGGCCGTGCTCGTCGGAGGTCTCCCGGTCGGCATCGCCCGTGCCTTGCGCGATCCAGGTTCCGTCGCAGGCCCGCAACACCGGTTCGAGCGCGGTCACCAGGCCGCTCGGAGGAACCCTCCAGGTGATCGAACCCCCTTGACGGACGTGTTCGTAAGGCTCCCGGTTGGAGACCGCGAACAGGCGGCTGCCGTTCAGTTTGCCTTTCATCGAGATGCGCAGGCGCTCGGGGGTCCAAACCGATAACGCGGCATCGCGCAGGCGCGCCTCCTCGTGGGCCGCGGCTCGGGCCACGGTCAAGCTGGATGCGAACTGCGTGACTTCGCTGGTGAGCGGCTCGAAGATCTCCTCCCTGGGGAACCTGCCGTCCCCGGAGATGTTGCCTGTCCGCAGATCGCGCAGCCACAGCGCCATGTGGCGGAGGGGTTTTCCCAAACTCCAGCGGACGATCACCAGCGTGATGCCGACGATCAACAGCGTTTGCGCCACGCTGGTCAGGGCGTGCCGCCACACCGGGGCCCCCACAAACGCGACGTCGTGGAAGATCGCGATGGCGCCGATCACGTGCGCATCGGCGCTCAGAGGCAGCGCGAACACGTGCATGGGTTCGCCGTCGACCCGGAGGAATTCTCCGCGGCCGTGCCCTGTCTCGAAGGCTCGCGCCACCGCCCCGGGCTCGGCCGGCAGGCGCGGCGCCAGGCTGGACGTGATGGCCACGGCTTGCCCGTTCCGGTCGTAGATGGCCATCCCCGCCAGGCTGTCGTGGACCTGAAACTGGGCGACCCAGGCCTGGAGATCGCGCGCGGAGCCGGCTTGGAGCCTCTGTGCGGCGGGCCTCTCGAGGCTTTCGGCCAACACCAGCGCCTGCCGCTGGACCTCTTCTTTCAGGCCATGCACCTCCGCCTTGGCCTGATAGATGGCGAACACCATCGAAACCGCGGCAACACCACCAAGCAAAGAGGCTATTAAACGGCGATTCAACCGCATCCGTTCCCTCCCAATGGATTCGTTACCCGCCGACACAGAAGACCAGTAAGGGCTGTCCGTCATTCCTTGGAGCACGGTTGATGCCATGCCACGCTCTCCCGGGCCGGCGCACTGTTGTGTTGGACTTAGAAGCGTCTGTTGGATTACGTTGGGAAACGGGGCCATCGGGAGAGAAGAAATTACCCTGCGCCCACCGTCAATCGAGGATTCAACCAGTCCGGGTCATCAGATCGATCCGCTTGCGCTGCTGAGAATCTTCGATCAGCTTCGCGAGCCGCCTCAGCCGGGTCTCATCCCGTTTCGCGCTGACGACCCAGTAAGTGACGGTTCGCTGGTACGACGGAGCTTGAGACCGGAAGAAGTCCCAGGCCTTTTTGTTCGCGCGGAACCGGCTCTCCAATGCGTCGGGAAACCGTGCGGAGTTCCGCTGTTCGTACGAATAGACGGCGGATTTCTTCTCGTCGCGCCGCCCGAAGGCCTCGAGTCCCGCAGGGCGCATCAGCCCCAGCCGGCTGAGTTCGCCAGCCCGCTTGATGTTCACCGCGCTCCAGATGCCGGACGACTTTCGTGGCGTGAAGCGGATGGTGTAGCTGACATCGTCGATGCGCTTCCGGACTCCGTCGATCCAGCCGAAGCACAGCGCCTGGTCCACGGATTCCGGCCACGTGATGCTCGGCTCGAGCGAATCCTTCTTGTAAAACCCCACCAGTAGTTCCGAAGCCCGCTCATGGTTCTCTTCGAGCCACGCCCGGAACGCCGCCGGCGTTGCGAAGAAGGTGGGGCTCATGGGCCTATTAACGCACAAGCGGCATGCCGGCTCAAGCGTGTAGCGACTTGCACTGATGATCGCCCCACCACATCAGACAGGTGGCAGGGCACTGACGTTAACCGATCACAGCATTACTACGTAACTGTCATCGGAGATACACTCCTGTTCGGACCGATGTTCTGCTCATCCTGTGGCACGTCCTACGATTCCGGCGAGCGCTTCTGTGCCAACTGCGGCGGGTCGCTTCCGGCACTGCCGATGGTGTCTCCCGGCCGCGCGCCGAAGATTGCCTCGCTTGGCCGGCGTATCATCGCCGTCATCCTGGACTTCATCGTGGTCTGGTCGGTGATATCGGTGATCGTCATCCTGGTGCCGCGGCGCATGCTGGAGGACGGCTTCGCTCGAAAGGGCCCCGCCGTGTTGATTCCCATTGGGCTGTGCATGATCGGCCTGTGTTACTACATTCTGCTCGAGACACTCTTTGGGGCAACGCCGGGCAAGGGGATCACCGGCATCCAGGTCCGCAGCCGCGAGGATGGGGCCTGCAATTTCCGCGCTTCACTGATTCGCAACCTGCTGCGCGTGGTGGACGCCGTGGCGGCTTACCTGGTCGGGTTCATCGTGGCGCTCCTTTCGGAATCGCGGCAGCGCGTCGGGGACCTGGCAGCCGGCACCATCGTGGTTCGCCGGCCAGCCACCGTAATCGTGCGCGTGCTGCTGGTGCTGGCCTGGCTCGCCTTCGCCGGCAGCGGATTCGTTGCGTGCTACGTCATTCCGCGGCGCTAGAAACGGACCCTTCCCAGGAGGGGAAAATGCGGTATTCCGCGCGTGTGAATGCCTTGCGCGCCGGCTTTCAGCCGCCGACAAGCCGGTGCATAATGAATTAGCGGCCATCGAGGGGTGACTATGATGCGGCACATTGGCGCCGGGCTGGCAATTCTGCTGATTATCTTCCGATCGGGTTCAGCCCAGACCGAGCGCCCCAGGAATCCATTGGCGCAGTTGAGCGAGTCCATTCGGGAGTTGACCAACCGCATTGCACCCGCGGTCGTTGAAATATCGGTTACCGCTTACGCGGCGGCCGAAAACGACAGTGCTCGAGTCAGTCAGATCTCCCGGCAGCACTCGACCGGTTCCGGTGTAATCGTCGACCCGTCCGGATACATCATGAGCAACGCCCACGTCGTGCGAGGCGCGATCGGCATCAAAGTGGTGACGGGTGTGAGAGAGTCCCCGGGGTCGCAACAGACGTCGCGCACCTTCGATGCGCGGATCCTCGGAATGGACACCGAATCCGATCTCGCCCTCCTCCGCATAGATGCAAGTGAATTGCCGGTTCTGCAGTTCGGCGATTCCGACAAGTTGCGTCAGGGCGACCTCGTTTTGGCTGTCGGCAGCCCGCTGGGGCTTCGGAACTCCGTTTCGATGGGCGTGGTCAGCGCCGTGGCGCGAGCCATCAACGACGAGAATCCGATCCTGTACATTCAGACGGACGCTTCCATCAATCCAGGCAACAGCGGCGGCGCGCTGGTCGACACGGATGGCTCCCTGGTCGGCCTGAACACGTTCATCGTCAGCCAGTCCGGCGGAAATGAAGGCATAGGCTTTGCGATTCCGAGCAACGTCGTCCGAAATGTGTATCAGCAGCTGCGCCGCAAAGGCCGCGTGGCACGCGGCTCGCTGGGCTTGTTTGTTCAGAACATCACGCGCGTGCTGGCGAAGGGCCTCGGCCTCCCGCTTTCTCAGGGTGTGGTGGTTGCCGACGTCCAGCCGGACGGGCCCGCGGACCGCGTCGGCGTAAAACGCAAGGATATCATTCTGAGCGTCAACGGCACTGCCATCGAAACCGCTCGCCAGTTCGACGATGCCATTTACCGGCGCCAGGGAGGTGAGAGCGTCGCCCTGAGTATCCGGAGGGGGGATGAGACACTGCCGATCACGGCCGAGGTGCGGGAGGAGTCGGCTCCTCAGGACTCCCTGGCGGCGCTGACTTCGCCGGAGAAGAACCTGGTCCCGAGATTAGGCATCTTCTGCATCGAAATCGACAAGGAAGTCGCACAGATGATGCCCGACTTGCGGCGAACGTGGGGACTGATCGTGGCCGCGAAATCCCCGGAAGGTCAAGCCCAGTTCATCGATTTGCAGCCGGGCGATGTGATCCATTCCCTCAATAACCTGATGATGACTTCCGTCGCGGCACTGCGCAGCAGCATGGAAGGTTTTCAGCACGGGGACGCGATCGTGCTCCAGGTCGAACGTGACGGGCGCCTCCGTTACGTCGCCTTTGAACTCGAATAGCCCCGAGATCGCCTAATTACGCCGTTTCAGCGTTGGGCGGTCGTCTTGATCGGGCTTTGTGGGGTTGCCGTCCGCATCCGTATCGGCCGTGCCTCCGTCACCCGGTCTTCGGTGCAAGCTCGGCCGGCTGTCGTCCTTCTGCTCCGGGTGCCGCACGTATTGAAGTCCGAGCACGTCCGCTTCGGACTCGAACGCGCGCGAGAATCTCAGAAAGCCGAGCGGGACGATGGCGCCCGCGCCCTGGTACAGCGCGTATCCGGTCCAGCCACCCATGAAAATCAACGGCAGGCTGGCATAGTTCACCAGTTCGCCTCTGGTCGCCTGGCGGGTGCCGTGGCGGGCGGCGACGTGCGCGATTTCGTGGGCCATAACCCCCGCTAACTCCGGAGAATACTGCGGTTCGCGGAGAACCCGGCAAAAAGCATACGAGAGCGCCGATCCTGGGAGGGGTGACACCAGACTTGGCCGCCATCCGCGGCAACGGGGCTGCCCGCCGCGCTTCAGGCGGTCCGCGCGGGAACCGGCTCTTTTTCCAGCGGCGTCACCGGATCCAGAAACGCCCAGCAGACAGCGCCCATCAGGTAGAGCGCCGCCGAAACGTAGAACGTCAGGTTCCAGTTGTTGTTGGTCCAATGCAGGATGTAGCCGACCACCAGCGGGCCGATAGCGCCGCCGATGTTGCCCCACATGTTCATGGCGCCCGCAACCGTCCCCGCATGTGCGCCGCCCACGTCCATGACCGCGCCCCACGATCCCGGCATCACCAGGTCGTTGCAGAAACTGGCCAACCCGATCGAAAGCATGGCCACCAGCGGATCGCCCGCCCGCGTCGAGACCAGCAGAAATACGCAGGCGCCGCCGAACCCCACGTACCCGAGCGTTCGCCGGGTTCGCGCGATATCCCCTGTCAGCTTCACCAGGAACGACCCCGCCAGCACCCCCGCGGGGTTTCCCAATCCGCCGCAAAACAGCGGCAGAACGCCCAGCAGAGCGCTCGAATTGAGTGCCAGGTGGCGCGCGTCCCGCAGGTAGGTGGGTAGCCAGGTTACATAAAAATACCATCCGTAGGAGCAGAAAAAATACTGCCAGCACAGCAGCCACACCTGCGGCGACACCAGCAGTTTGCCCCACGGCACGTCGCCGTGCCCGGTAGCCAGTTTGGAGCTGTCGCGCAGCAGGTCGCGCTCGGCGGCGTTGAGCTTCGGATTGCGCAACGGATCGTCGCGGTACCACGAAAAAAACAGGACCGCCCAGACCAACCCCACCCCGCCGAAGATCTCGAAGGAGTGGCGCCATCCCACCATGGTCATCACCCAGGCCACCAACAGCGGAGTGAATGCCCCGCCCCAGCGCGCGCTCATCCACATGACTCCCTGCGCGCGCACCCGTTCCCTCTTGGGCAGCCACGTGGTGAACGCCTTGGTGAGGTTGGGAAAGCAACCCGCCTCTCCCATGCCGAAGAGAAAACGCGTGGCGGCGAGGGAAGGGAAACTCCAGGCCCACCCCGTGGCGGCCGTAAAAAAAGACCACCACACGACGATGCGCATCAGAACCCGCCGCGGTCCGATCCAATCCCCCAGGAATCCGCCGGGGATTTCGCACAGCGCGTACGCCCAGCCGAACGCCGTGAAGGTCCAACCCATCTGCACGGACGAGAGCCCGAGGTCCTTGGTGATGAAGGGCGCCGCAAACGAGATGCACACGCGGTCGAGGTAGGTGATCACCGCCAGCGTCAGGGCGAAGACCACCACCCAGTATCGAACGCGCGTGGGGCGTTCAGCCGGAGCCGGGTAAGCGACCCTGGAGGCCATAGTCTCGCATCACAACACTTTTCGGGGTGCGAATGCAAATGTCGGGCAGTTTTGCAACGGGCCCTGGGGAGCAGTTGGCCGGTATCCGCCAGGAACGCGTCAGAGTAGTTGACTCCGGATGCCCGTTTGTGGCGTCTAATGGTGAGATGAAGCGTTTTCTGATCGCTCTGTTCCTGCCCGCGCTGGCGGCCGCCGCGATTCTGCCTGAGGCCATCGGCGAGTATCACCGCACTTCCACTTCGACACCGGCTCTTACGGACCGGCCGCTTTGGGACGAATACGGCCTGAAGGCGTCCGAGACCGCCACTTACGAAAGCGGCGCAGGCAAATTCACCGCCACCGCCTGGCGGCTCCAGGACACCACGGGCGCCCTGGCGGCGTTCGACTGGCAGCGGCCGCCCCAGTCGCACGCCTCCACCGCGGCCAGCCTTGCCTCCGAGACCGGCGACAGCCTCCTGCTCGTTCACGGGAACTACCTGCTGCTTTTTGAAGGGCACAAGCCCGCCGCCGTGGAACTGGACGCCGTCCGGCAAGCCCTGCCCAACGTCGATACCACGGTCCTTCCCGTGCTGCCCAGCTATCTCCCTTCCGACAGCCTGACCCCCAACAGCGAGCGCTACATCACCGGCCCTGCCGGGCTCCAGAGGTTCGACCCGGCCATTCCGCCCTCGGTGGCGGCGTTCCACTTCGGGGCCGAAGCGCAGTCAGGGGTTTTCCACAGCAGGAAGGGCGACCTGACGCTGGCCATCTTCAACTACCCCACCCCCCAGATCGCCATGCAGCAGGTCACGGAATTCGGGAAACTGGCAGGGGCGCTGGTCAAGCGGAGCGGTCCCTTGGTGGCCGTGGTGCTGTCTCCGCCCGACCCGGATGTCGCCGAGCGCCTCCTCGACGGCATCCGCTATCAGGCCGAAGTGACCCGCGACGAGTACGTCCCGACGCGCCGCGACAACATCGGTGAGTTGCTGTATAATGCCTTTATTTTGATTGGGATACTGCTGGTGTTCTCAGTCGTGTCGGGGCTGGCTTTCGGCGGGGTTCGCGCCTGGTTGCGGCGCGGTCGCACCGGCACGGACGCCGAGGCGTTGATCTCGCTGCATCTGGAATAGCGCCGGCAAGATACATAAGGTGCCATTTTTGTGTGCCTTAGAGCGGAATTCTCAACCGGAAATTGCGGTTTTTGCGGCTTGCACCTCATTTGTGCAAAAACCCTCCGATCCCGCAAGTCACCCCATAAGAGCGGGTTACGACCAAAAATTTTGCGCCGGATTTTTCCTTGACTCGTAGGCCGATGGGAAATAAGATCCAACTACAAAGAGTTTTGGCGGTTGCGATTCCGTCGAAACTGATTCTCCCATCGAACATCACCCTGGTAGAACAGGGCGAAAATGCTCACCCTTCGGGGTGAGCATTTCTATTTTCATGCAAATGTTAGGTTTATACTGAAAAACTGGGGACCGGTCGCACATTTCCGCTCTTCCGCGGAAAATCTGCGTCCGCCCCCGCGTTCCAGGTGTCCAAAAGTGCAAACGAATGAGTGATCACAAGCTTCAAGTTATCCCCCTGGGCGGGTTGGGCGAGTTCGGCATGAACATGACCGCCATCCGCTACGGCAACGATATCATCGTCGTCGATTGCGGCATGATGTTCCCCGATTCCGAACTGCTGGGCGTCGACCTGGTCATGCCCGACCTCACCTTCCTCAAGGAGAACCAGCAGCACCTCCGCGCAGTCGTCCTCACCCACGGCCACGAAGACCACATCGGCGCCGTCCCGTACTTCCTCAGCGAAATCGATGTCCCGGTCTACGGCACGGATTTCACCCTGGCGCTGGTGGACCGCCGCCTCGAGGAATACGCCCTCGAAGAGGAGCCCCGCTTCACCCGCATCAAGCCCAAGGAGATCGTGGAGATCGGCCCCTTTAAGATCGAGTTCATCCACGTGACGCACTCCATCGTCAGCGCCGTCGCGCTGGCCATCACCACCCCGTTGGGCGTCATCCTCCACACCGGCGATTTCAAAGTGGACCCGACGCCCACCGACAACGAGCTGTTCGATCTACACACGCTGGCCGACTACGGCAAGCGCGGCGTGCTCCTGTTGCTCTCCGATTCCACCAATTCCGACCGCCCGGGCTACACCGAATCCGAACGCGCCGTGAGGCCGCGCATGGAGGAGGTTTTCAATCGCGCTGAGCGCCGCGTGGTGGTCTCCTGTTTCAGCTCCTCGATTCACCGCATCCAGCTCGTGCTCGACCTGGCGCAGGAGTACGGCCGCCGTGTGGCCGTGGTCGGCCGCAGCATGGTGGCGGTCACCGAGATCGCCCATTCTCACGGCCTGCTGGATATCCCGGACGGCATCCTCCTGCGGCCGCAGGACGCCATGAACGTGGCGCCCGACAAGGTCGCGATCCTCATCTCGGGCACGCAGGGCGAGCCCATGTCGGCCCTGGCGCGCGTCGCGGTGGACAATCACAAGCACGTGTCGGTGGAGCAGGGCGACACCGTGGTGCTGAGCGCCCGCATCATCCCCGGCAACGAAAAGGCCATCTTCCGCATGATCGACCACATGGCGCGGCGCGGCGCCGACGTGCTGTACGGCAGCATGAATCCGCCGCTCCACGTGTCCGGGCACGCCAGCGTGGAGGAGATGAAGCTCGTGCTCAACCTGGTGCGGCCCCGCTATTTCATGCCCATTCACGGCGAGTTCCGCCAACTTTCCAAGCACGCGCGCCTGGCCGACCACCTGCGCTTCGCGGGCCTCGAAGAGACCTTCGTCATGGAATCGGGCGACGTGCTCGAGATCGATCACCACGGCGCGCGAAAAGCCGGCAAGGTGCAGGTGGGACGCGTGTGCATCGACTCCGGCTCGGTGGACGACGTGGTGCAGGAAGTCGTCATCCGCGACCGGCGCCATCTCTCCGAAGACGGCATCGTGCTGCCCATCATCGCCATCAACCGCCACACCGGCCGCATCGAAAACCTGCCGGAGATCGTGAGCCGCGGCTTCGCCCTGGCCGACGACGGCTCGGCGTTCATGCAGGCCGCGCGCCAGATCGTGGCCAAAACACTCGAGGGATCCAACCAGGAGGAGAAGACCGATTGGGGTGTGATGAAGGAGAAGATCCGCGCCGACCTGAAGCGCTACATCGTGAAGGAAACCTCGCGCCGTCCGCTGATCATGCCGGTGATCCTGGAAGTGTAGACGCCGTCTATCTGGAAGACGCCTCCGGACTGCGCGGCCACGCCGAGCGCGTGATCGTTCCTGGGGACGAAGCCGGCGTCGTCGCGGCCATGCGCGAAGCCTCCGCCGCGGCCATCCCGGTAACCATTGCCGGCGCCGGCACGGGCGTGACCGGCGCCCGCGTTCCGTTCGGCGGGTGGGTGATCTCGCTCGAAAAGCTCAACCGCCTGGAGGTGCATCCGGGGTATGCCATCGCCGGACCCGGCGTCCTGCTGCGCGACCTTCACGCCGCGGCGCAAGCCTCCGGCCAGCTCTACCCGCCCGATCCCACCGAAACCTCGGCCTCCATCGGCGGCACTATCGCCACCAATGCCAGCGGCTCGCGCAGTTTCCGCTACGGCGCCACGCGCCGCTGGGTGGAGCGCCTGCGGGTGGTGCTCGCCGACGGACGGGTGATGGACGTCGCGCGCGGCGAGGCCATTGATTTCGATCCGGGCGCGATCCCGCTGCCCGATGTCACCAAGAACACTGCCGGATACTTGTTGCGCCCGGGCATGGACTGGGTCGATCTGTTCGTCGGCGCCGAAGGCACGCTCGGCGTGGTGACCGAGGCGCGCCTGAAGCTGCTGCCCGCCCCGAAGGCCGTCGTCGCCGGCGTCATCTTCTTTGCCAGCGACGACGCCGCACTCGACGCCGTGGAGCATTGGCTCGCCACGGCCTCTCCCCGCATGCTGGAGTACATGGACGCGCACTCGCTCGATCTCCTCCGCAGCCGCATCCCCGACATCCCGGCCGGGGCCCGCGCGGCCATCCTGTTCGATCAGGAGCTGCAAACCGACGACGATCCCGAGCTGGACGCCTGGCTCGACCGCATCGAAGCGTCCGCCGCGCTGGCCGGCGATTCGTGGATGGCGCTGACGCCCGCCGACCGCGAGCGCTTCCGCCGCCTGCGCCATACGTTGCCCGAGCTGGTGAACGACACCGTCCGCCGCAACGGCGCGCTCAAGATGAACACCGACTATGCCGTCCCGCTGGCGCGCAACCGCGAGATGCTGGGATACTACCGCCGCCGCCTGGACGAAGAATTCCCTGGCCGCTACGTGATGTTCGGCCACATCGGCGACGCGCACGTGCACGTGAATATCTTCTGCGATCCCGCCGATCCGGACCGCGCCACGCTGCTGCTGGCGGAATTCGCGCGCCAGGCCGTGGCCTTGGGCGGCACGGTCTCGGCCGAGCACGGCCTGGGCAAGCGTAAGGCGCATCTGTTGAAGCTTCAGTACGCGCCGCAGCACCTGGAAGCCATGCGCGCCGTGAAGCGGCGGCTCGACCCGGGGAATATTCTCGGGCGCGGGACGCTGCTGGGGGATTAGGGAGATTTAGCGGCCTCTTTGCTTCAGAGCGGAAGATATCCAATACGGTTTCGCTAGGATTCTGCCGAAGCCGGCAGCTTTGACCAGCACCTCGGCGTCCGGCAGGCCGATCACCCCTCCAGCCTCGGCGCCTTGGAAATCGACTGCCGGCTCCCGGCGCCGGATACTGCGAACGATCTTCTGGTTGAAATCCGCGTCCGCTTGAAAACGCGGCCTCATGCGGTTGGTTTCGGCGTGGTCCGGACGGCTGATAACCTGGCGTAAAGCGCAGGATTATTCCGCCGAGCCTCCTCCCGAAGGCGCGCGAACTCGGCCGTTTCCTCTTGGAGGTATAGGTCAATGATCTCCCGGTTTGCGAGGTAGAACGCGACCGCTCCAAAAACCTGCTCCAAACTGATCGCCGGAAACGACTCCGCGATGTCTTTATGACCTTGGCCAGTTGCTCAAGAGTGGCCTACGCGGCAAGTACGCGAAACGCTACCATGCGGGCACAAACGTGGTGATCGAGTTGCGCAAGGTCGGCACTCGCAAAGCCCCTGCGCGTTGAGACCTACGCGCATCTCCCCGCGCCCCGTGCATCGCGCTAGCCTATTCGCATGAACCGCCGCAGCTTTGTCGGCCTGGGCGTCTCCACGCCCGCCTTGCTGCTCAGCCAGCAGGGGCCGCCGCGCGAGGAACGCGTGGAGGCCATGACTCCCGATGCCGAACCGGCCATCGCGCTCAACCATCTCGGATTCCTGCCGAAATCGAAAAAGGTGGTGATCTACCGTGCCTCCGGCCAGGACGCGCCCTCCAGTTTCACCATCCGCGATATCGGCGGCCCCCGCACTCCCTTCCGCGAAACGCGGCCGCTCCAGCACTCCTCCTCCGACGTCATCGAGTGCCTCGTTGGCGATTTCAGCGACATCGAGCGCGAGGCCATGTACCAGGTCGCGGTGGGCGACGAAGTCTCCGTGCCGTTCTTCATCCGCCCGGACGCCTGGCGCCGCACGCTGCCCAAGGCGGCCGGATATTACCGCTATCAACGCTGCGGCGTGGAAGTGCCCAACGTGCACCCGGCTTGCCACCTGGACGACGCGCGCCGCCGCGACGACGGCAAGCACGTCGACGTGACCGGCGGCTGGCACGACGCGGGCGACCTGCGCAAATGGATCAGCACCGCCCTGCTGAACGCCATCGGGCTGATGCGGCTGACGCGCAATTTGGGCGCGCAGTGGGACCTGGCGGGTTCGGGCCTCGCCCCCATTCTCGAAGAGGTCCGCTGGGGCAACCGCTACCTTCTGAAGATGCAGGACACCGACGGCCTGGTCTGGGCCGACACCGCCGGCGGCGTCGGGGGCGACAACAGCGACAACCACTGGACCGACAAC
The DNA here is from genome assembly GCA_035638575.1 of Bryobacteraceae bacterium. Lineage (GTDB taxonomy): Bacteria > Acidobacteriota > Terriglobia > Bryobacterales > Bryobacteraceae > DASQZT01. Next base: position 35,135 of record DASQZT010000042.1, read on the forward strand.
CGCATCGGCACCGACGACGACCGGTACATCAACCCCTCCAAGTCGGGCGGCAACCAGGCGCTGTTCGTCACCACCGAGGCCATGGCGGCCCAGGCGTTCAAAGCTACCGACGCGGCGTACGCGGCACAGTGCCTGAAGGCCGCCGGGCGCTGCTGGGAAGCCTCCAAGCGCCAGGGCAACACTGGCGACCTGAGCTGGTGGACCATGGCCGCGCTCGAAATGCGCCGCGCCACGCCCCCCGGCCCGGCCCAGGAAGCATACGCCGAAGAGGCCGCTCGCCTGGGCGGCCTGCTGCTCGCGCTTCAGACCACCGGGTTCACCGGCGCGCAGAAGCAGGTGCGCGGTTTCTGGCGTGTTTCGGAACAAAATACCAATCCCTACACCGATGCCGTGTACTCCGCGCTGCCCCCGCTCGCGCTCCTCGAACTGGCGCGCGCCTTGCCTGGCGCCCGCGACGCCGCACGCTGGCGCGATGCCGTGCGCATGCACCTGGACGAGTACGTGTTGCCCATGGCGGCGCATTCGGCTTATGGCATCGTCCCGTTCGGCATTTTTGTGGGCAGCCCTACCGCGGAGACCTACCGGCCGCTGGCGGGCGATCTCACCTATCGTTACTTCCTGCCCGTGCGCAGGCGGTCGTGGTGGCTGGGGACCACCTCGCACCTGGAATGCTACGCGCTGCTGCTGGCCGAAGCGGCGCAGCATTACGGCCGCGCGGAGTATCGCAACCTGGCGTATCGCCAGCTCGAATGGGTGATGGGCGCGAATCCCTTCGGCGCCTGCCTGATGACCGGCGAGGGGATGCGCAATCCCTATCCCCATTCGCGCTTCGTCGGCCTGATTCCCGGCGGCATCATGAACGGAATCGCGGGGAATGCCAAGGACGCGCCGATCCTCGATACCGAGTACGGCTTCGACTGGCGAACCACCGAATACTGGAGCCCGCACAACGCGTTTTATCTGTGGACGGTGTCGGCCCTGGAACGGGGTTAGTTGCTTTGTGGGGCAGCCAATCCTGGCTGCAGCCGGCTTTCAGCCGGCCGAGCACAAAGGTCGTTCATTGCCCGAAAGAGCCGCCTAAAGGCGGCTGCGGGCAAGATTGCCCGCCCCACGATTTCCGCAGGATTTCCGCCAAGGACGCTCTGTTCCCGCCGCCTGCAAGAGTGTCCCAAGGAGCGCGGACCCGGCAGCCTGAGGATCTGCGCCACGTCGGGGCTCAGACCGCTCGACCTGGAGGCCTTGAGTGAAACTCCGGCCCTTACGCCTTCTTCACCGCTTCCCCGCGACCCATCTTGTCGATCTCGCTGAAGTAGGCTTTGCGGCCTTCGTCCATCGCCAGGTTGGACAGGATCACCGCCACCGAATCCGCCAGTCCCACCTCCAGGTTCGCGCGCGGCATCTGGCCGTCGCGGCAGTTCTGGAAGAAGCTCTCCAGCTCCACGTCCACCGGGTTCTTCTGCTCTTCCTGGAGCATGATGCCCTTGGCCGTGAGCCAGCGCCGCGCGAACTTCGCTTCGCGGTCGAGGAAGCCCTCCTTGCCGCTGAAATTCAGATCGCTGGTCATGATCGGAATCGGTCCGTTCGCGCCGCCTCCGGCCACCATCGTCGCTCCGGCGACAAAGGCCTTCTTTTCGCCGGCCTTCGACACGTCCGCCCCTTTCTTGGGAGGCTCGCGATACCACCACGCGATGCACGGCACTTCGTCGAAGCCCACCGTGATCTCGATCGTGCCCTCGGTCCCCATGATGATCTCGCCCATCTGCGCGCGCGTGCCGTTGAAGTAGGGAAGGAATTGGTTGGTGCTGATGGATGAGTAGGTGAGCTTCTGGCCCTGCGGGTAGCGATAGATCAATTGGATGTTGTCGTAATTGTCGCGGCCGTCCTTGAGCGTGTCTATGCTGCCCAGGCCCATCACGAACTCCGCCTGGGAGCCGTACATCCAGTCGGCCACGTCCACCTGGTGCGAGGCCAGTTCTCCGGTGATCCCGCCCGACATGGAACGGTAGATGCGCCAGTTGTTGATGTTCTTGTCGCCGCCCGGTTTCATGGTCCACGTAGCGCTCGGCTCGTTGATCAGGTTCCGGTGCCACTGCGCGTGAATGTGGTGGACATCGCCCAGGATCTTCTTGTCCACCATGTCTTTCACGGTCTGGTAGAAGTAGCTGTAGCGGCGCTGCAACCCGGTTTGCAGAGTCTGTTTCGGATGCTCCTTGGCCAGCGCGCGCAGGGCGTGCACTTCCTCCGGTTTGAACACCAGGCACTTTTCGCAGAACACGTGTTTGCCGGCCTGTAGCGCGTCTTTCGTGATCGGGAAGTGCACGAACAGCGGCACGGTGATGTACACCGCGTCCACGTCCTTCATCGCCAGAAGCTCGCGATAATCCGCGAAGGTCTTCGGGTTGTTGGCGATCGTGTCCACACCGTGCTTGAGGTTCTCCGGTTGGATATCGCAGAGCGCCACGCAGCGGCCGGCATCGATGTTCTTCAGGTGCTTCAGCAGGTAGGTGCCGCGGCCGCCCGTGCCGATCAAGCCGTACTGCACCTGGTCGTTGGCGGCCTTCACTTTCTGAATGCCGGGCGCGCCCTCGACGGCTCCAACGACGGCGGCCGCGGCCGTCGCGGCCCCTGCGGCCTTCAATAGATCGCGGCGGGAAATGTCGGTGTTCTCAGCCATACAATCGCAAACCTCATCTAGGAGTATTTCTTCCGAATTGTAGCATGGGCTTCGGGCCCTGGCGGGGACGGGTGCGGCCTGAAGGCCTCTTACGCGAAACAGCCGCCCAGCCCTCCCATGTCCGGCCTTCGGGCCCGTATTCCGCAACATCGCCGTGCACGCCCGGATAGCGCCTTGCTTTCGCAGCGTTCACTCGTGCTGGCCAATCGGAAGCGCCGTGTACGACAATGGAATTCGATGCCTGATCTGGTACGAGCGACACGCGCCGATCGAGACTTCGTCGTGCAACTGCGCACCCTGCGGCAGCACTATACGACTGTGGACAGCGACCACGCCATTATTGAGCTTCTGGAAGAACAACCGGCGCTCTATCCCCTCCTGGTCGAGGCCGTGCGGCCATTGCGTAACGCCTTCGGGGAAGGGCGGCAAATCCAGTTCCGGGTACAGTCTTCCGACGACGACATCTTGCTCAAGGTAGCCGTACAATTGCCTGGGGATTCTGGCGGCGACCCGGAACGGACGTTAGCGTCTTTTGATAGCGACTGGTGGTTAGACAATTGCCATCGTTCGGGCGGCGCGCTGGTGTTTGACTACAAGATCCGGGATGCCATTTGATTGGCGGGAGCTCCTCGTTGTCGCGCATGGTTTCCAAACGACACCAGCGAAGGTGGGCAAAGAACATCGAAGGCGTGACTCGTTAAGGGACCGCATCGACGTGAACCACGATTCTTTTATGTTTGTTCGGAGGGTATCGGCATGTGGTACGACGGGACTGTAAACGAAATCGGGCAGATCATCCATTGGCTCGAAGGCACTGACGAAGAGCAATGGTCGGATCAGACGGCTTTTGCTCTTGAAGCGCTTTCCGATGTCAGACGGATGGCCGCCTCAAAGCCGAGGCCCGATAAAGGGCCGGTTGAAATCCTTCCAGGCGATCCGAATATGCAACGGGCGCTGCCGCACGTCCAGGCTATGGTGAGTGCCATGGAACGGAAGGACAGACGGCGGGCGCTCGAAAGTGGCAGAGCGGCGCTAAAGGAGTTCTGACCGGTCTCTCTATCAATCATGAGACCTCATCTATAGAGAGGGCCTAGCGAGCTATGAACTTCTCCCAGATCCAGCACCGTTCGCCGCTGTGGAATCCAGATTCCACGAGGACTGCTGCTACGCCGTTATCGGAATCGAGAACATGAACACGTGTTCCCTCATTCAATTGGATCGCCTTTGCCCTCGATATTAGGCCGTACAGTGCGGAAGCGTCACTCGAAGCGTATGCCCGGAATAGAGGGACAACGCTGTCGTATGACGTGGCGCAATAACATGTGAGTTTTGTGTTGCCGGTCGTCGAGGCAGAGGGAGCGGAAGCAGAAGATAACGTTCCGTTATGCGACTTGTATGCGTTAATCACCAACATCACGAGCACCGCCAGGAGGATCGCAAAACCAACCATCAAGAGGTCGCTCCACCTAGAAGTCCTGGTCCTGGTTTTGTTTCGGGCTTGCACTTTTTGCGCTTGGAGAACATCCAAGCGTGCTTTCTCTTCGAGGTAGATTCTATTGCGTTCTTCCGGCGTCAGTTCCACATGCCAGAGTATCAGATCTTGTTATGGACCGTCTTGGCGGCGATTCGGTAGATCACTAAATCAAGATAAGCTCTCGGGTGAACGGTGACGGTTGACCAAGCGGGACCGCCATATAGGAACATGAGAGACGCGGCGCTCAAAAGATTGATGGCTTCGGGCAACATGGCGCTCCTGTTGGCCGCTGAGGTCTACGATCTGGTAAAGCAGTCTGATGCTCGTCGCCTTGACCTAGAGTTCGCATTCAGCTGCGGATTCCGAGGGATGCCGATCAGCGTTCCGAACTGATGTCGATCACGATTCCGAACTGATGCCGATCAGTGTTCCGAACTGATCTCCTCACGCGTCCTGAGCCGCAGGCCGTCCTGCTGGTGAAATCCATCGCTTGATGCGATGGCGGGCTTCTTCCTCCGAGACGAGGTGCCCATCCGCGGCGGTCCTGATTCGCCGATCCAGGATGCGGCTGGTCTCAGCGTCGACCTCAATCTCCAGTTCAGTTGAGACGAACGGATCCTCGCTATTGACTTCACCCACACAACCACCTTAGGCGAATCCCCCTCCTAACCGCAACAACCAGTTCGACTTCCACTCCGCCACGTGACCCAGCCCGCATTTTTGGCCTTTCCCAAAAATCCCAGTCACAGCACTTCGAACTTTATTTTCAGACATCCCGGTATTAAAAACAAACCACTTGTACTCGCCGCGCCGCTTCCACCAGCCGGCAGCGCCCGTCCTCGGTCCTATCCTGGAGGCGGGGAACAGCAGTTAGCCCCCAAGCCGAAATTGGCTTTGCTGGTCTGAATTCTTCTTTCCTCTGATGCGGCCGGCTTCCAAATTGGCTTCGCTCGTTCAAAAACATATGTCGACAACCAGACAAATCGAGGCCAATCGTCGAAACGCGCGTCTCTCGACGGGCCCCCGAACTCCCCAGGGAAAGGCCGCCGTTAGCCTCAATTCCCTGCGTCACGGCCTCCGCGCCCGCCGGGTCGTCCTCCCCGGCGAAAAGCAGGAGGATTTTCAGCGGCTCTGCGATGATCTCGAAGCCGAATGGCAGCCGCAAAGCCGAACCGAGCAGTTCTATCTCGAACAAATGGCAGCCTCCTGGTGGAAACTCGCCCGCATGGAAGCCACCGAGGTGGGCATCTGCAAGCTCCAACTCGATGTCGTGGAGCACGTCCCCCTCCTCGACCGCATCTGGCAGGCGCAGAGCCGCATGGAACGCTCCTATGCCCGCGCGCAGCGCGAGCTCGAGCGTCTCCAGCAATCCCGGAGCGAACCCTGCGCCGAGCCCGTCGAGCCCGCCTCCGCGCCAGAACATCCTCCGGAGCCGGCCGAAGAGATCCCTGGCGCCGGTCCGGGCCTCGTCATGAGCCCGGACGCTTCGGAGCCGCAGCCTCCACCCAACTCCCCGGACTTCATCGTCCCGGCGGTCCCCCCCATTCCGGACCGGCCAGGCGCCCCCGTCGGCTGATGCGGCAATCTATTAAAGACGCCGTTCCAGAACCTCATAGTAGAATCGAGTGTATGCGGCGCACACCTGCTCTTCTGCTGATTGCGGCCGCCATTCCGGTGTGGGCCGCGCAACCGGTGCGCGCCCGCCACGGCATGGTGGTCACTCGGGAACGACATGCCACGGACATCGGCCTTCAAGTTCTCCAGTCCGGAGGCAACGCCGTGGATGCGGCGGTGGCGGTGGGATTCGCCCTCGCGGTGTCGCACTCGTCGGCCGGCAATATCGGCGGTGGAGGCTTCATGCTCATCCGCCTGGCCGATGGACGCACCACGTTCATCGATTTCCGCGAGCGCGCGCCGGGCGCGGCTTCCCGCAACATGTACCTGGACGCCTCCGGCAAAGCCACCGAGGACAGCACCGTCGGCTACCGCGCCTCGGGCGTGCCGGGCACCGTGCGGGGTCTCGAATACGCCTCGCAGAAATATGGCAAGAAGGCGTGGGCCGATCTCGTACGTCCGGCGGCCGACCTTGCCTCCAAGGGCTTCCCGCTTTCGTATGCGCAGGCGCAGGGCCTGCGGTCGGCCGCGCGCACCCTCGGCCGCTTCCCCGAATCTGACAGGGTCTTTCTCAAGGATGGCAAGTTTTACGAGCCCGGCGAGAATTTCGTTCAGCCCGACCTGGGCCGCACGCTGGACCGCATCGCCCGGCTCGGATCGAAGGATTTCTACGAGGGTGAGACCGCGCGCCTGCTGGCCAAGGACATGAAGGACCATGGCGGCCTGATCACCCTGGATGACCTCAAGCAGTACAAGGCGATCGAGCGGCAGCCTCTTACCGGCACGTACCGCGGCTACACCATCGTCTCCGCGCCGCCGCCGAGTTCCGGAGGCGTCGGGATTCTCCAGATGTTGGGCGTGCTGGAGGGCACCGATTTCGCCGCCGCCGGCGCCGGCTCCGCAACCGCGGTCCACTACATGACCGAGGCCATGCGCCGCTATTTCGCCGACCGCTCCGAGCACCTCGGCGATTCCGATTTCGTCAAGGTGCCGCTCACCTCCCTCCTCGATCCGAATTACATCAAAAAGCTGCGCGCCTCCATCGATCCCGAACGCGCCACGCCCAGCAGCGAGATTCATGCCGCCAAATTCACCGGGCACGAGTCCAATGAGACCACCCACTACTCCGTGGCCGATGGCGACGGCAACATCGCGGTCGTCACCTACACGCTCAACGGCGGATACGGCAGCAAGGTGACCGCCACGGGGCTCGGATTCCTGCTCAATAACGAAATGGACGACTTCGCGGCCAAGCCCGGGGAAGCCAACATGTACGGGCTGATCCAGGGAGAATCCAATGCCATCGCCCCGCACAAGACGCCGCTCTCCGCGATGACCCCCACCATCGTGCTGCGCGACGGCAAGCCGTTCCTGGCACTCGGATCGCCCGGCGGCCCCACCATCATCAACTCGGTGCTCGAAGTGCTCATTAACGTGATCGACTTCCACATGAACGTGCAGGACGCCGTAAACTGGCCGCGCTTCCACCACCAGTGGATGCCCGACGAGCTGCGCATGGAGCCGGGATATTCGCCCGACACCGTGGCCCTGCTCGAGAAGCGCGGCTACAAAGTGGTGCGCGCCGCGGGCGCTCAGGGGCGCCAGTACTCGCAGGGAGAAGTCGCCGCCATCGCGTTCGACAACGGCTGGCTCGAGGGCGCTCCCGATCCCAGGACCGAAGGCACGGCCGGAGGCCATTGACCACCCGATGATCCACGCACTGTCCACTCACCTGTTCGTCAATCACCGTCTGACCGTCGCCCTGCTCAGCCGGATCCAGCAGGCGGGGATTCCCGCGGTCGAGATCTTCTGCGCGCGCCAGCACCTGGACTACCGCAACAAGGCGCAGATCGCCGAGTTGGGCCACTGGTTCCGCGATTCCGAGCTGAAGCTGCACTCGCTGCACTCGCCCATGTACAACGACGAGATCTGGGGCCGCTCCGGACCCCACGCCGTGGTCACCATCACCGAACTGGTGAAAGGCCGCCGCCTGGAGCATGTGGACGAGATCAAGCAGGCCCTCGAAATCGCGGAAGTGATCCCCTTCCGGTACCTGATCCAGCACATGGGCGTGGGCGGAGAGGAGTTCGACATGCGCAAATTCGATGCCGCGTTTGCCGCGCTCGAAGAGCTGAGCCTGTTCGCCGGGCAGCGCGGCGTGGAGATCCTGCTGGAGAACATCCCCAACGCGCTTTCCAGCGCCGAGCGCCTGCTGCTGTTCCAGGAGCAGACGCATCTCAAGATCAACTTCGCTTTCGACACGGGCCACGCGCATATGAATGAGGGCGTGGAAACGGCGTTTCATCTCTTGAAGGATCGCATCCGTTCGACCCACATCCACGATAACGACGGCAAGAGCGACTCCCATCTCTTCCCCTTCTTGAGCGAGGGCGGCACCATCGACTGGAAGAGCACCATGCAACTGCTGCGCAGCCGCAGCGACCAGTATCCGATGCTGCTCGAGCTGAAGGAGCGCCCGGATGTCACCCACCCGCTGGACGCGGTGAAGCAGATCTTCGATCGCCTGGAAGAGCAGTAGCGCAGGCATTCCCGCAGTTTCGAATCTATGACCAGAATCACCATCGCCGAGGCCGCTCAGCATGTGGGCGAGACCGTGCAAATAGCCGGCTGGCTATACAACCTCCGCCGCTCCGGAAAGATCGCCTTCCCGATTCTCCGCGACGGCTACGGCCTGATGCAGTGCGTCGCGGTGAAGAGCGCGCTGCCCGAGCAGCTCTTCGAGACCATCAAGAACCTGACCCAGGAATCTTCCATCATCGTCACCGGCAAGATCCGCGCCGAGCAGCGCGCGCCCGGCGGCTACGAAATGGACGTCGAAGAACTGGAAGTGGTGCAGCGGGTGCCGGAATCGGACCCGTATCCCATCACCCCCAAGGACCACGGCATCGAGTTCCTGATGGACCACCGCCACCTCTGGCTGCGCAGCCAGCGGCAGCACGCCGTCATCCGTGTGCGGCACGAAGTGATCAAGGCGGTGCGCGATTATTTCGATTCGCACGGCTTTACCCTGGTGGACACCCCGATCTTCACGCCCGCCGCCTGCGAAGGGACCACCACGCTGTTCGAGGTGCCCTACTTCGACGACGACAAGGCCTACCTCACGCAATCCGGCCAGCTCTACAACGAAGCCACCGCCATGGCGTTCGGCAAGGTGTACTGCTTCGGTCCCACCTTCCGCGCCGAGAAGTCCAAAACCCGCCGCCACCTCACCGAGTTCTGGATGGTCGAGCCGGAGATGGCCTACGCCACCCTCGACGACGTCAAGCGCGTGGCCGAAGAGCTGCTGGTCTTCATCGTGGGCCGCGTGCTCGAAAACCGCCGCGAGGAGCTGAAGCGCCTGGAGCGCGACGTCGCCAAGCTCGAAGCCATTCAGGCGCCCTTCGCCCAAATGAGCTACGACGAAGCGGTGAAGATTCTGCAAGCCAAGGGCAGCGAGATCCAGTGGGGCGGCGATTTCGGCGGCACCGACGAAACCCTGCTCACCCAGGACAGCGAGCGCCCCATCATGGTGGACCGCTTTCCGACGTCGATCAAGGCCTTCTATTTCGAGCCCGACGCCCAGCGGCCGGAGGTGGTGCTGGGCGTGGACGTCATCGCTCCCGAGGGCTTCGGCGAGATCATCGGCGGCGGCCAGCGCATCCACGATCAGGAGCTGCTGCTGAAGCGCATCGAGGAGCACCACCTGCCGCCCGAGGCCTTCAACTGGTACATCGATCTGCGAAAGTACGGCACGGTGCCCCACGGCGGCTTCGGCATGGGCATCGAGCGCTGCGTGGCCTGGATGTGCGGCCTCGAGCACATCCGCGAAACCATCGCGTTCCCGCGCATGCTTTACCGCCTGCGGCCATGACTCCCGACGTCAAGCGGATCACTCTCGCCGGACGCTACGTCACGCTGGTCCCGCTCGACGCGGAGGCCCATTCCGCCGCCCTCTGGGAGGCCACGCGCGGCGAGGAGAACGACGGGCTGTGGCTCTACCTGTTCGATGGGCCGTATCCGGATCGCGATGCCTTCTGCGCCGACTTGGTGAATAAGGCCGCGTCCCAAGATCCGCTGTTCTTCGCCATTCTCGATGCTGCTTCGGGACGTGCCACCGGGTACGCCGCCTACCTGCGCATCACGCCGGCGCACCGCGTGATCGAGGTCGGCTGCATCCTCTTTACCCCGGCCTTCCAGCGCACGCGCGGCGCCACCGAGGCCATGTACCTGATGGCGCGGCATGTGTTCGACGATCTCGGCTACCGCCGCTACGAGTGGAAATGCAACGCGCTCAACCAGCCGTCGCGCCGCGCCGCGTTGCGGCTCGGGTTCACGTTCGAAGGCATCTTTCGGCAGCACATGATCGTGAAAGGCCGCAATCGCGATACCGCCTGGTTCTCCATGCTCGACTCCGAATGGCCCGCGCGGAAATCGGCCTTCGAGCGCTGGCTCGACCCATCGAACTTCGACGCGGAAGGCAGGCAGAAGTCGTCCCTGTAGCGGTCCTATGCGCCAATCCCACATCGCCATTATCGGAGCGCCGCTGGATCTCGGACAGGGCCGCCGCGGCGTGGACATGGGCCCTTCGGCCGTCCGTGTGGCCAATCTGAACGGCCGCCTGGCGTCGCTCGGCTACGAAGTAGAAGACCTGGGCAACGTCCCGGTGGAGCAGGCCGAAGCTTCGCCCGAAGGCCAGCCGCACGCCAAGTACCTGCCCCAGATCGCCGCCACCTGCCAGCGGCTCGCGGACCTGGTGGGCGAGTCGCTCGCCCGCGGCCATATGCCGCTGGTGCTGGGCGGCGACCACTCGGTGGCGGTCGGAACGGTCAGCGGCGTGTCGGGGTTCTACCGCCGGCGCGACGAGCGGATCGGCCTCATCTGGCTCGACGCCCACGCCGACATGAACACGCCCGAGAGCAGCCCCAGCGGCAATGTCCACGGGATGCCGCTCGCCTGCATCGTGGGGATGGGCCCGCCCGAACTGGTGGGCCTCTTCGGCTACGAGCCCAAGGTGGCGGCGCGCAATACGGTGATCGTTGGCCTGCGCGACGTCGATGCTATGGAGAAGCCCCACGTGCGCGATTCCGGCGTGCGCGCCTTCACCATGCGCGACATCGATGAGCGCGGGCTCCGCTCCGTCATGAAGGAGGCCATCCGCCTGGCCTGCGACGGCGCCGCGGGCTTTCACCTGTCGCTCGACATGGATTTCGTGGATCCGAAGGACGCGCCGGGCGTCGGCACTCCGGTGCGCGGCGGCGCCACCTACCGCGAGGCGCATTTGGCAATGGAAATGATCTGCGATAGCGGGCGTATGGTCTCGATGGAAGTAGTCGAGGTGAACCCGGTCATCGACGAGGTGAACCGCACCGCCGACCTGGCCGTCGAACTGATCATGTCCGGATTGGGAAAGCGAATTCTATGAAACTACGAGTAGCCGTCCTTTACGGCGGCCGCAGCGGCGAGCATGACGTGTCGGTCCGGTCCGCCCGGTCCATCCTGGACGCCCTGGACCCGGCCCGGTACGAGAAGATCGAGTACTTTATCGACCGGCAGGGCAAGTGGCTCCCCAAGCCCATCCTGCCCGAGCCGGGCGCCCAGGACATCGACGTGGTCTTTCCGGTGCTTCACGGAACGTTCGGCGAGGATGGCACAGTGCAGGGCCTGCTCGAGCTGGCCGACCTGCCCTACGTCGGCGCCGGCGTGCTCGGCTCTTCCGTCTCCATGGACAAGGAGATGATGAAACGTGTCTGCAAGGAACGGATGTTGCCGATTGTAGACTACGTGACCCTGACGCGCGACAACCTGTGCGCCGAGGCGGTCCGCGAGGCCCTGCCCTTCCCCATGTTTGTGAAGCCGGCGAACCTGGGCTCCTCGGTCGGGATCTCGAAGGTGCACGACGAGAGCCAGTTGGGGCCGGCGCTCGAGCTGGCCGCGCGCTACGACCGCAAGATCATCGTGGAGCGCGGGATCGAAGGCCGCGAGCTGGAGTGCGCGGTGCTGGGGAACGAGTCGCCGGTGGCTTCCCTGCCCTGCGAAATTCTGCCCTCCAAGGAATTTTACGACTACGACGACAAGTACCTGCTCGACAAAGCGGAGACCAAAGTGCCGGCGGACCTCCCGCCCGAGCGAACCGAAGAGCTTCGCCGGCTGGCCGTGGAGTGCTACCGCGCCGTGGAATGCGAGGGCATGGGCCGCGTGGACTTCCTGCTTGAGGCCGCCACCGGCAAGCTGTACCTGAACGAGATCAACACCATCCCGGGCTTCACCTCCATCAGCATGTTTCCCAAGATGTGGGAGCACAGCGGCATCGCTTTTGGGGCGCTGGTGGATCGCCTGATCGAGCTGGCGCTCGACCGCCACCAGCGGAAGAAGGCCACGCAGTTCACGCGATAGAATAAAGGAAATGGCGGCCCCGCCGGTTTCAACGACCGTTACTTACGAAGAGTGGCTTAGAATGCCCGAAGTCCACGACGCCCGGGAGGAAGTAGTCAACGGCGAAATCCGCATTATGCCCCCCTGCAAGTCTCCGCACCCCAAAGTGGTCGCCAAGCTCATGTCAGCGCTGGTGCGCCAGCTGGATGACGCCCTTTTTTGGATCCTGACCGGCAGCTTCGGCCTGGTCATTCGGAAAGAACCGCTGACTTGCAGGATTCCCGACCTGGCCGTTTTCGAGCGAGCCACCTTGGTTGAGGCGGACGGCTACTTCCAGTCCGCCCCACTGCTAGCTGTGGAAGTACTCTCTCCTTCTGAGGACCGCAAAATCAAAGCTGAGAAGCTGCGGGATTATGAGAGCATCTCCGTGCCTGAAGTCTGGCTGATCAGCCCTGAAGGCCGCACCGTCGAAATCCTGTACCTCGAAGAACAGCAACTCCGCCGCTCCGCAATCCTCGCCGAGGGCCTCCTGAAACCACGGCTGTTCCCCGGCGTCCAAATCGACATCGCCCAGATCTGGCCCGATTGATGTATCGCCTCGCTGTAGCCCTGCTCTGCACCGCCGCCTCGCTGGCAGCCGCCGACGACCTCGAATCCCAGGTGAAGAGCCTCATCGGCACCTATGCCATCCTGGAGCACAACGCGGCCGATCCCGTCTCCTCCGAACAGGCGTTCTTTCAGGGCGCCATCCCCGGGCTCCTGAAGCGGCTCGATCCGCACTCGGTCTTCTTCGATCCGGGGCAGTTCGAGCAGCTCAAGAGGATGGAGACCTCCACCCAGAAGGGCTTCGGCACCGTGGTCTCGCTCCTGCCGGGACGCGTGATCGTGCTCCAGGCGCTGCCCGGCACGCCGTCGGCCAAGGCCGGCCTGCTACCCGGCGACGAGATCCTGGGCATCAACGGATACGTCATCAGCCGGCTGGATCTCGACCAGCTCACCGAGCTTCTGACACAATCGCGGCAGCAGCAGGCGCAGCTCGACGTGAGGCGGTCGGGCACCGGGAGCGTCATGCGGCTGGTGCTCACGCCCGAGGAGATGCAGGCGCCCAGCGTGGAGCGCGCCTTCTTCGTGGGCGCCGGCATCGGCTACATTCGCGTCTCGAGCTTCGATGCCAACACCGCCATCGAGATCAAGAAGGCCATCGAGAAGCTGGGCGGCGACCGGCTGGCCGGCCTGGTGCTGGACCTGCGCAACAATCCCGGCGGCATGGTCACGACCGCGCTCGATACCTCCGCGCTGTTCCTCAAGCCAGGCGCCAAGATCTTCACCGTGCGCGGCCGCAGCGTTCCCGAAAAGGCCGAGGTGGTCCCTTCGATCGCCACTCCCTACGGTTTCAAGCTGGCCATCCTGATCAACGAGAAGACCGCCAGCGCTTCGGAAATCGTCACCGGCGCGATGCAGGATCACGACCGCGCGGTGGTCGTCGGCGCGCCCAGTTATGGCAAAGGCCTGGTGCAAAGCGTCTACCCTTTGAGCCAGGGCGCGGGGCTCGCGCTCACCACGGCGCTCTATTACACGCCCAGCGGCCGCTCCATCCAGAAGCCGCTGGACGCCGAGAAGTTTGAGCTGGGCGCCACCACCGCGCATCCCAACACGCAGGCGGAGTTCCACACTGACAAAGGCAGGACGGTCACCGGCGGCGGCGGCATCCGGCCCGACTTCGTGGTGTATCCCCCGGCCATGAACCGTCTGCGCGCGGTGCTGGACGCCAGCGGGTCCTTCACCAATTTCGCCACCGAGTATCTGCGCTCGAACAAGGTCACCGAGGAGTTCGAAGTGACGCCGCAGGTCCTCAACGAGTTCCAGGTGTTCCTTTCGGCGCGCTCCATTCAGCCCGGCGTTGCCGAATGGTCAACGGAACTCGAGTTCGTCAGCAACCGCCTCAAGACCGAGATCTTCAACCAGGCGTTCGGCGTGGAGAAGGGCGATGAAGTGGAAGCCCAGCGCGATCCGCTGATTCAAAAGGCGCTGGAAGCGATCGGCGGGTGAGATGGACTTGGCCGCCCTCATCCAGGATGCCAAAGCGCCAGGCTGAGCGCGCTATTCTGTGCCTCGGAGGATCGCGGCCAACACGCGGGGACTGCGGCGTCCGTGCATCACGGCGATTACCCACAAGGGCTGTTCATCCGGCGCGTAGGCAATCGGGTATTCACGCGCTACAGTGAACCGCAGAGGACGCGAGGTAAGGTCGGGGCGGCGGTGACCTTGACGGGGAAAAACCACCAGTCGATCGATTGCCGCCAGAATATCCGTAACGACCCGGTCGGCGGTATCGAGGTCGTACTCAGCCGTAAAATCCCAAATCTCCTCAAGATCCAGGGCTGCTTCCGGGTGGAAATCGTATCTGGTCATGAACCCGGCTGGGAACGGCGAGCCGCACTCTTTTCGCGCAAGCGGGCTATAACTTCGTCGCCCGGGATGGGCTTCACCTTGCCGCCTTTCAGGTCATCGAAGCGCCTGTCGAGCATCTCCCGCGTCCGCGCCAGCTCGTCGAAATATCCAAGCATTGCATCCTCCACCAGCTCGCCCTTTGGACGTCCGGTTTCGGTTGCCAGCGCGTCGAGCTTGGCTTGCAGGTCGGGGTTAAAATGCACTTCCATCGCCTTCAGAGTACGTGAAAACCGGCTCCGCGGCAACGTCGAATGAACCTAACGCCCATCGGGCTGGGTCGTGTTCAAGCTTCAATCCCTGCAAATGGCATAATGTAACCGGAGGCATTCCCGCGTGGCCACGTTGACATCGCCGGTTTCCATCTCGCTCGAGAACGAAAAGAATCCCTGGCTTGCCGCCGCGGCCCGGTTCGAGGAGGCGGCCTCGCGGCTCGGGCTCGACGACGGCATGCGCAAGGTGCTCGGCACCTCGACCAAGGAGATCACCGTCCACATTCCAGTGCTGCTCGACGACGGCCGCCTGGAGGTCTTCACCGGCTACCGCGTGCAGCATTCCCTGGCGCGCGGTCCGGCCAAGGGCGGCATCCGCTTCGCGCCGGACGTCACCCTGGACGAGGTCCGCGCGCTGGCCTCCTGGATGACCTGGAAGTGCGCGGTTGTGAACATCCCGTTCGGCGGCGGGAAGGGCGGCGTCATCTGCGATCCCAATGTGCTCTCCGATGCCGAGCTGGAGAAGCTCACGCGCCGCTACACCGCCGAGATCATCGACTTCATCGGACCCGAGCGCGACGTGCCGGCTCCCGACGTCAACACCAACGAAAAGGTGATGGCGTGGATCATGGACACCTACTCCATGCACGCGCGCCACACCGTCACGGCCGTGGTGACCGGCAAGCCGCGTTCCCTCGGCGGGTCGCGCGGGCGCCCGGAGGCTACCGGACGCGGCTGCATGATCGTCACGCTGAAAGCCCTGGAACAGCTCGGGCTGAAACCGGAAGAAGCCACCGTAGTGATTCAGGGATTCGGCAACGTGGGCGGCATGGCGGCGCGCCTCATGCAGGCCCGCGGCTTCAGGATCATCGCCATCGTGGAGTACGATGGCGCGGTCTACAATCCGAAGGGGCTCGACGTAACGGCGCTGCAAAAGCACCGGAAAGAGACCGGCTCCATCACCGGCTTCATCGGCGGCGACGACATGGACAAGCAGGAGGCCATGTTCCTGCCCTGCGACGTCCTGGTGCCCGCCGCCACCGAGAACGTGATTCACTCCGGCAACGCGGACCGGCTGCGTTGCAAGATCCTGTGCGAGGGCGCCAACGGGCCCACCACCCCGCTGGCCGACGAGATCCTGGCGAAGAAGCGGGTCTTCGTCATTCCCGATATCCTGGCCAATGCGGGCGGCGTGACCGTCTCCTACTTCGAGTGGGTGCAGGACCGGCAGGGCTTCTTCTGGAACGAGCAACTGGTCAACCAGCGCCTCGAAGAGATCATGGTGGAAAGCTTCGACGCGGTGGTCGAGTACGCCCGAACGCACAAGGTGAACAACCGCATCGCCGCTTACATGCTGGCTCTCGATCGCGTGGCGGACGCCATCCGGCTGCGAGGCATCTACGCGTGACGGGGCATGTCCTCTGACGCCTCCACGCCGCTGATGCGGCAGTACAACAGCATCAAGCAGCAGGTGCCGCAGGCGCTGCTGATGTTCCGCCTCGGCGATTTCTACGAGCTGTTCTTCGAAGACGCCGTCACCGCCGCCCGCGAGCTGGAGATCACCCTCACCGCGCGCAACAAGGAAAAGGGCGCGGCCATCCCCATGTGCGGCGTCCCCTACCATGCGGCCGAAGGATACATCGCGCGCCTGATCCAGAAGGGTTACCGCGTGGCCATCTGCGACCAGATGGAGGACCCCAGGCTGGCCAAAAAGCTGGTGAAGCGCGAGATCACCCGCATCGTGACGCCGGGCACCGCGATGGATGCCAACCTGGTGCGCTCGCGCGAGAACAACTACCTGGCGGCCGTCGCGGGCCTCAAGGGCGCCGCCGGCGACCGGTCGGGCGTGGCGTACGTGGACCTCTCGACGGGCGAATTCCGCGTCACCGAAATGGCGCCGGTCGAAGTGGCGGGCGCGCTGGAACAGCTCGGCGCGCGCGAGGTGCTGTTTCCCGGCGATCTCCCGCTGCCGGCGGCGGAGGATCGCACGGGCCCGCGCTTCGTCCGCACCGAGCTCGAAGAGTGGGTCTTCACCCACGACTACGCCGACCGCACGCTGCGCGAGCACTTCAAGCTGCTCTCGCTCGACGGATGCGGCCTGGCCAACCGGAAGGCGGCGGTGGGAGCCGCGGGCGCGATCCTGCACTACCTGCGCGAGACGCAGCGGGCCGCGCTCGACCACCTCGACCGGCCCACGTTCTACGACCGCGCCGACTCCATGGTGCTGGACGCCGTCACGGTGCGCAACCTGGAGCTGGTGGAGCCGCTGTTTGCCGCCGACGCCGGATTGCAGCCCACGCTGCTCGCCGTTCTGGACCAGTCGCTGACGGGCATGGGCGGACGGCTGCTGCGCCAGCGGCTGCTGCGGCCCTCGATGGACCGCGCCGAGATCGAACAGCGGCTCGACGCGGTGGGCGAGCTGCTGCAACAGACGATCCTGCGCGCGGAGCTTCGCAAGCAGCTCGGCGGCATCCTGGACGTGGAGCGGCTGCTCGCCAAGGTGACGCTGGGGTCGGCCGGCCCACGCGATGTGCTGGCGCTGGGCCGCTCGATCGAGAAGATTCCCGCGCTGAAGCGCTGCTTCGATACCCAGCAAGCCGAACGCCTGCGCTCGCTCCACGACCGGCTGGACGAGCTGCCCGACGTCGCCAACCTGATCCTCGAAGCCATCGCCGACGAGCCGCCGATCAACCTGGCCGATGGGGGCGCCATCCGCGCCGGCTTCCACGCGGAGCTGGACGAACTGCGCGACCTGAGCCTGAACGGACGGCAGTACATCGCGCAGATCGAAGCGCGCGAGCGGCAGCGCACCGGGATCGGATCGCTCAAGGTGCGGTTCAACAACATCTTCGGCTACTACATCGAGATCACACGCGCCAACCTGCACCTGGCCCCCGCCGACTACGAGCGCAAGCAGACGCTGGCCAACGCGGAGCGGTTCACCACGCCGGAGCTGAAAGAGTACGAGCGCAAGGTTCTGGACGCCGAGGACAAGATCCTCACGCTCGAAAAGGAGCTGTTTGCCGATGTGCGCCGCCGGGTGGCCGCGCAAGCGCAGCGCATCCGCGCCACGGCGGCGGCGGTGGCGCAGCTGGACGTGACGGCCTGCCTGGCGCAGGTCGCGGCGGAGAACCGCTATCACCGGCCGGAGTTTTCGGACAACGGCGAGATGCGCATCCTGGCCGGGCGGCATCCGGCCATCGAACGCTTTGCGGAGCAGGAGGCCGGGCGGTTCATTCCCAACGACCTGTACCTGAACGACTCGACCGACCTGATCGCCATCATCACCGGCCCCAACATGGGCGGCAAATCCACGTACCTGCGGCAGGCCGCGCTGATCGCGATCCTGGCGCAGGCGGGCTCGTTCGTCCCCGCCGAATCGGCCAGCCTGCCGGTGATCGACCGCATCTTCACGCGCATCGGCGCGTCGGACAACCTGTCGCGCGGGCGCTCCACGTTCATGGTCGAGATGACCGAGACGGCCGTCATCCTCAACACGGCGACGCCGCGGAGCTTCATCGTGCTGGACGAAATCGGCCGCGGCACCGCGACCTACGACGGGCTGGCGCTGGCCTGGTCGGTGGTGGAATACATCCACGCGCGGACGCGCGCCAAGACGCTCTTCGCCACGCACTATCACGAACTGACGGAGCTGGCCGAGCAGCTCGAAGGCGTGCGCAATCTGAAGGTGTCGGTGAAGGAGGCGGGCGATCACATCATCTTCCTGCGCAAGGTGGAGCCGGGCCGCGCGGACCGCAGCTACGGCATCGAAGTGGCGCGGCTGGCCGGACTGCCGCCGGGCGTGATCGAGCGCGCCTATGAGGTGCTGAAGCTGCACGAGCGCACCGAGCACGTGGTAACGGAGGAGCTGGCCAAGACCGAAGAACACGGGCCGGTGCAGATCCAGCTCTTCGAGCCGGTGGGCTACGGGATCGCCGAACGCATCCGCGGTTTGAACCTGGACCAACTGCGGCCCATCGAAGCGCTGCAACTGCTGGCGGAATTGCAGCGGGAATTGAAACGGCAATGAGGGTGGCGGGGGTGATGAGCGGCACGTCGCTGGACGGCATCGACGTAACCATCGTGGAGGTGGCTGGGCGCAAAGTCCGCACCATCGGGTTCCGCTCCACGCCATATCCCGACGCGGTTCGCCGCGATCTGCTGCTGGTTTCGAACGCGGCGACTCACACGGGCGTGATCTCACGCTTGAATTTTCAGCTTGGCGAATTGTATGCGAAAGCCGTGCTGGGCGCGGTACGCCGCTTCGGACCGGTGGATCTGATCGGTTGCCACGGACAGACGATCTACCACGAGGGCGGCCGGAACACGATGCAGATCGGCGAGCCGGCGGTCGTGGCGGAGCGCACGGGCGTGCCGGTGGTTTCGGGTTTCCGCGCGCGGGATATCGCGGCGGGCGGCCAGGGCGCGCCGCTGGTGCCGTTTGTGGACTACCTGCTCTTCCGGCACGCCAGGCGGACGCGCATCGCGCTCAATATCGGCGGCATCGCCAACATCACGGTGATCCCGCCCGCGGCCAGGCCGCAGGATGTGGCCGCGTTCGACACGGGACCGGGCAATATGGTGATCGACGCGCTTGCGCGGGAGTACTCCGGGGGCAAGCTGAACTGCGATCGCGGCGGAAAGATCGCGGCCTCGGGAAAGGTGAATCGCGCCTTGCTGGATGACCTGCTGTCCGACCCTTACTACCGCCGCAAGCCGCCCAAGAGCGCGGGGCGGGAGCAGTACGGCGCCGAGTTCGTGACACGCCTGAAGGAATCGCGGCTGCCGATGCCGGACCTCATCGCGACTGCCACGGTGCTCACTGCGGCGACGATCGCGATGGGGATTGAAGGCGCCCGGAAGGTCGCGGCAACGCGTGCCGACCTGATCGTCTCCGGCGGCGGCGTTCACAATCCGCGGATCGTGGCGCACCTCGCCGGCTTCCTGCCGGGCGTGCAGATGGCGGCTTCCAACGATTTCGGCATCGATTCCGATGCCAAGGAGGCGATCGCTTTCGCCGTGCTGGCGTACTACACTTCGCGGCGCAAAGCGTCAAATCTGCCCTCGGCCACTGGCGCCAGGGCTGCTGTAGTGCTTGGTAATCTTACGCCATGAGGGCGGAAAATCGGCTGAACCTCGCCGGACGGTACTCGTCGAGGTACCGGCTGGCCAATCCGCATCCCTTCCCAGTCGTACGCGAATTCTTTTCCGCAATCCAGACAGACAACGTAAGTGTCTTTTCGCGTGGCGCTGGGAGCCGCATTCTTCCGCCCCGGCGTTAA
This sequence comes from Bryobacteraceae bacterium, assembly GCA_035638575.1. Taxonomy (GTDB): domain Bacteria; phylum Acidobacteriota; class Terriglobia; order Bryobacterales; family Bryobacteraceae; genus DASQZT01. The sequence continues at coordinate 55,211 of DASQZT010000042.1, forward strand.
CGGAAATGTCGTGCGCGAGTGAGAACAGCCAAACAGCGTGCTGAAAATCGACTGAAGCATGGTCGGGCCCCCTTCACTAAATTAGATACAGTATGTACCCTCCGGGTTTCAGTAAGACTGGATACACCGGTTCTATACGATGTACGGCATCGGACAGCAGGTACTACCGAAATTGAGGCAAAAAACATCAGCCCGCGAGCTTCGAGGCGATCGATTGCGCGATGGATTGCCCGTGAAAGCGTCCGTTTTCGATGAAAATCTCGTTGGTATGCATGCCGGCGACGATCACGCCCGCAAGATAGACGCCCGCGCGCTCGCTTTCGAGCGTCCCGGGATCGGTGCGCGGCCGGCCGGTTTCAGGCTCCAGCGTAATTCCCGTGGCATTGAGGAATTCGAGATCGGGCCGATAACCGATGAGCGCAAAGACGAAATCATTCTTTAACGAAACTTCACCTTCGGGCGTCGCCAGGCGAACGGAATCCGGCGCGATCTCCACTATCCGCGAGTGGAAGTAAGAGCGAATCTCCCCATTCTTGATGCGGTTTTCGATGTTGGGCTTGATCCAGTACTTGACGCGGTCCGAAATGCCGGCGCCGCGATGGATCAGGGTCACGCGCGCTCCCGTCCACCACAACTCCAGCGCGGCGATGGCGGCCGAATTCTTGGCGCCGACGACCGACACGTCGTGGTTATAGTACGGGTGCGGCTCCACGTAATAGTGCAGTACTTTGTCCAACTCTTCGCCCGGTACGCCGAGCATGTTGGGCACGTCGTAGTAGCCCGTAGCCAGCACGACCTTGCGCGCGCGGTAAGTATGGCGGCACTCGAGGCGGTCGGTGGTGTGCACCTCGAAGGCGTTATCCTCGCCGGCCACGCGGTTCACGCGCTCGTACTGGCGAACGTCCAGGCGGTAATGCTCCGCCACGCGGCGGTAGTACTTCAGCGCTTCGTGGCGGTTGGGCTTTTCGTTGAGGCTGGTCATCGGGATGTTGCCGATTTCCAGCAGCTCAGGCGTGGTGAAGAAGGTCATGTTGGTGGGGTAGTGATAAATCGAGTTCACCACGCAGCCCTTCTCGACGATCACGGTCTTGACGCCGCGCTGCTGAAGCTCGATCGCGCAGGCCAGTCCGGTCGGACCGGCGCCCACCACCAACGCGTCGAAGGATTCGGTCAAAGCCTGCCCTCGAGATCGGTTCGGACGTTGGTCAACGCGGCTTCCAGAGCGGACACGTCCTTGCCGCCGCCCTCAGCCATATCCGGGCGCCCGCCGCCTTTGCCGCCGACCGATTGGGCAACCGCGCCCACCAGTTTCCCGGCGTGAACCTTGGCAGTCAAATCCTTGGTGACGGCCGCGATGATTGCGACATTGCCGTTCTCCGCGGAAGCGAGCACCACTACGGCGGTCTTGGCCTGGTTCCGCAGCGAATCGGCCAAGGACCGCATCTGATCGCGATCCATGCCTTCGAGGCGCGACACGATGACCGTGACGCCGCTCGGAAGGCGCCGCGCGGCGGCGGCGATCCCGGAAGCCTCTTTTTGAGCCAGCTTCTCCTTCAACTGCCTGACCTGGGCCGCCAGCCCGTGCTCGGCGGCCAGCAGTTTCTCGACGTGCTCGATCAGCTCCGGCTCGGAGGCCCGCACCATGTCGGAAAGGCGGCGGAGCGAGGTGGTGGACTCCTGGTATTGACGCAACGCGGCTTCGCCGGTGATGGCCTCGATACGCCGCACGCCGGCCGAGATGCTTCCTTCGTACACGACTTTGCACAGGCCGATATCGCCGGTGCGCCGGACGTGAGTTCCGCCGCACAGCTCGCGGCTGAAACCGGGGACGGTAACCACGCGCACTTCCTCGCCGTACTTCTCGCCGAACAGGGCCATGGCGCCGGTGGCGATGGCCTGGTCGAGCGGCATGACGATGGTCTCCACGCCGTTGTTCCGCAGGATCTGATCGTTGGTGAGCCGCTCGACCTCTTCGATCTCGGCGCGGTCCACGGCGGCGTAGTGGGTGAAGTCGAAGCGCAGACGGCCGGGCTCCACGACGCTGCCGGCCTGCTTGACGTGGGTGCCGAGCACCTGCCGCAGGGAGGCGTGCAACAAGTGCGTGGCGGTGTGATTGCGCCGGGTGGCGTCGCGCAGGGGCACGGCCACTTCGGCGAGCAGGACGTCGCCCACGGTGATGGGCGAGAGCGTGTGGATGCGATGAACGGTCAGGCCGGGAATTCCGGGGAAGGCGCTTTCCACATCGGCGAGTTTCTCGCGCGTGGCGGAGTACAGGGCACCGCGGTCGCCTACCTGGCCGCCGGCCTCGGCGTAGAACGGGGTGGCATCGAACACCAACTCGGCGGTGACGCCGGCGGGGACGCTCTTCACGGGCTGCTTGTCCACCAACAGGCCGATCACGCGCGACTCGGCTTCGAGCGCGCCGTAGCCCAGGAACTTCGTGCGGCCGAACTCCAGGAGCTTCTGGTAAGCCGGAACGACCGCGGCCTTTTCCCCGCCCTTCCAGCTCGCGCGGGCGCGTTCGCGTTGCTGCTCCATTTCGCGCTCGAAGCCGGCGCGGTCGATGGCGAGGCCGTGCTCGCGCGCCATGTCCTCCTGCTCGTCGAGCGCCAGACCGTAGGTATCGTAGAGTTTGAAGGAAACGGCGCCCGGCAGGGAGCGGCCTTCCACGGAGCGCAGGGCTTCGTTGAACTGCTTTTCGGCCTCGAGAAACGTGGTGGCGTAGCGGTGCTCTTCATCCTTCACCACGCGGGCCACACGCTGCACGCTCTCGATCATCTCGGGGTACGGTTCCTGCATCAGATCGGCCACAAAGCCGGTCAGGTTGAAGAGGAAGGGCTCGTTGACGCCGATCAGCCGGACATTGCGCATGGCGCGGCGCATGATCTTGCGGAGCACGTAGCCGCGGCCCTCGTTGGAGGGCAGCACGCCGTCGTGAATCAGGAAGGCCGCGGCGCGCGCGTGGTCGGCGGCGATGCGCAGGGCGGTATCGACGCGCTGGTCGGAGCCGGGCGCGACGCCGAACAGATCGGCGGCGTGCGCGACGATGGGCTGGATCAGGTCGGTATCGTAATTGGAGAGCTTGCCTTGGAGGACGGCGGCGACGCGCTCGAGGCCCATGCCGGTATCGATCGAAGGACGCGGCAGCGGGGTGAGCTTGCCCGCGGCGTCGCGGTCGAACTGCATGAAGACGAGGTTCCAGATTTCGACGTACCGGTCGCCGGCGTCGCCTGGAAACTCCACGTTTTCTTTCCCGGGGTCGGCGGCTTCCGGTCCGAGGTCGTAGTGGATTTCCGAGCACGGGCCGCAGGGACCGGTGTCGCCCATCTGCCAGAAGTTGTCGGCTTCATCGAGGCGGAAGATGCGGCTCTTGGGAACGCCCGCCACCTTTTGCCACAGCTCTTCGGCCTCATCGTCCTCGCGGAACACGGTGACGTAGAGCTTGTCTTTGGGGAGGCCGTAGACCTTGGTGATGAGGTCCCAGGCGTACTCGATGGCTTCGGCTTTGAAGTAATCGCCGAAGGAGAAGTTGCCCAGCATTTCGAAGAAGGTGTGATGGCGGCGGGTGTACCCGACGTTTTCCAGATCGTTGTGCTTGCCGCCCGCGCGCACGCATTTCTGAGAGCTTGCGGCGCGCGCGTAGTCGCGCTTTTCCTGGCCCAGAAACGTGTCCTTGAACTGGACCATTCCGGCGTTGGTGAACAGCAGCGTGGGATCGTTGGCCGGCACCAACGACGAGCTGCGCACCACGCGGTGGCCTCTATCGGCAAAGAAGTCGAGAAAGCACTGTCTGATTTCGTGACCTGTCACGGAGATTCCTTCTGAAAGGTGGACTAAAATACGATTGTAGCGAACGGGCGCGGCATGGTGAAGAATTGAAGCTCCGGATGAAGCGGAAGCAACACCTGGAGATAATGCGCGCGGAGTGGGATAGGCGGCGCGCGAGAACGCCCGCTACTCCGTCGCGACTGGGCGCAAGGACTGGAGCCATGAGGCAGCAATGAATCGGAGGCTGCCTATTTCGCCACCCGAACTACGCGCCCCGGTTGAATGCAGCGCAGTGCTGCAAGAGCGGCCGGGATGGCCGGCTCCAAATCCTCGATCTGATTCGATCGGGCACAGAGCACGAGCAGGGCGATGGAGCGATTCGCGAAGTTTTGTTCGTACTCGATGCTCTGATCGATGGTTACGATGACATCGAATTCCCGCTCGGCCAATGACAGCAGCTCGCCATTCTTTTTCCCGGACCATGACATCTCCTGCACGGTTCGGCATTCGTGTTCACTGAGGAGGCGCTTCAATGCGCGTGGCAAACACTCGTCGATGAGGAGCCTCATCGCACTCGGGCAATGACCAGCTCTTTCGCGTGCTCCAGAGCGGCGATGGCCACCTCGCGAGTGACGGAGGGAAACTCTTCCAGAAACTCGTCGAGCGTGTGGCCGCCTTCCAGATAATCCAGCAGGTTCTTAAAGGGCACTCGGGTTCCACGAAAAACCGGCATCCCGCCCAGGATCTCGGGATCTTTCACAATGACGTCGCCTGCGTATGCCACTATGACCTCCTCCAACCGAGTGTACAATGTCTCCGGGGCTATCCGATGGCAGCCAGGGCCTGGTCGAAATCGGCCAGCAAATCGCGCCAGTCTTCGATGCCGACGGATACTCGCACCAGGCCGTCGGTGACATCCGACTCGGCCAGCTCGGCGGCGCTCATGCCGGAGTGCGTGGTGCTTTTGGGATGGCACGTCAACGTCTCCACACCGCCGAGCGACACCGCGTTGCGGGCGATGCGCAGGTGGCGCAGGAAATCGAATGCGGCTTCCTTGCCGCCCTTGAACTCGATGGAGAAGAGGCTGCCCGGGTAGGCGCACTGCTTTTCGAAAATACGCTTCTGCTCCGGATCGGTGAACAGCGTCGGATAGATCACGCGGCTCAGATGCTTGTGGCCGTGAAGCGCTTCGGCCACGCGTTGCGCGTTCTTGCTCTGGCGGTTCATGCGCAGCGAGACGGTGGGCAGGCGGCCATCCAGCATCCAGCACTCGTCGGGCTGGAGGATGTTGCCAAACATGCCGCGCAGCTTGCGGATCTTGCGGATCATCCCGGCTTCCCTGGTGATGGCCACACCGGCCACCATGTCGCTGAACCCGGAGAGGAACTTCGTAGCGGAATACAGCGTGATATCGGCGCCTAACAGCAGCGGATGCTGGAACGTGGGTCCGAGGAAAGTGTTGTCCACCATGATCACCGGCCGGCCGGGGTGTTTGCGGGCGGTGTCGGCAGCGCGCTCGATATCGGTCATGATGAGGGTTGGATTGGCCGGTGTCTCGAGGAAGACGACGGAACAGTCTTCGGCGGAGCGGATGGCGTGGTCGATGGCGGCGGAGTCGCCCGAGCGCACGGGGATGCCGCGCACGCCGAACGGCTCCAGGAAGCTGTGGATCAGGCCGGTGGTGCCGCCATACAGCGGAGTGGTGTAGACGATGGAGCTGCCGGGCCGCGCCCAGGCGAAGAACGCGGTCATGATGGCCGCCATGCCGGAGTTGAAGACGGCGGCTTCGCTCCCGCCGGCTTCGAGCGGCACGATCTGGTCCTCCAGGATTTCGGAGTTGGGATGGGAGAAGCGGGAGTAGATCAGGTCGGCACGTTCTCCTTCGGCCGGCTGGATCTTCCCGGTGGTGATCGCAAAGGCGCGCTCGGCGGCTTCGGGGCTGGCAAACACGTAAGTGGAGCTGCGGAAGACGGCCGGGCGCGCCGAGCCGAACGACAGGCTGGGATCGAACCCGCGGGTGAGCACCGCGGTCCGGGGCCTCACGTCGCCGTGACCGTGTGAATCATCTGCCATGAATCCTCCTGAGCTACCGAATTCAGTGTAGCGCTAAGAAGGGCAGGATGCACACCGTGGAGGTGGTGTCTGGTATGGGCTAGCTAAACTAGCATGCCCCACGTATTATGATTGACAAGTGCGGAATAGCGGTGCATGTCAGATCGCGGTGGTTGTGTTGGCCCTGATGGGCGGAGGCGCATGCTCCAGGGGCGAGAGGTCCAAGGAACTGTCGGCGCTGGACGACGCGTACAAGTCGGGGATCTTTACCAAAGACGAGTACGAGGCGAAGAGAGCGGCGCTCGAAAGCCAGTCGGCGGCGCTGGCGGCGTTGGACAAGGCCCTGGCGGCCGGACTCCTGACCAAAGACGAATATCAGGCGAGGAGGGCGAGGCTGGAGGCCCAAAAGGGCGCGCTCACGGCGCTGGAAAGGGCTTTCCGGGCCGGCGTCCTGACCAAAGACGAATATCTGACCAAGAAGGCCGCACTGCTCGCGCCGGAAGCGCGGGCCGCGTCAGGGCCGGCGGCGGGCGCACCGCGCGAGAGTTTGCCTGCTCCAGCGGAGACCGCGGGCGCCAACCAGCCCGCGCCGGCCATGGCGGCCTCGACCCCGGCTGCCGCCGGCGGCGCCCAGGCGCATTCCTATCGGATGAAGATAGCCAAGGCGGTGGATGAGCACGGATTTGAACGCCCCATGACGTCGGTCAGCATGCTGATCCCCACCGACTGGCAATCCGAGGGATCGACCACGTGGAACATCAAGGACAACTGCAACACGATCCGGACCACCCTGCGCGCCAGCGGTCCCGATGGCCGCAGCTACGAAGTGTTTCCGGCATACAACTGGACGTGGGCCGACGATCCCAAGCCCCTCCAGCAGATCTTCGCCCAGAAGGCGCAGATGGGCGCCCACGCGTGCGACGTGATGCCGCCGATGGGGGCGGCGGATTATTTGCGGCGAAACATCTCCAGGATACGTCCGAACGCCCAGGTGGCGGCCGTCGAACCCGCGGCCAAACTGATGCAGATCCTCGAGCAGCAGGCGCGGCAGACGGAGCAGTCGGCGGCGCAGTACAAGTTGCAGCAGCGCGTTCGCCCCGACGTGGTCCGGGCGCGCCTGAAATACAACCTCAACGGGCGCCCGGTGGAGGAGTGGCTGATCGTGGCGACGATCATCACCGGCACTCTCGGTCCGAGCTACAACACGGCCAGGATGCAGATGACGCAGGCGTACAGTTACAGTTGCGTGGCGCACATGGTGGCGGAACGCGCGCCGCAGGGCCAACTGGATTCTTCCGAGAAATTCTTCGAGATGATCAACGCCACCTACCACGTAAGTCCGGAGTGGCAGAGCCGCGTCACGGGGAACGCCCTGGCGATCCAGCAGATCGAGCTGAAGGGCATTCGCGACCGCTCGGCGATCGTTTCGAAGAATGCCGAGGACATCCGCAACATCCAGCGGCAGGGCTACGAGAACCGGCAGAAGAGCGAGGACCACATCTCCGCGCAGTTCAGCGAGACGATTCGCGGCGTCGAGACGTACCGGAATTCCAGCACGGGCGAGACCGTGGAACTCAGCAACCAGTACGGGCACGCGTGGGTCAACAACCGCGGCGAATATCTGCTGAGCGATCAGGAGGGCCTCGACCCGAGCGTCACGTTCAAAGAAGACTGGAAGCCTCTGGAGCACGTCAAGAAGTAGCGGGAGCCGATCGGGGATGAGGATGAGGAAGGCCTGGCTGACGGCGGTTGCCGGGTGGATGCTGTTCAGCGCGGCGGCCTGCCACAAGAAGAACACGGCCGAACAACTGGCGGCGCTGGAGAGCGCCTACCAGTCGGGTGTGCTCACGAAGGACGAGTACGAGGCCAAGAAGGTTGCGATCGTGGGATCCGCTCCGGCGCCGGTTGCTACGCCGGCGCCAGCCACAGCGGCGCCATCCGAGCCTGCGGCGCCGCCACCGCCCGCAGTGCCGCCGCCCGCGCCGGCGTCCCCGCCTGCGCCAGCTTCCCCGCCTGGGGTGCGGCCGGCGCCCGTGACGCAGGGCAGCGGCTCGGATGCCGGCGAGGAGGAGCCGGCTCCGATAGCCGGCTGCGAGGATGCGGAATACAAATCCGGCAAGGAGAAGGGGCCGCAGGAGCGCTTCTTCCCGGCGCCGTTGGCAAGAGTCAAAAAAACCGCGGCTGCCGCGCTAACGACCCTGGACTTCACCATTC
>DASQZT010000043.1:0-64218 GCA_035638575.1 Bryobacteraceae bacterium
AGTTCCGTCAAGACAGCGGTAGACGTGAGCAGCGGAAGCCGCAGACTTTGAAATGCCTCGGCGCAAGCCGAATGCCAGCGGTCGTCGCGGTCCAGAAGGGCCAGAATCGCGCCGGCGTCAACGAGACAGTCTGCGATCATGGAGGCGCTTTCTGACGAGAACGCGAGCCGACTCCGCCCGGTGAGCTTTTCCGCTCGCAATCTTCCCGATCGACTTTTCGGCTTGCGAATGAAGGCGCAATTGTTCGGCGGAATCGCTGGTCGACTGCGCACGGCGATCCTCGATCCACCGGCGAGCCAACTGGTCCAGCAGCGCGGCGACGGTAGTCCCTTCGCGGCGCGCCTCGGTCTCGAGAGCGGACTTGATTTCGGATGAGAGCCGCCAGGTATAGATTTCCGTCTTCATGCATTACATTGTAGTGCAAAATGCGATTTTGGGGGGCGAGTCAAGCCTCCGCGCACATGCGTTACAATTCGCTATCGGAATGCGATGGAAGACCTCAAGAAACTGATTCGCGAAGTGCCGGATTTTCCGAAGCCGGGCATTCTGTTTTACGACATCACCACGCTGCTCAAAGACAAGAGCGGCCTTCGCGCGGTCATCGATGGGTTGACCCGGGAATACCGCGACGCGCGGGTGGACGAGGTGCTGGGGATCGAAGCGCGCGGATTTATTTTCGCGCCGGCGCTGGCGTACGCGCTGGGCGCAGGCTTCGTGCCGGTTCGCAAGCCGAAGAAGCTGCCGGCCGAATGCGTGAGGGTGAGCTATGAGCTGGAGTACGGCACCGACTGCCTGGAAATGCACAAGGACGCGGTGAGCCAAGGCACGCGGGTCCTGATCGTGGACGACCTGCTGGCTACGGGCGGGACCGCGGCGGCCGCGGCCCGCATGGTGCGCGAGGCGGGAGGTGTGGTGGCGGGGATCGGCTTCGTCGTGGAGCTGACCTTCCTCCACGGGCGCGAGAAACTCGCGGGCAGCGACGTATTCTCGCTGCTTCAGTACGACAAATGAGCCGCACCCGCCGGGCCCGCGTGAGCGCGCTGGCCAAGATCAACCTCGATCTGCGCGTGCTCGCGAAGCGGCCCGACGGCTACCACGAGCTGCGCACCATCTTTCAGACTGTCTCGCTCGCCGACACCATCGGGCTGGCGTTCACTCCCGGGCGCACCACCTCCATCGCGGTCGAAGATCCGCTGGCGATCCCGGACAACCTGGTGGCCCGCGCGGCGCGGCTGGCATTGGATGCGATGCGCGTGAAGGGCAGGGTGGAGATCCGGCTCGACAAGCGGATCCCCATGGGAGCGGGGCTCGGCGGAGGTTCGTCCGACGCGGCGGCCATTCTGCTGGCGCTGCCGGCGCTGGCGGGCCAGGCGCTGGATCTGCCCGCCCTCTGGCGGCTGGGACAACAGCTCGGCAGCGACGTCCCGTTCTTTCTGTTGGGCGGGACGGCGGTGGGGATCGGCCGCGGGACCGAGCTGTTCCCGTTGCCCGACCGGCGGGCGCGGCCAGGGTTGCTGGTGACTCCCGGGATCCAGGTTTCCACGGCGGAGGCTTATCGGTGGCTCGGCGCCCGTTTGACAAGCGAATCTCAAGAAAATAAAATAGTTACTTTCCAGAGGAATACGTGGGACTCAGGAGGCGAGGTGTCTCCCGGAAACGATTTTGAAGCCGTCGTTTTCGCGCAGCACGAACATCTCGCATTCCTGAAGAAGCGGCTGAAGCGGGCGGGAGCGACCCTGGCCATGATGACCGGGAGCGGCTCCGCGCTGTTCGGCTTGTTTCCAACTCGTGACGGGGTTTCCCGCGCGCTTCGATTGTTGGGTGAAGAGAGAACGTTTCGAATTTCGCTGGTGAGCCGGGCGCGCTACCGCTCGATGTGGTGGGGGGCGCTCGGAGAGCACATCGACGGGAGAACATGGCCGCCCCTAAGCCGGTACACGCGATGATCCACGACCGCCTGCAACTTTTCACCGGGAACGCAAATCCCGCGCTGGCCCACGAAATCGGCCAGGCTCTTGGCATGGAGCTTGGCCGCGCCATGATCCGGCTGTTCGCCGACGGCGAAATCTATTTGCAGATCCAGGAGAACGTGCGCGGCGCGGATGTCTTCATCATCCAGCCGACATCCACGCCGGTGGATCGCCACCTCATGGAACTGCTGCTGATGATCGACGCCCTGAAGCGCGCCTCTGCGGAACGCATCACGGCAGTGTTACCCTATTATGGATACGCCCGCCAGGACCGGAAGGACAAACCCCGGGTTCCCATTTCGGCGAGGCTGGTTGCCGCCGTGCTGGAAACGGCGGGGGCGGACCGGGTTCTGACGCTGGATTTACACGCGGCGCAGATTCAGGGATTCTTCGACATCCCGGTGGACCATCTGTTCGCCACTCCGGTGCTGATCGAGTATTTTCGGGAACAGGACATCCCGGACGTGACCGTGGTTTCGCCGGACGCGGGCGGAGTGGAGCGCGCACGGGCCTTCGCCAAACGGCTGAATGCGCCGCTGGCGATTATCGACAAGCGGCGGGAAGAGGCCAATGTCGCCGAGGTCATGAATGTGGTCGGCGAGGTGACGGGGCGCAACTGCCTGATCGTGGACGACCTGATCGATACGGGCGGAACGCTGGTGAAAGGCGCCGAGGCATTGATGGAACAGGGAGCGGCCTCGGTCGCGGCCTGCGCCACGCACGCGGTGCTTTCGGGCGATGCGGTGGCCCGCATCGAAGCGTCGTGTCTGAAGGAAGTGGTACTTACGAATTCGATTCCGCTTTCGCAAGCGGCAAGGGAGTCTGACCGGATCAAATCGTTGTCGGTGGCCAGCCTGCTGGCTGAGGCCATACGGTCGATACACGAGGAGACTTCGGTGAGCGTGTTGTTTATTTGAGTTCGCGGTTCTCGAACCCACGTCAGCCGGGACACGGGCAGGGATGCCGGTGGCGCCCGGTGAACCGGACTTCGAGGCCGCAAGGAGAATGAAGTGAAGACAGATATCGTCGTGGCTGCCGAGGTGCGCACCTCGCGCGGCAAGAACGAGGCGCGCCGTACGCGCCGCGCCGGGCAGATCCCGGCGGTGGTTTACGGCGCATTCCAAGATCCGGTGAGCGTGTCGGTCAGTCCGCGCGACATCCTCAAAATCATCCACAGCAGAACCGGCTACAACACCATCTTCAACCTGTCAGTCCAGGACGGCGAAACCACGCCGGTCATGGTCGTGGACCAGCAGGTGGATCCCGTCAAGGGCACGCTGCTGCACGCCGACCTGAAGCGCATCGACCTGACCAAGCGCATCCGCATCACCGTGCCGGTTCACACCACGGGCGAGCCCAAGGGCGTCAAGGTTCAGGGCGGGCTGCTCGAAATCGTGACGCGCTCGATCGAGCTGGAATGCCTGCCGGACGAGATTCCCGAAGGCTTCACGGTGGACGTGGGCGAGTTGATGATCGGCCAGAACAAACGCGCCGGCGACGTGGGCTTGTCGGGCTCCATGAAACTGCTGAGCCCGGCCGATACGGTGATCGCACACGTGGTGACGCTGCGCGTCGAAGCCGAGCCTGTGGTCGAGGCTGCGCCCGCGCCGGAAGCCGCCGCCGGGACAACAGCGGCCGAGCCCGAAGTCATCAAGAAGGGCAAGAAGGAAGAAGAAGGCGCCGCCGAGGAGAAGGGCAAGAAGAAGTAGCGCGCCATGTTCCTGGTGGCCGGTCTGGGAAACCCGGGCGAGCAGTACGCGCTTACGCCGCATAACCTGGGGTTTCTCACGGTGGACCGGCTGGGGGAGCGGCACGGCATCCGCATCCGCCGGAAGGATTCCAGGGCTCTCGTGGGAGCGGGCGAAATCGAGGGCGTCCCGGTGATGCTGGCCAAACCGCAAACGTTCATGAACCTCAGTGGCCCTTCGCTCCGGTCGCTGATGGAGAAGCACCAGATCGAGCCAGGGCGGCTCGTGGTGGTTTACGACGAGCTGGACCTGTCCTGGATGGCGCTGAAGATCAAGCCGAAGGGTTCCGCGGCGGGACACAACGGAATGCAATCGGTGATTGACAGCCTCAGCACCAGCGAGTTCGTTCGGGTGCGATTGGGTATTCATCCGGGCCATCCGGTCAAAGATGGCGCGGAATTTGTGCTGGCGCCGTTCCGGCGCTCGCAGATGAAGGAATTGGACGAGCTGGTGGATTACGCAGCCGACGCGGTTCGTTCGATAATTGCCGAGGGCGTCGAAAAGGCCATGACGAAATTCAATCGTCGCGCCCCAGGCTCAAACATAGAGGAAGAATGAGAACTTACGAAGAGCTGTTCATAGTCAAGCCGGATGCGCCGGACGAGGAGGTGGATGCCTTCGTGGAGCAGTTGCGGACGCAGTTGACCGCCGCCGGCGCCACGGTGGACAAAGTCGACAAGTGGGGGAAGCGCCGCCTGGCGTATCGCGTGGACAAGTACCGCGAAGGCGCGTACGTGCTGTTCCAATTCTCCGCCGGTCCCGAATCGGTGAAGGAGCTGGAGCGCCGTTTGCGCGTGTCGGACCTGGTGCTGAAGTTCCTGACTGTGCGTATCGATCAAACGCTGAAGCGGTTGGACAAGCGGAAGAAGGCCCGCGACAAGCGCAACGCCAGGAGGGCGGCGAACGCTCCGCCCACACCCGCGCCCGGCCCGGGAGCCCCGCCCTCGTTTGCCCACCAGATGACCGAAGTCGCGGCGCCGGCCATGCCCGGCCTGCCGAAGGAGGATTAATCGATGCCCGAACCCAGAGGAAGACCAGGCAGCGCCGCGCAGCGGCCGACCGGCGGCGACAAGGCGGTCGCCACCCAGAAGAAGCAGTACTTCCGGCGCAAGAAGGTGTGCCGGTTCTGTGTCGAGAAGATTGACGACATCAACTACAAGGACGTGAAGATGCTGCACGCCTTCGTGGCGGAGCGGGGCAAGATCATTCCGCGACGCATTTCGGGCGTGTGCGCGCCGCACCAGCGGCGCCTCACGGACGCCATCAAGAAGGCGCGCAACATCGCGCTGCTGCCGTTCGCGGCAACCACCTAAGTCGGGAGGATACTGGCATGGAAGTCATATTGAGAGAGGACGTCGAGAAGCTGGGCATCCGCGGCGAAGTGGTGAAGGTGGCGCCGGGTTACGCCCGCAATTACCTGCTGCCCAAGAAGCTGGCCGTGGCGGCCAACGAATCCAATAAGAAGATCGTGGAGCAGGAGCGCCAGGCGCATCTGCGCAAGGAAGTGAAGTTGAAGAGCGAAGCCGAGGACCTGTCGAAGCTGCTCACCGGCGTCAGCGTGACCATCGCGCAGAAGGCCGGCGAAAACGATCAGTTGTTCGGCTCGGTGACGGCCAAGGATGTGGCCGAGGCTTTGGCCGCCAAGAACTTCACCATCGACCGCCGCAAGATCCACCTGGAGGAACCGATCCGGCAACTCGGCGAGTTCAAGGTGCCGGTCCGCCTGCACAAGGACGTGGTCGCGGAAGTGGACGTCCTCGTCGTAAAAGAGGAGTAGGGCGGCCTCGGGCCGGTCTATCCCGATGGGAGTGCCATCCGTCTTTTTCGCTCACGGATCTCCGATGTCGGCGCTGGGCGGCGACGATCACGCCGCCGCTCTGCGCGCATTCGGCGACACTCAACAACCGCGCGCCATCGTCGTCATCTCGGCCCATTGGCAGATGCCGCGGCCGCTGCGCATTACCGCGTGGGACCAGGCGCCGCTGGTCTACGATTTCGGCGGCTTTCCGAAAGAGCTGTACGATATCGCTTACCCCGCGCCGGGCGATCCCTCGCTGGCCGCGCGGATCGCTGGGATGTTGAAGGGCGCGACGCTCGAAAAACGCCGCGGCCTCGATCACGGCGCGTGGGTACCGCTACGGTTGGCGTGGCCGGATGCCGGCATCCCGGTCGTCCAGTTGTCGCTTCCGGAAGCCAGCCCCGAGGAACTCTTTCAGCTCGGAACCGCGCTGCGGCCGCTGCGGGAGGAGGGGATTCTCATCGCCGGCAGCGGCGGCATCGTGCACAACCTGCGGCGCGTCCAACTGTGGGACAAGAACGCCGCGCTGGATCCCTGGGCCGTCGAATTCGATGGATGGGTGGCGGCGCGCATCGAAGCCGGAGAGATCCAGGAGCTGTTTTCGTACCGCGGCAGTGCGCCCCACGCGGCGCTCGCGGTGCCGACACCGGAGCATTTCGATCCGCTGTTTGTGGCGCTGGGCGCGGCCTTTCCCGAAGAGAAGGCCGAGACCATCTTCGAGGGCTTCCAGTACGGCAACTTGTCTATGCGCAGTTTCGCCTTCGCGTCGCGCGGGTGACCACACTCACAACGGAATATTTCCGTGCTTTTTGCGGGGCATGGTGTCGACCTTCGTGTCCAGCATTCGCAGCGCCCGAATCACGCGCGGGCGCGTCTCGCGCGGCTCGATCACGTCGTCGATATAGCCGCGCTCGGCGGCCACGAACGGGTTGGCAAACCGGTCGCGAAACTCGTCGGTCTTTTGCCGCCGAACGGCGTCCTGATCGGCGGCGGCCGCCAGTTCCCGCCGGTACACGATGTTCACGGCGCCCTCTGGGCCCATCACCGCGATCTCGGCCGTCGGCCAGGCCAGGTTGATGTCCGTGCGAATGTGCTTGGAGCCCATCACGCAGTAAGCGCCGCCGTAGGCTTTGCGCGTGATCACCGTGATCTTGGGCACGGTGGCTTCGGCGTAAGCGTAGAGCAGCTTCGCGCCGTGCCGGATGATCCCGCCGAACTCCTGTTCCGTGCCGGGCAGGAAGCCGGGCACGTCCTCGAACGTCAGGATGGGAATGTTGAATGCATCGCAGAAGCGCACGAAGCGCGCGCCCTTCACCGATGAGCTGATGTCGAGGCACCCGGCCAGGTACGCGGGCTGGTTGCCTACCACGCCGATGGAGCGCCCGTCGAGATGCGCGAATCCCACCACGATGTTCCTGGCCCAGTGCTCGTGGACTTCGAAGAACCGGCCATCGTCCACCACGCGGTGGATGACGTCCTTGATGTCGTAGGGCAGGTCAGATTCCGCCGGCACCACCGTATCGAGCGCCGGGTCCATGCGATCGATGGGGTCGTGGGTGGGCCGGCGCGGCGGATCTTCGCGATTGTTCTGCGGCAGGTAGCTCAGCAGCTCGCGGATCATGCGCAGGCACTCGGCGTCGTCGGCCGCGACGAAGTGGCCCACCCCGCTGATGGAATTGTGGGTCATCGAGCCGCCCAGCTTCTCTTTGGTCACGTCTTCGTGGGTCACGGTCTTGATGACGTCGGGGCCGGTGACGAACATGTAGCTGGTGCCCTCCACCATGAAAACGAAGTCGGTGATGGCGGGCGAATAGACCGCGCCGCCCGCGCACGGGCCCATGATGGCGGAAATCTGCGGGACCACGCCGCTCGCAAGGGTGTTGCGCAGGAAGATATCGGCGTAGCCGGCCAGCGACATCACGCCCTCCTGGATGCGCGCGCCGCCGGAATCGTTGAGGCCGATCACGGGCGCGCCGGTCTTGAGGGCGAGGTCCATGATCTTGCAGATTTTTTGCGCGTTGGTTTCGGAGAGCGAACCGCCGAACACCGTGAAGTCCTGGGCGAAGACGTAGACCAGGCGCCCGTCAATGCGGCCGTAGCCGGTGACGAAACCGTCGCCGGGGACGATCTGCTCGTCCATTCCGAAATCGCGGCAGCGGTGGGTGACGAGCTTGTCCAGCTCTTCGAAAGTGCCTTCGTCCAGCAGAAGCTCGATGCGCTCCCGCGCGGAAAGTTTGCCGTCCTTGTGCTGGCGGGCGCGGCGCTCGGGCCCGCCGCCCTGTTCGGCGCTCTCGCGGCGGCGCCGCAGTTCGTCAAGACGATTCATCGGGACTATTGTAGCGGGATCGGTCCGCCGCGGATCTCTTATTGCACCAGCTCGAAACGGCCGTCCGGCTGCAAGTAATATTTTCGGCCGCGCCAGAGGATGGTATTGCCGAAGAAGCCGGCCACCCAGACGATGAAGCTGGCGATGTCCTGCAGCGGCACGAGCCACCAGAGGCGGCGCACCAGCGGGTCGTGGAGCGCATGGCCGGCGGTGGCCCAGCCGGCGGCGATGCGGAACAAGACTGTTACGGCGGCGGCCGGCCACCAGCTTGGCGCCGCCGCCCAGAGCAGCAGCGCCAAAGGCAGTGGATTGGTGAAGACCTGGCCGGCGTAGCCCCAGGGCCGGGACCGGCGCGTGCTGCGGTTCCAGCGCAGCCGGTGCTTCCAGTTGGCGGCGAGTTTCTGGGCGCCGATGCGGTGCTCGATCACGTACGACGAAAGGATCACGCCATCGCCGCGCTCGGCGGCCAGCTTGCCCATGACGAAGTCCTCGGCCAGGTAGTCCTTCACCGCGTCGAATCCGCCGATGCCTTCGAGCGTGGCCCGCCGCGCCACGATCGTCGGCCCGAGCGCGAACTTCATGCCGTCCAGCATGCGGGCCACCAACACTCCGCCGATGAACTCGGTGTTCAGCCCGACCGCCTCGAGCGTCGACCAGAAGCTGCGCCCCGCGACCGCGCGGTAGGGGCAGGTGGCGAGCCCGATATGCTGGTCCTGAAACTCGGCGGCAATTGTGGAGAGCATGTCCGGCGTGACCCGGATGTCGCTGTCGGCCATCACCAGCAGATCGTGTTGCGCGGCGGCGAGCATCCGGTCGAGGCTGAAGACTTTCGCGTTGGCATAAGGCGGCTCGCCCGTCACGATGAGGCGCGTGGGGACGGCGCGATAGTGCGGCCGAAGACGCTCCACGACTTCTATCGCCGGGTCGCTCGGGCCCCGCACGGCAAACAGGATTTCGAAAGCCGGGTACTGCTGCTCGAAGAAGCTGCGCAGGTTTTCTTCCAGGCCGTCGTCCACGCCCGCCAGCGGTTTGAGGACGCTGATGGGAGGAGCCGCGTGCAGCTCGCCCGGTTTCACGGCGCGATAGCGCATGGCGGCGATGACTGTAAGTACGCAGTAAACCACCGAACCGGCAACCAGCGCGGCGAGCGGCAGGACGAGCACCCAACCAATGTAACTTACCATGGGTAAGGACAGGTCTCGGGCTTGTCCACCGTCATGAAGAATATCATCGTCGGCACCGCCGGGCACATCGACCATGGCAAGACCGCGCTCGTGAAAGCCCTCACGGGCATCGATGCGGACCGCCTGGAAGAAGAGAAGCGCCGCGGCATCACCATCGATCTCGGGTTCGCCCATCTCCAGTTGACTCCATCGCTGCTGCTCGGTTTCGTGGACGTGCCGGGGCACGAGCGGTTCGTGAAGAACATGCTGGCGGGCGTGGGCGGAATCGACCTGGTGCTGTTCGTCATCGCCGCCGACGAATCCATAAAGCCGCAGACCCGCGAGCATTTCGATATCTGCCGCCTGCTGGCCATTCCGCGCGGCGTGGTCGCGCTCACCAAGGCGGATCTCGTGGATGCCGACCTGGTGGGGCTGGTGCGGCTCGAAGTCGAGGAGCTGATGGCCGGCTCGTTCCTCGAAGGCGCCCCCATCGTGCCGGTCAGCTCCGTCACCGGCTCAGGGCTGGACGAATTGCGGCGCGCGCTAGCCACCGTGGCGGCCGCGGCGCCGGAGAAGAATTCGGCCGGCTGGTTCCGGCTGCCGATCGATCGCGTGTTCTCGGTGAAGGGCTTCGGCACGGTGGTCACCGGCACGCTGATTTCGGGATCGCTCGAAAAAGAGCAGGAGGTCGAGGTCTATCCGTCGGGCCGGCGGCTGCGCGTGCGCGGCGTGGAGGTGCACGGGTCGAAAGCGGACCGGGCCGCGGCCGGACAACGAACCGCCGTGAACCTGGCGGACATCGAGCCGCACGACCTGGCGCGCGGCGACGTGCTCTCCGAGCCCGGGCGGTTCCGCGCGGTGAAGCACGCCGACTGCCGGCTCGACCTGCTGGCTTCGGCCAAGCCGCTGAAGCATCGCGCGCCTGTCCATTTTCATTCGGGCACGGCCGAGATCGAGGCGGAGGTGCGCCTGCTCGGCGGCGCGGCGACGCTGGCGCCGGGCGGCACGGCCTGGGTTCGCCTGGTGCTGCGCGACGAGGCCCTATTGCTTCCAGGCGACCGTTTCATCATCCGCATGTTTTCGCCGGTAGTGACCATCGGCGGCGGGGTGGTGGTCGATGTGGGCGGGCATCGTTATCGCAAGGGCGAGGATCCCGGCGCGCGGCTGAACGTGCTGGCATCGAGCGATGCCGCGGCGCGCATCTCCCTGCTCGTGCGGGAAGCGGAATTCGGCATAGGCATGGCGGAACTGGTGGCGCGCTCGGGCATGCCGGAGCGCGACATCGCGGCCGCGGCCTCCCGCCTGGTTACCGTCTCCCAGCCCCAGCCGTGGTACCTGGACCGTGCCTGGTTCCAGGCCGCGCGAGACAAGCTGGTGAAGGCGGTCCGCTCGTTCCACGCCAAACAGCCCCTGCGGCCGGGCATCGCGAAACAGGAACTGCGCAGCAGCGAGATGCCCGCCGTGCCGCCGTTCGTGCTGGACGCCCTGCTGGCCAACGCACGGGAAATCGTTATGGAAGGCGAAACGGTGCGGCTCCGCAGCCACCAGGTGGTGCTCAAGGAAGACGAGGAGCAAGCGCGCGGGCTGATCGAGCGCGCCTTTGAAGAAGCCGGCCTGGCCACGCCCGGGGTGCCCGAGGTGCTGGCGAAATCGGGCGTGGAACAGGCGCGGGCGCGCAGGCTGCTCGAAATCCTGCTTCGCGAAAAGCGCCTGGTGCGGATCAGCGGAGAGCTGGTCTTTCACCAGTCCGCCATCGCCAAGTTGCGCGAGATACTGGCGCCGCGCAGGTCCACACGCTTCAACGTCGGCGCGTTCAAGGAGTGGACCGGGATCTCGCGCAAGTATGCGATTCCGCTGCTGGAGTTTTTGGACAGGGAGCACGTGACCCGGCGGGAAGGGGATGAGCGCCTGGTGTTGTAGTTGGCTTGGTGCCAATACGGTTCATTAGAGCATGCGCTCAAAAGGGTGGCACCCCGACAGTTTCCGATCCAGTCCTGACGCTCCTGCACCGCCGGCCCAAGTCCGAGACGGCGACTACAGGACCAAATGACGTTCGCCAGCGGAAACGGCCAGCCCCATCAAAGGAAGGGCGTTTCACGGGAGGAATGATGTGATGAGCATACTAAGAAGGGCGAAAATCCTTTTCGTATATGCCGTCGAACGTCGCAATCTCGATAATGTCACTGGTCGGGAAAGCACCCAAGCGTTCAGTGAACACGCCGGTTAAGCGGGGGTATTGGATCCTCGCGCAAACACTTGATGAGGCCAGGACGAATGCAGGGGCGCCGCTCATGCCCCCCAAATCAGCAGTGCTTAGATCTGGCAGCGGCGCTCCTGTGCTGAAGTTGATGAGCTCCTCATACTCGAATTGGCACTTGCAATACCCGTGGTCAACCGAGGTGACCCGAAATACTGCTGAACAAGCCCCTCTTGTCATCGTTCCCGTCAGGTCCACCTCTCTCAACTGGTTTGGATATCCGGCCAATACGACCGTCTGCCCAACTTCCAAAGTCGCGGGGGGCCACTCGGTCGGTGTCGTTACGATACGAGTCCGGTCTCCACACGCTTGCGTTGCTTCTTGTTCCGATAGCCGCAAAAACACAATATCCGTGGGCCTGTAGGGCATTGGCGACGATGGCTTTTCGGCCAACGTACGATCGTTCGCTCTATCCCTCCACGCAACGCGGGAACGGGGATCACAGGGTGGCAGTCCGCCGACCTGCCAGTTCAGATCCTCAAGCTCCTCAAGGCGGTCTTCGTACGTTCTCAAGACGTGATCTGCCGTGACAACGAACACTCCAGATTCCAACCGCAACACACATCCGCTTGCACCGTCAATGTTGCCCAGGCTAATGGGCAAGGTGACTGTGCCGACCTTACCTCCGCCCAACGGAACACCGAACGTGCCCAGTCGGGGGGCGAAACAAATCGGGATTGCGTGATCCTGCGCAAATGTCGTCAGCTCGCAAATAATGGCGAGGTACCGTTCTTGCTCTCTCCTCGGAAACTCTCTGAAACGGCTAGCACCGCCTGATTCATCCATAAGTATTTCCCTACTTAATTATCCTGCCGTATGGACTTGACAGATAGAAGGAAAGCTCAATCCGCGAGTCTCCCAACCGAGACACATCTACAACCACCTGGGGTTGTACATGCAGGATTCGGCAACTCGGGGACGGTTTCGATGGGCCAGACTCTATCCTGTAGCTTTTTGCATTCTTCGCACGGCCCGTCATTCGAACACTGTACGGTGACCCCAACCACGACACCACTTCTCCGCCACGACTCCAGGTTGCGGTGTAGCGCCGCATACGCAATGAGAGTGTGGACGGGCTTCATCTCCCTCGTGAAACGAGGGAGATGCCTCATCCCGAGCAGAGCCATCGCTGCGGGTATTCGCGCTTCGCGGATCTCTGCTGCCGAGTAGGGCAGAAGTGCCGGAGGCGTGTCTGTGAGAGTTGTCATGATCTCGTCCCTCGAACACGGGATCAACGGCATCTCGGCGTGAAATGGGGGTCGTTCTTTTTCAAACGCGCCGTAAATCAGCATCGCATCCTCGACCTTGCCCTCTCGCAGAGCAGCTTCGACTCGCAGAGCGGCTTCTTCAACGGCACTCTCCATGGCCTGGTGGTGCTGGCTGTAGCGGTTTGCGAGAGCAGTACCCGACGCTGAACACTGCATCAGACCACGAGTAGCTACTGCTGCGGCGATTCCCGCGAAGTCTGAGGCTAATAACCTCCGAGCGAGATCCTCTTTACGACCGGATGCTTTGAGGCCGCGCTGTCTCAGCATTCCTTTCAGTTCGCCAATTGAGAATATTGATTGGATGCCGCTGAGATCGCCTGGAGTCAAGGAGTAAGGAACCAGCAGCCCGTCTCGGATGAAACCTTGTATCGCAGCCCCGTAGCTCTCGTCGAGAGCGGCTTCCAAATAACTGATACCAGCCACGAAGTCTGGATTCACCGGGTCAAGGAAGCGGCTGAGGAGTCGGGAGCAAGCCAACGTACGGATAATCGGCCCGGCTGGAGAACTTGCGGCCGGCGCGGGAATCACAGGGGTTGCTGCTGTTTCCGATTTGTGCTCACCAAGAGGGTTGATCTTGATCGCCAACGGTGCCGAATTCATCGGTGATTCGCCGAGTCGTCGCTTAGCGCAAATCTCCGGGGGCCTCTTGCCAAGTCCGAACAACCAACCGAGTAGGCGCATGACTTTTCGTACCAGATTTCTTCGGCGGAGTCCATGCCGATTCGCACCTGGGCCGCATCGGGGGCGGTGTGCTTGCGCGAAAGTGCAGCGGGGCCAAGTCGCAATGCTTTAGACGACCCTTACGCAATCTTCGCGGGGCAGGCGCATAGCTGCCCTTCGGGCATCGGCCAGCGCTCGCCGCCCCCCGCGTGGGGCGTGTCGAGCCACGATCCACACGCGAGCCGAGCGGGGTCGTGTGGATGCGCCCGCCCCGTCGGAGCACGTGCCCCCAGGCTGGATGGCAGGTTTTCGCTACGACCAGACGTCAGTTGTGCGGCTCCGGCAGGGGAATATTTACTCTTTGGGCGTGCTTGAGGACAAACTGGAGAGCAGCGCTATCATCCGTGAGGTCGCCGCCGATGGTTCTTTTGTGGAGGTCTTTGGCAAAAGCTCCGGTAACCCTAAAAGCCGTCCTCGTGCTATCAACAACTGCGACTTCGTCGATAGTGATGCCAGGGTGTTTGTCGATCGTCTCTCCAGCGATGCCGAATGTGAGATAGAGGGTGTTTTTTCTGAGCATGTCGTTTTTCGCTAGAAATGGAGCGGCGTATCCAATCACGATTGATGTATGTCCACCACTGCCGACGGCGGGCGCACAGACGACATCCGATTGCATCTTGCTTTTCAAGAAATCCGAGAGCAGTCGCTGCCTGAATTCAGCACACATGATGTCAGATTCGGGAACAGCCCTTGTCCCCCGATTATCACTGGTTTTCTGAATGATGGCTACGAACGTGCCGATGATGCCCAAGCCGACAAACCAATAAATCCACCGCCGAGATCCCTGTTGCGTTACAACTGGGACGGCCATAATCTGTGCCCCACATCCCGGGCAAAACCGAGCCAGTGTGGTCAGAGTCTGACCACAATTGCTACATCTGATCATCCCTGTAAACCATGCTACTATCAATAGTTGGAGTCCGCAAGTTAGTGTATCATCCCGTATGCTTGGGGTTTGGGAAGACCCCGGCTGGGTGTAGTCCAACCTGAATTTAGGAGAACCGCTATGCCGGTTCAGAAGAAGCCTTCGCCTGTGAGCTCACAGAGTTTTCAGCATGGTGAGTTGACCGTTAGAGTCGAGCCTATCCAGGAAACAGCAAATACTTGGCGAGCTAACGTTACGGTGTTTTTACCTGGGGGAGAACCATGGGGAACCGGCGTCGGACCAGCCCCACGGGGATTTCCTACAGCAGAAGCAGCAATCGAGGGGGGCCACGCGTTCGGAATTTCATTTTTCAACGAACCTCCGTTCTCTGGTTTCAACACGACATAGGCCTACTGCCCCTTTTACCCGAAATGAGCAGTGGGGACTGCCCAACCGCAGGTAAGCCCTATGATGCCGGTCGATTCACCCCACCCGCCGCCATGTGGCCGCCGAGGCGGTGTACACTGAGCGGTATCGCGAGGGCAAGGGGTCGAATCAGGGGTGAAGGGGTGCGCCTGCCCTGGAAATCTTGGAGGAAAAAACAGGGCAGGCGTGGAGCGGGCCAAGCCATCGAAACCGCAGGGGACGTTAGCATGCTGGCGGAGCGATTGCGGGACCTGGAGGGCCGAGCCCAAGCGCATCCAGGAAGCGATCACCAGCCACCGGCCCATGAAGTTGGATCAGACCATTGGCGGCACGCGGGAGCAGTCACTCAAGCCCTCCTGCGGTTCAAGGACGCGCTGGTCACCGGCGCGGACGGGGACTCTTCCCAGGCCAAAGAGGCAATCGCCAGGCACGTCGGCAAGCTGGCCTTGAACTCCCAGCACTCGGGATGGCGTCCGGCCTACAAGGTGACCGGCAACGTCACCATACCACCACCCGACTCCGAAAAGTGTCGAATGCAGGCGGTGACCAGGGGCGGAATCGAACCGCCGCCGCCAGCCTTTTCAGGGCTGCTATCCCTACGACGAGCAGACCTACCAGCGATCTCTGCAACGGCGTGGATCGCCTCTGGCAGGCGCCCTTGCTCCTGCCATGCGTGTGGAGTGGAACCCGGTTGCGGGTTTTCAAAGACTTTCTGAAAATCCCTCTTGACGGATTAACTCAGATGTCTCCCTGGCTCGCCAAAGCGCGAGTACGGTGGCGGCTCGGAATCGGGAGCAGAGCCGGGCCCAGGAGGCACCCCGTCATGGAGCGGTCAGCCCTTACCAGGCCACCTTCACCGAAAACTGCAGCGATCGCGCCGGAAGCTGGTTGGTGATCCCCACCAGCGGCGCGCCGAATCCGGCTCCTGCCGTCGCGCCGTTGCCGTACGTGCCGCTGTAGCCCACGAAATTGGCGTGATTGAACAGGTTGAAGGCTTCCACACGGGGCGCCAGGCGCACCCGCTCGCCGTGCAACGAGAACGCGCGCTCCAGGAACGGCGACACTTCGTAAATCGGCATGCCGCGGCCGGCGTTGCGGCCCACCACCACGCCGTTGATCACGGGCCGGTCCGTGGTCGCGCCGGTGTCGCCGCTGTTGGTGGTCCCGGTGGTGTAGTTGAACGGCAGGCCCGTCGCCAGCGTGGTCACCATGCCGGCGTCGATCTTGAACGGCGCCACATAAACCCCGCTCAGCACGAAGCGGTGACGCTGGTCGAAGATCGCGTTGGAGTATTCCACGCGGCCGGTGAAGTTCGCATCGTTGGGGTTCTGGCCGGGAATGTCGGGATCCACGTTGTCCTGCGCGTGCGACCACGTGTAGCTCGCCAGCATCGATAGCCGCCGGCTGAAGCGATGGCTCAGGTTGACGTCCAGCGCGTCGTAATTCAGGTAGCCGTCGTTCACGTCGCTCTGGATCACCGAATACGGGGGCTGCGGATTCGTCGCGGTCACGGTGTTGCAGGTCATGCCGTGCTGGCTGTACCACCAGATCCAATAGGGCCGCGTGCAGTTGGCGGCCTGCGCCGTGCGGGTCTGTCCCGGAACGGTGCGTAGGAACGGCGACGGCGGATCGACATCCCTCGGCCGGTTGATGCGCGACGTGTGCGAGCCGACGTAGTCCACGCTCAATACCCAGCCAGTGCCCAACCGGCGCTCGACCCCCAAGGTCCACTGCGGCGAGTACGGATTGCGCAGCTTGCTGGCATAGCCGATCAGCGTGCTGGTGGGGAAATACTGATCGAGGTTGGCGCTGTCGCCGGGGCGAACGTAGAGGCTGCGGAGCGGCGCTTGGGCTCCGGCAGGGAAGGCGGCGGGCAGCGGCGCGGCCGATACGGTGCTTGGAAAGCCGATCTGGCCGGGCGCGGCGGTGTAGTTGAACACGCCGGTAGGTCCGGTGAGCGCCCAGTTGGCGGCGGAGTTGTCCACGATCTGCGAGTAGTAGATCCCGAAGCCGCCGCGGACCACCGTCTTGCCGTCGCCGCGCCAGTTATACGAGAAACCCGCGCGCGGTGCGAAGTCCTGGCGCGAATCGGCGAAGGTCTGCTGCTCGTAGCGCAGGCCCAGATTCACGGTCAGGTCCGGGCGCACGCGGAAATCGTCCTGCGCGAACAACGACCATAGCGTGTCGGTGACGGTGTAGTTGGCGTTGCCGAAGCTTTGCGTGTAGCTCCGCACGTTGGCAATGTTGCCGAGATAGGCGCTGCTTTCGCAGATCGCGAGCGCCTGGGTGCAGGTGTTGTAGATGAACTGGCCCAGGTAGATCGGCCCGCCGAACTCCTTGCTGTCGCCGCCGCTGTGGGCCACGATCGCGTCGGCGCCGAACTTGAGCTGGTGGCGACCGCGCACGGCCGACAGCGTATCGTTCACCTGGTACTGCCGGTTCAGCAGCAGGGCCGATTGCGACGTGCCGGTGGTGAATGTGCCGCCGGTCGAGATGGGCACCTGGTATTGCGTGCCGTAGATCACCGGATCGAACTCGGTGATGGGCGAAGCCAGTTGCCATTGAAAGCGAAAGCTGTTGATCATCGCCGGGCTCAGCACCGCGGTATCGCCCAGTTCCACCGAGTAAGTGCGGCGGCGGAACACGCGATCCACGGTGGGGAGACTGTTGCCGCCGACCGTGCCGTTAGGGTTGGTGTCGTAATAGCCGTCCAGGTTCCCCCGCAAGAAAAGGTTGTTCTTCTCGTTGATCCGGCGATCCAGGCGGAACAGGCCTAGCCAGCCGCGGTAGTGGCCCACGAAACTGCCGGGAGCGATGGGAGAGATGACCGGCGACGCGCGATTCTCACGGCTGAATTCGCCGGACACGTCGAAGAACGTGGCGCCGCCCAGCGGTCCGGAGAGCGTCAATGCGGATTGGCCCAGCGTGTCGCTCAGCAGGTTGTTGCCGCTGGTGGCGTTGGCTGACGTGAAACCGGAAAGCGCCGCCGCGGTGTCCGCGGGCCTCCACAGCTCCAGCGCCTCGCCGTGCAGATCCTTGCCGCCACTCTTGGTGACGATGTTCACCACCGTGCCGGTGCTCCCGCCGAACTCGGCGGAAAACGCGTTGGTGAGGACGGTCATCTCCTGCGCCGAGGCAAGCGGTATGGTGCTGAAAATCGTCTGGCGTCCCCAACTCTCGTTGCCCGTGCTGCCGTCCAGTACGAACGTGGTCTGTCGCCGCCCGGCGCCGTTGCTGGTGAACAGGACCTGGTTCATGAAGACGTCGCCCTGGTTGATGGCGGGGCGATTGGCCGCGTTCAACAGCGGCAGGTAGCTGAGCTTGCGGTTGAGAACCGGCGTCTCTTCCATCTGGCCGGCGTCCAGATGCGTACCCAACTGGGGCGAATCGGCGCGCACCTCGCCCACCACGCCGGTGACCGTCACCGACGTCTTCCCGCCTGCCACGTTGAGCTCGAGCTTGACATCCGCCGCGGTGCCGCCCTCCAGCGTCACGTCGGCCACGCGGGCTTCGGCGAAGCCTTGTTTGTTGGCGGTGATGTCGTATCGTCCAGCCACGGGGATGCCGGCCAGCGAGAAGTTGCCGGAAGCGTCGGTCTGTGCCGTGCGCTCCAGGCCGGTCACTGTGTTCTTCACCGCGACCTGAACGCCCGCGACCGCGGCGTGACTGCTGTCGGTCACCTGCCCGTGAACCGTGGCCGTGTCCGGCGTCTGCGCGAGGACAGACCCGGCAAACAATACGAACGCCCAAAGTCGAGACATGTGTGCTTTGGAGATAGGTTACTGCACGAGCGAACATACTACCACCGGTCGTAGATGAGCGGCGCGCCCCGCGGTGTCACTCGTCGGTCGCCCGAATCACCATTTTCACCGAGAGGTCCAGGTTCAGCGCGCGCACGAAGGCCTTCTCGAAGCGTTGATAGTCGGCGGCCGCGCTGAGGCCGATCACGGCGATCCCCACGGTTGCAGCCGCCACGCGCAACTGGGCGGGAAGTTTCTCGCGAGCCATCCCGAAGAGCCCGTACGCGCCCACCCCCGCGAACAGGCACAGCGGCGCGAAGGTGGCGCTGGCATATCGCAGGTTCAACCAGTGCGGCACCACCATGTACACCGCGAGATTGGCGATGGTCAGCCAGGCCAGCAACCGGTGCGATCGAATTCCGGAGAGCCATGGGACCCATGGCGCGGCAGTCGTGGCAATCATCGCCAGCAGGGCCAGCACCAGGGTTACGGGGCTGAGCCTTTCCAAGGCCAGCAGCAAAAGATAGCCCGGGCCGGAGGCATACTCGAGCGCATAGGTATTCGCCGCGTTGCTGCGCACCTGGTTCATGATGATCTCGAACGGCACGTCGACGCCGCCGGTCGTAAGCGCCAGCAACGCCGTTCCGGCCAAAGCCCCTCCCGCGGCGGCTCCCGCCAGCATGGCTGCGTGCTTGAAATTCCGATTGCGGACCGCCACTGCCCAGAAAGCCGCGAGCAGGCACGAGCCGTAAATCAGAACGGAGGTCTCCTTGATCAGGACCGCTATGCTGCCGGCCAGTGGCAGCAGCACGTACGGCGGCCATTTCTTCGCGCCCGCCCAGATCTCGAGCGCAAAATACAGCATCGCGACACCGCCCAGCCCCACCAGCGCATCCGACCAGCAGCGGCGCGCAATCGCCAGCTCCGGCGGAAACACCGCGAGAAACAGGGCGCCGAACACGGTGATCCAGCTGCCCAGGAAGCGCAGGCCCAGCAGGATGGCGGCGCCCAGCGTCAGGATGCTGACCAGACAGGACAGGTACGACCCGATCGCGGGATCGGCGCTGCCCGTGAGCTTCATGGCCGCCGCCAGGAGAAACGTGTAGCCGACGCGATTCGGCGGCGGATAACTCCAAAGCTCCGGGCGTCGAAGAAAGCTTCCGACGACTGCACGCATGCCCCGCACGCCGCCCTCCAGCACGACCTGTGCCTGCGAGGTGTAGATCTTTTCATCCGGGCTGCGCAGGGCGACGTCCAGGTTAGAAAACCGCACGATGGCGCCCAGGAGAAACACCGCCACCAGGAGGAATAGCGCCAGGTGGTTCCAATTCCGGGGTGGGGGCGCAACCGGCGGCTTCGGGTGTTTGTGGGCAACCTTTCGCCGGGCCATGATCTTCAGTGTAATGCCATGACCTCGGCCAAGCCGCGCGGTGCGGTCTTCGATCCCGCCATCCGGCCCGCCCGCAGGATCTGAACGCTGTCGCAAAGCTCTTCCATCGAATCGAGGTCGTGCGAAATGTACAGGATCGCGGTCCCGTTCTGATCCCGTAAGGAGCGAAACAGATCGAGAATCTCCCGCCGCGAGCCGGGGTCCAGCGCGCTGGTCGGCTCGTCGGCGACGATCAGCTTGGGCCGGTGGAGCACGGCCATGGCGATCACCACCCGCTGGGCCTGTCCGACACTTACCTGGCCGGGGTAGCGAGTAAGGAATTCATTGTCGTCCGGAAGCCCCATCCGCGCAAGCAGCGCCTGGATGGCGCCGCGCACTTCGCGCCACGGCTCCTGGCCATGCGCGCACCAGGCCTCGCGGAGATGCGTCTCCAGGCGCAACGCCGGATTCAGCGCCGCCGCCGGGCTCTGCAACACCAGCGAGATCCGGCTTCCGCGCAGGCGCCGCATCCGGCTTTCCTTCAGGCGCATCAGGTCCACGCCTTCGAAGAGGATCTCGCCGCGAACGCGTCCGCCGCGCATTTCGAGCAGACGCAAGATCGCCAGCGCGATGCTGCTTTTTCCGGATCCGCTTTCTCCCGCCAGGCCGAAGATCTCGCCTTCGCCGATTTCCAGGGCCACGTTATCGATCGCGGCCGGCTTGCCCGGATAATCGGCCGAGATGCGGGCCGAAAGCAGGGGCGGGGTCACCTGGTCCCCGCGAGATAGATTTCATCGATGTTCCAGATCACCCGCGGCGCCAGCACCGAAGGCCGCACGTTGCCGAGCGGCTGCGCCACGGCAACCAGGGCGTTGCGGTTCAGCACATAAATGATGGGCGCCTGCTCCCAGACAATTTCCTGCACGCGGTCGAACAGCGCCTTGCGCCGCGCGGCCACGGCCTCGGAGGCCTGCGCCTTCATCAACCGGTCGATTTCCGCTTCCCACGGCGTGGCCGGAGACGCCTGCCTGGGATTCCAGGCGTGGTTGCTCGATGAACTGAGCCACACGTTCATCTGGCTGTCCGGGTCCACGTCGCCGTTGTTGAGGCCTAACAGGCACGACTCGTATTGCATGGTCTTGCCGATGCGTTCGAGCAGCGAAGGAAAATCCAGGGTCACGACGTTCAGGCGAATCCCGAGGGCCGCGAGGTCCTGCTGGAGCATGGCGGCGATGCGCTCCCGAGCCTTGTTTCCGGCATTGGTCACGAGCGAGAACTCCACCGCGTGACCGGCGCGGTCTTGCAATTTGCCGCCCTCCGGATGGAAGCCGTCTTCGAGCAGCAAACGCTTCGCCAGGTCCAAGTCAAAAGCGTGCGGCGCCAGCTTCCGGTTAAACCAGAAGAGGTTCACCGCGGGGAATGGGCCGACCCCCGGGATGGCATGCCCATGATACACCACGCGGCACAGGTCGTCGCGCCGGATGGCGTGCGAAACCGCAAGCCGGAAGTTGCGTGAGCCGAACCACTCCTTTTCGTGCGCCGCGAGCGGCGCCGATGGACTCATGTTGAACCACAGAAACTCGTTTTCGAGCGCCGGCCCGGCATCCCGCGCCAGTCCTGGCATTTCCCGCGAAAGCTCCTCGAACTGGTCGGGATCGAGCGACGAAATCAGGTGCAGCTCGCCCCGCCGGAATCGCATCAATTCGACATCCCGACTCTGCAGGATATCCAGCCGGACAGAGTCCAGGTAGGGCAACCTGCGACCGCTCTCGGTCTTCCAGTACTGCGGATTGCGCTCCAGACGGATGAAGGCTCCCGGCTTGCGCTCGGCGGCGTGAAACGGGCCCAGCACCGCCGCCTCCTTCAGGGGCGAGCGCCGGGACTCGATGGCCACCTGGTCGAACAGCTTCACACCACCGGCCAGCGGCGCGGGGAAGCGGATCGCAACCGCGTACGGGCCCTCGGCCGAAGCCAGCACGCTCCCCAGCCCGGTGCGGAGCGAGTCGCCCACGGGAGAGTGCAGGCCCGGATCCATCAGGACTTCTATCGTGTAAACGACATCGTCCGCGGTGAAGGGAGTGCCGTCGGAGAACGAAAGTCCTTCCCGCAACTGGAAACGGTACGTTTTGCCGCCGTCCAGGATCTTCCATGATCGCGCCAGCGCCGGCTCGGGCTGCTGTGTCAAGCGGTTCACCCGCACGAGCACGCCGCCCGTCAGGTAGCGAACCGTTTCGGAAGCGTCGTCATCGACCATCGCGGGATTCAGCGTTCTCGGTTCGCTGTGCAGCGCGAGCTTCAGCTCGCCGCCCCATTGCGCCCCGGCCCGTCCCGCGCCGAGCACGGAAACCAGAAGCAGAGCCAGAATTCTCATATGGAAACCTCGTCGGCCGCCCGCGCCAGTTGGCAGCAGCTCAGCGTCGCCACCAGAAGCAGCAAGGGGACCAGCAAGGCAGGCTCCCGGGGCAGCGCCGCCACGTTCTGCAGTTCGCGCAGGAGATTTCCCCACGACGGCATCGGCTCGGAGATCCCCAGACCGAGCAGCGACAGGTTGGCCTCCGTCAGCAGAAAGGCCGGAGCCGTGGTCCAGAACTGAGCCAGCGTGATGGGCGCCAGGTTGGGCAGGATATGCCGGACCGCTACGCGCCAGCCGCTCTCGCCGCCCGCCCGCGCCAGCAGAACATAGTCCGAACGGGACTGCCGTCCGGCGGCGGCCATCATGACCCGCGCCGGCCCCGGCCAGCCCAGCAATCCCAACAGCGCAAAGGTCACCGAAATCGACACTCCCGGCGAGACATTCAGCGGCAGCAATCCGCGCACGGCCAGCAGCAGAAACAGCCAGGGCAGGGAAAGGAACAGGTCGATCGCGGCCGACACCACCCGCGCCCACGCCGCGCCCAGAAGAGCCGCGGACAAGCCGGCCAGAAGCGCGATGGCGACCGAGACCAGGGCCGCGGCCGGCGCCAGCAGGATCGAAATCCGACCCCCGTACAGCAGGCGCGAGAATCGGTCCCTTCCCACCGCGTCGGTTCCCAAGGGATGTGCGCGCGTGGGCGGCGCGGCGGCTTCCTCGCGGAACTGCCGCTCGTACCCATACGGAGCAAAAACGTTGGCGCCCAGCATCAGCACGAAAATCGCGGCCAGCACGATCCGGGCGGCCCGGCGCATCATGCCTCCCTCGCCACGACCGCCCTCGCGGCGTCCGAAAACACGTTGGCGGCCGAAGTCACCAGCGCCACCACCACGGTGAGATGCATCAGGACCGGCGCGTCGCGGGCCATGGCCGACTGCCAGACCAGCTGCCCCACTCCGGGCGAGTCGCACAGCGCCTCGACCGGGATCGCCGCGCCGACCGCCATGCTGACCGATACTCCCACCAGCGCCAGCAGCTCGGGCGCGGCCGGGATCGACACGTGGCGCCACAACAGCCGGACGCCGCCGAGCCCTCGCGCCTGCGCCGCCAGCACGTGCGGGCGCTGGGCCGAGGCGGCCAGGATGTTGCGAACGTAACGGAAAATGCGGGGGAAGAGAATCACCGCCAGCGCGAATGCCGGGGCCGCGCCGAGATGGAGAAACAGCAGCGCCACGACCGCCGCCGGCAGGCACAGCATTCCTCCGGTGACCAGCGTCGCGGCCACGTCGGGCGCGCGCCGATGCAGCCTCTCCAGAAGCAGCGAGAGGGCCAACGCCAGAGTCCACGCGAGGCCCAGGCCGGCGCCCACGGTGCGCACGGTGAGGCCCGCGCGCTCCGCCATCAGCTCGCGAACGGGACGCTGGAGGGAAATCGAATTTCCCCATTCCCCGCGCGCCAGCCCGCCCAGGTAGCCCGCGAAGCCGCTCACCAGCCCGGGGTCGTCGCGGGCGCGAACCGCGGCGATGCTATCTTCGCTCAGCCGCGGATCCAACTGGCGTTCATCCATGCCGTAGCCGGGAGCCAGCCGCATCAGCGCCGCGGAAAGAAACGCCGCGGCCAGGACGGTCAGCAGCAGCGCCCCAAACCGGCGCGCGACGGCGCCGGCCAGCCGGCCCAGGACGCTATGCCTTCGCCAATCCATGAGCGGTACCTGGCGCGACGCGCTTGGCTAGTTGCAACTTATTTGCAGCGGCAGCGAGGAGATCTTCGGCGTCGGATCCGTCCTCGGGGAAAAACGCCGCACCCACCCTGGCGAAAAGGGGCAGGCCGGCATTCCGTCCGGCTTCCTCCACCAGGGCCTGGATCCGCGCGCGCTTGTGCTCCAGGCCGGCGCGCGTAAAGCCGGCCAGCACCAGGACCAGATCGTCGTCCGTCCAAGCTACAAAGTCGTACTCGCGGCAGCAGCCGCGGAGGCCGGCGGCGACCTGCTCGAGCACCTCGCGGAGCAGTTCCGGCCCTCCGTCCAGGCCTTCGACCGCGCATTCGAGCACGGCCATCCGGTCCTCGAAGCGGCGGGCGCGCGCCAGTTCCGCGTCCAGCCGCTCGAACAGGGATCGCGCATTCAGCAGGCCGGTGAGCGGATCGATGCCGGCCAGCCTGGCCGCATCGCGATACTTCCGGGCATTTTCGATGGCGGGCGCGAGCTTCCCGCCGGCCGCCACCACCGTTTCCAGGTCCGCTTCGGAGAAGACGCCATCGCGGTCATGGAACAGCGCGGCCACGGCGGTTGGGGCGCCTGAGTGCTCCAGTGGCACCACCAAAGCGATTCCGAGGCCGCCCAAGCCTTCCACCCGGCAGTTCCGGACAGGCCGGCCTGACTGGGCGGCAACGCCCAGGAAGCCCTCTCCGAGGCCTGTCTCGAGCGACGCTAAGGCCTGGAACTCGTGGCCCGCGGCGTAGGCCGGCGAGAGCCGGTCGTTTTCCAGCAGATGCACGGAGACGGCCTGGTAGTCGACCAGGGGCCGGAGTTCGCGGTCGAAGGTGGAGAGGGCGTCCTCCAGATCGAGCGAGTTTCCCAGGTTGCGGAACAGGTCGCACAGCTTGTCCACCTCTTTCTTATCGGCTTTCGGCCCCGAACCTTTAGCCTAAAGTTCCGGGCCAAAACGCCGATATGTGTCAAGAGTGATCTCCGCGCATCCACAGGCCTGCTTTCTGGGGGTGACCGCCGTGATCGTCAGTCCCACCATGCTGCGACTGATGGAACTGGTGGAGCGCGTGGCGCGAACCTCGGCGGCCGTCCTCATCGTCGGGGAGACCGGAACCGGCAAGGAAATCGTCGCCCGCGCCCTCCACCATTTCTCTCTGCGCTCCTCCAAGCCGTGGGTGGACGTAAACTGCGGCGCGCTTCCCGAGCAGCTCATGGAGAGCGAGCTTTTCGGCCACGAACGGGGCGCCTTCAGCAGCGCCGATACGGCCAAGCCCGGCCTCTTCGAGCTGGCGCATACCGGGACCCTGTTCCTCGACGAAGTCGGCGAGCTGGAGCCGCGCATGCAGGTCAAGATGCTGCGCGTGCTCGATGGCGTGCCGTATTACCGCGTGGGAGGACAGAAGAAAATCGAAGTCAACACCCGAATCCTGGCGGCCACCAACCAGGACCTGGAGGCGGCGGTCGAGGCCGGCCGGTTCCGCAGCGATCTGTACCACCGGCTGAACCAGTGCCAGGTGCGGGTGCCACCTTTGCGGGAGCGCCGGGAAGACATCATCCCGCTGGCCGAGCACTTTCTCCGCCAGCACAGCGACCAGGCCCGCTTTTCCTCCGACGCCCGGGAAAAGCTGCGGGCCTATCATTGGCCCGGAAACGCCCGGGAGTTGCGCAACGTCGTGACCAGCGCCCTGGTGCATTCCAGGGGATACGAAATCGGCCCCGGCGACCTCGGGCCGCTGGATCCCGCCCGAACCTCCGCAGCCCGTCCAGCCGGCGATTTGCGGCTCGAGGGCCTTGAGCGCGAAGCCATTCTCGAGGCCCTGCGCAAGACCGGAGGACACCACCAGCAAGCTGCCGACCTGCTCGGCATCTCCCGCCGCACTCTCAGCCGTAAGCTCAAGCTCTACGGTCCCGGCGGGGAAACGGAGCCCAAGCATGCCTACGAAACAGTCTCCAGGAACTGAGCGCCGTACCGCGCCGCGCGAAGCGGCCACCGGCGAAGTGCGCCTCCGCCAGTCCGATCTGCTCGCCGGATCTTTTGCCGGCCGCCTGGTGGATATCGCTTCCAGCGGGTTCCGCGCCCGCCACAACCGGCTCAATTTGACCTCTGGCCAGCTCGTCGATTTCGAGTTCCAGGGGCGCAGCGGCCTGGCCTCCGTGGTGTGGACCCGAATCGTCGATGGCCAGGCCGAAACCGGCTTCCGAATCCTGCCCGGGGCGGCCGCCTGAGCGCGCCGTTCTATCCCTGCCTCTTCAATTCCTCGTCTACCGAACCGTACGCCAGCGACTCCAGCGCCGAGGCCATCTGGGTCAGGCCCCGCACGGCCGCGCTCTCGCCGTGGTGCTGCCGCTTCATCTCGTACATGCGCTGGTCGGCTTTGGCGAGCAACTCCTCGGCGTCGTTGCCGTCTTCCGGATAGAAGGCGGCTCCCACGCTCAGCCCCAATAGATCGGTACGGCACGCCTCGCGTCCGGCCTTCGCCACCAGGTCGTTCAACTGCCGCAGGCGGCCGTGGATGTTGCCCGGTTCGGCATGGGGCGCCAGGAGCACGAATTCATCGCCTCCCATGCGAGCCGCATAATCGCCATCCCGGCAGGTTTCCCGAAGCGTCTGGCCGGTCCTCTGCAGCACGCGATTGCCTGCCGCGTGGCCGTACGCGTCGTTCACCTGCTTGAAGCCGTCCATGTCGGCGACCAGCACCGCCAGGCGAGACCCGCCGGCGCGCGCCTTTTCCAGCTCCGCGTCCAGCCGCAGGAACAGCGAGCGCGCGTTGGGCAGGCCGGTGAGCCCGTCGGTGGTGGCGGTCTCCTCGGCGCGCACGAACCGCATGGCGTTCTCGATGGTCAGTCCGGCTTTGGAACTTACCGCCAGCAGCATTCGCAAATGGTCCTTGGTGAACGCTCCGGCTTTTCGGTGATACAGGGTCAGCGCGCCGATCACGCCCTCGATTCCCGGCAGAGGCACCGAAAGCGCCGAGCGGTGCACGCTGAACTTAGTGGGATCGCACAGGTATCCCGGCTCCACCGAGGGGTTCCCGTTCACCATGGGCTTGTTGTTCTGCGTGACCCATCCGGAAATGCCCTCCCCCAGCGGGATTTCGAGCGAAGAAAACAGCACGGCATCCTCGCCCGAGGCATACCGGGTACGCAGCCGTCCAGCCTCCACGGTGTAAATCGCGATGCCGTCATAAGGAATCGCGGCTCGCAGGCGGGAGGCCAGCAAGGCCAGCGTCTCGTCCATGCGGAGCGAGCTGCCGAGGTCGTTGGTCAGTTCCAGCAGAGTTTGAAACTCCTGGCGCGCGGCCGCGATGTGCGCGACAAATCCCTGATTGCTGGAGCCGTTGGGCGCATCCGAGCGTTCGAACCCGCTCCCCGGGCCGCCCCGGTCGATGCGCACCGACTTCGAAAGCCGCGGCTGGGCCACTGGCCGCTTGCGCGCCATCGCCTCGAATTCCTTGTATCGCCGCTCGAGCATGGCCACCACGGCCGGATCGAAACTGGTTCCGCTTTGCCCGGCCACCGACCGCATGGCCTCGTCGAGAGGCAAGGCCCGCCGGTACTGCCGGTCCGAAGCCAGGGCGTCCAGGCAGTCGACCGCCGAGACGATGCGCGCGCCGATGGGGATCTCCTCTCCCTTCAGCCCGTACGGGTAACCCGTTCCATCCCATTTCTCATGATGCGCCCGCACGATGGGCGCCACCGCGTACGGGAACTGCACGCTTTCCAGAATCTCCGCCCCCACGATGGGATGCACTTTCATCTTTTCGAATTCTTCCGGGGTGAGCTTGCCGGGTTTCGAAATGATGTGTTCCGGCACGGCCAGCTTGCCGATATCGTGGAGCAGCGCCGCGGCATCCAGCGCCCGCCGGTCCTCTTCGGACAATCCCAGTTCCCGCGCCAGCTCCCGGGCGTATATCTGCACCCGGCGCAGGTGGCCGTGCGTAGTCCCGTCTTTCGCATCGATGGCCAACGCCAGCGCCTGAATGGTCCGAAGATGCAGATCGGCCATCTCGCCCACGTGCCGCTTCTCTTCTTCGAGGCGTTTCAAATAGAGCTGATACGAATGGTAGATCAGGTACACCGTGGGGAAGACCAGCACCGAACTGCGCCAGCCCAGGGTCTGGTCCCAGAAATGAAGCAGGCCCGCGAGCGAGCCGCCAACCAGGTAGTGTGGCGCGGTCCAGAAGAAGTTATCGAGCCATAGCCGGATGAACTTCTTGCCCTCCGTCAACGCCACAATCGTGCCTACCGAAGAGGTGTTCAGCAGGAAATAGGCGATCGAGGCCCAGAACAGGCGGAAAGGCACGCTGTCGAACAGCAATCTCGCGTGGTACACCTCGTACATGAGCGAGCTGGACAGAGTCATGCTGGCGCACGTGAAGGCGATCTGCACGGTCCGCGGCCTTTTTCGGGCCGCCGAGAAGAGCTGCGCAACGCCGCTCATCATGGCGATCAGGACGGTCTGCGGAAGGCACAGCTCGGTCGCGGATGCCAGGATAAAGATGTAGTTGACCGAAAGCGTGCCGGTGATCCCGGGCAGCCAGACCTTCATGTTGGAGCAGAGAATTCCGCAGACGAGGTAGAAAAAGAACTCTCCCTGGACAGGCCGCCATGCGGTCGCCGCGCAGGCCGCGGCCCCGACCGCAGCAACGCCCAGGCACGCGATGTAGACCCTCGCCGCACGAGGCAGGTGCCCGATGTTCGTTTTCTCAACGCTCATGCCCAGAAACCGGAGGATCCGCAGCATGTTACCTCGCGCGAAAACAAAAGAACCGGCGCGCGGATCCGCCTAGCTTCTTATCGGCGCGCCGGGAGGAAGGCTGTAGGTCTGGAGTCAACGATCCCAAAACTTGCGGGATGTGGGCGTTTGGTACAGGCCGTATCCCTGCCTATACGGAGGCACCTCCGGGGCCTTTCTCCAGCGCCCCGGAAGTCTCATCATTTCAGCCTGATGGCTCCAGGGGCCCGGCTTTTGGCCCAGGGACAATTTGTCCCGGCAGCGCCCTGCGGGAACCGCCAAAGCATTGAAAATACGTAGGTTAACGCGACGGGCAGTTCCGCGGACAATTTGTCCCGGGTGCCGTGCCGCGCTCCGTGATGGCCCTTGAAGCTCAGGCCGTGCTACCCTGCGCACGTGCGCGGCAGTCTCGTGCTCCTGGCGGCGGTCACGCTCGCCGCCCAGACTCCTTCCGCTCCTGCCGATCTTCTCGCCCGCGTCCGCGCAAGGCTTGCGCCGGCGCTCGATCACCTGCCTGATTACACCTGCGTCCAAACGCTCGATCGTCGGCACTTCGAGCGTACGGTGGCGTGGCGCAGTTGCCAGGGGCTCGACGCGAATCAGGATCCCAGCAAGCTGGTGCTCGTCACCAGCGACCGCCTGCGCCTGGATGTGGCCGTCACCACGAGCGGACGCGAAATCTATTCCTGGGCCGTGGCGCGCGAGTTCGGTTCCGAACGCCTCCAGGATCTGGTGGGGACCGGCGCGCTGGGCACCGGCTCGTTGGGGCCGTTTCTGAGCGGCATCTTCGCCAATCGCGGAGCGGAATTCAGCGACCAGGGAGACGAAGAGGTGGATGGCAGCCTTCTGCGGAAGTTCACCTACCGGGTGCCGCGCGCCGCGAGCCATTACGAATTCAAGTCGGCCGACGGCACAAGCGTGATCGCCTATGACGGCGCTTTCTGGGTCGAGCCGCGGACGGCCGAGCTGGTGCGGCTGGAAGTCCACAGCGCGTCGTTGCCGCACGAGACCGGGACGTGCGAAGCCACCACCACGGTGGATTTCCACCGGGGCGCCATCGGAGCCGGCGTCTACCTGCTGCCCCGCGCCAGCCGGCTGGAGTTCTCGGCGCTTACCGGCCATTACGCGAACGACATCGCGTATGCCGCGTGCCGCGAGTACCACAGCGAGTCGGTGATTCATTTCGGCGAGCCGGATGCCGGCGCGCCATCCGGTCCCGCGGGCCGGACTAAACCGCTCGAGCCGCTGCCCCGCGGCCTCCCGCTGATCCTGGCGTTCGAAACCGCCATCGACACCCGCACCGCCGCGGCGGGCGATGAGGTGCGCGCCCGCGTGGTGAAGGCCGTTGTGGAGAAGAAGACCAATCGTGTGCTCGCGCCCGCTCGGCGAGCTATCGGCCGGCGTGACGCTGGTTTTCCACGCCACGGAGCCGGACTACGTCGTGCCGCGCGGTTTCGAATCGCGGTGGCGCACTGCGGCCGGGAACTGACCGCCCGGGATTGTGCCGCGCCCTACTCCACCGGCACGGGGCGTTCGAACACCACGTCGACGGTCGAGCCGCCGTGCAGGTCCACCTCGCGGCCGCGCGTCAGGAGGACGGTCGCTAGGCCCACAGCTCCACCCGCTCCCGCGCCGATTCCGGCGCCCTTCCAACTGCGGTCCGTCAGCCCGCCGATGGCCGCTCCGGCTCCACCGATCGTGGCGATCTTTTCGGCGTCCGTGCCCTTGTTGCCGCCTTGCTGGATCTGGCGCTCCTTGGTCTCGACCTTTTGGTCCGTCCCTTCGGAGTCGACGGAGCTGAGCTGCGGCGAGATCTTCACCACCTTGCCGCTGGGCAGCGTCAGGTTGTCGATGCGGATCCCCAGCTCCGCCCGCCCCTTTACCCGGCCGCTCCGCACCGAGTGCGACACCACGCCTTGAACGTAGCTGTCCGTTGGAACCAGGATTTGTCCGTCCACCACGATCGGGGTAGCGGTTTTCAGATACACGTAGTCGCCTTCCCGGGCGGTTCGGGTGCTCACGGAATTCAACAGCCGCAGAAGAACGTGGCTACCCTTGGGAATCTCCGTGGCCCCGCCGAGAAAGGAAATGGAGAGCGTGAGAATGGCCAGTCGCATACTACTATCAGTGTCGCGCAAACCGGCGCAGGCGGAACGCCTCCACGAACGAGATGTACAGGTTGACCACGCCCAGACCGCTGATGGCGCCGCGCACGTAGGTGTTCTCCCAGTACCGATGCCACGCTGGAACCAGCCAGGAAAAATAGTTGCCGTCCCAATAGTCGGTCCATGGGAAGATCAGCAGGAAGAACCCGATCTCCAGGCAGAAGGTGACAAACAGAACGGCGTACACGCGGTGATACCAGCGGTACGCGGGCCGCTGGACCACGACCGGTCCGGCCACCGTCTCCGAAGCCACCCGGGGCGTGCCCGGGCCGGGTTCCGTGGGCATCATGCGGCGCCCACCGTGTCGAACAACGCCATTTGAGGATTGTAATCGATGGGGAACAGGCAATGCAGGCGGACCGGCTCGAAGCTCAATCGGTGCAGCGGCGTCGGGCCGAGCTTTTCGAGGGCCCTCAGATGCTCCGGAGTGGAGTAGCCCTTGTGGGAGGCCAGCCCGTACTCGGGGAAGACTTTGTCCCACGCCCGCATGCAGGCGTCGCGGTGCACCTTGGCCACGATGGACGCCGCCGCAATGGCGTGACAACGCGCATCGCCTTTGATCAACCCCCGCTGCGGCAGAGGGAGGTCGATCGAAACCGCGTCCACCAGCAGGAAATCCGGCGGCGGATCGAGGCGCGACACGGCCAGCCGCATGGCCACGCGGGAAGCCTCGTAGATATTGATGTCGTCGATGGTGGCGGCGTCCACCGCAGCCACCGCCCAAGCCACGGCTCGCTCGCGAATCCGTTCCGCCAGCACTTCGCGCCGCTCCGGCTCGAGCAGTTTGCTGTCGTTCAATCCGCGCACCGGCCGGTCGGGCGAGAGGATGACCGCCGCCGCCACCACCGGCCCGAACAACGCGCCGCGCCCGACTTCATCCACGCCCGCCACCCCGCGAAAGCCGCGCGCGCACAACTCTCGCTCCAGCTTGCCCTCACAACGGAATTTGCCACCCGCCGATTCGGGTCGCATGGATGCTGGCGCGACTCTTACGCGCGCTCTTTGAGCCGGGCCGCCTTACCTTTCAAACCGCGGAGGTAATACAGCTTGGCGCGCCGCACCCGGCCCGTGCGCACCACGTCGATGTGATCGATCACCCGCGCGTGCACCGGGAAAATGCGCTCCACGCCATGGCCGAAACTGACCTTTCGCACGGTAATGCTCTCGCCCATCCCCGTGTTATTGCGGGCGATGACCGTGCCTTCGAACGCCTGAAGCCGCTCCTTATCGCCTTCCTTGATCTTCACGTGGACCCGAATGGTATCCCCGGGCCGGAAAACGGGAATGTCGGCCCGCTTGTTTTTCTGAATATATTTCGTCAACAACGCATTCTGCATGGAAGTTCCTAATCTACTATCTTATAACAGTAGCGCGAGACTCCTGCGGCGCCCATTCAGCCGCACGCCGGATGGCAGGACCGCCGTGCGCCCGCTAGGGCTAGGGTCGCGGAATCTGAAGGTCGCCACAAATCTTGCGGCGAGGAAGTCGTTCACCTCGCGGTGGCGGGGAACCGCGGCCTCCGCGGACACGAATACCGTTTCCCCAACGGAACCTACCTGAAGCTGAATCTCTCCCGAAAAGACGCGTTCGTTGGCGCTGACCACTACGCCGGGGCGCTCGAAGATCTTGAAGCCGGTGTGCGTGTCCTTCACCGTATAGGAACCGGGCACTGCCGCCCCGAAGGTAAAAGCCCCGGTTTCGCTGCTGCTGATCGAGCGAACGTCCTTTGTGGATTCGTTGGTGAGGGTTACCGCGGCAGCCGGCATAGCTCTGCAAGACTGATCCATTACCGTTCCTTCGATCGCCCCGGTGGTAGTCATCTGGGCGAAGACCGGCCAGGACGACACCACGGCGAGCAACACGCAGTAGATCAAACTGCGGTTCAGAAATTCTTTCATAAATCCCCTCGCATGGTTTCCGTTTTGCCGATCCCGGCATGATACACTCCCTTGTCAGTGCGGGAATCGGCCGAAACGTCGGACCTTGCTTTCCAGCAGATTCTGTCACGGTCCGCGCGGCCGGTCAGTGGAGAACTTTAACGGTCCAGAATTGGGGATCTGACATGAAACGAAGAGAATTCGGCGTCAAACTTGTGAACGGAGCGATAGCCGGCATCGCCGGTTGTTCGCAGCCCGGAACTGCTTCGGCGCAGGCGTCGCGCGCCCCCCGTAAGAATACCCTTATGCGTGTGGGCGGCGACTACCACAGTGTGGCCGGGCCCGGTATCACCTCCCAGGAGAACCTGGACTACAACCTGCGCTACGGAGTCAGGCATCTCACCGCGCAGATGACCAGGCGTTCTCCGGACGGCGGCTGGAATGCCGCCGAGCTGAAGAGGATGAAAGACGATTGCGACCGGCGCGGCGTCACGCTCGAAGCCATCCGCATGGATCCCGATTACATCACGCTTCCCAAAGGGCCGGAACGCGATCGGGAACTGAACACCATCGTCGGCAACATCCGGAAGGCATCCGAGGTGGGCGTAAAGCTCATCACCTACCACTGGACGGTCATTCCCATCAGGCGCAACCGGCAAACAACGGGGCGCGGCAACGTGACCTACGCCGCCTTCCGGCTGGAGGACAACTGGAAGGATCTGCCTGTGGGCAAGTCCGGCCACGTCGGTTCCGAGGAGTACTGGGAACGAATCCGCTATTTCCTCGAGAAAGTGATCCCCGCGGCAAAAGAGCACGACGTCCGCATGGCGTGCCATCCGTACGATCCGCCGGGGCTGCCGTTTGGGTATCAGGGCGCCGACAATTGGGATTCACCCTCGGTCTTCGAGGCCATCAAGCGGTACGAAGCCATTGTGGACAGCCCGTACAACGGCTTCCAACTGTGCCTGGGAACCACAGCCGAGGGATTGAAGAACCCCAAGGCGGAGGTCCTGCCGATCGTCCGGTACCTGGGCGAGCGCGGAAAGATCCACCAGATCCATATGCGGAACATCCGCGGCGGCCTGCACGACTTCGAGGAAGTGTTTCCGGACGAGGGTGAGATGGATTTCTTAGAGGTGATGCGGGTCCTCCGCGATGTGCAATTCCCCGGTTCCATCTGCCCCGATCACATGCCGCGCCATCCCGGCGATCCCGGCAGCCTCCAGTCGTACGCTTTCGGGTACGGCTATATCCGGGCGCTGATCCAGGCGGTGAATTCCGAAGTGCCGGCGTGACAAGCTTCTCAGAGACAGATCCGCACGGCGCGGCGATCGATCTCGCTGCCCGTCCGGCGAAGCACTTCGGGCGGCAGCGCCTGCTGGACCTGCTCGAAGAGTTCATTCTCCTCCCGCCGGATATGTTTCGAAAGCAGCGCGAAAAACCGCTCCAGCAGCCCGGCTGAAGGCGCGCTGCGCAATTCGGCGACGAGGACCTCCATCGCGCGGTGTTCCGCCAGCAGCTCGGGGATGATCGGCATTGGCCCGCACGCCGGAAACAGCACCTGCTCCTCGATCTCGAAATGATTCGCCAGCTCCAGCTCGTACCGGTCGATCACGCGCCGCGCTTGCTTCGCCACGTTTTTGGGCGACGAATCGGCGGCCAGGGAGCGCCTCGAAAGGACGCACAGCGCAAGCCCGTTGTGGTGCTGATGCGAAAGCGGAACCAGGGAGGGATCGCGCAGCATCGGTCTACTGCTACTATAGCTCTTCCGCCCGGCTGTAATACACTGGCCTCTGATGCTCCTTCCCAACTCTCGTGGCGGATACTCGTTCCTCCGCGGCATCGGTCCCTACTCCGCCGGTGTCGTGGCGGCGGACGGATTCACCATCGATCACGTCCGGCTCGCGCGTCCGGTGCCCTGGAAGGGCGGCTTCGAATGGGTGGAAGCGCATCTGCGCGCCGCCGGGAGGCCGCGGGCGGCGCTGTGCGCCATGGCGCTGCGGTCGCCCGAGCCGTTCTCCTTCGCCGGCTTCGGCGAGTTCAACACCGCCTATGTCGAGGCGCTGAAGTCTTGGGAGATCCTGGTGGACGGCGTCAACCCGGTCGCCCGGACCAACGTAGCGCCGGAAGTCGATCCGCCCGGCGCGCCGTCGCTGTACTCGTTCGCCTACACGGCGCCGTCGGCGGCGTGCGGCTCGGCTTCCTTCGTGGTGTCGGGTGCTGGAGAATTGCCCGACGGGTCGCTCGGTCCGCATGACGTGGTGCGCAGCGGCGAGACTTCCCGCGACGCGCTGGCGGCCAAGGCCCGCTTCGTGCTGGGCCTTGTGGAAGAGCGCCTGAATGGCCTCGGCGCGGCCTGGAACGACGTAACCGTAACCAACATCTACACCGTGCACGACGTCAACGCCTTGCTGGCGGCGGAGATTCTGCCGCGCATCGGGCGCGCCGCACGGCACGGTATTACGTGGCATTACGCCCGGCCCCCTATCGTCTCCATCGAGTACGAAATGGACTTGCGAGGAGGGACCAGGGAAACGGTTGCCAGGGCGCCCGGGGACTGACCGGATCGGCTCCGCCCGCCGGGAGTAGAATACCGTAGTAGACTTACGCCCAATGATCGTCTACACAGGATCGGTCGAAGATACACGCGAGCTGATCCAGTTCTTCCGCCGCGAATCGGCCAAGCTGCGCGCCTTGCGAAACCTGATCGTCTCCAGGGATAAGACCGTCGTGCAGGACGTGAATCGCGACGGGATCGAATTCCCGGGGCTGACTTACGGCGCGGCCGCCCTGGAGGCCCTCCTCCGGGAATTGGGTGTGGTATTTACTCCGGACACTCTCCACGACCCCGGCGCCACGCCCGGCGGAGTCAAGGAATTCCGGCTCAGCGCGCGCTTTCCCTGGGGGCAGGAGCGTATCTTATAGCGTGCCGCCGGAGCGGGCCACCGAAAGTTGGCGGGCAGGCCGATCTACCCTTCGAAAAACGTGGAGTCCTTTTCCAGGACCTGCCGGTTGATGAAGTCGCCGGCTTCCTCGCTGTTCTGCTCGGTCTCGGGCGTGGCTTCGGGCGGAGCGGGCTCCGCGGCATCGTCCGCTGTCGATTTCCGGTCTTCCGGCACAATATCCTCCCGATAGCCTTCCGTCTGACGCGGTTGCGGCGCAGAGCGGGGTGGTCCGATCAGCCGCCCAGCCTGGCTAGCGCCTGCTGGATTTGCTCCTTTTCGTCGCGTTCGGGATTGTCTTTCAGCGCCTGCTGGAATTCCCGGATCGCATTCGCCTTTTCGCCTTTCTGCTGCAGCGCCACGCCCAGGTGATATCGGAAGGTCGGCCGGTTCGGCGCCTGGGCCGTCAATCCGCGGAAGATATCGAGCGCACTGTCGCTGAGGTTCTTCTTCAGATAGATCCAGCCCAGCGTGTCGGAGACTTCCGGCATATTTGGCATCAACTGTTTGGCGCGCTGTGCCTTGGTAAGCGCATCTTCCAGATCGCCGCCGTGGTCGGCAATCAGCATGGCCAGGTTGTTCAGCACGACACCGTTGTTCGGAGTGTTCTTCAAGGCCGCTTCGTAGAGCTGTTTGGCTTCGGTCCAGCGGCCCAGTTTTTCCATCGTCAGCCCCAGGCTGGAAAGAACGAGATCGTTGTCGGGCAGGATCTCTCGAGCCTTTTGAAAAGCGGCTAGAGCGGAGGCATCGTCTCCCTTGCGGCGGTAGGTCTCGCCTATGCGGAGAAAGACCTCGCCGCGCGCCTTGGAGGTTTTGTCCATCGCGTCGAGGACCTTTTGAAACTCGGAAAGCGCCAGGTCGAACTTGCCGGCGCGCAACGCGATGCTTCCCGCTCCCAGCCGGAACTCCATCCGGTTGGGCGTCTTGGCGGCCTCGGCCTGCAGCACTTCGAGCGCCTGATCGGGCTTATTCTGCGCCATGTACACCTCGACGACACCCATCAGCCCCCTGGCGTTGGCGGGGTTCAAATCGTACGACTTGCGGAAAGCGGCTTCGGCTTCTTTGTATTTCAACTGGTACATGTCCAGGAGCCCGAGTTGGTATAAAACGTCGGGTGAATTCGGCGCCGCCTTCTGCATGGCGTCCAGCAGGGTCCGCGCGTCCGTGTACTTCTTCATTCCGATCAGGGCCGCCGCTCGGACCAACAGAGCGCCGTAGTGGTTCCGCTCGATTCGCAGAATGTCGTTGGACGTCTTGAGGGCGCCATCATACTC
The DNA here is from genome assembly GCA_035638575.1 of Bryobacteraceae bacterium. Classification (GTDB taxonomy): domain Bacteria; phylum Acidobacteriota; class Terriglobia; order Bryobacterales; family Bryobacteraceae; genus DASQZT01. The sequence goes on from DASQZT010000043.1 coordinate 36,702, forward strand.
CCCGCGATTCAGTTGCAGGTCCGCCAGGGCCATCCGCGGCTCGATATAGGCCGGCAGCAATTCGATGGCTTTCTGGAACTCCTGCCGGGCCAGATCCGGCTCGTTGCGCATGGCGTGCGCCCTTCCCAACTGGAAGCGCTGGACGCCGTTGTTCGGGGCTCGGGTCACCGCGGCCTGCAATTCGATCAACGCCTGGTTGACCTCTCCTTTGTCCAGCATGAGAGTCGCGGCAATCGCCTTGGCGTCGTTGTCGCTGGGAGACTCCTTCAGAATTTGGGCATTGATGTCCCCCGCGTCGCTCCTCTTTCCCTGCTTCATCAGCACTTCGACAATCCGCTTCTGGTAGGTGAGCTTTTGCTTGGGATCCTTGTCGATGCCTTCCTTGTATTCCTTGATGGCGGCATCGCCGTCTTGGAATTGAAAATAGAAGTCGCCCACCGTGAGATAGGCGGCGGGATAGTCTTTGGCGTGAGCCTTGATCTGCTGGAGCACCCCCAGCATATCGGCGGAACGGCGCAGCGTGGCATAGAACCGGGCCTGTGCGACCAGATAATCGTAATCTTTGGGGTTGTTCGCGAAAGCCTGCTTCAAAATCTGCTCGGCATCCGCCACTTTGTTCTGGTTCGCGTACAGTCTGTACAGTTCGAAATACGCGCTCTTGAGGGTCTTGTCCTTTCCCAAAACGTCCTTGTACAACTGTTCGGCGGCGGCATAATTTTGCTTGTACGCCAGGCTCCGCGCCATCTGCATCGTCACGCCCACATCGGGTTTGACGGCATAAGCCTTGCGGTATTCCGCCAGGGCGTCGTCGAGCCTGGCGGCAAACTCGTCCTGGCGGGCCGTGCGCGCGGCGTTCAGGGCATAGCGGAAATTCAGGTCGGCCTTCAATCGGTGGCCGTCGAAGGAATTTGGATCCCTCTGGAGCAACTGCTCGCAGTTGTTCGCCACCTCGTCCAGAAACTGCTTCTGATCGCCGGACATCAGGTACATTTCCGAAATCTTCACCACCGCGGTCCAGCGGTCGGGCGAGGTCTTCGGAAGCAGGTCGATGGCGCGTTGAAACGCCTGCACCGCCGCGCCTCCCGCCCCGAGTTTCAACTCCGTCAGCCCCAGTTTGTAATACGCCGGGCCGAACAGGCGGTCTTTCTGGATCGCATCCTTGTACATCAGCCGGGCAGACTTGTAGTTGCCCCTGTCGAAGTACTTGTTGCCGGTCTCCAGGTATTTTTGCTTGGCGACGTTGGGGTCGCGATTGCACGAGACCAGGGCCAGTACCGCCAGGGAAACAGTCAGAATTCGCTTATGACGCATGGATATCCTCAAACCATCGATCTATATCACTTTAAGACACCGCGAGGCTCTACGCCATAGTGCCTTCGGGAGAACCCCCGGTAGCCGCCCTCAGGGGGGTACTAGTACTTTTGGGACGCCAGGATATCGCCTTTGTTTTGGCCTTGTGTGCGCGCGGGAACCGCCGCCCCACCTTCGCTGCCCCGTGGTTCGTGCGGCTCGGTTTCCTGGCGGGGGTAAGATCATCGGTCGCCCTACAGGTGAGATCGTTCCCAGGCCTCGGAACGATGGCGGACGCCAAAAATGCGCATGGCGTCGTCCTTGAAGTGAACACCACGCGGTAGTCGCCGAGCCGCAGCCGTAAGGCGCCGGTCATGTCGTTATGCAGCGCGTTCACGTCGCCGAACCGGTGCGTGCGAAACGGAGCACTCTCTCGAAAAGACGCATGGCCGCGGGGCGATCCAGTGCGCGGACATCCGCTTTGGCTTCTTCAAGCCACTCGATGCGGTAGAGCGGCACGATTACTCGGAGTCCTTCGGGGAAGGTGGGAAATCCGGTTGGAGATCGAACTCGGCAAGAACGTCGACCATCGGAACGCCCTTGCCGCCCTGTTGTCGAAACCAGGCCTGGCCGTTGTGAAAACGCTGGCGGTCTTTCTCGCTCACCGGCTCGTCGTCAAGTGGGGCTGTGGCGGCGGCGCGGACGACCGCAACTGGCTGGGCGTCCCGGTCCTCGCTGTCAACGGTTCCTTTTCGCCGCCCCCTCAGTCGACGTATACCACGGGGGCCGTGGGGCCGGTAGTGGGGCTGCTCACTCCGCCGATTTTGATCGTCACCGGCAGCTTGTCGCCCTTCAGGTGCGTGCCCGGAATCCGGCACTTGATGATGTACGTGCCGATCAATCCCGGCGCCAGGCCGCTCCAATCCACGATCACGGCCGCATCGCTGATGGTCGGGTTCCCGAAGTACAACTGGACCGGCGCGGTGACCGCCAGCGGGCTCGACGGCGCGGGGAGCCCCGCCGTCACCTTGCCGCCCGTCGTGACGCCCAGGCCCGTGGCGTAAATGGTCAACGGCTCGTCGCGCGTGGCCGGGTGGGCCTGGTCCACGCGCGTGCCATCCTGGTGCATGATCACCGGCCCTTGGGCATCCATGAACACGGCGGGCGCATACTTGGCCACCGCAACGGTCGCCGAGCCGGTAGCGGCCCCCGCCGCGATCGAGCGCACGATCAGCGGGTAGCGGCCCGCCGTTACGGTCGGCGGCAACTGCGCGTTGATCTGGCCGGCGGTAGTCGCCAGCAGCGGCAACGGGGAGTTGTTCAGCGTGACGCACGTGCCGCCCAGAATCGTCGGCAGGGCCGCCGTGGACCCGATGGGCGCTGTGGCGCTCTGCGCCAGGTTCCGCCCCAGTACCGCGACCAGCCCGCCGGGCGCCACCGCCGGGGTGAAGCTGGCCACATTCACCATGGGAGTGTTGCCCAACTGCGGCAGCGTCTGCGTGGCCGTCGACGTTAACGGGATGACGCTGAGGCCCGACGTTGTCAAAACGTAGGCCGTGTTGCCCGCGGCGTCCACCGCCATGGTCCGCCCCTGGACGTTGGCCCGCGCTGTGCCCACCGCGGCTGTCAGCGGCCCTTCAAGCGCCGCCGCGGCCTTGGTGGTCTGCTGCGTCGTCACGTCGACCACTTCGACCAGCCCGGCATCCGTCGTGGCCGCCGTCGCGCTGGCGCGCACCGGCATGGAGAAGCGCGCGAAGCTCTGGGCACCCACGGCGGCCACCGCCGAGACCGGCCGCGAGACCCCCGACGGCCCGCTGGGAACCGGCAGCGCGCCTCCGCCCACCGGCCCCGTGACACCGGCCCCGGAGCCGATCGACGTCAGTGCCTGGTTCAGCACCTGGTCGTCGACGAGGTAATACTGCCCGTTGGGTCCCGCCGCGATGGGCCCGTAGTAGCCCGTTATGGGCGTGGAAATCACCTGCCTCACGCTCACAAAATCATCCACGCTGGAATCATAAAGGTACGCCCCCCCGTTGCCGCCGAGCAGCAGCATGTACGCCCCTTCGGGAGTCCCCACCATGGACTGCGGGCCTGGGATCGAACGGACCGTGCCGAAGATGTTGGTGTTGAACGTCCGCGGAACCAGCGTGTTCCCCACGATCTTCCACAGCGTGCCGTCCGACATGATCACTTGCGGTCCGTGCTGGCTGGAGGCGATCACCGAAGGCGTGAGAACGGCAAAGGTGGCGTTGAAAGGGATCGCGGGATAGCTCACCCGCCCGGTCACCGCTCCCTGGGTCAAGTCCACGATGCTGATGTTCTCGCCGCCGGCGTTGGCTACGTAGAGCGTATTGGTGTCCGCGCCAAACGCCATGGAACGCGGCTGCGGGCCCACGGCGATCGGCGCCAGAAGCTGCTGCTTCTGCATGTCGAACACTTCAACCCGGTTGAGGCCCGTATTGGCGATGTAAAGGCGCTGGCGCACCGGATCGGAAACCATATCGCCCGGCGAGGTGTTGGTGGCGCCGGTATCGATCGGGATCAGGGTTCCGCGCGCTTCCGCGTTCCGGCTGTTCTGAAATATCCGCACGTTCGGAATGATGTTGACCGCCTCGTTCGACTGGATCAGCAACTGGTCCGGTGTGGGCGTCCCGATGGTCCGGGCGGCGGCCGCGCTGAATCGCGCGGTGACGTCCCCGCCGTACGGCTTGTTGGCCACGCTGGCCGTGACCGACGTCGCGCTGGTTGCCAGCACCTGCACGGTTGTGGTCAGGGTCCTTCCACCGGCGTTGCGCACAGGGATCACGGCCGCGTTTTGGGCCGCGGTGACGCCGCATTGATCCATCGCCAGCACCGCCACGTTCGAGTCCGGCACGGCGATCGGCGATTGCTGCAACGTGCCGATGGGGATCACCATGAACCCGGACTGCGAAATGGCATAGATGGTGGCATTGTCGGAGGTAATCACCATCCTCCCGCCGAGACCCTCGGGAAGCTGTATCCCTAACTGGATCATCAGGTTATCGGGATTGTTGATGGTCAGTTGGCTGGTATTGGTCCGGGCGGCGGGGCTCAATACCGGGACCACGTTGTACGCGGTGATCAGCACCGCGCCGAGGGCCGTCTGGGCGTATATCGCGCCGCCCTGGCTGGTCTGGACGTTGAGGTTGGTGCCGGCCGGAAAGACGTAGGGCGAGTTGATCGTGCTCTGCTGGGCCAGCATCAGCAGCGACGAGGTTTCGAACAACATCGGCCCGGAAACGAAGCGCGAAGCGTCCGGCGAGACGGCCAGCACCGGCGAGATGACCGAGATGTTCCGGGCGCCGAGAATGGTCGCAGAATTCACGTCGTACACGAAGACTGTGCGGGTGTTGTTGGCCAGCTCGTGCACCCCGATGATGGTGCGGCCATTCCCGGAAGCCTGCAGGTGGGCGTGGCTGGCGAGGGCGATCACTCCGTTGGGCGGCGGCAGCGCCGGCACCGAGGGGGCGGGAGGAGCGATCACGATGGCCGCCAGGGCGTGAGAGGCATCCACGGTGGGATCAAAGGTGATGAGGACGTCTTGCCCCGTCCCCGTTCCGATAGTGCTGATGAGGACTTTTTCGTTGAACCCCACCGCCACGGCTTCCGGACTGGCCGCCAGCGTCACGGAACTGGAGGCGAAGTTCGCGGTGCTGAGGTCGATGATATCCAGCGCCGAAGCGCCGTAGCAAGCCACGTACAGATACCTTCCGGACCGCGAAATCGCCGCCGCCAGCGGCGTGGAGTCGGTCTTGATGGTGCTCGTCAGCCTGGGCGGGTTGGTGTTGGTGGCGTAGACTTCCACCTGGTTGGAGGCCGTATTGACCACATAGACGCGCTTGCGCGCTTCGTCCAGGGCCAGGTCCGCGAGCGGTTGTGCGTGCGCCACGACCGTGCCGAAGGTGGCGCCCAGGGAAGGGAAGGCGCCCAAGGCAAGCAACAATAAGGGCCGAAATGCTGTCATTTGCTGGTAATTCAATATAACCCACGGCAAGGGGGGATGTTTCGCACACTGCGGGTCCGGCCAGGGTGGCACTCCGCCAACCGGATGATGGTATAATCCTACCTTATGTCAGCCCCGTAACCCCCTGCTCCGGAATCCATGGTTCCCCCCTCCGCCTGCCTCTACTGGCAAGTGCGCCTGACCGATTCGAAAAAAGGAGTTTTACGGATGAAGAAAATGTTTTCCAGTAGTTTGATCGCCGTCGCGGGAATGGTGTCCGCTCCCGTCGCCACATCCCCCCGCATGGCCGACAGCCACCCGGCACCCGAGTATCGCAACGATCCCAGGCTCGCATCCATCCGCGTTTTTTTCGAAAAGTTCGATTGCCCCGCCTGGAAGTACGCCACCGTCTTCCTGGAAGCCGCCGATGCCTATGACCTCGACTGGCGCCTCCTGCCTTCCCTCTCCTACGTCGAGTCTACGGGCGGCAAAGCTGCCAGGAATAACAACCTCTTCGGATGGGACTCGGGCCGCGCGTCATTCCCCAGCCCCACGGCGGGAATTCACGCCGTCGGCTACCACCTGTCCCATTCCGTCCTTTATCGGGACAAGAACCTGGACGAGATTCTGGCGACGTACAATCCACAGGCAGAGTACGCAGCCAAAGTGAAATCCGTCATGCAGCGGATTTCGGCATTGAGTGATCCCGGCGGATCTACTCCAGCATTCGGACGCCGTAATACAGGCCGCCGAACAGAATCAACGAAAGAACGGCAATCAACACCCAGCGGACCATCCGCTCGGTGGAATTGACCTCCTGATGGTCGTCTTCCCGGATCCGATCTGTGAGGCTGTCGAACATGGGGAACCTCCTAAAAGGCCGTATAAATGAACCTTAGGAACGACGGACAAGCCTCATCCTGATTTTATGCCGGATTGGCCGGCCTGCCAAGTGCAATTCTTACCAAATCCCGCCGGGCGGCGCCACGACGCGCCATCCCATCACCACCCAAATGCCCTTTAGAGACCCCAATGCCCTTTAGAGAAGGTCGCCGAGTCCCGGACCGCGCTCCGCCAGTTTGGCCAGGCCGAAATCGAGGACCCTCACACGAATCGTGCATGACGATCGCGTTGGCCGGCTCGATATCGCAATGCGCCATCCCCGCGGGTACCCGCCGCCAAGGCACTCGCAATCAGGGTGGCGTAGCTGCGCGCCGCGGCCAGCGGCAATCGTCGGGCGGGATCAGCCGGATGAGCGGCTTGCTCGGCACGTGTTCCGTCGCCAGAAAGTCGATGCCCCAGCCGCCGGCAACGTCGTGTTTTGCGGCGATGTTAGGAGATAGCCGGACGCGTAGCTGCATTTGCACGGGATCGTACTAACTATGTGCGTAACGGTACTACATCTTGCGTAGAAACATCTTGCTTTTCGAACTGCGGAGGGAGAACATCAAAACGAACGCTGATATGTCTCTAGTGTCCCTCGTTGGTCGTCGCTTCCTCGACGCGCAGTTTTCTTCTGCAAATGCCCCCGCCATCATCAACCTCGGAGGAAGAACAGCATGAGAATTCCTATTCCTTACACGGCCCGGCTCGCCCTCGTTGTCCCGTTCGTCGCGCTCATTTGTGGCCCGTCCCCGGCATGGGCTGCATCAGTCCTGGGTTCGGCGGCAAACTTCGCGGTCCTGGGCGCCTCGACGGTGACCGACACCGGCTCGACCACCATTTACGGAGATCTTGGTCTCTCGCCAGGTACTTCGATCACTGGCTTGGGGAGCATTTCACTCACAGGAGCGGTACACCAAACTGATTCGGTCGCGAACCTGGCTCAGATTGCCACCTCGGAGGCATTCACTACGCTCGGCCTCCTGCCAGTCACTAGCAACCTGACTGGTGACGATCTGGGTACAGTGGGTACGCTCACTCCGGGCGTCTATAAGTTCAATTCGTCGGCTCAGCTGACGGGAACGCTCACTCTCGACGCCCTCGGCAACCCCAATGCGCTCTTCGTTTTCCAGATTGGGAGTACCCTCACCACCGCAAGCGGTTCGACTGTTCACGTGATCGATGGCAGCGCGGGTACCGGTGTGTATTGGCAGGTCGGCAGCTCCGCGACTCTCGGCACGACCACTTCGTTCGAAGGAAATATCCTCGCGCTTGCCAGCATCACCCTGAATAACAGCGCAACGATTGAATGCGGCAGGGCCTTGGCGGAAACTGGCGCAGTCACGATGAATACCAACACCATCTCCAACAATTGCGCCACCTTCCCCGGGAATAGCAGCGACTCCGGCAGCGCCGGTTTCAGTGGCGGCGGCATCCAGGCCATTCCCGAGCCCGGGACCATTGCGCTGCTCGGCATCGGCTTCATCGGTCTTGCGGCAGCTTCGTTTCGTCGGGGCTCGAGAAAAGCGCACTAGAATCGGCTACCTCGTCAAGAGTGGCCGCGCGGTTGTGTTCCCCACCCCGTGAGGAAGTGCCGATCCTCTCCGCCGAAGAGCTTCCGGACGCCGGCAGCCAGCGGCGCAATCGCGCCCATATCGAACCTGCATCGGTCTTGCTCGATCTGGCTCCGCACCGCTAGTTGGCGCCTCCATTCGTCGTGACCAGCAGAGTTGCTATTTCTGGAAACCGCTCGCGCTCTGTGGACAGCCGCAGTGAATTCATCCGCGTTTCACCTGCGGCTCGAAATCGTTCTTCCAGCCCCCTCAGAAGTTGAGCCGCAGCGAGAGGTCCACGCGACGGTTGTTGGCGGCCGTGCCGCTGCCGCCCACGCCGCCGCCCCGGCCACCGCCGAATCCCGTGTTCACGCCGGTGGGCTGCCCGAATTGATTGGACGTCAGCACTCCCTGGTAGCCGCCGGGATTGTCGTGGTTCAGGATATTGGTCACGTTGGCCGAAACCGTGAGGCTGAAGCGGCGATCGGATACCGCGCCACCACCCCGGCCGCCACGGCCGCCGCCGCCCATGCGCATGGCGCCGCCGCCGCGCATCCCACCACCACCGCCGCCACCGCCCGGACCACCGCCGCCGCCGCGGCCACCGCCGCCGCCGGGGCCGCCGAATCCGCCGCGTCCGCCACCCATATCTCCGCCGCCCATACCCATTCCCGCGTCCGCGGGGTTGACGGCGGCCGTCCGATGGGCGCCGAATCCGAACGTCCGCGAGACGCGCATGTTCAGCGAAACCAGCCCGGCCATGGTCAGATAGTTTCGGGGCACCAGGTTCACCGCGCTGCCCGGTGTGTAGCTCATGAAGTTGCCCAGGGGAGTGCACACCACCCCGCCGACGCCGGAGCAAGTCGCGTTCGCCGGCGCGAAGGCCGCGCGCGCATTCAGATAGGTGTCGCCGTAGATATCCTGGCCCAGCAGCACGTCGTAGGGCGAGCCGGAGCGCAGCGTGACGAAGGGCGAGAAGAACACGTCCTTGGGACCGGTCACCGAGCCGAAAAGCGTGAAGTTGTGATGTTGGTCCAGGCTCGAGCGGCCCCAGTCCTGCGCGAAGTCGTATGGATTGGTGGGCGTGCCCGGCAGATCGTTGGCGCGCATGTACTGGTAGTTCCCCTGCAGCGACACGCGCCGGTTGAAGCGCGTGTTGAAGCTTACCATTATAATGCTCTGGTGCAGGAGGCCGCCCGATTCGGTTTCGAACATGTTGCCGGCCGCGTAACCGTACGGAAAGATGCCATTGGCCGGCCCCGGAGCCAGCAGGTCGTTATAGGTGCCGGGCAGCGGGGTGTTGATGGGGACGGTTTGCGACAGGTGGTTGGAACGGTTGGCGGTGTACGTCACCGAAACCGTGCTGCTCTTAGGCAGCTGGCGCTCCACGCCGATGGCGCCCTGCAGGCTGTAATCGGCGCGCAGCTTGGGATCCACCAAGTTAATCGTATTCTGGCCCGGGTTCAGAGTGGACAGCGGCGGAATGTTGGGGTAGAAAGTGGGGTTGGTCACCGTGTACTCGAGCTGTGTGACGCCGTTGTTGAGGATCGCGTTTTCGTAAGGTCCGAAGCCGACGCGATCGTAGAAGATGCCGAAGCCGCCGCGGACCACCGTCTTCTGCCGTCCGTTTTTCGCCGAGCCGGGCGCCCAGGCGAATCCGAAACGCGGTGCGACGTCGCGGTGGTCGCTGGTGAGAGTCTGGATCTCGTAGCGGAGTCCGAAGCTCAGGGTGACGTTCGGACGCATCCGCCAGTCGTCCTGGACGAACGGACCGGCATCCCAGCGCACCATGCCGATATAGGGCTGGCCCGCCTGGATGGTGAACCTCGTGGGGCCGCCGCCCAACTGCTGGATCTGCGTTTCGGAGAGTCCGGCCTGGAGGAGTTGCAGGTTGCGCTCGTACTGCTGCAGCGAAGTGAGGTGGGTCAGGACCGGATTGCCGTTGGCATCCAGCACCTCCTGGTTGGACGAGTCGAGCAGCGGCAGGGTGCCGCCATTGAAGGTGAACGCGCCGTTGAAGCCCTGGGGATTGGTGTTCTCATCGCTTTCCCGCCGCAGGCGCACGCCCAGGCGGATGGTGTGGGCTCCGTGCGCGATGGACGTGTAGTTCTGCAGCTCGAAGTGCTGGCCCAGATCCGCCCTCGTGCCGCCCAGCCCGTTGCCGCCGGAACTGAATTCCCCCGAGACGCTGATGCTGGGCACCAGGTTGCCAAAAGACTGGGTAATGTTTCGCGTCCATTGGAAGCGGGTCTCGTTAACCACCTTGGGGTTGAGAATCGAGGTTTCCGTGATCATGAGGTTCTGGCCGTCGCCGCTGGTATTGTACTGGGAGGCGTTGACGAAGGGCGGTGCGGCGTAGGGGGGTGGCAGGTGGCTGCCCCCGAAACCCTGGTTGTCGCGGGTATTCAAGCGTTCTTCAAAACGGACGGTCAGGGTGTTGTTGGTGCTCAACGCGTAGTCCAGCCGCGGGGAGAAGGTGGTGTTGCTGCTGGGGGTCACCAGGGCGTTGGTGAAGTGCGTCACGTTGAAAGTGGCCGGATCCACGTAAAAGGCGTTGGTGATCGCGTTGTCCTGAATCTGCCGCCGCTGCACATCGAAGAAGAAGGAAGACTTTTTGTTGATCGGACCGCCGAAGTTAGCGCTGAACATGCGGCTGGAATAATCCGGCTTGTTGCTCTCGAAGGGGTTGCGGGAGTCGAGAGCCCCCTCGGTATCGTTGAACATGGCGCTTCCGCGATAGCGGTCGCTCCCCGGCTTCGTCAGGATTTCAATGCGGCCGAAGCCCAGGCGGTCGAACTCCGCGGAGAAGGGATTCTGGTTGATGCGGATTTCGCGGATGGACTCCTTGGGAGGCAACTGGCCGCCGGTGAAGCCGTCGATGTAGATCTGGCCGCCGGCAGGTCCGGCGCCCGGGCCGGCCAGGGCTTGTAGGGCGTCCGCGAGATCGTCGGGGTCGTCCGGAAGGGCCGCCAGGTCGTCACCCTTGATCACCAGCGCGGTGGCGTTGTTGTCCGGCTCGACACTGACGCTGGGGCCGGCCTCGCCCTCCACCGTGACCTCCTGCTTTTGCGCCTTCACCGTCATGTGAATGGGCACTTGAACGTTGTTGGCGCTGATCGTCAAGGTCCTTTCGAACGGAGCGAAGCCCGGGAACGAGACCCGGATGGTGTATTGTCCGGGTGGCAGCGCGGGGAACGTGTAACTGCCGTCGGCCTGGGTCTGCGCCTTCCTGTCCAAGCCGTTGGTGCCCGATAAGGACACCGAAGCGGCCGGGATGACGGCGCCCGAATCATCGGTGAGAACGCCTCGGATCGTCCCGGAGACCTGTTGGGCCGGCGCGCTGGATACCACCAGGGCCACTGCCAGTAAGATTAAGAAAATCCGTCGCAACTTGAACATTGACTTCCTCAGCAATTTTGGTTTCGACTATCGAGCGACTACAGCGTGTGCGTGGTCGACGCGCCGGAAGGCGCGGCCGGCATTAATTCCCTTCGCCTCCTCCACCGCCGCCCAGATTCCAGCCGCTCATGATGTCGCGGGTGGCGTTGGGGGCAGCGGTCAAGATCGGTTCGACACCGGCCAGCAGCATGATGGCGGTGACGCGGGTGGGATCGGTTCCTTGGGTGGTGGACACCATGATGGCTTCCTTGGGTTTCAGCTCGGAAAGCGGCATGGCCGGCAAGCGTTCCACCATGGTCCCGATATCGCCGCCGCCTCCGCCGCCGCGCATGCCGCCGCCGCGCATGCCGCCTCCGCCCGGACCGGCGGGTGCCGCATTGCCAGTGGCCGGCGCTCCGCCCCGGGCGCTGGCCTGGTACCGGCGCGCCAGTCCCTGGGCTAGCTGTTCCGGCAGCCTCTTCATGATGGAGTTGCTGCTGATCCGGATTATGATGGGCTTCTTCGTGGCTAGATCGGTGACTTTCATCTCACCGGACCCGGCGTCGATCGAAACGATGGTAGCGGCGATCTGGCGGAACGAGCCCGAGAAAATGCTTTCGGCCTTGATGGTTGCACCGTCTTCGGTCTTGTCGCCAAGGGCGTTGACCTGGTCGCCGACCTTGATCTCGCCGAACGTGGAGACTTTGGCGTCGCTCACCTTGGCCGAGTCCAGGGCATAGCGATGGTACTGGGTCTTCTCGGACGACTGGACGGTCAGGGTCTTCAGTCCGGCTTTGAGGGTGAGGGTGTGGGCCGCGGCATCGATCGTGGCCACCGTTCCGGTGGTGCCGCGCTTCCGCCAATCTTCCAGTTCCTTCTGGGCCATCTGGGAAAGATCGGCCTTGGTGCGAATCACCAGGGAACTGGCCGCCAAGGGCTTTTGGTCGAGGGTTCCCCGGATAATGGCCATCGCCTCATCGCCCGGGGCCATCTCGGAGAGAGCCATTTTGGACCATTTCTTAGGGTCGGTCTCGCCGGTTTGCGCGTGCAGGATCTGGGTCCGCTCGCTGGTGGTGACCGTCAGGGTTTCGCCCTTCTCCGTTTTGATCGAGACTTGATTGGCCTGCGCGTTTACCTCGGTGATGACACCGGCCACTTGCGTTCGCGCGCCGGCGGGCGGTTGTCCCGGCTGAGCTTGGGCCGACGCGACCGTCGCCATAGCCAGGAGAGCCACCAACGTGGCCCCAAACAACTTCATTCGTGCCCCCCAAAGTTATAATTCCGCAACACCCGTTGAGGCGTCGAAGGATTTCGCAAGGTTACACGGTGGGGGGACGATCTGCCCGGAAATGACCGTTCCGGCTCATGCGCTTAGGATGAATTTCCGAGCTGCGCGCGTAAGATTTGCGAGCCGCGCGCGTGAGCAAGCGGTATCCGGCGCCGCTTGAAATCCGCCGGCGCCACGCCCTCGGGCGATGGCCCCGAGGGGAGGTACGTTTTTGGATTTGGTGGCGCGATTCTCGAGAGACACGAGACATCATTACCACCCGCTTTCCGGTTCACGGGTGGGGCATGCTTCAGCTTGCCGACGCCCGCCTGCGGGCGCATTCTTTCACGGCTTCTGAGGGTTCTTGCCCCCGCCGCCACGGGCCATTTCGAGCCATTCCGCCGCCCCCCTGTAACAACTCGCACCTTTCCCGCGTATACTCAATTGGTTGGAGTAGTTGGACATCGCGCTCGAACGCGCCGATGCCTCGGTTGAGGAGGTTCAACATGCGCAAACCGATTGCCGCGAATTTCACCCGGCTGGGGGCCCTTCTGGCTGCTCTCCTGTTGCTCGCATCCGGCAACCCCAGTCTGTTTGCTCAGGATGCTCCGCCGCCGCCACCTCCGCCGCCCGGCCAGACACTCACACCCGAGCAACTCGACGATCTGGTGGCGCCCGTCGCGCTCTATCCCGATCCCCTGCTGAGCCAGGTCCTGGTGGCCACTACATACCCCCTGGAGGTGGTCCAGGCATTTCAGTGGCTTCAGAGGAACCCTGGAATTACCGGACCGGCGCTCACTCAGGCAGCGCAACAACAGAACTGGGATCCCAGTATCCAGGCGCTGGTGGTCTTTCCCGATGTGGTCAAGCGTCTCAACGACGACGTCACCTGGACCACCAATCTGGGGAACGCTTTCCTCGCCCAACAGCAGGACGTCATGGACGCCGTGCAACGCATGCGCCAGAAAGCGCAGCAGGCCGGCAAGCTGGCTCCCACTCCGCAAGAAAATGTGGTCACCGAAAACCAGGGCGGCCAGCCGTATATCGAGATCATGCCGGTCGCTCCGGACATGATTTACGTTCCCTGTTACGATCCCGCGTGGATCTGGGGCCCGCCGCTCTGGTATCCGTATCCGCACTGGTGGTGGCCGCCTCGCAGCGTGATCGTCGGCGGACTTGGTTTTGGCTTCTACGGAGGCATCGACATGGGTCTCTTCTTCGGCGGCGGTTGGGGCGGCTGGGGCGGTTGGGGCTGGCATCCCGGCTGGGGCAACCGCACCGTGATCGTCAACAACGCCTTCATCCATCGGTACAACTTCAATTCCGTAAATGTCCGCGACGTGCATGGAACCTCGGTTTGGACGCACGACGTGGCGCACCGCCAGGGAGTGCCCTACGCCAACGCCGCACTACAGCAGCGCTACCGCGGGGACGTGAGGCAGAATGTGGCGCAGCGGCCGGAGGTTCAACAGAATCGTGCGCCGTCCCAGCCCGCGGAACGCTTCGGCAACCGCCAGGTCCCGCAAAGTGCGCCGCAGGCGCGGAACCGCAGCGTGTTCGGCGGCAGCGAAAGCTCGGGCGCCGCCGCCCGCGCCCACGCCGATCATGGCTATTCCAGCATGGGGCCCGCCAGGAGCATGCCCGCCGCACGATCGGCGCCAGCCAGGTCCGCCCCGTCTGGTGGTGGTGGAAGGAGAAGATGATGCGAACCGCCTTGTGCTTCGCCGCCGTATTCGCCGCGGGGCTGGCGTTGGTTCATGCGCAATCCGCGGGCCAGACATTCGCGACCGCGCAGGAAGCGGCCCAGGCGTTAATCGACGCCACCGCGAAAAACGATACCGCGGCGCTCTTGAAGATTTTCGGACCCGCCGGCAAGGACATCGCCGAGTCCGGCGATGCAGCCGAAGACAAAGCCGGCCGTGAGCGCTTCGCCGGCCTCGCGCAATCCAAAATGCAGGTCTCCACGGACCCCGGCAATCCGAACCGCGCGACCCTGATCGTGGGGCCGGATGACTGGCCGTTCCCGGTTCCCCTGGTCCATAAGAACAACCACTGGTATTTCGATTCGGCGGCGGGACGGGTGGAGGTGCTGGCGCGCCGCGTGGGCCGCAACGAAATGACGGCCATCGACGTGTGCCGCGGCTACGTGGAAGCCCAAACGGAGTATGCCGCCCACGACCGCGACGCGGACGGCATACTCGAGTATGCCCAGAAAATCGTGAGCACTCCCGGCAAGAAGGACGGGCTGTATTGGGAAGGCGAGTCCGACAACCTGGTGCCCAAGGGTTTCGCCGATGCTGCCGCCGCCCTGTTCGCCGAGGGAAAGAAGCCCTCGCCGTATCACGGCTACTACTTCCATATCCTGAAAGCCCAGGGGCCCGACGCCCCCGGCGGCGCTATGGATTATGTCGTAAAAGGCAAGATGATCGGCGGATTCGCGCTGATCGCTTACCCGGCCGAATATGGCGTGTCGGGCATCAAGACCTTCCTGGTCAGCCACCACGGCGTCGTCTACGAGAAGGATCTCGGCAGTGTCACGGCTACCCTAGCCCGCCAGGTTACCCGCTTCAATCCGGATAAGACCTGGAAGGCGATAACCGGCGAGTAACCAGACCTCGTGGAACCCTCCGGGTCCGTCCCGACTCGTCGGGGCGCTTCTCTTTTTCTTGATCCCCATCCATGTCCTTATAGTGTTCGTTCCTTCACAATCGCCGGTGCCTGGCGATCTCCCTCCGCGGCCGGAGTTTCGCCTGCTGATGCCGGTGAACCGCTTCCCGTGCCCCTTGGCCCGGGGTGCCGTTGGGCGAAAACCACCGTTCCGCGCCGGAAGGGGCCGTTGACAACTTTCGATCTGTCGGCGTATATTTGCTAACATACTGACCTCTCAAGTGGTTGCCGGTAATTGGTGCATGGTCTCGACCAACAACGTAACGGGTGAAGCTGAAGCGTACCTGCTCACGTTTGCTTGCATTCCGTCGCAGCACCCGCGAACCCTGCTGCCATCGGTGACTCAGTGATCGGCGGAGGCGTCATGGCCGTAGACCATAACAACGGGCAAGTGGACCCTGGGGTTCCCGAAAACTACGAGGATCTCCTCGATGATTACAGCCACTTTGCCCCGCCGGCCGCCGATGAAGTTTTGCAGGGAACAGTCCTGGGCATTACTGGTAAGGACGTAATCATCGATTTCGGCTACAAATGTGAAGGCCTCGTCCCCATAGAGCAGTTTCAGACCCGCACCGGTGAAATCACCGTTCAGGCCGGCGACGTGGTCGACGTGATGATCGAGCACGGCGAGCAGCCCGAAGGCTACGTGCTCCTCTCCCACACCCGCGCGGCCCGCTTGCGCATCTGGGACAACCTCGACAAAGCCCACCAGGAGCAGTTGGTCATTTCCGGTCACGTGCTGGGGCGCGTGAAGGGAGGCCTCGCCGTCGACGTCGGGATCAAAGCTTTCATGCCGGGCTCCCAGGCGGACCCGCGGCCCGTCCACAACCTGGATGCGCTGGTGGGACAGGACATCCCGGTCAAGATCATCAAGCTCAACCGCCGCCGCGGCAATGTAGTGGTCTCGCGGAAAGCCGCGGTCGAGGAGGAGATCAACCTCCGCAAGAGCGCCACGCTCGAGCACCTGGCGGAAGGCGCCGTGGTGACCGGCGTGGTGAAGAACCTCACGGACTACGGCGCGTTCATTGATCTCGGCGGCCTGGACGGCCTCCTGCACGTCACCGACATGTCCTACGGCCGGATTAACCATCCCTCCGAAGTGCTCCACGTGGGAGACGAGATCACCGTCAAGATACTCAAGTTCGACCGCGGCAAGGAGCGCGTTTCCCTCGGAATCAAGCAGCTCGAGCCCGACCCATGGGAGACCGTGGCCGCACGCTACCCCGCCAACGGCCGCGTCATCGGGCGCGTGGTCAACGTCACCGACTACGGCGCTTTCGTCGAGCTGGAGCCCGGCGTAGAAGGCCTGATCCATATCAGCGAGATGACCTGGTCGCGGCGCATGAAGCACCCCTCCAAAGTCGTCAAGCCGGGTGACCAGGTGGAAGCCGTGATCCTCGAAGTGCACCAGAAGGACCGCCGCATTTCCCTCGGCCTGAAACAGCTCGAGCCCAACCCGTGGACCACCATCGACAGCCGCTACAGCGTGGGTTCGGTGGTCGAAGGGCGCGTGCGCAATATGACCGATTTCGGCGCGTTTATCGAGATCGAGGAGGGCATCGACGGCCTGGTGCATGTTTCCGACCTCTCCTGGACCAAGCGCGTTAAGCATCCCTCCGAGATCCTGAAGAAGGGTCAGGTCGTGCAGGCCGTGATCTTGAATATCGATTCGGGCTCCCACCGCCTCTCGCTAGGCATCAAGCAGCTTCAGCCCGACGCCTGGGAAAGTTATTTTCAACATCACCAGGTGGGCGACACGGTGCACGGGCGGGTGTGCCGCCTGGCCAGTTTCGGCGGGGCGTTTGTCGAATTGGCCGAGGGGGTGGAAGGGCTCTGCCACTTCTCCGAGGTGCCCGGCTATTCCGGGCGGCGCGGATCCGAGGAGCCACCCCTGGCCCTGGGTCAGGAATTGGACTTTAAAGTCATTAAAATGAGCGAGGCGGAGAAGAAAATCGGCCTCAGCCTGCGCGCCGTGGCCGACGACGAGGAAAAAAACCGCCTGGAGGATTATCAGCGTCAGGCCGCCGCCGCCACCACCACCATCGAAGAGGTCATGAGCCTGAAGGACCGTAACCCCGAGTAGCTTGCAAATCTTTTGTATTCACGAGATACTGCGTTTTTGTATTTGTTTCACAAGAAGTAGGAGAGTGCGATGACAAAGGCCGATCTGATTGAAGAAGTCTCCCGGGTTGTGGAGATGACGCGGAAGGAGTCCGAGGTCATCGTGGAGGCCATTTTCGACAGCATCGTGCGTTCCCTGCGCACCGGCGACAAAATCGAGATCCGTGGTTTCGGCAGTTTCCGCACGCGCCAGAGGCAGCCCCGCATCGGCCGCAACCCGAAGACGGGAGCGCGGGTTGACGTCCCCGCTAAGAAAATTCCGTATTTCAAGCCTAGCAAAGAGCTGAAGGACGTGGTCAACAATTCGGCCACCCCGATGCCGCCGTCCGAAGAGGTTTCCAACCCGCTCTAGCGGCGGCTCTCCCCCGGCATGGATTATCTTTGGACCCCCTGGCGCTACCAGTACATCACCAAGTCGGGGGAACCCGGTGAGTGCATTTTCTGCGCGGCGGCACGCGGCGATCGCGACCAGGACAGCCTGATCGTTCACCGCGCGGAGCGCAATTTCGTCATCCTCAACCGGTTCCCCTACACTAACGGGCACATCATGGTCGTGCCCTACGAGCACGTGGCCAACCTCGAAGACCTGTCGGACGCCGCGCTGGTGGAATTGATCCGCCTGGCGCGCTCGAGCGAGAAGCACCTGCGCGCTCTCTACCGTCCCGAGGGGCTGAACCTGGGGATCAACATCGGGCGCAGCGCCGGGGCGGGCATCGCGGACCATGTCCACCTGCACATCCTGCCGCGCTGGACCGGCGACACCAACTTCATGACCGCCGTGGGCGAGACGCGGGTGCTGCCCGAGGACCTGGCGGCTACCTGGGAGAAGTTGCGGCAGGCGTTTACGGCCCGGTGATGCGGCTGCCGGGATAAACCGCCACCGTCGATCCCTCCGCCAGGAACGCCGAATCCGGCGGCCGGTTCAAGTAGCTCGCCAACTGTGGCCCGTAGAGCGCCGCCATTTCGCCCTCGAAGCTCGCGCTGGCCGCGGTCCACACGCGCCACGGATCGTGTTCCACCTGGTACTCCAGGCAGCCACCGTCCGGTTGCGTGGCGTAGCCCCAGTAGTGCTCCGTGATGAACTGCTCGAACGAGCCCTCTGCCGGCATCATCGGGCGTCCGGAACATTCCAGGCGCAGCGTGTTCCAGTTCCCGCCGTGCCGCCAACGGTACTCTGCCTGGATGCGGCCGTGCTCTGATACCGGCTCCATGATCCGGTGAGCCATGGGCAGCGAAATGTAGTTCTCGTGAAAAAACAGGCGCGCCACCGTGGCCACCGCCGACCTGGGAACGATCTCGCGCACGAACACCACTCCGCGCCGCGATTCACCTCCGGACGTGCGCCCCGTCGCGCCTCCCCGCGCGCCCCCGGTTCCACCACCAGCCCCTTCCCCCGTCACCCGGCGCACGTAAAATCGCAGGTTGACCTCGTCGAAATCGGAGTGGAACGGAATCCACATGCCGCGAACCCGGGCGCTCAGAAAACGGAACCCCACCAGGCTGACGTAGGTCTTTCCGGCGAACTGGTCCGGCTCCGTGCCGGGCGGAACCAGGTTCGCGATCCGCGCGGGATCGATTTCGTAGTTCAGCATCACCAGGTATCGCCACTCGGCGCTCAGAAAAGGACGCGGTCGGGTAGGCATGGCTAGGAGTATGGGAACCAGCTCGGCTCGATCGCCGGAGCGGCCCCGCTGGCTTCGCGAATCCGCTCCAGCATCCGCTTGCGCAGGCCCTCCGACACCTGCTGGTACGGCGCGCGCCCCGCCAGGTTGACCTGCTGGTAGGGGTCGCCGAAAAGGTCGTATAAGATGTACTCCACGTACTTCTCAGCGGAAGCCACGGCCCTCCACCCCGGCGGTTTCGGCGCCGAGACCGCGTACGTGTACTGCGGCGTGCGCAGCCCGCGCCCGGTCACGAACTCCGACATCTCGAAGTACACCTCGTTGCTCCATCCCTCCGTGCGGCGGTCGAGCAGCCTGAGAAAGCTGTGGCCCTGCATGGATGCTGGAACCGGCACGCCCACCGCTTCCAGCAGCGTGGGCGCGAAGTCCACCTGGCTGACCAGTTGGTCCACCGCCATCGACCGGTTGAAGCTCGGCCCCTCGATGATCAGCGGGATGTGAATCGAGCCTTCGTGCGGGCTGCGCTTGTACTCAGTGTTGCGCGTCTTGAAGTGGCAGGCGTGATCGCTGAAGAAGGCCAGGATGGTGTTGCGGTCGAGTCCGGTTTCCGCCAGCGTCCTGCGGATCGTTCCGACCGTCTCGTCCATCTTGGCCACGCACCTGTAGTAGTCCGAAAGCTGGCTGGGCCACGAGCCCGGAAACGGTCGCAGGTCGGGCGGGATGTATGGATTGGGATACCGCTTGGCGAACTCCTTGGGCGGATCGAAGGTGTCGCTGTCGTTCTGGTGATGCACCTCGAGATACGACAGGACCAGCAGGAACGGCGATTTCAAGGAGCGCAGAAACCGTTGCGCGCGGCCCGTCATGAAGTCGGTCCGATACTGTCCCGAGAAGTGGATCGGCTTGCCGTCGTTGTCGAACAGGTCGCCTTCGTAGGCGTGCGAGGTGTGCTCCAGCGCGTTGGCGCCTTCCCAAAGGTCGGCGAACCCGCCGCGTTGCGCGGGCGGCACCGCACCGGCGATCTCGGCGCCGTTGCCCGCGCCCGCCGCGAGGTGCCACTTGCCCATGTAGTTTGCCGAATATCCCTGCTGGCGGAGCGTGCCGGCCAGCGTGACGGCGTTCTCCGCCAGCCCGAACCCGTTCTTCCACACGCCGTGCCGGCTCGGGTACTGTCCGGTGAAGATGCTGGCGCGCGCCGGTGCGCACACCGGCTGGTTGCAGAATGCCGATCGGAACAGTACGCCGCGATTGGCCATCTGGTCGAGATTCGGCGTCAGGTTCATGGGGTTCAGCCCCATGGCGCCGACGCAGTCCCAGCGGAACTGGTCGGAGATGATCAGGATGATGTTGGGCCGCGTGGCGTTGGCGCCGGTCTGTGCCGCCGCCTCCGCGGGAAGCCCCGCGTACATCGCCGCGGGGACTGCCGAGAGCCACTCTCTCCGCGTCGGGCCGTTGGTTGCCATGACCGCAGTATGCCGCAATCGTGCCGTCGTGCGCTAGCATGTGGCCATGGTCTCCCGCAGAGCTTTCCTCACCGCCGCGGCTGCCGGCGCGGCCGCGCAAACACGCAACGAGGCCCCGCAAACGCGCAATGAGGCCCGCCGCCCCAATTTCATCTTCTTCCTGGCGGACGACCTGGGCTGCCACGACCTCGGCTGCTGGGGCGCCACCGATCTGCAGTCGCCCAACATCGACGCCCTGGCTTCCTCCGGCGCGCGCTTCACCAACTGGTACGCCGCCGCGCCGGTGTGCGCCCCATCTCGAGCCGGCCTTCTCACCGGCCGCTATCCCATCCGCGCGGGCGTGCCCGATAACGGTCCGCCGCTCGCCCCCACGGAACGCACCATCGCGTCGCTGCTGAAGCCCGCCGGTTATGCCACCGGCATTTTTGGGAAGTGGCACCTGGGTTCCGGGCCCGACACCGCGCCCAACGCCCACGGCTTCGACCGCTTCTTCGGCTTTCACTCGGGCTGCATCGACTTCTTCTCGCACCGCTACTATTGGGGCGAGCCGCGCACCGTGAACTATCACGACCTCTGGCGCAACCGCACCGAAGTTTTCGAAGACGGCCAGTATTCCACCGAGCTGTTCACCCGCGAGGCCGTCCAGTTCATTCGCGACAACCGCGCCAACCCGTTCTTCCTATACCTGCCGTTCAACGCCGTGCACTATCCCATGCACGCCCCGCAAAAATACGTGGCGCGCTTTCGCTCGCTCGATCCCGAGCGGCGCACCTACGCGGCCATGCTGGCGGCGGCGGATGACGGCGTGGGGCAGGTGATCGCCGCCCTCCGGGAGCTTCGGCTCGACGAGCGGACGCTCGTGTTTTTCAGCGCCGACAACGGCGCCACCCGCGAAGCGCGCGCGGGGCTCGATCAGAAGCCCGCCACCGCCGGCCGCAACCTTCCGTTCCGCGGCAACAAGTTCAGCGCGTTCGATGGCGGCATGCACGTGCCCATGATCCTGAGCTGGCCCGGCATGATTCCGAAGGCGCAAGTGCTGCCGCAAGTCGGCAGCCATCTGGACGTGCTGCCCACCATCTGCCAGGCGGCCGGCGTAAACGTGCCCGCCGACCGGACCATGGACGGCTTCGATGTGCTTCCCATGGCGGTCGCCTCCGCCCGGTCGCGCCACGATGCCATCTACTGGTCCTCTGGCGGGCAGCTCGCCGTGCGCCGCGGCAATTGGAAGCTGGTCAAGAACGGCAAGACCTTCGACGGCACGCCGCAGGGCAGCCAGTCTCTCGAAGGCGACGACGCCCTATTCCTTTCGAACCTGGACGAGGACCAGGCGGAATCGCAAAACCTCCGCCACCGCTTTCCTGACATCGCCGACGAGCTGGAGACCATGGCGGAACAGTGGCTGAAGTCCGTCAAGAACCCGTAAGGGCCCCCCTCCCTCCCCCTGCTACACTCGATACATGGGTGCGGGCACGAATCTTTTCCCGCTGTACTCGGAGAGCGTGGTCACCGGCGCGGCGCCGCGCATCAGCTCCCTGCTGATCAAGCCCGCTTCGGCGGTCTGCAACCTCGCCTGCGCCTACTGCTTCTATCTCGATCGCGACGCCGATCCCTACCAGGCCCTCCCCGGACGCCGCATGACCCTCGACACGCTCGAGCGCCTCGTCGACTCCTACCTTTTCTACTCCTACCCGCAAAGCGTCTTCGCGTTTCAGGGCGGCGAACCCACCCTGGCCGGCCTGCCGTTCTTCGAGAAGCTCGTGGAGTTCGAAAAGCAGTACGGCCGCAACGGCCAGAGCGTCAGCAACGCCATCCAGACCAACGGCATCCTGCTGGACAAGCACTGGTGCGACCTCTTCCGCGAGTATCAGTGGCTGGTGGGCCTCTCGCTCGACGGCCCCGAAGAGATGAACGACCGCTACCGTGTCCACAAGGAGGGCCGCGGCACCTGGAAGCGCGTGATCCAGAGCGTCGAGCTGCTCCAGCAGCAGCGCGTGGAGTTCAACATCCTTTGCGTGCTCAGCCAGGCGAACGTCGGCCGCCCCAAGGAGTTGTACCGGTTCTTCCGCGGGCTGGGCATCGATCACATGCAGTTCATTCCGCTGGCGGAGTTCGATGCCGCCGGCGCGCCCCTGCCCTACACCATAACCGCCGAGCAGTACGGCCGATTCCTGGTCGAGGTGTTCGACGCATGGTGGCCCGACCGCCGCAACGTCCGCATCCGCTTCTTCGACAACCTGGCGGAAGCCTTGGCCGGACAAAAGCCCGGCACCTGCACCATGCATGAAACATGCGACAGCTACGTGGTGGTGGAGTACAACGGCGACGTCTACCCCTGCGACTTCTTCGTGGAAACCGCCTGGAAGCTGGGCAACATCACGCTCGACTCGTGGGCCGAGATCGCGCGCCGCACCCGCCGCTACAGTTTCGCCTCTAAGAAGACGCTGGCCCATCCCGAGTGCCAGGTCTGCGAGTACCAGAACATCTGCCACGGCGGATGCCCCAAGTTCCGCCACGGGCCGCATGGCAAGTTCGAGGAGCTGGACTACTTCTGCGCGGCGTACAAGATGATCTACGCCCGCGGCGTCGAGCCGCTGCGCAAGGAGTTGCGCCGCATCATGCCTGCCCCTCCCGAAACAGCCCGAATTCCGAGATCGCCGGGCATGCGGCCGCTTGCGTGATGCGCAGGCGAACGCGGCTCGTCGTCACATCTTTTTCGGTGCGGATCAGGCGGCACGCTCCGATGCTCGTGGCCTCGGCCACCGGCGACCAGCCGCCGTCCTTGCCTTCGTCCACCGCGAACGCATCCACGCGCTGCCCCAGCCGGATGTTTTCCCGGAGGCGGATCACGTTGAACGTGACGTGGTGGCCCATGTCGAACACGACGTCGGCGGTGGTGACGCCATCGTCGGAGCTCCAATAGCTGTAGCGGTCGCCGTCGAGCAGATTGCGCGGATCGAACGACTTGCTCTTCCCGCGCACCTGTGAGGCCGTGACCTTGGCCTTGGCGGCCAGGTTCTGGGCGAACGTGGAACCGACCAGGCCGCCGAACTCGCGGAGCGCCTTTACGTCGTTCTCATGCAACAGGCCCCGGCGGTCCGGAGGCACGTTGAGCAGCAGGCTCCCGCCGCGCCCCACCGAGCGGTAGTACAGGTTGAGAAGCTGCGCCGGAGTCTTCACGCGCTCGTTCTCGCGCTCATGCCAGAACCAGCCCGGGCGGATCGAAACATCGCACTCCGGCGGCAGCCACTTCGCGCCGTTGCGCGTGCCGGTGCCGCTCTGGCTGGCCTTCACGTCGCCGGGCGAGGCCGCGCCGCCGCCCTGGCCCACGGGATCGTAAGTCTCCCAGCACGTGTCGCCGGCGAACCCGCGCTCGTTCCCCACCCAGCGGATGTCCGGCCCCACGTCGCTGAAGATCACCGCGTCGGGCTGGAGCGAGTGTGTCAGGTCCCAGGTCTTCGGCCAGTCGTAGTAAGTGCGCTTGTCGATGACGCGCTTTTCCCTAGCGCCGCCGTAGTATCCGTCGCCCCCGTTGGCGCCGTCGTGCCACACTTCGAAAATCGGCCCGTACCCCGTCAGCAGCTCGCGCAACTGCTCGCGGTAGACCGCGATGTATTCTGGCTTGCCGTACTGCGCGTTGTTGCGGTCCCAGGGCGAAAGATACACGCCGAATTTCAACCCGTGCCGGCGGGCGGCCTCCGCGAGGTCCTTGACCACGTCGCCCTTCCCGCCGCGCCACGACGAGCCGCGCACCGAGTGTTCGGTGGTCTTCGTGGGCCACAGGCAGAAGCCGTCGTGATGCTTGCACGTGAGGATGGCGCCCGTCATTCCGCCGGCCTTCAAGGTGAGGATGATGGCATCGGCATCGAAGGCCGTCGGGTTGAACACGTTCGGATCCTCGTCGCCGTTGCCCCATTCGCGGTCGGTAAAGGTGTTGACCGTGAAGTGGAGGAACGCGTAGGTCTCCATTTCGTGCCAGCGGACCTGGCGCGCGGAAGGCAGTGCGCCGTAGGCGGACGGCGGTCCTGGCGCGGCGGCAGCGGCCGGGGCCAGGGCGGAGGCAAGAAGAAAGCGGCGGCGGGAGAGATGAGTCACGTCGGATGTCCTCAAACAACATTGGAACACGTGGCACGTGTCTTCGCGTCGGGCGCGTGAGCCCCCCGCCCGCTTCACTTCTTCAGCGCCGCCTGCCAGTTCAGCACCACGGTGATGGGAGAGGACGCACCGGATTCTTCCAGCGGCGCGCTGTTGATCAGGAATCTTTGCCCGTCGCCGGTGACATCGTATTCGTGCGAACGTAACAAGCGGCTGCCGCCGAAGATGGGCGCCGGGAACAGGGCTTTGGCGGGACGCTGCAACGCTTCCTGGAATAGCGATTCGATCTGCTGCCGGCGTTCCATCGCAGGAGAACTCTATTTCTCCGCCGGCACGCGCCGGCGCAATTCCTCGAACCAGTTCACCACCACGTGTAATTGACCGGGACCCGTGTTCTGTGCGGCCACCGGCTTGAGCATCAGAAACCGCTTGCCATCCGGCGAAACATCGTAAGTCGCACTGTAGTCGAAACCAGGATCTAAATAGTGCCCTTCGAAAAGCAACTGAGGAGCACCGGCGCGGAAAGCCGGGGTCGTCTGGATATCCACTGCCATCATCTTGTCACCGTTGCGGTAGAATAGCTCGCGGCCGGTACGAGCCCATCGCGGCATTGTCCCGCCCCCGTTGGAAACGGGCTCTTTTCTTCCGGGACCGGGGTACGGCGCCACATAAACCTCGTAGCGCCCGGTCTCATCCGACTGATAGGCAACCCACCGTCCATCCGGGGAGAACTGAGGTTGAGCCTTCGAGAACTGCGAATCCAAAAAAGGTTGCGGTTTGGCATCGGCGGAAGCGCCCCCGGCCAGGGACAACAGCCACATGCCGAACTGTGACCGAGGCCCTCCCTGTCGCAATTCATATCCGATGGCCAGTTTGCCATCGGGCGATACCGAGCTGGCAATAGTTCCAAAAACAGGTTGCAGCGTGGCAACAACCGTGGCCGGGCCACTACCGTCGGCGGGTATCGAGCGAGCCCCCCAGCCTCGCCCTGTGCGGTCGTAAGACGTGTAAATCAACTTCGCATCCGGGGTCCAAACCGGGGCGAAACTGGCCTCATCGGACGTGAGGCGGGTCAGTGTGCCGCGAGCCAGGCCGTAAAGCCAGATATCGGCCTTGAAGGCCATTACCGACCCTTCCGCCATCTCAAAGGCCACGCGCTCACCGTCCGGCGAAACGGCCGGGGCGGCGTATCCGTGCGGCGGCGCCGGCAACGGTTGCTCTGCTCCCTTGCGGTCCACCCAGACCAGCGTATTGTTTGTAAATGTTGGGCTGGCGCCAAGAACATATGCCAGCGTGCCCGAATCGGAGAAACCGAGTGAGCCAAACGGACCGGCCCAATCTTGAACTCCATCCAGCACGGGGACTGGCGAACCCTTTACCTGAAGGCGGTTCGCGTCGAAGGGCACGGCCATCACCGATCCGGTCGCTCCGTCGTAGTAGACCAGGTGGCCAATCCCCGACGGCGGGTTGGTATTCGCAAATCGAGCAAATGAATTGCTCTCGAGCACGGTCTTTTTCTCGCCCGTTTGCAGGTTGAGCACCACCGCCGAAGCGCCCTGCGTCCTCCAGACCGTAAAGAGGACATTGC
Source organism: Bryobacteraceae bacterium (assembly GCA_035638575.1). GTDB lineage: Bacteria > Acidobacteriota > Terriglobia > Bryobacterales > Bryobacteraceae > DASQZT01. The sequence continues at coordinate 62,589 of DASQZT010000043.1, forward strand.
GGCCGCCAGGCAGCAGTTGCGGCGCCGCATAGTAGAGCTCGCCACTCCTGGCGTCCGGCGTGGCCAGGATCTGAGGTTGCCCCCCGCCGGACGGCACCCGCAGCAGCATGCCCTTGGTGCTGAAAAGGATGTTGCCGTCGTCTTCCCAGTTCGGAGCCGGGGGGTGTCCTATTGGGGCCTCTGCCAGCGCCACAGACGGCCCGCCGGCCACTGAGACTTTTCTCAGTTGCCGCGGTGTGGCCTGGTCTACATAACTGATCCACTGGCCATCCGGCGAGAAAGAAGGGAAAAGGGCCCCCTCCGTTCCGGGGATCAGTCTTGTTTCGAGCTGATCCATCATCCGCACATAGATCTCCCGTCGAGGCCCTCCCGAAAAGGCGACGCGCGATCCATCGCGGGACACCGCTATGACGCCGGATAGGCCAGTTCCCTCGGGAAGAGCAGTCGTGAAGTGGGTCACGGTCCGAGCAGCCGGCGGTGCCGGCCGCAGCCAGCCCCACAGCGAGATCGCGGCGATCACTGTCAGCACTGCCGCCACGATCCACCCCACCATTCCGAGCCGCGACCGTAAGGGAGCGGTTTCCGCCCCCTCCTCCAGCAACTCCCACGCGTCGCCGATGTCGCGCAGACGCCGTTTCGGATCTTTCTCCAGGCATTTTCGCAACAGCCGCCGCACCTTCGCCGGAGCCTCATCCAAACGCGGCTCCTCCTTCACCACCGACGCCAGAGTTTCCGTCAGATCCCCGCCCTGGAACAGCCGCTTTCCGGTGAGCATCTCGTACAGCACCACGCCGAAGGCCCATATGTCGGCGCGTTTGTCCACCGCTTTGCCGCGCGCCTGCTCCGGCGACATATACGCGGCCGTACCCAGGATCATTCCCACGTGCGTGGGCGAGATGGTCATGGTGGGCGAGCTCTGCGGGTCGCCCGATGCCGTCTCGACGGTCTTCGCCAGCCCGAAATCCAGCACCTTCACCGTCCCGTCCGCCTTGACCTTGATGTTCCCCGGTTTCAGATCGCGATGCACGATGCCCTTCTCGTGCGCCGCTTCCAGCGCATCGCCGATCTGCCGCGCGATGCGCAGAGCCTCTTCCAGCGGCAGCGGCCCCTGGGGCGACTCGCCATCCACCAATTCCATCACCAGGTAATTCGGGCCGACGTCGTAGATATGGCAGATGTTGGGATGGTTCAGTGCCGCCACCGCGCGCGCTTCGCGCTCGAAGCGGTCGGAGAATCGTTCCTGCGAGACCTTGATGGCGACGTCGCGATTGAGGCGCGGATCGCGGGCGCGATACACCTCACCCATCCCGCCCGCGCCGATGCATGCCAGGATTTCGTAGGGACCCAGTCGCTCTCCTACGGTGAGTGCCATCTGGCTGGTTGCTTATGATTGTACTGGAACCGGCGCGTTGCTTGCGCAATGCCCACAATCGGCTTCTTTTCTATTATTTACGCCGAAGTGCCCACAAAAGCCGATCCGGGCCGGACAACGGTCCTTCGAAACCTCTACTCCGGCAAGCCGCAATTCCTCAATCGGATAGCTCGTTGGGAGGCGGCGCAATTCGCGGTCTGATGTGTATGCAGGGGATACGCCAGGCATTGCATCGCTTACACGTTTGTCCGGGCAACG